>CALIMZ010000001.1:0-18105 GCA_938045235.1 uncultured Candidatus Saccharibacteria bacterium
TTTTGACAGCACCCCCGAAGAATCTGCCGAAGAAATAAAAGCCCTGCCACTCCGCATATTCCGCAAACTCTTTGATGATGAGCGAATTGTGAGTCAGATATTACCCGTGCTGTTTCCGACGGGTGCGACGCTTGCGATACTTGAGCCATATCTTCGAGCACAAAATATGACTGTTACAGATAAGATAGCCGACTCGATCAATCTATACATGCAAGCTGTTTATCTAACTCGTCAAGCGTCTGTTCTTAATTAAAACTAACGCCAAAGGTAATGCCGTTCTCTTCAAAGAAGTTCGCCAATGAAATTGAGTGGACATTAAAGGCTTTGCATGCGGCGGGCAATTTTACAGTGCTTGCTTGACTCTCTTGTGTAACAACAACGTATTCATGACTTGAGTCTTGTTCGATTTTTTCGGCAGCTAAAGCAACGAGCCATGGATCAGCCTGATCTCTTTCGATATTAACATCAATGAGCTTTGGAAACCTGTTGATAACGTCGGCCATTATCTCTATCTGTCGAGCGGTTGAGCGCTCAAAGTAGGAAGAGCGCGGCTGAAGCCATGCCGATACTTTGTCTGGTTTTTTCGATCCGCTTACCACTTCATCATAAACTGTGCGGTGCGATATAATTTTACCGCTAGTCATTAGCTCATCAAGTTTTGTCCATACTTCAGTGGGCAGGCGAATTGAATGCATATCAATTCTATGCAAATTGATAAACACATTTGCGTCAAAGATGTAGATCTTTTCCTTGCTGGCGAGGGTCATTACCTATCAAACCTACCTAACCCCACCAATTTAAGATCTAAAACATCACGGACAACCGCAGGACTTATGCGGTTAGCGTCATACGCCTCTAATACGAAATCAAAAAACTTATCACCCCTGTAACTCTTACTGACAACATCACGAGGAACAAAACCGTCTTTGTCTTTGTTTTTCCGTCTTTGTTCTTCGGCAATCTTTTTGTTCATCTTTTGGATTGTGGTCATATACTTATTAAAATCACCATCTTTCACTAGCTTAAGATCGTACGCTCGTATCAAATACGCTTCTTTGCTAACACCTAGCTCATCTGCATGCTGCTGTAGCTCTTCAAAGCTGCTAGGAGCAGCGACTTCTTCTCTTGGCATTAAGAAAGTAGCAGCAAATTTATTACATCGCGCTTCGATTTGCCGTGTCTGCTGACTGGTGCTTGTAATACAGATGCCAGCAGTACCCTCAATGATATGTCCTATCTCGTGAAAGATTGTGAATATCTTGCGCTTCTCGGCAACTCTACTATTTAGTGTAATGCCGAAAGGCACGCCGTCTGCAATATAGCTAAAACCGTCAAATTCATGGCTATCTACGGGGAATTGAAACACAAATACGCCCAATCTTTCCTCTATGCGATTGCGCCAAAACTTGAGCGTCTTATTTTTGGCTTTCTTTTGCTCACTAATAGGTACGTCAAGCAAATCACGAAGTGCTTGCTCAAGCCCGTTGTGCCGGTAATCCTTTATCGTCTGCACCCATTTATACTGCTCTGTTAGCTGATTGGCTGGTGTGTGCTCACGATACAGGTCAAGGTATCTTTTAGTCCTACGGATTGCCAACATTGCATCAGGGCTAAGGCCTCTGCTTTTAACGCTGAGGTTGCGAAAATCCTTTGGTTTAGCTGTTTTTGCTGGCGTATTGTTCAGAAAAAATACAGGAACTTGCCGCTTATAGAGCTTACTGAGCTTTACCAAATCGGTATAACGCAAATTCTTGCCGTGCGCCTCCCAATCTTGAATGGTATCTATATCTTTTTTAATTTTACTAGCGACATCATCCAAGTGAAATCCAAGCTCTTCACGAGCCCATATAAGTGTCTTTGGATTGACGTTTACAGTTATAGTACCCATTCTGTTATATCCTTGCTTCTCTTTGCGTATTTGTTTTAATCCTATTCTATCAGATTTACGGAGTTTGCGCACCGAGCACATGCTTTTTGGTTAACCTACGCTATGTCTGGCATATCCACACTGGATATAGCCGTGCTTTATGTACTTTGGCTGTCGATAAACTTACAGGGTGTAGGTTAAGCTTTCAGAACGAGGGCGCGTAGCGCGGCGTCTGCCGCCTCTGCCGCCTTGGCGAAGCCCCAACGCCTCTACTGTCATGGCAGTAGTCGTCCCCACCCAGAAAACACCCTTTTCAACTAAAAAATAAAAGATCGGCGGGGAAATTTCAAAAAGATAATTCAAAGGGTTTTTCTGGTGGGGCGAGCGGGCGCGTGCGCCCGCAGGCGTTGAGGCTGAGCCTGCATTGCTCAGTTTTTACGTTCGAAATAGGTTCGAGCTTTGGCATACATTGCCACCACGAGCACTTCGGCGCTTAAGCGCCTTTTTGTTTACAAACGTCATGCCAACGACAACAATATTTAGCTAGGAGTGACAACGCTTACTTCTTTCCGCCGCGCAGCGCATCAATCAATTCAACCGGAAACAGCATCATTGTTTTTTGCGACGGCTCTGTCGAGATGCGCTCCAAGGTATTCAGCGTGCGCAGGTTAATTGCGCCTGGCGTTGTTGCTAAGATTTCAGCGGCCTCCGCCAAGGTTTTAGCAGCCTGCTTTTCACCGTCGGCATTGATAATATTACTGCGGCGTTCGCGCTCGGCCTCTGCCTGCTTCGCCATCGCCCGCTTCATGTCGCCCGGTAATTCAATATTTTGAATTTTTACATTTTCAACATCAATGCCCCATTTGTCTGTCTCGGCATCAACAATCTCTTTGATTTGCTGCGAAATCTCTTCGCGCTTAGCGAGCAGATCGTCCATGTCGACATTACCGGTCACATCGCGCAAAGCAGCCTGCGCGAACTGGCTAGTAGCATAGATATAATTCGTCGTCTCAAGCACAGCTTTCGGCGCATTAACGACGCGAAAATAAACAACCGCATCAACGCCAACCGTTACATTGTCTCTAGTAATTACCTCTTGCTTCGGCACGTCAATCGGCGTCGAGCGTATATCAACTAGCGTCATCGTTTGAATGACGGGCAAAACGATACGAAGCCCTGGTTCGCGCACGCCAGAAAACTTGCCAAGCGTCAGCACTACGCCGCGCTGGTATTGATTCACCACCCGTATACCGCTCAACATCGCAATAAATGCAAGTACGCATATGACGATAAAAATTTCCATACAACTCCTCCTTTTACTGCTTATAATTATCGCACGGTTCAAACAAAAGCACAAACATAGATGGTGCGGCGCTCTATTTTTATACCACGTATCGCGGTATAATACAAATATGGAGAGGATACCGCTCGCAGAACGAATGCGGCCGAAGAGCTTAGGCGAGGTAATTGGACAAGGGCAACTGCTCGGCGACGGCGAGTTGCTGCGCCGAATCGTGGTACAGGGCGAGCCGGTCAGTTTGATTTTTTGGGGTCCACCAGGCACAGGCAAAACGACGCTGGCGCGTATTATCGCGCGCGAAGTGAACGCGGAATTTATTGAACTCAGCGCCGTCACAAGCGGTAAAAAAGACGTTGAAAAAGTAATTGAGCACGCGCGGCAAAATTGGAATTTAGGTTTGCGCACGATTTTGTTTGTCGACGAAATCCACCGCTTCAACAAAGCGCAGCAAGACGCGTTCTTGCCGCACGTTGAGTCAGGGCTGATTACCCTGATTGGCGCCACGACCGAGAACCCCAGCTTTGAGGTCATTCCCGCTCTATTAAGCCGTACGCGCGTGCTTGTATTGCAGCCGCTTGCAAAAGATGAAATTATTGCGATTCTGAAGCGCGCACTAAAAACGCTTGGCAAATCAAAGCAAATCACACCGAAAGCGCTAGACTATCTCGCAGAATTATCTAGCGGCGACGCACGCGTAGCACTCGGAAATCTTGAATTAGCACTCGGTTTTGGTGAAAAAATTACACCCGATATCGTAAAAGCGGCAGCACAAAAGAAAATTCCTGGCTATGACAAAAAAGGCGACATGCACTACGACGTGATTTCAGCGTTCATCAAGTCGCTGCGCGGCAGCGATGTGCAAGCGGCGCTCTATTATCTCAGCCGAATGATTGATGCCGGCGAAGATCCAAAGTTTATCGCACGGCGCATGATAATTTTCGCTTCTGAAGACATTGGGCTAGCGGGTAATGGCGCGCTCGCGCTCGCGGTGGCAACATTCCAAGCAGTTGAACGCGTCGGGCTGCCGGAAGCAAACTATAATTTATACCACTGTGCCGTCGCTTTGGCGCGCAGCCCAAAATCGCGCGAAATCACCGACCTAATGCATGCCGCCAAAGATCTAGCGAAACAATTTCCCGACGCGCCTGTACCGCTCCATATCCGTAACGCGCCGACGAAGTTGATGAAAGATCTCGGCTACGGCAAAGATTACAAATGGCAAGCAGGCTTTCGGCATGAGAAGGGATTTCTACCCGATGAAATCAGGTCAAGCTGCTGATCAGTTAGTACATGTATATTCAACCATGCGGATCTTTGCTTAGTTGTCGCGCTGCAATCGGTGCTCGCTACATTCAACCAAAACGCCCTCATACGGCCGGAGCGTTACAACGCCGTTTGCGCTAATTGCCGGATAGTCAACCGGATGCGTTGAGCATAAAACAAATCCAGCGTGCGGCAACGTAACACGGCGCATCTCTTCGCTAAAGTTGAGCGCCACAAACGCGTGCTGCTCCTTGCCGATCCACCGGGCATACGCAAATATGTCGTCGCCTGCATCACCGATCGGCTCGTATTCGCCCATGCGCAGAATATCGTACTGACTGCGTAATTTCAGCAGCCGCTGATATAAGGCAAAAAACGAATCGGGGTCGTGCTGCTCAACGTCAACATTCACTTTTTTACTTATAGGATCAACAGGCAACCACGGTTTTACTTGGCTAAAACCGGCATTTTTTTCACCCGTCCATTGCATAGGCGTACGCTCGGGATCGCGCCCGACCGACTCGTCGTTACCGTGGCTAAATACTGACTTGTCTTGAATTTCATTAAATTGGATCGGCGCGTTCGTCATACCGATTTCATCGCCGTAGTACACCACCGGCAGACCCGGCAGCGTCAATTGCATCAGCGCAACGAGCCGCGCCTGCTCTGTACCACCATAACGCGTCGCGATTCGCGCTTGGTCGTGATTACTAAAACAATACACCGGCGTATGAATATCAGGATTGATCATGCCCTGAAATTCATTTACCATCGTACTAAACGATTCCGCCGAGAATTTCGCGCCCAAACCTTCAAAATTAAATGGCATCGACACGTCAGGGTTGACGCCGTAAAATCCGAGATATTGTTCCTGCGTGCCGTAATTTCCATCGGGATAATCTTCGAAAATCATGATTCTATCGTCATATGATGCCACAATATCCGTCAGCTCGCGCAAATATGGAAACAGGTTTTCCCAAAAACGGCTATATTTATGCTGCAAATCGTCAAACGACTGCACTGATTGCTCATCAGGGCAATGCGCTGCGAGCGGATCATCGCGCTGGTGCGGATCTTTACTAATCCACCGCACTGCGTCAGCGCGAAATCCATCAACGCCTAAATCAAGCCAAAATTTCAGAACGCGCTTCATTTCTTGGCGCACCGCCGGATTGTCCCAATTCAAATCGGGCTGCTCTTTCAAGAACGTGTGTAAATAATATTGCTGCCGTGATTCATTCCACTGCCACGCCGAGCCTCCAAAAATACTCAGCCAATTATTTGGCGGCGAACCATCTGCGCGCGCATCATGCCACGTATAAAAATCACTTTTGTCATTATCGCGCGACGATTGCGACTCCAGAAACCACGGGTGCTGATCGCTTGTATGGTTCGGCACGAAATCAGCCATGACTTTAATGCCGCTTGCGTGCGCTTTTTCGATCAGTTCGCGAAAATCATCAAGCGAGCCAAACATCGGATCAATATCGCAATATTCCGACACGTCATAGCCCATGTCAGCTTGCGGTGATGGATAGAACGGAGAAAACCAAATCGCGTCGATGCCAAGCGATTTTTCACCGCTTTTTATATAGGCTAGCTTGTCAATTACACCACGCAAATCACCAATACCATCGCCATTTGAATCCATAAATGATCGCGGATAAATTTGATACAAGGCGTTTACATTTGCCCAGCGTTTACGCGCCATATTCTTTCTCCTGTTCGTCTTTGAGCGCAGCATATACGCCGTTCGTCCAGCCAAAACCGTCTTGCAACTCGTACTCGCCACCGCCGCCTGGCGCCGCTGCAACGACATCGTATTTCTCAACCATTTTTCGTTCGCTCATAAACACCGATTCATTCAGCGCAAGCCAGCGGTCGCGGATTTCTACCGCTAATTCGTCATAGCCATATAAGCCCAATCCTTTGATTGTTACCCACTGCAACGGCGCCCAGCCATTTGGAAAATCCCACTGCTGGCCGTTATTGACGAGCGTCGCTGCAACGCCGCCCGCATGCAAAAAGTCCGTTCTAATCCGCTCAGCTACAGCTGCCGCTTGTTCAGGCGTCGCGATACCGGCGTACAGCGGAAACACCCCCGCGAGTGTTAAACGGTCATTCAACGTTTGTCGAACGGTATGAAAATCCTCAAAAAATTGACTTGACTCATTCCAACAGTATCGCTGAATTGCTTTGGCACGGTGAGCAGCAGCCTGCTCAAACCGCCGCGCTAAACGCTTTTGTTTGAGGAACCGGTACGATTCGGCGATCGCACATTCCAAATCATACATCAAACAATTCAGATCAACCGGCACAATTTTCGTCGTTTCGATCGTTTTGATGTCGCAAGTATCGCGAAACCAACGGCTACTGAAATCCCAGCCGCTTTCCGCCGCTGCTCGCAAATCAATATAAACTTGCTCTTTCTGGTCAGCGACTTCAGCCGTTTCAATGTCTTCGCGCTGTGATTCCGGGCGTGGCGTCGATTGATCATCGTAAAACCGGTTAAGAATTTCGCCATGCGGCATACGCACGACACGGCGGTGCGCAGTACAATCCGGTCTCGTCGCGAGGCGCCGCCGCCCATCCATCCAAAATCGATATTCAGCGAGCATGCTAGGCAAAAACTCAATATACGTGCGCCGCGCACCGCGCTGCTGCGCTAACAACTGCACCATACGCGCGAAGAACGGCGGCTGCGACCGGCTCAAAAAATAGGTACGATTTGCGGTCGGAATCATATTAAATTTACGCAGCATATATGTATAGTTACGCATCATATCATGCACAGCGCGCCACCTGCCGTCCGCCGCAAGTCCGAGCATAATAAAATAGCTATCCCAATAAAATTGTTCTTCAAATCGCCCGCCCGGCGTAATATATTTGTATGGCAACGCAATTAATGAACCGCGATTACGCCGATTACGCCGTTCTAGCACGCGCCACAAATTCGATACATGCTGGCGCGCCGTTGTCGTTTCGTCCGGCTCGTATTGCGGCACGTTGTGTTTTACCGGCTGAAAATTATGCGAAACAAATTCTGCTAAGTCAAACTCAGGCTTTTTGCGCTCTTTCATATACCGGCGTACGACCGCTGCAACTGAATCGCACGGCACCATATCGACAAACGTTTTACCGTCGGCATACACGCGCTCTGCCTGCACGGCATCAAATAAATCACGCAGCGACTCATCTGGGCTTTTTGCGACAGGCTTTAGTAAACCGACCGTATGGACTGTTGCAGTCTTAAGCGAATCGGAACTTTTTTTGATAATCTCCTCGGATTTTTTTGTTAACAATCGTTTGCGCATAGATGGCATTATACGCCAAATCTACCCCTGTTACAACAAGAATATTAAAAAATACTATTGACTTTTTATCATGCTTATGCTAATATAAATACAGTGGTTAATCACACAAACATCACTAAAAAACAAAAAGGAGAGCTATGAAGCGAAAGCGAATCACCGTACAGTACATCGGCTAACAGCTAAAGCTAATAACAATCCCCCGACCTACCGCGCAGGGGGATTGTTATTTACGATTTATTATGGCGTTTGCGTTCGTTAGCGTCGAGATATTTTTTACGCAGACGCAAACTTTTCGGCGTCACCTCAAGCAATTCATCGTCTTCAATAAAATCAATTGATTGCTCTAAACTAAGTTCTGTATGCGGCGTCAACTGCACTGTGCCGTCGCTTGATTTTGAACGCATGTTTGTCAGGTGCTTCGCTTTGCAAACGTTGATCTCCATGTCGTCCATACGATTGTTTAGCCCGACAATCATGCCAGCATACACCTCTACGCCCGGTCCGACAAATAATTCGCCGCGGCTTTCGGCGTTTTCAAGCGCATACGGCGTCGTTGTACCAGCTTCAAAAGCAATCAACACGCCATTGCGCGTTCGCGGCAACGTGCTGCTCGCCGGCTGATAACCATGCGGCAAGCTATACATAATCACCGTACCTTTCGTGTCGGTCAATAGCGTGTTGCGTAATCCAATCAACGCGCGCGTCGTGATGAGATAGGTCATGCGCGCAGCACCGCTCGCGGTTTGTTCTTGCTTAACCAATTCCGCCTTACGCTTGCCAAGCTCCTGGCTGACAACGCCGACAAACTCTGCACCAATTTCAATCAACAGTTCTTCAACCGGCTCTTTCTCGACACCGTCTTCGTTTATCGTTACAACTTTCGGACGCCCAACTTCAAACTCATAACCCTCGCGCCGCATCGCTTCAATTAGCACGCTTAAATGCAATTCGCCGCGACCCGAAATGATAAATCCAATGCCGTCCTCGCGTACACGAAGTGCCACATTCGTCTCTAGCTCGCGCTGCAACCGATCGCCAATTTGCCGCGATGTCGTAAATTCACCCTCGCGGCCTTTCATCGGGCTCGTATTCGGCCCGAGATACATGCTAATCGTCGGCGCTTCGACATCCATCACCGGCAACGCTTCAGGATTGTCGCGGTCGGCAAGTGTCTCGCCGATATGCGCTGCAGCCGCGCCAACGACATAAACAATATCGCCCGCTACCGCTTCGTCGACTTCTTCTTTGGCGAGCCCGCGGCTAATAAATAATTTATCAATTTTAGCGTTTTGCGCCGCGCCGTCAGTTTTCATTAGCACAATCGGCATTGCGCGTTTAGCGACACCGCGGCTAATCCGCCCAATCGCATACTTTCCCAAAAAGCTATCATACTGCAGGGCTGTTACGAGCATTTGAAACGAACCGTCCACCGACACGTTTGGCGCAGGAATTTGCTGAACAATCGCCTCGAAAATCGGCGTTAAATCGGCCGGCTCGCTCGGGTCGCTTGGCATATGCACCCACGATTTGCCATCGCGCGCCGCCGCATAATACACTGGATACTTTAGCTGCGACTCGTCGGTCGCGAGCTCCAAAAATAAATCCGCCAGTTCGTCTTCAACTTCAGCGACGCGGCGCGCCGGCTTGTCAATTTTATTGATCACTACTACCGGCTTTAGGCCCAGCTCCAGCGCTTTACTCAAAACGAATTTCGTTTGCGGCATCGGTCCTTCCTGCGCGTCGACGATAAGCAACACGCCGTCTGCCATATTAAGCGTCCGCTCAACCTCGCCGGAAAAATCCGCATGCCCCGGCGTGTCAATAATATTGATTTTGTAATCGCCGTAGTACACCGTCGTCTGTTTGGCGGTGATAGTAATACCGCGCTCGCGCTCCTGATCGCCCGAATCCATAATCAACGCTTGCGCCATTTCCGCCTGATTGTCGCGAAACGTATTTGATTGCTTGAGCAATCCGTCGACAAGCGTCGTTTTCCCATGGTCAACGTGCGCAATAATTGCAACATTTCGAATATAGTTTGGATCGGTCATAGTATTCCTTAATACCGCGTAGGCTTCTGCTTATTTCATAAAAAAACGGTCTGCGGCGGCACAGATCTTGCTCACAGTTATTATATCATAATGATCTGCATTAACCAAGATAACCCGCGCGAAAAACTATGCATTGCACCCACGCTACTCAGCAACGACCGCAGTATTCGTATTTCGGCTATAGCGGCGAAAAAGCCGAAGTGCGCTGCGGGCAACATGTGCTGCCGCAAACATCTGCCAGAAAAAAAGCAGCACAGAAATTTACCGGCCACGCCAGTGCAAATTGTGCCGGCATCGCAGCGAGCGTCGTGCCAGACAGTGCCAGCCCGATCGCACTCATCGCGAGAGACATACCCGTCACCATACACACCGTCTGAGCGAGTGCTTTTGCCGAAGCGCTGTCATTTTTTTGCACCATACCGCTCATGACTTTGCGCGCTGCTTTTGATACGACTGCATTTTCGACAATCATCACGATAGTAAAAATCACCGGCTGCAGCAACAAGGCGTGCCCGAGCGCTTCAACTGATATACCGCTGTGGCGAAACGCGTTAAATATATTCATAAATAATGACATCGTGAACGCCATAGCGACGCCAAAAACTAATCCTTCACGCTTGTTGCGAGGCATATGTTCTCCTTTACTTACTATTTTTAGCAACAAAAAAGTTGCGCTTTTTATCGTGCAACGGTACAACTAGGGGTGTGTTTCACGCATTACATTTTCCGTTCTCAGACGCCGATAAACTCAATTTGAGCAACAGAAAACAACGTATTGACCTAACGTTAGTATAGCAACCGTGAGCGAAATAGTCAATGTGAAAAATAAAAAACAAGCAACAATGCTTGCCTGTATAATTTGGTGGAGTATAGGAGATTCGAACTCCTCACCTCTTCGCTGCCAGCGAAGCGCTCTAGCCAAATGAGCTAATACCCCGCATAATATACTAATTCCTGGTGGGAAATACAGGGCTCGAACCTGTGACCTCAGCAATGTGAATGCTGCGCTCTAGCCAACTGAGCTAATTTCCCGCAAATTTTCCCAAATCCACCCGAATATGGTGGAGCATGCGAGAGTCAAACTCGCGACCTCAGCAATGCGAATGCTGCGCTCTATCAACTGAGCTAATGCCCCATCACTACTATCGTATCAAAAAATCGCCCCAAATTCTAGAGGCGACTTTCGTGCTGTTACGCGCCCACCCGGGGCACGGAAGTTTTGATGTTTATTTTTTAATCGCAACGGGCACCCCATTGCGTACCAGCATACTTAATAGTATCGCGTATTTGCCGGTAAAATGCAAGTGCTTAATACCGCTCAAACAGCACAGGCGCAGCAGTAAAAGCGCCCCGCCTGCTTGTAATTATTTATGCCGGAGCTGCGATTCAAACATATGGTAATACGCGCCGTGCTGGGCGACGAGCTCGGCGTGCGTGCCATGCTCGACAACTTTACCGTGCGCGAGCATAAAAATCATATCAGCTTTCTCAACTGTGCTCAGACGGTGCGATACAGTAATAATCGTCTTCTGTTTTTGCTGGAACAACCGATCGAAAATGCGAGCCTCCGCCAGCGCGTCAATCGCGCTCGTTGGTTCGTCTAAAATAACAATCGGGCTGTCGCGGTAAAAGTTGCGGGCAAGCGCCAATCGCTGCCATTGCCCGCCCGACAAATCCACGCCTTTCACGCCATCGTCGGACTCCATCCACTGGTTCACGTAGCTGTCGACGCCTTTCGGCAGCTTAGCAACAAATTTTGCTGCCTCGGCTTCGCGTAGCGCAGCGTCTACTCGTTCCTGGCCCGGCGTTTTTGACACATCGCCGAACCACACATTCTCGGCAGCTGTCGCGAAATCATACTGCGTAAAATTTTGGCTGAGCACGCCTAGCTGCCGGTGCCACGTTTGTATATTAGCCGACGCAAGCGGCTCGCCATCAACCGCTACTTCGCCGCCAACCGGCTGGTACAATCCCGCCAATAATTTCAGCAGCGTCGTTTTACCCGCGCCGTTTTCGCCGACGAGCGCAACATGCTGGCCGCGCTTGATAGTCAAATTGATATGATCAAGCACGAGCGTACCGCTGCCCGGATAGCGAAAACTCACGTCCTTGAATCGTATATCGCGATGTAACGCCGGCACTGTTTTACCACCCTGCTTAGCGAGCGGCAGCTCCATAAACCGCTGGTAGTCAAACAAATTCGCCAAATCTTCATCCATGCTATTAACCGTCGAGACCAAGCTGCTGACACTGCCGAGCGCGCGGCCCGCTGTTTGCTGCACAAACAAAAACTGCCCGATCGGCTGGCGGTGCGCGACAATTTCGTACACGACCCACACGAGCGCGCCGACCTCCACCGCCGCCTGGAACAATTCTGCAGCGAGTCTTTTCGCCAAAAATTTCCGCTCAAAATCAATACGCGTTTTTTGATCTTTTTCGAGCAGCGCCATACGCATATCAAGCAAATGACGAACCAGTCCGTACAGCCGCAAATCAATCATCTTTTGCGGTTTGAGCATTTCCCATTCGATCCAGCTGGCGCGCCGGCGCGTTTCGACATTTTCGCGCCAATGATTTGCATTAAGCCGCGACAGCCGGAACTGCACGATCACGCTCGGAACTGCAGCGAGCACGACCGCCAGCCCCAGCCACGCATTGATCGCAATAAGCGCCCAAACTGTAAATACAAACGTAAACGTATGCGTCACGACATCTGCCAAACGCGCAAAAATATATGGAAAAAATTGCGCAAATTCTTTGGCGCGCTCGTACATATCGATCGTGTCTTTGTCATCGTAGCGCCAAAACTCAATCGCACAAAAGCGCTCGTACATCACGTCGGACATAGCGGTTTTGATACGAAACCGCATAAGCTCGCTCGCATAGCGCTCGAAAATGCCCCACGCCGCCATCAACACGCCCGATAGCGCCGCTGCCGCCACCAGCCACACCACGCGGCTGCCTGCTGCACGATCGCCTGCGTACGCTTCGGCGAGCGCCGTGGTCGTGAGCGCCGCTAGATACGTTGTGGCAATCGGCAAACCGGCAGAAATCGCCGAGCCGGTAATCTGCAGTACCGACATGCCTGGCGCGATTCGCAGCGATGTTTTCGCCACGCTATAAAGCGCGCGGATCAGTTGGCGAATGGTTGGCTTGGGGCGGGACATCTGCTGCTATTATAATCGCCTTTTTCAAGAAATGATACCGGTTTTTCATTGCAACAAGTATTTGCGTACTGTCGATAACATTAATGACACACCCGCCAAAAGCGGCGAACCCGTCCTTGTTCGTCGCTTTGGTTTGCGGTATGGCGCTGTGCTTATGCAGCTGCTCTATGTGTTTCTTAGGGTTCTACACCTGCCAGTCTCTGCGGAGGCGGACGCCGATGATGAGGGTGAGGGCGCCTGCGATGAGGACGCCGGCGGCGAAGAGCAGAATGGTGAGGTTATCGTCGGTGTTGGCGAGGGTGCCGCCTGGGCGGGAGCCGCGGTAGTGCTGGCCGTTGCCGCCATTTGCGCTACCAGCGCCGCCGCTGCCTGGCGCGGCGGGGTTAGGGCCGTAGCGGAAGGCATTTGTTTTGACGGCTTTGTAGAGCGGGTCGCCATTGCCGAGATCAACTGTAACATCGACAAGACCGTTAGCGTGGGCGGGAACTTTCACGGTGATAGTGTTGCTGTCTACGATCGTGACGTCTGTAGCGGGAACGCCGCCGATGGTTACTTTGGGGGGTGGAGGGGGCGAGGGCGGAGTTGCCGGTGAGAGAGACGGCTGCAGAAACGGTAGAATTTATTGTTGTGCCATTTCCGAGCTGACCATGCTCATTATTTCCCCATGCATACACTGTACCGTCTGAGGCGAGCGCGAGAGAATAACCTAAACCCGCAGCCGCATATACAGCCGCCTTGCCTTCCATAGGTGTGCCAATAGTCTTCACGGCAACTGGAATATTAGAGCCTGTGTTTGTGCCATTACCGAGTGCGCCACTACTGTTGTCTCCCCAGGCATAGACCGTACCGTCTTCCCTTTCGGCAGAAACCCGCTCCCCTGTATCGTGATGGTTTGTCCTGGCGTAACATCTGCTGCCGGGTCGACGTGGGAGATAGTCGGGGCAGCGTGCGGGATAGCAAGGAGGATTGGCGCATAAGGGCTTGTGCCCGAGGCGGTTTTAGCGGCAATGCGTACTTGGTACTTATGGTCGTTGGTGAGGCCGGAGATGGTATATGAGGTAGCGGTTGGCGCGGCATTGTTAGTCGTCCAGCTGCCGGCGCCAAGGGCGTGGTGTTCGATGAGGTAGTTTGTCAGCGAGCCGCCGCCGAGGGATATTGGGCGATGCCATGAGACGGTGATGCTAGCGTCGCCGGCGCTGAGCGAGACGTTGGTCGAAGATGACGGCGCTGAAGCGGCGTTTGCTTGGCGGTTGACAGCAAGGTAGCTGAGAATGCCGGTGCAAACAGCCATGATAAACGCGAAACAAACCGGAACGAGCCGGTTTTTGCGGAAGAGATGGAGGCCGGAAGCATACCGGGCAGAGATATGCCGAGTATTAGCAGCCATTTGGTTACTGTGCTTACGGGCTAGCCGCGCGCTTTCAGTGCGTGTGTGGATTATGCTTGCCCGCGGTTACTATGCGCGTATGCGTACGAGCCGTTGATGTACGAACAGCTGAAGAGCCAGCCGTATGGTTGCAGAGACGATGCCACCCTAACATGATTGTATTTCTGTTCCTTTTCTATCTTTTGTTTTATCTAAAGATATTATTGGTATTTGATATTGTGTTTTGATTACATGACGCTATAGGTGGTGGTCTATCGCGTGAGATTGAGTTTGGTTATTTATTTACTTATTTTGTTGAGTTCTCCCTTTTTTGTGTTAAAACTATTCTGAGGGGAATTGCAGCAAAGCGGTTGTGGTTTGTCAAGGATTTTTTGCGGGATTTTTTCAAAACGAGACAATGCAGGAATAGCCGCAGCAACAGCCTGCCGGCGGCGCGCTAAAAGCGCGAGGGCGGCGGCAACGAGCGAGAGAGCGAGGCATACTATAAGCGCAAGGCTATCGCCGGTACGCGCGAGGGCGGCGAAGATGTTTGACGAGTTCGGCGGGTTGCTCGGCGCGTTTGGCGGGGTCGGTTGAGGCGTTGGCGATGGCGGCGGCGTGGGAGGCGGCGCTTCGGTAAATTTGAGCTTGATGGTAGTTTCGGCGCTGCCGATCGCCGGCGCGTTAGTAGCGACGAGTTTAAGGTCGTGCTCGGCGTCGTCGGGCAGCGGAATCGTGAGCGTGATGGTTTGCCAGTTGTTGCTAAACGAAACAGCCCGCGACTGCGGCGCGCTCGTATCAAACGTGTATTCAAGGTTGTTAGAGCTGCGAATCGGAACTTCTACTTTGGCGTAGCGCTGGCCGCCTACCTTATAGTACGTAACTGCAACCGTGCCAATGGTCGGCGTGGGGCGATAGACGGTAACTTGAATAGTAGAGTTGGCGACGTCGGCGTAGACAACGGGAGCGGCGTGCAACGAACTCAGCGCGCACAAAATTACAGCAGCAACAGCAGCGCGTGCGAAGCGGCTAGCCCAAGCGAATCTTTTTCTTTTTGGCGCGCAGCTTTTTGACAAGCGCATACGTTACCCCTCCGACAAGCGTTAATGCTAGTATAATAACGACCGCGAACATCCAGGCAGGCATAAGCAATACGGTTCTCTGGATCGTTTGGGAATTGCCGAGCATATCGACACGGAGCTCAACATTGTACAGCCCGACGCGCGCGCCGTCCCACTCAAGCGGAATCGCACGCGTAGTGTCCGGTAGAACAGCGTGTTCAGTTTCGGCGGTCTGATGAATAGTTGCGCCGCTGAAAAAATCTTTGACAATGAGTTTCGACTTGACAGTGAAATCAGTGTTGCCGCTATTTTTGGCGCGCAGCTTCGCTGTAAGCGGCGCTTGTTGCTGCCACCATGGGGTATCAATTGAAGCAAGCTCGCCGCTTTGACGCGTGCTGCCGCCCTCGGTTTTACCATAGACGATCATGCCGACGCGTTTTTTAGTGATGACAGTGCCGCCGCGGTCTTCGTCGCCCGTGGTTTCGGCGAAAATCGCTGCATACTGCCCCGCCGCTGGAATATCGCGCGGCACATTGATAGTGTAGCGGATAGTGGCGACTTGGTTTGGCTCAAGCACGTATTCATTTTGCGAAAATTTAATCCAGCGGGAAATCTGCGTTTGCGCGCCGCCGCCGGTGAATGCCGGATTGTAGTCTTCGTCGATCACGCGGTAAGGCGCAGCGTAGACTTTGGCGGTAAATGGGCGCGAACCGCTATTGACGACTTTGAACTCACCTGTTTGGACGGCACCCGGACGCAGATCAACATGAACAGAAGTTGGCGAAAGCATTAGCTGGACGTTATCACCCGACGAATTGTCGGCAGCATACGCCGGCGGGATCGGCGCCGCTAAACTGCACGCCGCCGCGAACACGCCGCATAATAACAAAACTTTCAACCAACTTCCGAAGTACTTCATGCTAGTTCGTGACCGCCGTGTAGGTTACTTCGCGCGTATATGTACCATTCGGCGTTGCGGTGCTGACATTTGCTCCCCAGGTAACAGCAGTAATGTCGCCGCCCGCGATAGACGGCGTGGTCGTATTTTTGAGCGTAACAGGAGCAGTGTTGGCGGTTATGCCGGCATATTGGTTTGCTGCGAACGAGTCAATACGATAGCCCCAAGTATCGGTAGTGAGCGCTGCTGGCGCCGCAAACGAACCGCCGGCAGCTGGAATCGTGTCGCTGCCTTTTTCAAGCGTAGTTGCTGCGGTGCTCGACGCAAGCTGCAATTTATAGCCGCTCGCATTGTTCGTGCCGACCGTAACGTTGTGCGCCGCGCTGGCAGTAGCGCCGGCAGCTGTTGGCGTGACGTTAATATCAACGATCGCCGCCGATACGCCAACCGTAATCGCCGAGTTGACATGCACGCGAATCGTCGAGTTCACCGTTTCGGTTGCCGCCGAAGCGCTCATCGCTGGCATGAGTACGCATACTAAGGCAAGTGCGCTCCCCGCGGTAATTTTTGATATTGTTTGTACTTTCATATTATTCCTCCTTATTTTACTGATTTCATTGATCGTGGCGGCGTTCTTACATCATATTGACCTCCACACCCTAATTATTGATAGCCGTATAGGTTACGGTTGCTGTGTAAATGCCGCTCTGCTGCGAACCGGTGACGCTGACGCCGTACCAAACGGTGGTCGTTTCGGCAGTTGGGTTAGCGATAGCGGTAGTGCGAATGACGTGCGGCGCGGTGTGATCTGGTACGCCCGCCCAGGTGTACGCCGAAGAGGCAACATTATTTTCGGCGGTTGTCGTGCTACCGAAATTACCTATACCGTTTACGCGGTAGCCCCAAGCCGAACCGCTAAGCGTAGCAGGGGCAATTTGCGTGCCTGCTGTTGGCGTGATGGTTTGCGAGCCGTTGGTGAGATTGCGATTAGCGTTTTGCGTTGACAAGGAAAGCTTGTAGCCGGTAGCAGCGTTAGTCGCAACAAGAACATTTGCCGATTTACTCGACATTTTCGTGCCGCCCGCTGGCGTGACAGCGATATCAACCGAAGTCGGTGCCGATAAGGTAATATAGCGAATCTGTCCAGTTGCCGTAGCTGAATATGCGCCCGTACCGATCGCGTTTACTGCTGCTACGCGGAACGTGTAGGTCGTAGGCGTAAGGAATGGAATCGTGACAGTAGTGCTCGTGGATGCAATGTGGCTGTAGGTCGACCAGGTAATACCGCCATCGGCTGAATATTGAATAACGTAGTCAGTGATTGGGGTGCCGCCGTTGTTCGCCGGCGCCGTCCAGGTTAGACGAACGGCGTTGTCAAGCGGCGCGGTTGCGAGGTTTGTCGGCGCATCCGGTACTGTCGCATAACGATAGCTACTCGTTTTGACGGCTTTATACAGCTCATCGCCGTCGCCGAGATCAATCGCCACATCAACCAAACCTGCCGCATGCGCCGGCGTTGTTGCAGTGATAGTTGTGCTGTTTACAATTGTGACATTCGTCGCCTCAATGCCATCGAAAGTAACTTTCGGCGCGGAAGGAGCGAGCGCAGAGGGAGGAGTTGTGCTGACGGCGACAGGGACTTTCGCATCTGTACCAATAGTGCTATCACCCAGCTGTCCATATTGACCCCAGCCCCAGGCGTACATCGTGCCATCATTCGCAAGAACCAACGAATTTGGGCCACCACCAGAAGTGATTTGTGCAATCATCTTACCTGCCAGCGGTGTACCGGTAGTTTTAACGATGACAGGAAGACTT
>CALIMZ010000002.1:0-18160 GCA_938045235.1 uncultured Candidatus Saccharibacteria bacterium
TTGCATATAGGGATATTATAGCATAACCCGTATAGAATCGCCTACGCCCGCGTAATAATTTCCGCGCCGTGTTCAGTGATTAAAATCGTGTGTTCAAAATGTGCCGCTAGGCTGCCATCGCGCGTCGCATACGTCCAACCATCATCCAATTGGATAATCCGCTCGCCGCCAAGCGTCGCCATCGGCTCAATTGCCACTGTGTCGCCCGGCTGCAGCAGCACGCCTGTCCCCTTGCGTCCATAGTTCGGAATGTCCGGCGGCATATGCATGCGTAGTCCCACGCCGTGCCCAACCAGTTCGCGCACAATCCCAAGTTTACCGTTCTGCAGGACTTTTTCGATCGCCGCGCCGATGTCGCCCGTCCGGACCGTCCCTTTTATCGCATCAATCCCCGCATACAAACTGCGTTCGGTTGTCGCAAGCAAATGCTTCACCGCGCCTTTCGGCTCGTCGTCAACTACCATTGTAAACGCCGAGTCAGTTTTCATTCCCTTGTATGTAATCACTAAATCAAAACTAGCGACGTCGCCTTTCTGCAGCGCATCGTCATTTGGCGCGCCGTGCACAATTTCGTCGTTCACGCTAATGCAAATCGCACCCGGAAAGTTCACTTCTGGCGTCTTATAAGTTATTTCCGCGCCATACCCAACAATTTTTTGCGCAACAAAATCATCTATGTCGCGTTTCGTTTGCCCGGCATGCACAAATCCGCGGATATCGGCAAAAACCCGCGCCAAAATCTTGCCGCCTTCGCGCATTGCTTGAATTTGCTCGGGCGTTTTCACGCCGGTAATTAATTCGGGCATACGCGCTTCACCTCGTCGTAAATCCTATCGTGCACCTCGCCGGCGCTGCCCGTACCGTCTAGGTGGATAATTTTCACACCCGCTTCAGCAAAAATTCCAAGCACCGGATACATCTTTTGGCGGTATATAGTCATACGCCGCGCAATCGTATCAGGCGTATCTTCCATGCGCCCGCGCTTCTCTAGGCGCCGCATGATTTCTTGTTCTGGCACTTCTAGCACTACGACGATATCTATCTTCTCGTCCATGCGCTCCATATAGTCATCAAGCCACGCCGCTTGCTCTTTCGTGCGCGGAAAACCGTCTACGATGATATTCGGGTATTTTTTATCGCGCGCATCCTGCACAGCGCGTTCAAACACATGGTATGTCAATTCATCGCTTACCAATTCACCGCTTTTCAGCGTCGCAATTACTGCCGGATCATCGCTCTGGCGCAGCATCTCGCCAGTACTAAGCCACTTCCATCCCTGG
Source organism: uncultured Candidatus Saccharibacteria bacterium (assembly GCA_938045235.1). Lineage (GTDB taxonomy): Bacteria > Patescibacteriota > Saccharimonadia > Saccharimonadales > Saccharimonadaceae > Saccharimonas. The sequence continues at coordinate 1,281 of CALIMZ010000002.1, forward strand.
CGCACCGCTAGCATTTGCCCCTGCATGCTTTTACCCGCGCCCGTCGGGCCAAACAATAAAATCATCGCTACAATCTCCTTTGTTTATTTATTTCGTTAACGCTTGTTTAACTAATTTCGCGATCACCGCACCGTCGGCCTTATTGCCGGCTGCCGCTTTTACCGCGCCAACCACTTGCCCCATACTGCGCAGATCGCTCACGCCAAGTTCTACAATCTTCTCATTAATTAACTGTTGCAACTCTACTTCGGTCATTTGCTCCGGCAAATACGCCTGTAAAATCGCCATCTCTTTCTCTTCCGGCTCCGCTAAATCAACTCGGTCGTTCTCACGATAGATCGCCGCCGACTCGCGCCGCTTCTTAATTTCGCGCGCGATCACTTTTTCGACTGCTTCGTCGTTCAAGCCGTCATCGCGCTTATTCTGTTTGACTTCCTCGTCTAAGATTGCTGCGCTTAAATTACGCAGCGTATCGCCCAAAAAACGATTGCCGCCAAGTAGGGCGGCTTTCATTTCGTCTCTGATGCGCTGCTTTAACGCCATTGGCTAGCGCACTCCTAAGCGAATCTTCGCCAGCTTTTCTGCTTTTCGCTCTTTGCGAAGAATCGCTTTGTTGCGGCGATCAGTCTTACTCATCGCTTTCTCAAAGCGCATCATAGCCTTTGCTTTTGCGAGTTTTCCGCTTTGCAATACGCGGCGGTTAAAGCGGCGAAGAATATTTTCATTCGCCTCGCGTTCATCTTTCCGTGTAACTTGTACCATATCGTTTGTCATTATACCAGATGGCGAGAGCTTTTACAATCACCTACTGTAGTTCAACATGCAGCAACCGCCCTTCAACCGTCCGCACGCCGTTCCACTCATTAATATTTGGCTGAAACCATGCCGCAATCTCATCGCCCGGTTCGCGGAAAAACGATTCCGGCGCGTTAAATGCGAGCATCTGCAGCGTCTTTCCATCTGCATCGCGCAGTGTCATTTTTACATGTTGCCCGTTCGCCCCCATACGCCGCGCGCTAACGACCACCGCGCGCGCAATCTTCAGAATTGGCTCGGGATTGCCGTTGCCAAACGGCTCCATCCGAGCAATTTGTTCAACCAACTCTTCCGTTATTTCTGCAAAATCTTTAATCTCAACGTCAGCGCTTGGCTGCAAAAATTGCACTTGGTCAGTCAGATTCAAACTATCATAAAACTCGTTGACCCGCCTGCGAAACGCTGGGATCTGCGCCACCTCAAGCGTCACGCCTGCCGCTGCGCTGTGTCCGCCACCGCGCAAGATAATATCGTCGGCGGCGCGTACCGCATCTGCCGCTGAAAAATCGCCAAAACTACGCGCCGAGCCTGTTGCCGTATCGCCGCGAATGCCAATGATAAATACCGGCTTTTTATACGTCTCGACTAACTTCGACGCCACAATACCGATCACACCATGATTCCAGCCTTCACTCGCTACCACCAGCACGCGGTCATCCGCCATAACATCCGCTTGTTCACAAGCTTGCTTAAAAATCTCATCCTGAATTGAACGCCGTTCAACATTAAATGCCTCCAATTTTTCGCTTGCCGCCAGCGCCTCTATTCCGTCTGTTGCTGTCAGCATATCCAAACTATGCTGCGCTGTGTCTAGCCGTCCCGCCGCATTCATACGCGGACCGAGCCCAAACCCCAAATGCCGTGCATTTACCGTCTCTGGTTCAATACCGCTCACTGCCATCAGTGCTTTTAGCCCGGTACGCCGCTGCTTCTTCAACACCTCCAGTCCCCAGTACACGTTTGCCCGATTCTCATCCGCTAATGTCACAATATCGCATACTGTCCCCAACGCTACCAAATCAAGCAGCCATTTTTCGTACCCGTCAGGCAACCCGTCTAGCCGCGTCTGCAGTGCCTGCACGAGCTTAAACGCCACGCCCGCGCCGCACAAATCACGAAATGGATACTCATGATCAGCATATTTTGGATTAACTGTTGCGACTGCTGGCGGACGTGTCGGCGCAATATTATGGTGGTCTGTCACCACCGTATCAATACCGAGATCAGCTGCGTACGCAATCTCCGTGTGGCACAAACTGCCGCAGTCCACCGTTACAATCAGCTGCGCGCCTATATCGCACACCTTATTGACCGCGCCAATCGTCATGCCATAGCCTTCAACAAACCGGTTTGGAATAAACGCGTCTAGGTGTTGAAATCCAAAACTATGAAACGCATCCAACAATAGTGCCGTCGCGCTCAGTCCATCAATATCGTAATCGCCATAAATAACGATTTTTTCCTGCTTTTGGCGCGCCAGCACCAACCGCTCTACCGCCTTATCCATCTCTGATAGCAAAAACGGATCATATTTTGTTGCCGCATAGTCAGGCGATAAAAATGCCTGGCGTACCGACGCGTCGCTTAATCCGCGTGCTGCCAGGATCTGCTCAAACAACGTCATCGCGGTTGGATATCAGAGGTCGTTCGTTTTGGTCGATTGCTGCTTGCTTGCTGCTGCGATTTAATCACGATGCTTTGCAGCTCTTTAAAAATCGGGAACTGCTTGTTGGTTGAATAAATCCGTGTATTGCCCTGTTTTTCAGCCATCAAAAAACCCACCTTTTCAAGCCGGCGTAACTCACGCTGGATATTACCCGGGTCTTCTTTGATCAGCTTAGCGAGACCGCGCACATGCGTACGAAAATCTGGATATTTTGCGTATACCACCACGATCTTTCGCCGAACCCTGGAGGTTATAAATACATCAAGCACGTGAACAGCCTTTCTTGCTTTTTATTAATACCACTGTTGCTTTTTATTCTACATTTTTTCTGGATGCAATTCAAGCCACTTAGCTGCCATATTTACCGCCAATTCAAAATAATCTGGCTAATTTTCTTGATCGCTTCTTTACGCGTCGGAATCGTATTGTCGGAATAATAATGGTTTGCTCCCAAGTAATTTTCTTTCACGTCAAGCACGTGCAATTCGTCTGCCGTAATGTGCAGCTGATCCACCACCGACACCGTTGCAATCGGCGTCGCTACGACCAGCCTCTCTATTCGAATCGGTTTCAAAAAATCAAACGCTACGCTCAGCGCCGCACCATCAGCTAGCGCGTCCGACACTAAAAATACAACGCGGTCTTTCAGCATCGCATCGTCAATCGTACCGCCGTCGCCGATCAATCGGTTGATACGGCTGTACGCCTCGCGCTTCTGGTCGTCTAAGTAGCCATGGAATTCGCTTGTATACTCTTGAATTTCTCCTGTTGAAAATTCGCTGTTGTATGTAAAATTTCCGCGCTGCGACACCGCACCAAAGCTCAAATTCTCGCCAGGTACGTCAATATTCTCTGTCACAAGCATCATCAGCACACAGTGTAATTGCGCTGCAATCTGCTCGCCGACCAACACGCCGCCTTCTGTCAGCGCTACGACCGCGCAGTTCTCGTACCGATACTTATCAACAACCTGTGCCGCCAACAGCTGCCCAGCCTGCGCCCTGCTTTCAAAATACATACGTTTATAGTAGCAGTCGCTCTCTCGTCTATGCAAGGTATAATACCATGTATGCACTATTACGACATCGCACCGATCAAGATTGTTCGCGCTGGCAGCGATTACTTTACCTACTGCAGCGAACAAGTTCTACAAATTGGACAACTCGTGACAATCCCAGTCGGCAAGTTGCTGCTAACCGGCATCGTTATAAAATACACGCGAAAACCGGCATACGATACGCGTGCTGTTGCATCTGCGCTTGATATCCCGCCACTGCCAAATCCATTGCTCAAAACTGCTCTATGGATGGCTCGCTACTACGCCGCACCCCTTGCGACCACATTGCAGACAATCTTGCCGCGCGGCCTCACAAAAAAGCGCCGCACAGCAGCATATTCCCGCCAAACGATTTCGCGGGATCGAACACATTATTTACTCAACAAAGACCAGCAAGCCGCCGTTGATGTGCTCACGCAGCATACAAATGGAACAGCCTTGCTACACGGCGTTACCGGCAGCGGCAAAACCGCTGTTTACATCACCTATGCCAAGCATATTATGGCGCAGCAAAAATCCGTCATCATCCTTGTGCCAGAAATCGCCCTCACTTCGCAGCTTATCGCAGAGTTTGAGCAGCATTTTTCCGACATCTTACTGACTCATTCGCAGCAAACCGAGTCTGCGCGCCATCAGATTTGGCTCAATGCTCTTCAAAGCACCATTCCGCGTATCGTAATTGGTCCGCGCTCAGCACTCTTTCTGCCGCTTGCCCATATTGGCGCTATTATCATCGACGAAGCCCACGAACCAAGTTTCAAGCAAGATCAATCGCCGCGCTACTCAGCTTTGCGTGTCGCCGCCACGCTTGGCGCACATCATGACGCGCCCGTTGTTCAAGGTTCAGCAACGCCGCTTATCAGCGAGTACTATCTTGCTGCGCGCACTCGTAGCCCGATCATTACGCTCCCCCGCCGCGCGCAAGCCGCTCCGCCGCCGCACGTCGACATTATAAGTATGACGTCAAAAACAAATTTTGTTCAGCATCGTTTTTTATCCGACTCGCTCCTCGCCCGCATTACAGCCTCGCTTGAACGCAAGCAGCAAATCCTACTTTTTCACAACCGCCGCGGTAGCGCCAGTACGACACTCTGCACTAACTGCGGCTGGTCTGCAATCTGTCCGCGCTGCTTCGTGCCGTTCACGCTCCATATCGACAAGCACCTATTGCAATGCCATATTTGCGGCAGCACGGCGCCCGTACCAACTTCTTGCCCTGATTGCCGCGAAACTGACATCGTTCATAAAGGCATCGGCACGAAACTTATTGAATCGGAGATTAGGAAACTCTTTCCGCACGCAACCGCCGCGCGCTTTGACGGCGATACCGCTGCCGCGCATACACTTGAGAAACGTTACCAAGAACTCTATGACGGCACAATTGATATTATTATCGGCACACAAGTCGTCGCTAAAGGACTTGACCTGCCGCACCTTGGCACTGTCGGCGTCATTCAGGCGGACGCCGGGCTCGCTTTGCCCGATTTCATGGCGCGCGAACGTACCTTTCAGCTTTTGTCGCAGGTCGTCGGGCGTGTCGGGCGCACTAACCAGCAAACTAATGTTGTCATCCAATCATATCAACCGCACGACGAAACGATTCGCGCTGGCGCGGCACAAGATTATGCCGCCTTTTACACTACCGAACTCGCTAAACGCCGTAAAAGCCATTTTCCGCCATTCACTTATTTGCTCAAACTCACGTGTATCTACAAGACCGAAAAAGCCGCCATCAATAATACCCAAATCCTTGCTAGAAAACTTCGCACAGATTATCCAAATCTATACATATTTGGTCCAACTCCCGCTTTTTACGAACGGCAACGCGACACCTATCGCTGGCAAATCGTCGTTAAATCGCCAACGCGCGCCACCCTACTTGATATTATCTCACAATTACCATCCGCGCACTGGCAGTATGACATCGACCCGATGAATCTGTTATAATATACAGAGTTGTGAAGAAAGAATCTATTATTACTCTACCAAATCCCCATCTGCGCCAAAAGTCGCAGAAAGTTCACGTCATCACCGAAGAAATCCGCCAGCTCGTTAAGGACATGACTGACGCAAGTATCGACTGGGAAGCGTCGCGTCCACACGAAATCAGCGCTGCGCTCGCCGCCGTGCAAATTGACCGGCTTGACCGCGTCATTATCGTGCGCAACGACTTTGAAAACAAAGAAAACCAAGAATTTATCGCTCTCATTAATCCAGAAATTGTAAAATACGAGGGCGAGCTTGTTGAAGACTATGAAGGTTGTCTTAGCGTGCGCGATTTTTACGGTAAGGTGCCGCGCTACAGCCGTGTCCGCGTCAAAGCAATGAATGTCGACGGCGACGAAATCCGTATCAAAGCCGAAGGATTTTTAGCACGCGTCATTCAGCATGAAATCGACCACTGCAATGGTATCGTATTTGTCGACCACATCCGCGATAAAACCGATGCATTTTACCGGCTAAATGACAAGGGCGAGCTTGATCCGCTCGACTATGATACGTATGTCAAAGACAACCGCGACCTCTGGGATTAAGCAGCCGCTTATTTTTTTCGGGACTGAAGATTTCAGCCTGTATAGTCTGCGCGCGCTCATCGAAAACGGATTTAATGTCGCTGCCGTCGTCACTAAACCTGACACGCCGCGCGGGCGCCATCGCGTGCTCACTGCACCCGCCGTCAAAGTTTACGCCGCAGAGCATAATATACCCGTATGGCAACCAATTAAGCTAAAAGATATCATAATTGATATAAAGTCAATAAGAAGTCCCGCTGGCGTGCTTGTCAGTTACGGCAAAATTATTCCACAGAGTATCATCAATTTATTCACTCCTGGCATTATCAACGTCCATCCTTCTCTCCTGCCAAAATACCGCGGTCCATCGCCAATTGAATCCGCTATTGTTAACCGTGATAAAACCACAGGCGTGACGCTTATGCAGCTTACAAAAAACATGGACGCTGGACCAATTTATTATCAAACGCCCCACAGTCTGGATCAATCCGAAACTCGTCCTGAGCTATACAAGACGCTCGGCCAGCTCGGTGCAGCGACTCTCGCTGCGAAACTACCCGATATTTTGAGCGGCGCGCTTCAGCCAGCACCTCAAGACGACGCCAACGCCACCTACTGCCAGCTACTAAGCCGCAGTGACACCGACCTTGATCTAACCGCGCTTACCGCCAACCAAGCTGAGGCGCGCATTCGCGCCCATCTCGGGTTCCCGCGTTCGCGCGCCGCTATCGGCTCGTATAAACTCATCATCACCAAAGCGCATACTGTCATAAATGCAAAAACGCCTCTTGATTTACCATGTGCAAACGGCACATTCTTATCAATCGACGAGCTTACTGCCCCTAGCGGCAAGACTATGCCTGCTGGCGCATTCTTGCGCGGCTACTTAATTCGACCAAAAACTAAATAACCGCCTAGTATATCACCAGACGGTTATCTAATGCCGCTTCTAAACCTACAAAAGGAAGGAGGACAGCATCTACGCAGCGGATGCGTCGCCACCTAATATCGCATCGCGGTTTGCGATAATTTCCTGCTTCAGCTCATTCATCGTCTGCGCGACAACGTCTCGATAATTCGGGCGGTTCATTCCGAGCCATTTCAGGCTTGCATATTCAGCCAGTAGCACATCCGCCGGTACATTATCAGGTGCGTTTGCGCGAAGCTGCTGGTATACCGCATCTTGCTCATAGTTTGGCGCATTCGCTACCAGCCACGCACTGACGCGGTCGCTCTTGCGGTCAATGAACGACTCAAACTCATCAAGCTGCTGGTCGCTTAGCCCCTCGCTCAATTTCGTACCAACAATCATCTCTAACTGCTCGCGAAAATGCGCTAAGAACGCCTGCTTCTGGTCGTCTGGTAAGCTACCGAGCCCCACTTCTTGCAAAAAATTATCATCTAACTGAAACATTGTCCCTCCGTTTCTCTCCCTCTAGTATATAGAGCTTACACCGCTTATGCAATAAGCCCGAGCCGCTTATTGACCTCGTTGCGCATATCAATCAGCTCTTCGACATACTCGTCAAACACTTCTTGCATCATCTTGCCGTACCCAGGAATCGCATAACGCAGCCACAGTGCAGCTGCGTAAAAACTCATCGCCTCCTCGTCACTATCCATCAGCTGACGCACTGTCTTGTAGTCCTCGCGCGTCGCGTAATCACTGTGGAACTCTGCCAGCCAGCGCCGTGTGCGGTCGGGATTGCCCTGCACATCTTCAAACTCGATGATTTCGTCGTCGCTCAGCTTCGGCAAAAACCGCTCCGCCACGCGCCGATTCAGCTCCTCTTGAATTTCCCGCTTGTATTTGTCTTTTTGCTCTTCTGTCAACATTGCTACATTGTAGCCGATTTTTGTCAGCAGAGCGTCATCAATATTAAACATTTATCCCTCCCTTTTATTTTTTGGCATACTGGCTCAACACCTTCAGCACAGATGTAGTATTGCTATCTCCGTTTATAGACACCCATTCATCCGCGCCACTTCCGTGCCACTCTACATCGTAACCATTTTGTGCAGCCATATCGGCTAATTCATGCAATTTCGATGCAGCATTTTCAGTCCCAAAGTTATCTGCCGCCCAGTTCCATGGGAACTGATCTTCGTATGCACTAAAGTCTGCATTTGTCAAAGCCTCACCACCAGAGTCACCAGAGCCGTGCATAAGCCTGTCCATCGCATCGTTCAAAGTTTTATTATTGCCGCTGTCACCGCTTGGGCTAAGATCGGCATTCGCGGTCTCATTTCCTGACGACGGAGCTTCAGTCTCAGGGGCGCTTGCTGCCGAGGCATCCGTTGACCATTTCTCTAGTGCAGTATGAGCACCGAAGTTTGCCAACTTGCCTAAACCAGCGCCAAGAGCAAACAGTCCCGCATTCGTTTCCGCCTCTTTTGCAGCACGGTCAGCATCTTCGTAACTTTTCTGCCGACTACTGTGCATCATCCAGTCGGCAAAATGTCCTATAGCTTCTTTACCGTCATCAGGTCTACTCGCAGTCATTTTTTCAGCTTCTTCACGCATTTTTGCAACTTCCGCAGCGTCAAACTGCGCTTTTGCCTTACCCTCATCGTCCTGGTGGCGCTTAAGGTTCTCGTCGGCAGCGGCCAACCGTGAACCACGATGGATAAGCATGCCAGCTCCGGTCGTTACTCCCGCTAGCACTGGTATATTACTAACCCCAAAAACAGGTAAAAGCGCGCCGGTAGCAAAACCAGGACCAAAGTTCCGAAGCCGACGCCCCCATTTACTGCCGCCATTTAGCCACTTGCCGACAGAGGCAAGAAGCTTATCGCCAAAATGCCGCTTCTCTTGCCGTTCTGTCAGCTCATCATTGATCGCTTGGCGCACATTTACATCCAATAGATTGCGCAACTCGCCAAACGCGATATCCGACTTCATCTGAGCGATTTCATCTTCGCTAAGATCTGCTGTATTCTCAATATTCTCAGCCCGACTCTTCGCGAGCGCAAGTGCACACTCCTTCACCTTGTCCTCCGCTTCACGGAGCTTTTGCTCTCGCCTCTCACGACCAATTATGCTGAAATTTTGCTTACCAAAGCGGCGAAGAATCCAACTAATTGGCTTCTTGAACTTGTATGTGATAAAGTTTCCGCTCTTCGTTTCTGCGTCAGCTCGTAATTTCGCAAGCTCAGCGACCGCAGCATCGTATGCTTCTTGCTGCTGCTCATGTTCTGGACCCTCTTCTACCTTATCTGAGCTGTCTGGATTCTTATCTGGATCTGGATCTGGATCTTGATCCCGAGCAGTAGGCTCGCTATCATTCCCCTCGCTATCATTCTCGTTATACGGAACAAGTTCCTTGCCCCTCTTACTTTCATTAAATGTTTCTAGCTGCTCCTGCAACTTCTTTTTCTCGTCCTCAAGTCTTTGTTTCTGGTCTCTAGCGGCACGCTCATGACCTTCGCGAAGGGGCTTGCCGTTTATCGCATGGTCGTATACCTCTATTTGCTCATCAAGATGAGCAATCTTTGATGAAATTTCACTACGCTCGTCTTCAACCTCTTCCTCATGAGTCTTACTTACGGTTTCAGCTTTGACTTCGTTACTATTATCTTTTTTTTGCTCTGTCTGTTCAACCTGTTGTGTATTTGACTCGATAACAGTTATTTTGTATCGCAAATAATCTTTATATGATTCTGACACGGTCGGATCAGCAAGCTGCTTGTAAATATCATCAAGCCCTTCTTGATAACGAGTCTCTGTGGTTGATCCAGAGGAGGCCTCACCATTTTCGGTTGTCACTGGCGCAACGCTGCTGTCGCTATCAACCTGCTCCTTAGAACTTGAAACGGATTCCCCTCGTAGTTCTGCAGCCTCCAGCGTCGGTACAGTTTGACCTTTGACTACAACTTTCCTATGATCCTTTGGAGCTGTTGTAGAAGTATCGTTTGCCGCAGATGCATCATGGTCATATTCAGCCAAAATACTATCAAGATCCGCGTCTGGACCTAACGGAGGATTAACAATATTGCCAGAAGAATCATACATAACAGTATATCCCGGCGGAATCTCCGGAACACTGTCAGTAGAAGAATCAGATGAGCTACTACGCTTATCAGCGAAACCAGCCTCAGCAGCTTCTGATTCTACGCTTTCAGATGTCAATAATGACTCGGGATGGTCTGTCGGCTGTACGGCATCGCTTTCGGTGCGCTTAGGTTGATACTCCCCAGCAGGACCTAGTCCAGACTTCCTGTGCATCCTACGTTCGCTCATTGTTATAACGTCCAATCCTATTTAAATTTTATCAAACTTTTTATATTATACACCAACTTACACAAAAATGCAAGCTTTTTACTCATCCTCGCCACCTATTATAGACGCACCATGCAACAACGTCAAGGGTGTTTTATGCAAATAATTATGAAATTTACCTGCTACAACGTCCGTTTCACCAGCTCGCGCGTAAATAACTCCAGCGTATCGCCGATCTCCAATTGGAGCTTTTTGTGCGTGCGTATACTCAGCCCGCACATTTCGCCTTCAAACACTTCTTTTGCTTCTTGCTGCTGGCGCTGCACCGACATCACTTCAACTTCGGCGATTTGCTCGCCGCTGCGCTTAACGCGCGCCAACGTATGCGCCACAACCTTGCCTTTTTCTACCATGCCGCCGCAAATCACTTCGTCGCGCATCGTACGAAACACGCCCTTCACATCAAGTACGCCAATTTCCGTCTCAACAACATCTGGTTCAAGCATTTGCTCCATACTTTGGCGCGCGTCGTCTAGCAGCTCATAAATAACTTTAAACAAGCGCACCTGCACACGGTCGCGCATCGCAAGGCGCTTCACTGCCGGCGGTAAATCAACATTAAAGCCGTACACAATCGCTTGCGAACTATCCGCCAAACGGATATCGCTTTCGTTAACATTACCAACACCGCTGCCGATCACGCGTAAGTTAATCGCATCGCCCGTATCCACCAGGCGTAAGCTATCCATCACCGAAGTGAGCGAGCCTTGCACATCTGCTTTCACAACGACATTAAACTCTTGGCTATCATGCTTTCTTGTCATCATTTTCAACAGGTCAGCACCCGTCACATTGGTGCTGGCAGCCTGTTTTTCGGCTTCAATCTTGGCGCGCTCTACTGCTAAGCGTGCAGTCTTTTCGTTCTTCACTACAGTGAATATATCGCCAAATTGCGGCAGTTCTTTGAATCCCGTTACAGTGACCGGCGTCGACGGACCAGCCGACTTGATCGTTTCCCCCCTGTAGTTTAGCAGTGTGCGCACTTTACCGTACGACGTGCCCGCCACGAGAAAATGTCCCGGCTTTAGCTGCCCTTGCTCAATAAGCAAATTCACCACCGAACCGCGGCCTTTTTCCATGTGCGCCTCAATCACCAAACCCTCCGCCGGCACATCAGCGTCGGCTTTCAATTCCTCCATATCGGCAACAAGCAGCACCATGTCGAGAAGTTTATCAAGATTTTCGCCTGTTTTTGCGCTTACCGGCACCATGATTGTATCACCGCCCCATTCCTCCGGATTGAGCTGATATTCGCTTGCCAGCTGTGCTTTTACGCGATCAACATTCGCGCTCTCTTTGTCGATCTTGTTGATTGCAACAACTATTTTCGCATTGGCGCTACGGGCGAATTTAATCGCCTCAACCGTCTGCGGCATCACACCGTCATCTGCCGCCACTACAATAATTACAACATCAGTAAGCGCCGCACCGTGTTGGCGAAGCGCTGCAAACGCTTCATGTCCTGGCGTGTCAAGCAGAGTAATCGTACGGCCATTCCGCCGCGTCTGATATGCGCTAATATGCTGCGTAATACCGCCTGCTTCACCTTCAACTACCTTCGTATCAAGAATTGCGTCGAGTAGTGTCGTCTTTCCGTGATCAACGTGCCCCATTACGGCAACAATCGGCGGACGCACCGACGCATTTGCCGATGGTTTATGCAATCGCTGTACAGGAGACGAATCAACTTTTTTACGCCGCAGCTCAACATCCAACTTTAGCTCGTCAACAATAATTTCTGCCGTCTCAAAATCAATGCGCTGATTGATTGTTGCAACGATGCCATTCTTGAACAATTCACCGACGAGCTGCGCAACTGGCAGGTTGAGCGTTTCAGCGAGCTCTCCTACGGTAATTGAATCAGCAATCATCAATACTTTTTCGGATTTGCTCATTTCTTGCTCCTTTCTGCCCGCACCTCGCCGGGACAATTATCCATGAATAATTACATGGGTGCTATTTCTTTTTCTTATCAGTCAGCGTCAAGCTAACTTTGCGGCCTTCTTTGTCGATATCCAAAATGACAAACCCTTTGCGCGCATTGAGCGTAAACACCTTCTCCGGGTCAACATCATTACCACCGCCGATCTCCGAGACATGAACCAGCGCCTCAACTGCCGGACTAATCTGCACAAATGCCCCAAACGGCGTAATGCGCGTAACCGTACCCTCAACTTTATCGCCTTTCTTGAATTTATCGACTTCATCAAGCCACGGGTCTTTCGTCAGTTGCTTCATACTTAAACTCAGGCGCTCTTTGTCAATCGAAATAATCTTCGCCTCAACGCTTTGTCCGACTTTCACATAGTCAGACGTATTATTAACGCGCTCCCAGCTGATTTCCGAAATGTGAATCAAGCCTTCAATGCCATCAACATTCACAAATGCACCAAAATCAACCACGCCCGTGACCACGCCTGTAACTATATCACCAACTTTCAACTTCTCAAATCGCTCCGCTAGACCATCTTTGATCGCTTCTTTTTCCGAGAAAATCAGCTTGTTTGCTTTGCGGTCGCAATCTAGGATACGAACTCGAATTGTTTGTCCAACTAGCGCATTCAACCGCGACAAGATTTCATCTTTATCGGCGCTGCCAACACGCGGATAATGCTCCGCCGACAACTGCGACACCGGCAAGAAACCGCGCACGCCTTCGTATTCTACTAGCAAGCCGCCGCGGTTTGCGTCGTGTGGCGTCACCTCAATGATTTCGCCAGCGTCCATCTTTGCCTGAACCTCTTCCCAGCCGCGGTCTTTCGCTGCTTTACGCAGGCTCAAAAGACTATAGCCGTTTTCGAGTTCTGTATCAACGACGCTTGCCGCAACTTCATCGCCAACCGCTAGCTGCCGGCCAAAACCAACTTCGCGGCGCGGCACAAAACCAACGCCATGCGCGCCCAAATCAATCAATACTTCATGTTTTCGCACGCTTAGCACGTGCCCGGTAACCATTTCGCCTGCAACAAGCTGTTTTCCGCCGTCGCCGCTCAAAAGGTCGTCCATTGTAATCGTGGCTTTTGCCATAAATACTCGTTATTAGCCGCCATCTATCATAGAAAGCCGCCAATACTCCTTTCTTAACGTTAATATTCTCTGAAGACACACTAAAATAACTATGCCATCAACTACGCTTTAGTATAGCGTATTTCACCTCTAGTGTCTAGATGAGCCGTTGTGAGCGAATATACGCCATACCAACACCCAATAGAATGATGCCGGCAACCGCCGCAATAACCGCCTCGCCAGGACCGGTTGCCGGTAATTGGTTCGCCGCCGGCGCAGTCGACGTGTGCGGCAACCCGGAGTTTGGCGACGTGCTTGTTGTCGGCGTTGTTGCTGGCGCCGCGTTCGCCTGGTTACTCGGCTGGGTCTGAGCTGGCGCTGGCGCCGGTGTCGTCGTTGCGCCTGTCTTTGCATTAGTCTTTTGTTCAGTCTTTACTTCGGTCGGCTTTTTATCCTCAGTTTTTTTGCTATCAGCCTTATTCTTATCCGCCTGCTGCTTCAAGACAGTGTCAACTGAGTCTTTTTTATTGCTTGCTTTATCGTCTGGCGTTGCTGTACTTGAATTTTTCGCCTCTTCCTTCTTGTTCGTATCCGCCGCGTCGGTCTTCGCTGCTTCATCGGTCTTAGCTGTTTGCACAGTATCGCTTGTTGATGTTGCACCGTGGCGCATCACATAGACGCCGCCGGCAAGCGCTGTCGTTAGTAGCGCGCCAACCAGCACATATCCGATAATTGCTCCTTTTTCCTTCTGATGCGCCATCGCCATCTCCTTTCCGAAAAAACTCCTTTCGTTTATTATACCATCTTTTCTACATAAAAATCAACTGTGTTATGCTAGATATATGATAATTACGATCGATACTGGTGGGACAAAAACGCTCGTCGCCTCGTTTGCAGACAACGGCAGAATGGGCGACTCGATCAAATTCCCCACGCCAAAAGAACCAGCCCAGTACACTGCAGAACTAAAACGAATTATACGCGAACGCTACACGGACAAAAAAGTCGACGTTATCGTCGTTGCACTGCCAGGAATCATTCGTAATGGCACTGCTGTTTGGTGTCAAAATCTCGGTTGGGCAAACTTTAGCGCGCATACGGCGCTCAAGAATCTCTTACCAGGCGTTCCTGTACTTATTGAGAATGACGCTAATCTCGCTGGACTATCGGAAACGCGTGCACTGCGCAGTATTCCCCGATCATCGCTCTACGTTACGATCAGCACCGGTATCGGGAGCGGCATCTGCACGAATGGTTATATTGACCCCGGCTTGCGCTATAGCGAAGCTGGACGAGCGCTTGTCGAATACAAAGGCAAAGTTCGGCAATGGGAAAGTTTCGCTTCGGGGCGCGCCATCGTCCGCGACTACAAAAAATTCGCCCGCGACATTAAAAATAAACGTACATGGCGGCAAATCGCCGGGCGCATGTCGCGCGGATTTTTAGCAGTTGTCCCTATTGTACAGCCCGACGTTATTATCATCGGCGGCAGCGTCGGTACTTATTTTGAGCGCTACGGCGAGTTTCTGTCCGAGATATTAACCGACCATTTGCCGCCGCACATTCCTTGCCCAAAGATCGTGCAAGCAAAACACCCCGAAGAAGCAGTCGTGTACGGATGCTATTACTATGGAAAAGATTACTTGGCTCTTGCCAAAACTGCGCGCTAAAGCAGCAGACATACCACACCTACAACACCTCACCATCATCTCAGGCGAGGTGTTTTGCTGGAATCATACTGCTTGTGCTATTACATATGATGCGTCGGCTCAATATGCCGAAGCGCAGCTTCTACATGAATTCGGGCACGCACTGCTAAATCATAAGCAATATCTACGAGATATTGAGTTGCTCGCCATGGAACGCGCCGCGTGGGATCAGGCAATCACATTAGCCCACGAATTTAATATTCAGATACACGAATACTATATTGAAGAAACGCTTGATACCTACCGCGATTGGCTGCATACACGATCACTTTGCCCTCACTGCGCTGCAACGGGCGTACAAACCAAACGTTACCGCTATCAATGCCTTGCCTGCCTGCGTACATGGCGCGTTAATGATGCACGCGCATGTCAGCTGCGGCGTTATCGCGCAACAAAAAATACCCCATAGGTTTCCGGGGTATTTTTCATACAAATGATATGTATTTACGCCGCAAGCGCCGCGTCGTCTTGCGCTACATTCTTGCTTTTACCACGCCGCGAAATACGACCGCCCTTTGCGCCAGCGATACGCGCCAACGCCGGATTTGCCGCGAAGCCGCCCGTACGTCCGTTGCGACCGCCCTTTGCGCCAATTTTTGCATAGAAATTAGGGTCTTTTGCTAAGTTTTTCTGTGCTGCTTTTTTGCCGCCTGCCTTTGTTCCTGCCATATATCTAATCCTCCCTGCCCTGTAGGCAATATATTTAAAAAGGTTCCGGGAATCTCTTCACAAAAGATTACCAAAACCCTCTCTTTACCTCACATATGTTATATGTATAATTTAATTTTAGCACAAACACTTCAAACTGTCAATGGTTACAGAACACAAAATTATGATATAAAAACTATTGCACTTATGCATCCGGTGCGATATTATAGATATGCACCTGTTTGAATCTTATCAAAACCATAAGGTTCACCACAACAATTCTCGTTTTCTGCGAGATTCGAGAATGATACAGTAAGCCCTTTCGGGCTTACTTTTGGTTTGCACAACGACTTAAATTAGTCTCACTGCAGCCTAAAAAGAGTAATCCTTATAGTTAGCGAGCAAATTTCCGATACCCAAAAAGAGACTTAAGATCAAGCCCGGATCCTGCTAAATTAAATAGTTTATAAATCATGTATAGCTTTTCTCTTGAATTAGCTAATTTTCTATATCTTGTGACATTACATAATCACGCCGATCAAAAAAAGACCACCCTATTCGGATGGTCTTTTTATAATTCGGCACCGTGCTAGTTTCCCACTTTCGCAGTATAATCGCCGCTGGGGAGCTTAACTTCTGTGTTCGGAATGAGAACAGGTGTTTCCTCCTCGCCATGGGCACCGAAGAAAGGGGTTTAAAGCGCTTGGTCCCAGTATAGCTTCGCTGGTGGGCCAAACCCCTTACTTCGATGTCCGTTTTTTTCTAGCCGGTTTGTAAAAGATCGACAGTGGTGCTTGTGAACACCAATTACTAGTTAAGTCTACCTTATCTACGCTACAAATGCAAACATTCGCGCCGTAGATAAGGACATAAAAAGGCAATGGGACTATTAGTATGCTTCAGCTCCATGCGTTGCCACACTTCCACCTTGCACCTATCAAACAGATAGTCTTTCTGTGTCCTCATAGGGAAATCTTATCTTGAGGTCAGTTTCGCGCTTAATATGCTTTCAGCGCTTATCTGATCCGTACATAGCTACCGGACAATGCAGCAGGTGGCTACAATCCGTACACCAGAGGTACGTCCACCCCGGTCCTCTCGTACTAGGGGCAGATCCTCTCAAATTTCCTAACGTCCATACCGGATATAAACCGAACTGTCTCACGACGTTCTGAACCCAGCTCGC
>CALIMZ010000003.1:0-16995 GCA_938045235.1 uncultured Candidatus Saccharibacteria bacterium
ACCGTTCAAAGCCTCACATCAACGTCGGTACCATGGGTCACGTCGACCACGGTAAAACGACTTTGACCGCTGCGATCACTCATGTGCTCGCGAAGCGTCTTCCCAGCGACGTGAACAAAGCGCGCGATTACGCCGACATCGATAACGCGCCCGAAGAAAAGGCACGCGGTATTACTATCGCAACTTCGCACCAGGAATACGAGAGTGAGAAGCGTCACTACGCGCACGTTGACATGCCGGGTCACGCTGACTACGTCAAGAATATGATCACTGGTGCTGCACAGATTGACGGTGCAATCCTTGTGGTTGCCGCTAACGACGGTCCACTGCCGCAAACGCGCGAGCACGTGTTGTTGGCTCACCAAGTGGGTGTGCCAAAAATTGTCGTCTTCTTGAACAAGATGGACTTGGCAGACCCGGAATTAGTCGAGTTGGTCGAAATGGACGTTCGCGAGCTACTCACCAAGAACGGCTACGATGGCGACAACGCACCGATCATCAAGGGCTCAGCAACTAAAGCGCTTGAGGGCGATAAAGAGGCTGAAGACGCAATCATGGAATTGGTCAAAGCGATGGACGACTACTTTGAGTTGCCGAAGCGCGATCTGGATAAGCCGTTCTTGATGCCGATTGAAGACGTCTTCTCAATCAAGGGTCGCGGTACAGTCGCGACAGGGCGTATTGAGCAGGGTGTCGTAAAGATTAACGACCCAGTAGAGATCGTTGGTTTGAAGCCGACGCAAAGCTCGGTCGTCACTGGTATCGAGGCGTTCAAAAAGACGCTTGACCAAGGCCAGGCTGGCGACAATGCTGGACTGCTGCTGCGCGGTATTGAGCGCGAGCAAATTGAGCGCGGCCAGGTGATTGTGAAGCCGGGCACGCTGACGCCACACACCGAATTCGAAGCTGAGGTGTATATCTTGAAGAAAGAAGAGGGCGGACGCCACACGCCGTTTAGCAAGGGCTACAAACCGCAGTTCTACTTCCGTACAACGGACGTAACAGGCGAAGTCGAGCTGCCGGCCGACAAAGAAATGGTCATGCCTGGCGACCAGGTGACATTCAAGGTCAAACTGCTCGCACCGATTGCGATGGACAAAGGCCAAGACTTCGCGATCCGCGAAGGCGGCCGCACCGTCGGTGCTGGTGTCGTTACAAACATCATCAAGTAGCTGATCGCTGCTTTTGCAACAATACCCCGCTTGTGTAAGCGGGGTATTTTGGTTGACGCAATTGCTGTCTTGTGGCATATTATTTAATAATGTGTAATCAAAAAGACAAACTAACGCTTTCGTCATGGAATATAAAAGGTGGACTGAGTGATCCGCAGCGTGCCCGGAAAATCACCGAAGCGGTGGTGGATGCTGATTGCGATATTATACTATTGCCTGATGCATGGCATGAAGATTCTGAATTTTCCCGGTACTTAGGCGAGGAGCGCAGGCTACTAGTGTCGCCTCAGGAATTTTATGAAGTCGGCTATAATTTTTATGCAACAGTGTACGACGATGACACCCGTCCGGACGATAACTACGCAAACTATGCTTTAGTAGCGTTGGTAAAACGAGGAAAATCAATTAGAGCAAATCCAGTTTTATTGGGGCATCGACCTGGATTTAAGTTTGATTGCCGCTTGGGCAATAAAAGCATTTCAGCCATTGGCGTATATCTGAGTGATCAATCCTCAAAAATGCGTCTCCGTCAAGTTAACGACTTGATTAATTTATCAGGCAACAACAGCCCGACTGTACTTATCGGCGACATGAATGAACTGTACAGAAAATCGCGGCTAGCCCGCAGTATGCAATCATCGCTGTTTAAGGCGGTTGCCCGATTAATCCACCTGGAAAATGATATGCTGACACGATTAAATGAAATGGCAGACAGTGCAGCAATTACGCAGCTAGAAGCATTTGGATTTTGCGATGCTGACCATGAGCATCGCGGGACGATGCCGCAAAACATGCCTGTGCTTCAGCTTGACCGTGTACTGACGCGTGGCGTTATAACATCGGACGTGCGTCACTACAATCACAAAGGACTTTCAGACCATAAGAGGATTGAAGCTGATATTTTTAGCTGATTGCACTGTGATATATTTTGTGGTATGATTGACCAGTAAATATCATAAATCGCTCTGCGATAACTCGGTCAGACGCTAACAAAACCGATTCGAGCCGAGGTTACGCGGGAGCAAAGGAGTAATTATGGCAGACGCCAATAGCCAGGGTCTGAAGATCCGCATCCGCCTCAAGGCATACGACCACAAACTTATCGACCAGTCGGCGAAGCAAATCGTCGATACGGCGATCCGCACCGGTGCGGCTGTCGCTGGTCCTGTGCCGCTGCCGACGCGCCGCAGCACCTACACGGTGGTAAAGAGCCCGCACGTGTACAAAACGGGCGGCGAAGCGTTTGAAATGCGCGTGCACAAGCGCCTGATCGACATCTCAAACGCCAGTCCGAAAACGATTGATAACTTGCAGAACTTGTCGCTGCCGGCCGGCGTCGACGCAGAGATTCGCATGTAATTCGGGCGGTTCTATCTCAAAATGGCCTCGTCAAACGCGGGGCTATTTTTGTAGGTATAATATGCGCTCCATGATATATTTACGATAATTTTTACCCAAGCCGGCGGCAAATCAGTCGATAGCCATGCCGTATATGCTATACTGATGATATGTCACGCAAACACAAACAACGCACCTACGCGCGCAACCGCATATTTAGCCGCCGCGGCAACGAAAAACTGCAAGAACCGGACAGTTCGTATCTGTTAAAGTTGGTAATCGTAGCGATACTGGGTACGTTGTGGCTGAAGTTTCGTACGCCAGCCAGCGCGGGCGCGGTAGCGGTCAATGCGCTGCCGGTCGGGTTGGCGGTAGGCGTGCTGCTCGTACATTGGCTGGAAACATCGCCGATGAACCGCAAGATTTGGTACGCAACGCTGCTGATTATCGCAATTGTGAGTTATTTTTTGCCGGCGGGAATCGTCATCTAGCTTGTTTTTTTAGCGCGCTGCTTGTAGAGAAAACCTCTTGACTCAACCCCCTATAACATGCTACGCTAGTAGATGTAATTTATTACGTAATAATAACTTGACTCGCGCGAATTGGTAAGTCCTTTCCGGATACTGCCAGCCGCCGAGGCTTTTAAATGGGAGCAAGAGGGCAATGAAAGCACTTCTCGGTACCAAGATTGGTATGACCCAAATCATCGGCGAGGACGGCGTTACGACTCCAGTGACGTTGATTCAAGCCGGGCCTGTGACTGTGACTCAGGTCAAGTCTGTCGAACGCGACGGCTATAACGCAGTCCAGGTTGCTTATGGTGAGGGTAAGAACCTGAGCAAGGCCGTGGCTGGCCATGTGAAGTCAGCTAGTGTAACCCCGAAAGAGATTCGGGAATTTCGCGTCGACGATCTGGGCGAGGTAAAAGTCGGCGATACGTGGAAGGTTGCGGAGTTTGAGCTCGGCGACATAGTGGACGCGACTGGTACCAGCAAAGGTAAAGGTTTTGCTGGAACGATCAAGCGCCACAACTTCAAACGCCACCGCAAAACGCACGGCGGCAAGGGTAACACGCGCAAAGTCGGTTCAATCGGCAGTATGTACCCACAGAAAATTTTTAAGGGCAAGCGCATGCCGGGTCATATGGGCGCAGAGCAGGTAACGGTAAGAAACCTAAAGGTCGCATATATCTCGGCAGACGACAATTTGATTGGCGTCAAAGGCGCGGTGCCAGGCCCGAAAAAGGGCTTAATCAAGATTAAGTTAGGAGGTGCTAAGTAATGGCTGAATCAACCAAGCCAGCAAAAGCAGCCTTGCCGAAGGAAGTGTTCGGGGTTGATGTGCCGAACCACGAGCTATTGAAGCTCGCGTATGACGCGTTCCTTGCGAACAGCCGCCAGGCAAGTGCGACCACTAAAACGCGCGGTGAAGTACGTGGTGGTGGTAAAAAACCGTGGAAGCAAAAAGGTACCGGGCGCGCCCGATTTGGTAGCACGCGTAACCCGATTTGGCGCCACGGCGGCATCGTTTTCGGACCACGCGGTAACGAAAACTACAAGCTAAAGCTATCGAAAACTAGCAAACGCGTAGCAATACGTCAAGCGTTGACGTTGGCGAATGAAGCGAAGAAAATTACTGTCAGCGATATTAAAACGACCGGCAAGACCGCCGAAATCGCGAAATTTATCGCTGACAAAAAATTCAAACGCGACCGCCGCGTTCTGCTCGTCGTTGACGAGAAAACGCCGGAATTGATACGCGCGACGAATAATCTACAGAGTGCCCTCTTGGTTCGCGCGCAGTATCTCAGCGTATATTACGTGCTAAGCGCCGATCAAATTATCATGACGCCAGCTGCTGTGAAAGTAGTCGACGCATGGCTCAACCCGAAGGAGGACAAGTAATATGAAGTTAGTACTCGTCACTCCGCGCGTGAGCGAAAAAGCGTATCGCTTGGTCGCTAACCAGAATACCTACATATTTGATGTGCCGATGAGCGCGAACAAAAACGAAATCAAAGCAGCCGTCGAAGCGCAATTCGACGGTACGAAAGTCGCAAAAGTAACGACGCTTGTTCAAAACGGCAAGTCGATACGCTACAGCCGCGGCAAAAATCGCTACCCGGGCACAACCTCGCGCCAGGACAGCAAAAAAGCCTACGTTACACTCAGCGAAGGCAAAATCAAAGTATTTGAACAAGAAGAAGTCAAGGAGGAGAAGTAATGGCGATTAAAGCATACAACCCAACCACTCCGGCTCGTCGCGGCATGACTTCGCAGGATTTGAGCGACATCACGACCCGCAAACCGCTGAAAAGCCTGGTGAAAGCCGGCAAGCAGCGCGCAGGGCGTAACAATACCGGCAAGATTACCGTGCGCCACCGCGGTGGCGGCGTGAAGCGACACTACCGCTTGGTGAATCACCGCATGCCGGCTGGCATGACGCTAACGGTAGAAGAGATTGAATACGATCCAGGTCGCAGTGCGCGCATTGCTCGCGTGAAAGACCAGCATGGTTTATACCATTACATTCTTGCCGACACGCAAATGACAAAAGGCGCGGTAATTAAAACGGGCGCAGAAGCGCCGGTTGAAGCAAGCAACCGCTTGCCGCTTGCAAACATTCCAGTCGGTTCGCAGATCTATGCGATAGAAATTAACCCGGGCAAAGGCGCACAAATGGTTCGCTCAGCTGGTACAAAAGCACAGCTTATGGCGAAAGAAGGCAACTATGCGATGGTACGCATGCCGTCGGGTGAAGTTCGGCGCTTTCGTTTGGAATGCGAGGCGTCGCTTGGCGTTGTCGGCAACGTGCAGCACCAGAATGTCAAGCTAGGCAGCGCTGGCCGTCGCCGACGTATGGGTTGGCGTCCGAGCGTACATGGTAAGGCAATGAACCCAGCCGATCACCCGATGGGCGGCGGTGAAGGTAAGACTGGCCCAGGCCGCATTCCGAAAACGCCATGGGGCAAACCGGCGATTGGATTTAAGACTCGCCGCCGTAAATCAACTAATAAGATGATTGTCCGCAGTCGTCACGAAGCTAAGAGGAAGAGGTAATCTATGAGTCGATCACTCAAAAAAGGTCCATTCGTCGACTGGAAGCTTGCCAAAAAAGTGAAGGCGCTGAAGATTGGCGATCGCACCGTTATCAAAACATGGGCACGCAGCAGTACAATTACGCCTGAAATGGTTGGTTTTACTTTTGCAGTACACAATGGGCGCGTGCATGTGCCAGTGCTGATTAGCGAAAACATGGTCGGTCACAAGCTTGGCGAATTCTCGCCGACACGCAAGTTCCGTAAGCACGGGGGCAAGGAGAAGTAGCCATGGCTGAAGCAGAAGTTTATACTGTTCGCGCTGAAATTCGCGGCATTGACCAAACGCCGCGCAAAGTCAGCCTTGTGGCTGCGCTCGTACGCGGTCGTACCGTTGCCGACGCCGTAGTGATTTTGGATCACACGCCGAAACGTGCTGCACTCGCGGTGAAGAAAGCGATTCAATCAGCTGCCGCTAACGCGACGAACAATCATAATTTAGACGCCAAAAGTTTAACGATTAGCACGCTCAGCGTTACTGCTGGTCCGCGCTTGCGCCGCTACAAGCCGGCAAGCCGCGGCCGCGCATTGCCGTTCGCTAAAAAATCAAGCCACATTCTCGTTGAGGTCTCAGGCGTTGAGAAAGTTATTAAAAAACCAGCAAAGAAAGCTGAATCAAAAGCAGCAAAAGAGGAGAAGAAATAATGGGTCAGAAAGTTAACCCGATCAGCTTCCGTCTTCAAACCAGCAAAAACTGGAATTCGCGCTGGTTCGCCAGCAAGAAAGACTTTGCGGTTTGGCTGGCGGAGGACGGTAAAATCCGCGACCTGATTGAGAAGCGGTTTGCATCGCGCCCGACAATTGCGAACGTCGAAATTGAGCGCAGCGCTAATCTCGTTACAGTCACAATTCATACAGCGAAAGCCGGTGTGGTAATAGGCCGCGGCGGTGCGGGCATTAACGAGCTGAAAAAGGTAATTGAAAAGGTCGTGAGCCTGCCGGTTCGTATCAATGTTGAAGAAGTTCGCCGTCCGGAATTGAACGCCAAGCTCGTTGCTGAAAATATCGCGCATCAGTTAGAACGCCGTGCGAATTTCCGCCGCGCAGTTAAGATGGCAATTCAAGGCAGCCGTAATGCTGGTGCGAAGGGTATCCGCGTCGAGGTGGCCGGTCGCTTGAACGGCGCCGAGATGAGCCGCCGCGAGAAATTTATTGAAGGTTCAGTGCCGTTGCACACGCTGCGCGCCGATGTTGATTTTTACGCTGCGCGCGCGCTTGGTCCAAACGGTACAGGGATCATTGGTGTCAAAGTTTGGATTTACAAGGGTGAAAGGAGCACGAAGTAATGTTATTACCGAAAAAAGTTGCTCATCGTAAAGTCCGAATTGGTAAGAACCGTGGTAATGCAACGCGCGGCAACTATGTCGCATTTGGCGACTATGGTTTGCAAAGCCTTGATAACGAGCGCATCACCAGCCGGCAGATTGAGGCCGCTCGCCAGGCGATGACGCGCCACGTCAAGCGCGGCGGTAAGATTTGGATTCGTATTTTCCCGCATACGCCAGTTACTAAAAAGGCTCTTGGGCTAAAAATGGGTGGCGGCAAGGGTAACCCGGAATATTACGTTGCCAAGGTAAAAACCGGCACTGTTATGTTTGAGATGAAGGGCGTTAGCGAAGATGTAGCCCGCGAAGCGATGCGCCTCGCCGGCCACAAATTGCCTGTCCGTGTCCGATTCGTAAAGCGGGAGGAGGTGTAGCATGGCAGATACGAAAAAAACTGCTAAAAAAGCCGATGTCGTGAAAACGATTGACGAATTGCGCGCCGAGCTCGCAGCTAAGCAGCAGGATTTGAATGATTCTCGCCGCTCACATAAAGCTGGCGAATTAGTCAACCCGCGCGTACTTGGACAAATTCGCAAAGAAATCGCGCGCTTGCATACCGCGATTCATGCCGCAGAATTAAAGGAGGAACAGTAATGGCGAAGACATTGACTGGGGTTGTGACGTCTGACGTCGCCGACAAAACCATCACCGTCGCCGTTATCTCGCGCGAGACGCATCCGATTTACAAGAAGCAGTATACTGTGACTCGTAAATATGCGGCACACGACGAGAATAACGACGCCCACAAGGGCGACACGGTGCGGATTGTTGAAACTCGCCCCATTTCAAAGCGTAAGAGCTTCACGCTCGATCGTATTGAGAAGCGCTCAGTCGGAAGCGTTGAATTGAAAGAAGAAGTAAACGCTGAAGTTAGCGACAAGGTTGATCACGACCACGATGACGAGGAGGATAAAGAATGATCCAGCAAGAAACTCGCCTGCACGTCGCTGATAACAGCGGAGCGAAATCAATTTTGTGCATTAAGGTTTTGGGCGGAACGCGCCGCCGTTACGCACGTGTCGGCGACATTATCGTCGCGAGTGTGAAAGACGCCAGCCCGACTGGCAACGTCAAGAGGAAGTCTGTCGTGAAAGCGGTCGTCGTACGCACGCGCGACCAAATCCGTCGCAAAGATGGCAGCACGATTTGTTTCGATGACAATGCTGCGGTTATCATTAACGACGACAAAACGCCAAAAGCAACACGCGTATTCGGCCCTGTGCCACGCGAACTACGCGACATGGGCTACGGTAAAATTATCAGTTTAGCACCGGAGGTACTATAATGGCTCAGCGTATTCGTAAAGATGACACGGTCAAAATCATCTCTGGCGCGCACAAAGGCACGACTGGCAAGGTGCTCGCTGTCAACCCGAAGGACGGTACGGCGCTCGTTGAAGGTGTCGGTCTAGGACATCGCCATGTCAAACCGAATCAATTGAATCCGCGTGGCGGCAAGAAGGATATCCATAAGCCAGTTAATCTATCCAAGCTTGCGCTGGTTGTTGATGAAAAATCCGGCAAGACCAGCCGCGTCGGCTACGTCGTGAACGACGGCGCTAAGACGCGCGTGGCGCGCCAATTAAAGAATAAGGAGATTAACTAATGGCAGAGACGAAACAAACCGCCGTTTACACTCCTCGTCTGAAAGCCTTGTACAACGATACGTACACGAAGGAACTGCAGACCGAACTGAAGCTTGATAACGTGAATCAAGTTCCGCGGCTCGAGAAAATTGTTGTGAGTGTGGGAACGGGCAAAAGCAAAGACGATAAGCGTATGCTTGCCGCCGTCAAGAATACATTGACGCGCGTGACAGGACAAGCGCCAGTCGAACGGCTTGCGAAAAAATCAATCGCAACATTCAAAATCCGCAAAGGCATGGGCGCGCCAATCGGCGTAATGGTCACATTGCGCGGTGCTCGCATGTACGAGTTCCTTGACCGCTTAGTGAACGTAAGCTTGCCGCGCGTACGCGATTTTCACGGCGTCGGCAGTAAATTTGACAAGGGCGGCAACTACAACCTTGGCATCACTGACCAAAGTATCTTCCCGGAATTAACGTTTGAGGAAACGCAGCTTGTACATGGCATGCAAGTTACTTTTGCTATCAAGAACGGTAGCAAAGAAGCAAGCCGCGCTCTACTCGAAAAGTTTGGCGTACCATTTGAAAAGGAGGCGAAATAATGGCGAAGAAATCAATGATCGCACGCGATAAAAAACGCCTGGCTCTGATTGAGAAATTTAGCGAAAAGCGTGCTACGCTAAAGGCGGAAGGCGATCTCGACGCTTTGCAGAAATTACCGCGCAACTCAAGCCCGTCACGCCGCAAAAATCGCGATATGCTTGATGGTCGTCCGCGCGGCTACATGCGCCGATTCGGTATGAACCGCATCCGATTCCGCGAAGAAGCAAGCAAAGGCAACATTCCTGGTGTCACAAAGAGTAGTTGGTAAGGAAAGGAGAACGAAGATATGTCACTACAATCAACTGACCCGATCGCGGATCTCCTGACCCGCATTCGTAACGCTGCGCTAGTCGGCAAAACGGAGATTCGCGTACCGACCAGTAAACTGAAAAAAGTTGTTGCTGAGCAGTTGGTGAAGAACCACTACTTGGCTGGTGTAAAAGTTGAGGACGGCAAGCCGCGCGGTACGCTCGTCGTAAAACTCGCAAAAGATGGTGAGAACTGTCCGATCACGGAAATTACACGTGTTTCCAAACCTGGTCGTCGTGTTTATACTGCTGCAAGCGACATTCCAAAGGTAAAGCAAGGCCGCGGCATCGTGCTTGTCAGTACCAGCAAAGGTGTGATGACTGGCACTGAAGCTGCGAAGGCGAAGCTTGGCGGAGAGGTGCTGTTAAAAGTTTATTAAGCTTACTACTCTGCTGGTTGCTATAAAGATTGTAAAGCCTCTGCTCTTTGAAGTGGAGGCTTTACGTTATTTAGCGTGGTACATCTGTTGAGGACAAGAAAGACAAAGGACTATATGATTTCTAATCAAATTATAGCGACGATAGCAGATGATGACGTAGGGCTACCCACAGTACAAACTTCTCATGAGAAATCAGTACGCACGGGTGCGCGGGCGATTTTATTTGATGACGACAATGAAGTTGCGCTGGTATATGAAACGGCGTACGATCATTATAAATTGCCTGGCGGATGTGTCGAGCCGGGCGAGACGCTTGAACAGGCATTACGCCGAGAAATTGCAGAAGAGGTCGGGGCAACAATAAGGAGCATTAGATACATAGGAGTCGTGGAGTCTCACCTAGCAAGGTACAACGAGGATTGCAGCCAGCACTATTTTACCGCTAAGATAGACGGTGAAATTGGTGAGAGCGTCTGGATCGACGAAGAAGAGCTGCACGGCTGCTCAATTGTCTGGTGTAAAGATATCGCACAAGCTATTAATAAAGTTCAAAACGCAACGTCGCAAGAGTATGTTCATATTTTTGAAAGAGCACGAGAACTAGCGGGTTTACGATGGGCGGAGTATATCTTTCGGCAACAAAATTCTACGGTTTCCAGTCTGGGCGATGTGCATTCAACTTTGTAATTACGCCATTAATCAAGTCCTGCTCGTCAAAACCGGCGTACGCCAGAGTCGTGAGCAATTGAATTTGCGTATCAACGATCTCAGACAATAGCGTCTCGGGGTTCACCTTCTGCTATTTCCATTGGCGTCGCGGTAATTCCCGGACAACTTCCCACGCTTCCTCTTGTGTATGATAGGCAAACGCTAAACAGGCTTTCCAATTGCGTTCAAGCGGTTCCATATAGCCTTTATCGACGCGAGCCTGTTGCGCTTTGAGTACCTCAGAAAAAAGCGATACCGTTTGCTCGACACCGATTCGATGATATAAAATTGCACGTATAATACCTACATATTGCAAGCGTTTTTTAAGTACGGCAGTCTCGCGTTCAGTCGTTAGATTTTCGCTAAACAACCCGGATAAATTATCAGTCACTAGATGAAGGTAGCTAAACGATAGACTAAAGTCTTTCGCTGCCTTTGCCGCCCAGCTAATCTCAGGATCGACAAACCGATACGTATCTTTTACTTCGCTGTACCATTCAGCGGTTTCATCTAATACGGACGGAAGTGTGTAGTGTGCGCCTTCAACCGCCAACGGAGAGTTTTTGAAAAGATTGTTCTATGTTACCAACGAACCGTCAACGTGCGAAGAGTCGCCAGTAGCAATCGTCGCATTTGGAGTGTCCGATGGCGCGAGTGAACCGAGCTTGCCAGCATAAATGGCCGTCGAACAATATCTCGAAAGCACTTCAATAACAGAGTAAATAATATTACCCCAATAACTAAATGCCACGCCAATAAACGCAACTTCTTGCCCGTTGATTGTTTCCGTTTTCCATTTTACATCGTCATTGCCGCGCCATTCTTGACCACCGGGAGCAAGTGCCTCAACATACCCTAGTAGTGCTACGTCGCACGTCGGCATGTCATCTGAAAGTACATTCTTGATAGCTCTGGTCGTTTGCGCTTGAGTTGGCGTTTTTGCCGTGACTTTATAACCGCATGTCTCATAGATTTTCTTGTAATGGCGTACGTAGTCTTTGCCGGGAAAGACGTACAAATAGCCAACGCCATCAACGATTTCCGCCGTCGGACGTTTGTAATTAAAAAGTCTATCGGTTTTTTCGGTATCGGAGATAATTTTAGTCCTGTCGTACGCAGGGACAATGCGGATCTTTTCTACGTTCGTATCTTTAAATAGGCTGTGTACTTTACTTTCGCAATATTTTAGCGCATCTGCTTCTGTCATTGTGTGCTGTAGTTGTTTAGTCATAACGGTACAATTGTAATATGATAAGTGAACATAATCAATCTATAGAACAGTTAGACGCGATACTCCGCGATTACAGCCCCTCGGAAAAAGTTCGTGCAGAGATCGGTCGCAAGTCGATAGTGATGTTTTCGGGTCCTTTTGCAATTGGAAAGACAACTCTTATGCAGAGTATAGAGAAAATGGATGATAATTTCTCCAGGACTAGGAGTTTTACCACGAGACCATGCAGAAGCTTTTCTGAGCAAGAAAATTACCGCTTCATGCCACATACAGAGGATAGCATTCAAGAGATTTTAGGAAAGGCAGCTGCGGGAGAGCTGGTACAGGGCATGGTTCACCCGACAACTGGATATGTATATGGGTCTGAGTTATGCGACTATGGCGACGGAGGTACTGCGTTGCTTGATATTGTGCCTAAAGCAATTGAATCAATTAAAAAAACTGCCGTTTAGGGAGTCTCGCATCATAGAAGTTGTAACGTCGCCTGATATTTTGGCAGGCGCGCGTAGCGTCTCGCGGCGATCAACATGATGACGCTGATAGATTTGCACGAGTCAAAGAGGCAAAACATAATTTAGAGTGGGCGCTAAGTAGGAGAGACATTCTTTGGGTTGATAATAGTGGAGCGGTACAAGATGTGATTACTGCTGTACTTGAGACTATTGACGGAAACAATGCTCATTCTCAGAGAGCAAGAGCTTTAGGAGAAGCACTACTTCGTCAAGTTAACACCTCTTATCTGTTATATAACACCTAACGCCGAGGATAGAATTTTGTAAGAAGCAGCTTAGGCAAAATGCGCCGAGCGCGTTTGCGACTTGGAATTTACGTACGACACAACTGAAATGGTTACTATCACATAGTATACCAGTTTAACTTGATTTGACATCTCTTATTACACTCTTATTTTTGATGAACTCTGATTCACCTGGCGCTTTAGTACTTGCGGCGTACGTACAGATATGCTATAATGACCAAGCTACTTAAAATCTAACGAAAGGTGAGACATGAGTCTGAGTCGAATCGGAAAACTGCCGGTGGTTATTCCGGCCGGTGTGACAATCACGGTTGACTCTGGCGATGTAACGGTCGAAGGCCCAAAGGGCAAGCTCGTCCAGTTCATCACGCCAGCTGTCGATGTGAAAGTCGAAGACGGACAAGTCACGGTTCATCCCAAAGATGAGTCGAGGCAGGCGCGCGCCCAACACGGGTTGATGCGGGCGTTAATCAACAATATGGTCGTGGGCGTAACTGAGGGTTACGAGCGGCGCTTAGAGGTAAAAGGCGTCGGTTTTCGCGTATCGTCTAGCAATAACGAGCTGACGATGAGTCTTGGCTTCAGCCACGAAGTCAAATATAAAGCGCCCGAAGGCGTGAACGTATCCAACGAAAAGATGGTAATCGTCGTCAGCGGTATTGATAAGCAGAAAGTCGGGCAAACGGCGGCAGAGATCCGCGCGCTCAAGAAGCCGGAGCCATACAAGGGCAAGGGTATTATGTATCTCGGTGAGCAAATTTTGCGCAAAGCAGGAAAGGCTGGTAAGAAATAATGAGTAATCTTGCAAAGAAACTGTTGAACCGAAGCTTGCGCAAGGCGCGTGTGCGCGCAAAAGTAACTGGCACGGCGGAGCGCCCGCGTTTGAGCGTGACTATTAGCAATATGCATGTATCAGCGCAGCTGATTGATGATGCGGCTGGTGCGACGCTTGCTGCTGCCACGACAGTCGGCACGAAAATATCAGGCACGATGACTGAAAAATGTGCAGCCATCGGAGCGGATATTGCGAAAAAAGCCAAGAAAGTTAAGATTAACGCAGTCGTCTTTGACCGCAATGGGCGCCAGTACGCTGGTCGTCTACAGGCGCTTGCTGAGGCTGCACGCAAGGAAGGATTGGAGTTCTAAATGGCAGAACAAGCTACAGAACAAACCACACCTCGCGCTGACCGCGGACGCGCTTCGCGTGGCGGTCGGCAGAGTCGAGGTGGTCGCCGCGATGACCGGCGCAACAGGCGCGATGACGCGCCGAAAGAATTTGAAGAAGTGGTAATCAATATTGACCGCGTAGCGCGCGTCGTGAAAGGCGGCCGCCGTTTCCGATTCAAGGCGCTCGTCGTTGTAGGTAATCACAAAAATAAAGTCGGCGTCGGCGTTGCTAAGGGTGCAGACGTGCAGGCGGCAATTGCAAAAGCAACGGATGTCGCCAAGAAGCACTTGATTACGATTCCAGTCGCGAACGAGACGATTCCGCACGACATGGAAGTCAAGTTGAGCGGCGCCCGCGTGCTAATTAAACCGGCAGCGCCTGGTACGGGTATTATTGCCGGCGGCGTGGTGCGCGCTATTATCGGCGTTACGGGTATTCGCAACTTGCTTTCAAAGTCGCTTGGCAGCACGAATAAAGTGAATATCGCTTACGCGACGATTGAAGCGCTCAACAGCCTGGTGCCGCGTGAGCAGTGGCTCGGCGTCAAAGCGGGCGCGAAAGCAAAAGCCGGAGAGGAGGAATAGTATGACGAAATACAACGAACTCCAAGTTAACAGCCATAAGAGCCGCAAGCGTGTCGGACGCGGTATTGCAGCAGGCGGCGGTAAAACTGCTGGCCGCGGTACGAAAGGCCAAAATGCTCGCACCGGCAAGAAGCTTCGCGCGATGTTCCAAGGCGGACAGAACGGTATCGTAAGCGCCGTGCCAAAAGCGCGCGGGTTCAAGAGTTTGCGCGCGCCGGCGCAGGTCGTATACTCAGACCGCCTGAATGGGCTGAAGGGCGAAGTCGATAACTTCGCATTGTATGAAGCGGACTTAATTATGACGCCGTTCTACACTGTGAAAGTAATTTCGCGCGGCGAATTAACCGCAAAAATTACGCTGAAGACGCAAGGCGCATCAAAGAGCGTAATCGCAGCGCTTGAAAAAGCCGGCGGCTCATTCGAAAAAGTCGCCGCGCCGTTGCAAAAATCAGCCAAAGAAGCTGAGGCGGAAGACGAAGCAAAATAGCGATAATCCGTTTGTCGACATTACAGAAGCGTTCCTGGTTTCTCGGGGGCGCTTTTTTGTTAATTATAATTATATTTCCAGCGCCGCGCCCGCAACTGCGATATGGATATAGATGTCGCCTACCGAAATCAATATGTCGACAATGCCGCTCGCGCTGCGTACGTCGTCTAGCAATCCTACGCGCTATCGTGTATACTATGGGGAGTTATTTATTGTAGAGACAGAGGGTTGTAGTATGAATTGGAGAATTATTGTCCGCTCGCTCAAAAACCGAGATATGCAAAAGCGCCTGGGGATTGTGTTTGGCTTGATTGTCGCGTTCCGGTTTTTGGCGCACGTGCCGGTGCCGCTTGCGAATCCGACGGAACTAAAAAGTATTATTGAAGGCGTAGTGAGCAGCAGCGACTTTGGCGGCTTTTTGAATCTAATGAGCGGCGGTGCGCTGAGCCAAATTTCGATCGTACTTGTTGGTATGAGTCCGTTTATCACTGCGAGTATTATTACGCAGCTGCTAACGAAAGCGATTCCGAAGCTTGAGGAGCTGCACAAAGATGGCGAATCTGGACGGCGCAAGATCCAGCAATGGACGCGTATCGTGACGGTGCCGCTGGCTATTGTTCAATCGATTGCGTTCGTGTACATTCTACAGCAATCAGTACTAGCTGGATCGACCACCGGCAGCGCGCAGTCCACGCCATGGCAATGGGTAATCGCTGTCACGTCGATGACCGCCGGCTCGGTGCTTTTGATGTGGCTCGGCGAATTAATGACAGAGCAGGGTATTGGCAATGGTATTTCGCTTGTAATTTTTGCCGGCATCATCAGCCAGTTGCCGACAACGTTTGGCACACTTATCAGCTCGTTATTCTCGACGGCAAAAGGGCAGCTTAGCGTGTTTGGTTGGTTTAATGTGCCGGTAGACCCGACGACATTTTGGCTCGTTCTAGCGATTGGCATTATCGGGTTACTCCTGTTGTACATGCTCGTGAAAATTAATGAAGCGCAGCGCGTCATTACTATCAATTATGCTAAGCGCGTGGCAGGCAACACGAGCTATGGCGGGGTCAAGAGTATTTTACCTGTCAAGCTTATCGCTGCAGGCGTGATTCCGGTTATTTTCGCCGTTGCATTCCTCAGCCTGCCGGCATTTGTCGGGCAAGTCATGAAAGTGATGCCGGGTGCTAATGCGGCTGTCGCGAATAACCTGGTTAAGTGGTTTCAATCGCCGACTGCTAAAAACTTTGCTAATGGCGACTGGACGGTGATGATTTATCCGGTGTTATACTTTTTGCTCGTCATTGCGTTCACTTATTTCTACACCGGTATCGTGTTTAATGCAAATGAGATCGCTGAAAACTTGCAGAAGCAAGGCGGCTTTATCGCGGGCGTGCGTCCTGGCGCGACAACTGAGAAATATTTGAGTACGACCGTCAACCGCTTAGTGCTGTTCGGCTCAATTGCGCTGGGTATTATCGCGATTATGCCGTTTATTATGGACTACATTTTCGCGCAGCTTGGGCTGAATATCTCGAATTTATCAATCGGCGGCACAGGGCTGCTTATCGTCGTGACGGTTGGGCTTGAAACACTGCGCCAGGTCAACTCGCGGGCGTTGATGGTGACGTATGACGACTTTGATATTGACGAACTCGGTGGCAGCAATACAAAAAAGCACCGCTTGCCGAAGCTGAAATTTAGTAAACTTCGCCGTGCCAAAGCGTAGCCTCTTGCTGTACCGGGCGGGTATATGCATGCGAATTGCGCAATACAGACGCTTTTTCTCGCGACCTATTTACTTTTGTTATAACCTACGCTATAATAATGAGCTGTATATCTATGGCGAGTTCCAAGGAAGTTATTAAGTTGCGCGGCAAGGTAGTGGAAGCACTGCCTAATACGCAATTCAAGGTAGAGTTGGAGAATGGCCTAAGTATTATCGCTCACATTAGCGGCAAAATGCGCAAGCACTACATCCGCTTAGTCCCAGGCGATACCGTGGAAGTCGAGTTAACCCCGTATGATCTCACTAAGGGTAGAATCGTATTCCGCGCACGTGATTAATAACCGAAATCCGACCTGATATCATCGGATTTCATTAATGCAGGGTTTTTCCTGAAGGAGTTTGTACGCTCATGAAAGTTCGTGCGAGTGTCAAAAAAATCAGCCCTGATGATCAGCTGGTTCGGCGCAAAGGCCGTCTCCGTGTCATCAACAAGAAAAAACCTAAGAATAAGCAAAGGCAGGGTTAAGCAT
>CALIMZ010000004.1:0-1796 GCA_938045235.1 uncultured Candidatus Saccharibacteria bacterium
ACTAAATAAATCACAATTTGCCCGAGCGGCGCAGCTGGTTTTTCGATAATTTCTTCGGCGGCTGGCAAAAATTCATATTGTAAATCATTTACATTTTTTGAAAATTTCATGCCTCGACTCCAAACTGTTGACGATACAAATGCGCGTACAAACCGCCGCGTTTTAGCAACGTGCTCGGCGCGCCGTATTCGACTAATTGCCCGCGGTCAATCGCCATAATTTTGTCGACCGATTTGAGCGTCGACAAACGATGCGCGATGATAATCACCGTACGCCCAGCGACGATTTGCTTCATGTTTTGCTGGATAATATTTTCCGATTCATAATCAAGCGCCGACGTCGCTTCATCAAAAATCAAAATTTTCGGATCGTGCAATAGGGCGCGAGCGATGGCGATGCGCTGTTTTTGCCCGCCGCTTAAACCCTCGCCTTTTTCGCCGACCGACGTATCGTAACTTTCCGTGAGTTCAGTGATAAATTCGTGCGCGCCAGCGATTTTGGCAACGCGAACAACTTCTTCCATGCTAGCGCTCGGTTTGTGCACCGCGATGTTGTCGCGAATAGAGGCGTTAAACAAAAAATTTTCCTGCAAGACAACGCCAATTTGCCGGCGCAGCCAAGCCGGGTCGGTGGTGGCGATATCGACGCCGTCGATCAAAATCTTGCCGGATTCTGGCACATATAATCTTTGCAATAATTTTGAGATGGTGCTTTTGCCCGAACCGCTGCGCCCGACCACGCCGATCACCGAACCGGGACGAATGCCAAACGACACATCGCGCACCACCTCGGGGCTGTCTGGACTGTAGCGAAAACGAACATTTTCAAATCGCACGTCGCCTTTTATCGCCGGCAGCCGCGACTTGCTCGGGTCAAGCGTCGGCTCTGGTTTGGTGTTGAAAATATCGCCCAGCCGCTTCATCGAAATCCCAGTTTGCTGAAAATCTTGCCACGATTGCACCAGGCGCAACACCGGCCCGCTGACTCGACCGCTCAACATGCGAAAGGCAATCAGCCCGCCGATCGTCAAACTGCCCGCCATCACCATATGTGCGCCCGCCCACAAAATCGCAATGTCAAAAACTTTCTGAATCAATTGCCCGAACGCGCCAGCATTGCCAGACAGCAGCTGCGTTTTGTAATTTGCCCGCACATAATTACTAAGGCGCCCTTCCCAATTTTTCTGCAGCTGCGGCTCGAGTGCAAAAGATTTGATGGTTTGCGCGCCGCTGATAGACTCCACCAAATACGACTGCGCGTCGGCGCCGGTGTTAAATTTTTCGTCCAAACGGCTGCGCAACATCGGCGTAATAATCGCTGAAAGCAGCGCAAAAACTGGCAAACTCGCTAGGACCAACCACGTCAAATTCGGGCTATAAAACCACATCACCGCGATGTAAACGAACATAAAACTGATGTCGATAACCGTCGTCATCGGCGTGCCGGTTAAGAAGCTGCGAATTTTCTCCAGCTCCAAAACGCGCGCCGTAGTGTCGCCGACGCGCCGAGTTTCAAAATAGCGTAGCGGCAGCGCAAACAAATGCCGAAACAGCCGCGAGCTCAAAATCACATCAATACGGCTGGTGGTGTGGGTGAAAATATAGTTGCGCGCGATACCGAGCAGCGTCTCAAAAATCGCGATAATCACCAGCCCGCCGACGATTACATCCAGCGTCGAAACACTGTGATGGCTCAAGGCTTTGTCGATAACAACCTGCATGAGAATCGGCGTAAAAATGCCAATAATTTGCACGATCAATGCCGCCAGTAACACCTGCAGCAGCGGCTTTTTGTAT
>CALIMZ010000005.1:0-34474 GCA_938045235.1 uncultured Candidatus Saccharibacteria bacterium
ACGCATGAAGCGTTTTGGAAAAGTTGATATTCCGAGCGAGGCGTTTACGGTGATGTTGAAGCGAGATTGAACGTCGTTTTCTTTTAATTTTTCCTATTGATAGTCAGCTAAAGAATGACATAGATGAATTTTCTGGGCGGAATATTCATTTTGGTTCGCCAGATTTTCTGATTGGCGAGATCTATAACTGACAAGTCATAACAGAGACGTGCTATTCTATGCTAGAATAATATGTGTAAGTAGTCTATATGAAACTGCGCGACACTATAAAATCAATAAAGGGGTTTAAAATGGCTAAAAAACTAAAACGAATTAGTCTTGTGCTACTTAGTATTATCGCTGCGATTACATTACTTATCGTTGGCGTACGGGCGTATAACGACCATGTGTATGGCGGCGAAGCATACAGATTTGATGCGCCGGCGTATTTTCGCGATCCAGCGAATTTGTCGCTCTATCCAACTAATATTGACGGGGTGGACGTGCGGCGCGTTGATGACGGTGCAGCGCAGGGATTTCATCTCGTACCGCGTGAAATTAAACATAAAGGCGCGATTATCGTTTACGGCGGATCGGACGGCACACCGAATTATGCGCAGGCGGTTGATTTTGCAAAGAATGGCTACGAGGTGCTGTCGTTGTTTATGTTTGGGCAGAAAAACCAGCCGAAGACATTGGCACGCGTGCCGCTTGAGCAGTTTGGGCAGGCACTGCGTTACGTAGAGGCGCATGCTAAAAGCGCATCGCCATTGACAGTGATGGGTACGTCGAAAGGCGCGGAGTATGCGCTTAACCTCGCGTCGAAATATCCGCAAATCAACAACGCGATTCTGGTGGCCCCGTCGGCATATAATTTCAACGGGCTTGATTTTGAAAATTACGGCTCGTCGTGGACGTGGCAAGGTAAGGAGTTACCATATATTGATATCCAAAAAACAAGTTTCGGACATTTTATTGGTGATATGATAATTCCGATGATAGCAAAAGCGCCGGTTACATATAAAAACGCGTACCAAGCGGCGGTTGATATGGATGAGAACAATGAGAGCAAGAAGATTCCGCTCAACGCCAAAGCCAACCTATTGATTATTGCAGGCAGTGATGATCAAATGTGGAACAGCGCCAGCATGGGTAAAAGCATTAAAGACCAGCGACCGCAGAATACTGATCTGGCGATATACGGTGGGGCGGGGCATGTGTTTGCGGGTAACGGTGTATTGTCAACGAAGTCAATACGCATGAACGTTGGTGGCACGACGGACGCAAATACGCGGGCAGCGCGCGAAAGCCGCAAGCTGATGCACGATAGACTGCAGATATGGCATCCGTAGCGTGAACTTTGGGCAGCGTGTAGTTCTGGCGGTTTAGTAAGTGTGCTGATGTTGGCTGTATATTTGATTTGGCGTTAAGTATCGTCAAGATATCATGTGGTACAATAGGGCATGGATTTAGCACAAAAAATTGCCGCCTACCAGCCGAATGGCGGCGTGCGGCAGCTTGTCGCAGATACGAAACTTGTTTTATTGGTGGGAGTTTCCGGCGCAGGCAAGGACACGACAAAACAGCGGCTGTTGCAAGACCCGGAGTTTGCCGATATTGTGTCGTATACGACGCGCTCGCCGCGGCAAAACGCCGGCGTGCAAGAGCGCGATGGCGTGGATTATCATTTCATTGACGAGGCGACAGCGGAAAAAATGCTTGATGCCCATGGCTTTATTGAGGCGAAGTTCGTGCACGGTACAGTCTATGGCACAGGCGTAGCGGAGATTCAGGCGATTCACGATGCGGGCAGAATTGCTATTACCGATATTGATGTGCAGGGTGTGGACGAGTATAAGAATCTGTCGCAGACAGTTGTTGCGATTTTTTTATTACCGCCGAATTACGACGAGTGGCGTCGCCGGCTGCAGACGCGTTATGCGAGCGTTGAGGAATTTGAAGCCGAATGGCCGAAACGTTTTGCGAGTGCTATCAAAGAGTTGACGCATGCTTTGGAAGTGCCGTACTATCACTTTATTATTAACGACAATTTGGACGAAACGGTGCGTATCGCAGGTGATATCGCGCGAAAACCGGATGCATATAACCGCAAAGACGATGAAGCGCGACTAGTGGCGCGGGATTTGCTTGAGGAACTGCAAGGGCTGGCGCAGCCGCGCCGCGGATAGGGTTTACTGGTACGGTTATGTAGTTGCCGACGATTTAGCACTCGCCTTGCATGAGTGCTAAATATGCGTTACAATGTAGCCATGACCGACCGCCAACAAGCGATTTTAGCAGCGATTATTGAACAATACGCCGAGATTGCGGCACCTGTAGGCAGCGTTACGCTAGCGAAGCTTTTTGGCGTAAGCAGTGCGACGATTCGCAGCGAAATGGCGAAACTTGAAGATATGGGATTTATTGAAGCGCCGCATACGAGCGCGGGGCGTATTCCGACCGACAAAGGTTATCGGTTTTATGTGAATGGTATCACCGAAGCGACGATGACGGAGTTGCCGAGCGGCATTGACCGCAGTGCGCGAGCGATTG
This sequence comes from uncultured Candidatus Saccharibacteria bacterium, assembly GCA_938045235.1. Classification (GTDB taxonomy): domain Bacteria; phylum Patescibacteriota; class Saccharimonadia; order Saccharimonadales; family Saccharimonadaceae; genus Saccharimonas. Next base: position 2,533 of record CALIMZ010000005.1, read on the forward strand.
AGGCTCATGTAAGTTCGCATATCAACAAGGCTGATCGGGCAATTCGTTCGGCGGTTGATAGTCTGGTGGATTTGACAGGAAATTTTGGATTTGCGACGATTGGCAGCGAGCTGTATATGAACGGTATCGCGAATTTGTTTAGCCACCCGGAGTTTCGCGAAGGCGACCATGTGCGCGCCGTTGCGACATTGATTGATAATATTGAGCCGTGGCTGAGTGAAGCACAGCCAAATGAGCCTTTGAACGTATTCATTGGCAGCGAAAATCCGATCGGCAAATCAAGCGGTGCAACGCTTATTATTAGTCGATTCCGTTCGCCGTTCAGCGATCGCAGCTACATTGGCATTATTGGTCCAACACGCCAGCATTATCGCCGTACGATGGAATTGGTCCGACGCGCCGGAACGATGTTAGAGGAGGTTTTATAGATGACAAAGCAAAAAAAAGCAGAAGAGCATGAGCAATTAATTGGTGAGTTGACGCAGGACTTGCAGCGTACGCGGGCGGATTTTGAAAATTATCGCAAGCGCATGGAAAGTGAAAAACAGGCGGCGCGCCAGGCGGGTGAAACGAAGGCGATTTTGAAGCTGCTCGCAGTAATAGACACAATTGAGCGGGCAGTGGCGAATGTACCGGCGGACTTAGCAAATAATCCATGGGCAAAAGGCATTGCGGGCATTGATAAGCAGCTCGCGAAACAGCTGGAGGCGCTCGGTGTGAAAAAAATTGCCGCTGCACCGGGTACGATGTTTAATCCGGAATTGCACCAGGCAGTGCAATTTGACGAAGAATCTGAAGGTGACAGCGAAATTATCGCCGAGGAAATGCAAGCTGGCTACACGTTGAATGGCGTACCAATTCGCCATGCAATGGTGCGCGTCATGCGGAGATAATTCGTGCTAGCGCGGCATTAAGTATTCTTAACTCTCTGAAACGTCTGCAGGTATTACGCTCAGTGCAGGCAGCTATGACTATAGTAGATATTTCTTTTGTTAGTCAGCGTCGTTTTGTAATTACATATAAGGCACTAGCTATACATATTAGGCCTAAGCTAGCAATCGCTAGCGTCGGGTTTGGTTTGCCGAGCGGAGCTGCTCCGGTATTTGGTGCTGTGACTGGTCTCTGCGCGCCAGTACCTGGTTGATTTAGTTTATTTTGTTGAGGATTAAACTGGTTGCCGCTGACAGTGAGACCAATTATGTGTGCAGTATTTATTGTTTCTATAAATTCAGGATGATTACCTGTCACCCATACGGTATTACCTGAAATTGTAAGAGTATTGATGGGCGTTGTGCCATAGGGGCCGGGTAGAACTTGCGCCAGAACGTATGCCTTGGTTGGTTTTACGTTTTTAAAAGTATTACCGGTAATGGCGATATTTTCAAGCGGTAGCATATTTGGTAATTTAGCGTATGACTCTACGGAGATAATATAACTGTTTGCCGGCGCTGTCTTATATTCAAATGTGTTGTTGGAAATGGTTAGATTTTTTGTCGATAGGAAATGTATTACTCCGAGAATTTCGTTTCTATTTGTTGAAGCGGGTAATGGATCAAGGATGTAATTATTCGTAAAAGCGATATCATGAATTTGTTGATTGGAAACATCGGCATGTTCACCAATCGGAACTGGTGCTAGTGAAGTAATATTACCGTTGTCGTCGTAAGAAGGGGTGAATGAACCATCTTTAACAGTGATATGGTGACTAGGTAAACTGTCAAATACTTGGGGTGTTGCATCTAGGGCATTGCTTCCGAGGGAGCCTCGCGTTGCGTAACTGACCTGGATTGCTTCCTTGAACCAATTTGCCTGGCTATTTTTTTGAGCTTCGGTGACACCTATAACTTTAGGTGCGTTAACAGTGATATAGCTGCTGCCCATGATGTCGAGTAGATGATTACCAGCCCCAAGCGCTCGATACCAGGTGGGGTGATTGTAGGTGATGTTTTTAGCGTGAACCATTGACGACGAAAAGTGCCCATCATTAGTATCCGGCGCACTTGAAAAGTACGGATTATTCCAAGTAACGTTCTGTACCCCCGAATCATACCCAGGTTCTGTTGAAAAATATGAAAAATTGGTGTTATTGTGTGAGATGAATTTTGCCCCATCGGCAAAATTAATTGTCACATTTGAGCGCAGTAAAACCCTACCGGTGAATGCATAGTTACCGGCTGGTATGTTGATTGTTGTATGGTCATATGCCGCTGCTGAATCTAATAATTGTTGAAAGGCTGCACGGTTATTTGTTACACCGTCGGGACTCATTGTTGCGATAGTATTATCAGTTGCGGTGATTGTTTGCGTGCCGGCGGCGTAAGCTGTGGACCCACTGGCTACTATAGCTGTGGTTATGGTAATAGCCAAAAAGAAAATTTTTTGAAACATCTCCTAGTTCTCTCCTTGATTTTTATTTTATGAACTAAATTATGCTTATATAGTACTATGCGGACAATAAAAATGCAAATAAATTGAGTGTTAGGAGCGCGACGCGGTAATAATTTTATGTATAGGGTATTGAGAGAAAATTAGCACTCTTGACATGAGAGTGCTAATTTTCTATACTAAATATGTTGGCACTCACTAGCAAAGAGTGCTAAAATAGCAGTAAGACAATTTGACCTACTATAATTTAATGAAAGGGGAATAAAATGGGTAAAATTATCGGTATTGACCTTGGTACGACCAATAGCGCATTTGCATATTTGGTGGCGGGTAAACCAGAGGTTATCACAAATGCAGAAGGCAATCGAACAACACCGTCGGTCGTAGCTATTAATAAAAAAGGCGAGCGCCTTGTTGGGCAGGTGGCGCAGCGCCAGCGCGTGACGAACGCAAAAAACACGATTTATGGTGTGAAGCGTCTGATTGGTCGTAAATTTAGCGACAAAGAAGTCCAAAAAGACCTAGACATCATGCCGTACAAGATTGTTAAAAAAGGCAGCGGTGTAGCGGTTGAAATGGGTGGCAAGGAATATACACCAGAAGAAGTTTCGGCGATGATTTTGAGCAAAATTAAAGCTGATGCCGAGGCATTCCTTGGCGAAAAGGTCACCGAAGCGGTTATTACTGTGCCGGCATACTTTGATGATTCACAGCGCCAGGCGACGAAGGATGCCGGCAAGATCGCCGGCTTGGAAGTCAAGCGTATTATCAATGAACCGACAGCTGCGGCTTTGGCGTACGGTTTGGAAAAGGGTAAGAATGATGAAACGATCGTTGTGTTTGACCTTGGCGGCGGCACGTTTGACGTTAGTGTCCTGGAACTGGGCGACGGCGTATTTGAAGTAAAAAGCACAAATGGCGACACGCACCTTGGAGGCGAGGACTTTGATAATGCGATTGTGAATTATTTCCTCGATGACTTCAAATCCAAAGAAGGAATTGATCTACGTAAAGATAACGCAGCGATGCAGCGTCTGAAAGACGAGGCAGAGAAAGCTAAGAAAGAGCTGTCGTCAACTACGGAGTATGAAGTAAACATTCCGTTTATTACCGCTGATGCTGACGGTCCAAAGCACTTTGAGCTTAGCCTGACGCGCGCGAAGTTGGAAGATCTTGTGAAAGATTTGCTTGATCGCTTGGACGGTCCGGTTGATAAGGCGCTCAAAGACGCGAAGCTATCGAAATCAGACATTAATAATGTCGTGATGGTTGGTGGTATGACGCGTATGCCGGCAGTCGTTGAGCGGGTGAAAAAACTATTTGGCAAAGATCCGATGCAAGGTGTTAATCCGGACGAGGTTGTGGCGGTTGGAGCGGCAATCCAAGGCGGCGTGCTAGCGGGCGACGTGAAAGACGTGCTGCTGCTTGACGTGACGCCGCTAAGCCTTGGTATCGAAACGATGGGCGGCGTGTCGACGAAGCTGATTGAGCGCAACACCACCGTGCCAACGAGTAAGTCGGAAGTATTCTCGACGGCAAGCGATAACCAGCCGCAAGTGGAAATCCATGTTCTGCAGGGCGAACGCGAATTTGCAAACGATAATAAAAGCTTAGGGCGCTTTATTCTAGATGGTATCGCACCGGCGCCACGCGGCGTACCACAGATTGAGGTAACGTTTAATATTGATGCGAACGGTATTTTGAATGTAACAGCGAAAGATAAAGGTACAGGCAAAGAGCAGTCTATTACTATTCAGAACTCTGGCAACATGAGTAAGGAGGATATTGAAAAAGCGCAAAAAGAAGCCGAGTTGCACGCTGACGAGGATAAGAAAAAGCGCGAAGCGATTGACGCGAAGAATCAGCTTGAGAACGCGATTTATCAGGCGAAAAAAATGCCGGACGAGTATAAAGACAAAATCTCTGACGACGACAAAAAAGCGATTGAAGACGCTGTAAAAGAAGCTGAAAAACATAAGGAATCGGAAAATAAAGATGAGCTGGAGGCGGCTTTGAAAACGCTGAATGACGCCATTATGCCGATCGGCGCAAAGATGTATCAGCAAGCTGCTAACGATAAGAAAGCTGATGAGCCAAAATCGGACGATGAAAAATCTGATAAAGACGAACCGGTTGAAGGCGAGGTGGTCGACGAGAAAAAGTAATTTTCTACGATAAGACTATTGAACCGTTGTTAGCACACGAAAGAATCCTTACTCACTAGAGTAAGGATTCTTTGCTATGATAGGGGTATGGTAAAAACATCACCGAACATATTACTCATTGGTGCAAGCTACGGCAACGAGCTGCTTGGTCCGAAGTTATTTAGCCGCTTATTGCAGCGCAGGAAAGAAGTGCTGGATGTGTTGATATACTCATCGGCAATCCGCGGGCATTTGCAGCGTATAAGCGGTATACCGAATCAGATATAAACCGAAGCTATAACACAACGCTTGATACGTATGAGTCTCGGCGGGCGGATTATATAAAGAATTATATCGCGGTGAATAAACCTGATTTGGTAATTGATTTTCATACGACAACTGCCGTGCAGCCAAATTGTTTGATAACCTCTACGATCAACGACGGCGAAACGCGGCGGTATTTGAGAGCAAGCCGTGTAAACCGTATTATCGTCGTACGTCCGTTGCGCGATATCACAGAAGTTGCACTACATTTTGTCGCCTCGAAATTCCAAATGACAATATCAATATAGCACTACTGGGCACAATTTGTGATGACATAATGCGTTTCGTTCGCAGTGAAGTGGCGAGCAATAATAAAAGTTGTCTATCAAATGCAAGGCAAGATAGCAACTGACGATAAGGATATGTTGAGCAGTGAAGATAACTTTGTCTATCGAAAGGATTTACGCTACACGCCGTCGTTCATCGGGGAGAAAGCATACAAAGAGAATGGAACATACATCGGGTTTATGTTGAGCGAGCCGAGAGAAATTAGTCTATAGTCAAAAAGTCCTTCAACTCTACACCTTTGCGCGTTAGTAAAGAAGAACATACGAGAGGTGGTGGTTTATATAACAGAATAGTGTTATAGTAGTGCAGATATTATAGATGGGCAAGTACGCATACCGGCAGGAGCAATAAATGTATCGGACACGCAAAACTGAAAAACGCTACGCGCTGCAGCGCAAGCAGGCAAAAGCGGCGGGGATTCGCTGTGATTTTTGCGAGTTTACTTCGACACATCCGCAAGTCAAAGAGGAATTTTCGCATTTTTGGGTTGCCCGGAATAATTTCCCCTACAGCGTGTGGGATGGCTGTGATGTCGCCGATCATGTAATGATCGTGCCAAAGCGCCACGTTGAGGGCGTCCATGTATTTACGGCTGCGGAGCGCCAGGAATTTGTTGATATTATCGCAGCGTACGAAGCGCGCGGCTACTCGTTTTACGCCCGCCCGCCGAAGAGCACGCAGAAATCGGTCGCGCACCAGCATACGCATTTAATTAAAAATTACGGCAAAACGAAGAAAATTCAGCTAAGTGTCGAAAAGCCGTATATTCTCCTTGCGAAATAACTGTCTGGCTTACGAAACTCGTGGTATACTGAGTAAACGATGAGGGGAGAACGAACTAAGCGTATCGCCGAGCGCTTGTCGCTGGCTGGTCCGATGACGCGCCATCCGCGCGCCGAGCAGCGGTATCGCGCGCACAGGCAGAAGAGTAAGACGAAAAACGCGGCGTGTAGTTTTTGCGATATTGCTATGAACGGCGGTCCGCAGTATGTGGGCAAAAGCGAGCATTGCCTCATCATTACAAACGTATTTGGCTACGATATATGGGATGGCTGCGGCGTGGCGGAGCATATGATGATTATCCCGAAAAGACACGTCGCTTCGCTTGATGAATTGACGTCGGACGAGAAGCTTGATTATATAACATTAGCGGCAAAATACGAAGCGGACGGCTACTCATTGTACGCGCGTTCGCCTGGTAATGCGACGAAATCGGTCGTACATCAACACATGCATTTGATCAAAACAGATAATACACGCAAAAAATGGATGATTTACATACGAAAACCGCACATTCGGCTGGCAAGATAAGGAGGAATATGAATCAGCAGCATGAGCGGGTGGGCGCAGACGAGGTATTAACTGTGTTTAGCGGGCAACTGCGTCCGATGGATAGATTACTATATCCGCACAATGCCGTTGACGATATAGTTCTCGGTGCGTTTCGGCGGCTTCGCGAGGGGGGGCGGAGAATCGTCTTGGTGGACGGTTCGTTTGATGTTCCTCATCCGAGTCACGAATGGTATCTGCGGCATTGCAAATATCTTGGTGCAAAAGCAGTTGCGGCTGATACTCGACAGGCATTGGAAGATGGGCTGGTTGCGTTAGCGGTGACGGTTGACGCGGACGAGAAGCTTGCGCGTATAAAATCAGGAGTAGCCGCAAAAGGCGGCGTACAGCGTCCGATCTATCCATGGCAGACGCGCGCCGATCGTGTCGCAGGCTACTACTATGAGCTTGGCGGTAAAGCGCGCCCAGTTGCCGATTTAGTAACGGTTGAAGGCGATTCGCTGCATAGAGGAACACTGTTAGAGTCATCGCTGCTTTTAGCGCATGGATTGTCAAAGAAGGGGCTATTGGATGATTTAGTTGTGTACGGCGAACATACTGAAACAATAAAAGAAGCGCGCCGTATGGAAGTGAACCCGCTCGTTATTAGCGATGATATCGTGTATGATTTGAATCCGCAGACGAATGAGCGGTGGAGCAGCAGCGAGATTATTAACCGGGCGCAAGGTGCTGCTGCGCCATATCCGGTTACTCGTCCAGGCGATCTGCGTGCAGGTATATCCCGCTAATCAAAATGGTATAATACCAAATATGACCAGCGAGATAATTGTACAGACGGCAGAAGAGCTGATTGAACTTGGTGTAACATTAGGCTCATTATTGCGCGGCGGCGAGACGATTGAATTGGTCGGTGATATTGGCGCGGGCAAAACAACGCTGACGAAGGGGTTGGCGCGCGGCATGGGAATAGCCGAAGAGGTGCAGAGCCCGACATTCACACTGAGCCGCGTATACGATGCGCCGAACGGGCGTCGGCTGGCACACTATGATTTTTATCGTTTGAACGACGCGGGAATTATGCAGGCGGAACTTGCCGAGGCGGTGCAGGACGCACAGACGGTGACAGCGATTGAGTGGGCGGCAGTGGTCGGCGATGTATTGCCGGACGACACCCTGCGAATCGCTATCCACGTGCAGGCCGACGACACGCGCCGGCTGGAACTTGCGGCGGGCGGCAAACGCAGTAAGCAGATTGTGCAGGAGCTAATGAAATGATCATACTATGGAATAGCGCCGGCATGACGATCGCGTTGAGCTTAATAGACGAGCAGACGGGCGAGCGCTATGATTACACGTGGGCGGCAGAGCGTAACCTCGCGCGCGATATGCTGGCGTATTTGCGTGATCGCCTGAATGGGCATGGCGCGTCGTTTGACAGCGTGTCGGGGATTGGCGTATTTCGCGGTCCAGGCAGTTTTACTGGCCTGCGCATCGGTATGACGGTGCTGAATACGCTTGCAAGCGACCGCGGAGTGCCAATTGTCGGTGCGGTGGGCAAGATGTGGGCGAACGATTGCCTCGCGCGGCTCGCCAACGGTGAAACCGACGAAATTGTTTTGCCGGAATACGGCCGTGCGGCGCGCATCACCAAGCCGCGTAAATAACCTGCCGTGCCCGCCCAAAACATGCTACAATAGAAGAGTCTAGTTTATTACCTGACACTGACTAGTTAATTTTTTGAATGATTCTTACAATGTGACTTTCTTGCCGACTACATTCCTGCGTCGCACAAAGAGCGATTGTAAGAGAAAGGAACGCTATGATAGAGGGAATTATTGCCGCAATCGTTGGTGCTGCTATTGGCGTGGGCGGTAAAGTTGCGTACGACAAGCAAGTGCAAACTAAAGGTAAAGAGACCGCCGAAAAACTTGTCGCGCGCGCCGAGCGCAAAGCAAGCGACATCGTGTTGAAAGCAAAAGATGAAGCACTCAAGATTGAGCAGGAGCGCCGCCGCGAGCTGAAAAAAACCGAGAATCGGCTGGTTGAGCGTGAGAATTCGCTTGACCGCAAATTAGACGAGCTTGATAAACGGAGCGAAAGGCTGCGCAAGCAAGAAGATGAAGTCGAAGAGCTAAAAAGTGAGATTCGCGGCATTCGTACGCGCCAGCAGGAAAAACTTGAAAAAATCGCTGGACTAAAAAAGAAAGATGCTGCCGAGAAACTTATGAAAATGACGGAGCGCGACGTTAAGCATGATTTGATAAATCTAGTAGCGAAACTACAGCAAGAAGCGACGGACGATGCCGAAGAGCGCGCCCAGACGATTCTCGTTGAGACTATGGAACGTATGGCGAGCGAAGTAACAGCGGAGCGCACCGTGACAGCAGTTAAACTGCCGGATGACGACATGAAGGGCCGTATTATTGGCAAAGAAGGGCGCAACATTCAAGCAATGCAGCGTGCGACAGGCGTAGACTTCTTGGTCGACGACACGCCGGGTATGGTGGTATTGTCGAGTTTTGATCCGATTCGCCGTCAGGTGGCGCGGCTCGGGCTTGAAATGCTCATGAAAGACGGGCGCATTCATCCTGGTCGGATTGAAGAAGTATTTGCTAAGGCTGAAAAGCAGATTGACAAAGAAACAATGCGCGCCGGCGAAGATGCGGCGCGCGAGGCTGGCGTGACTGGCATTCCGCGCGATTTGCTGAAACTGCTTGGCGAGCTAAAATTCCGTACAAGTTATGGGCAAAATGTGCTGAAGCATAGTACCGAGATGGCGCAGATGGCGGGTATGATCGCGGATGAGATCGGTGCGGATGTGCGTACGGCGAAGATCGCGACGCTGTTGCATGATGTCGGTAAGGCAGTGACGCATAAAGTCGAGGGGAAGCATCATCATATCGGTGCGGATTTAGCGCGCAAGGCAGGCTTGAGCGAGGCGATTTGCCATGCAATTGAAGCGCACCATGACGACATTGAAGCGACGACGGTTGAAGCGATTGTCGTGCGGATCTGCGATGCAATTAGTGCGGCGCGTCCGGGCGCGCGTAATATTTCAGCGGAAAACTTTGCCGAGCGCATGCGCGATTTGGAAAACGTTGCAACGAGCTTTTCAGGCGTCGGCAAGGCGTATGCAATTAGTGCCGGGCGCGAAGTCCGCGTGATTGTTACGCCGGAGAAAGTTGACGACCTGAGCGCGATCAAGCTAGCGCGTGATATCGCAACGAAAATCGAATCGACAATGCAGTATCCGGGTACGATCAAAGTAAACGTAATCCGCGAAACGCGTGCGATTGAGTTTGCGAAATAGCTTTTTACTGATCAATTTTTACCTTGCCAAGCAGTTTTGCCGCCACGACTATGCGCCCTGTGTCTGCGCCGCCAAGTTCGCAGCTGTAGAGCGTTAGTTTTGCTTCGGTTGACGGCGCTTCAATCTCGGTTTGTGTTGCTTGCACGTCGAATATATTGTTAATCTCGTAACCATAGCGCTCGCCGTCGTAATCAACGATGATTTTATCGCCAACTGAGAGTTTATCTATATGGTAAAATGGTGATTTTTCGATTGTACTTTGCGGCGTTGGTTGAATGCTAAATCGATGTGCTGCAATAATGAAGTTGCCACCTGAAACAGGGTTGCCGTTATTTGGATGTCGCCATTCGGCGCCGCGGTCTAATGCTGCCGCGCCCGATCCGTAAGGAATATTGACGCCGATTTTTGGTATGATGATTCGGTTGTCGGTGGTGCGCGGCTTCGGCAAGGCGGCGACCTCAATCGGTTTCATTGCGATAAACGGGGCAACGCTTGGCGCAGCGACGAGCGCGAGCAAATAAACTCCTGCGGCAAACATACTACCCGCCAGACATATGAAAATCAACGGCCGCTTCCGGTTTGTTTTTTGTTTAATCGTTAACAACTCGAAATGTCCTTTCGTTTACGAGTATACCATAAACGGTATTGCGAGCGCGAATGCTAAACGCTGAACGGGCGTGCGAGCTGTAGGCTGTTGTCGCTTTCGGCGATACGTAATAATTCGTTATATTTTGCAATTCGGTCGGTACGCGATAGAGAGCCTGTTTTAATTTGTCCACAGCCGAGGCCAACCGCTAAGTGGCTAATTGTTGTGTCTTCAGTTTCGCCAGAGCGATGGCTCATAACGGTGTTCCAGCCGGCGTCTTGCGCCATGCTGACCGCCTGGATCGTCTCGGTGAGCGAGCCGATTTGATTTGGCTTAACGAGCAGGGCGTTAGCAGCATGCTCGTCGATCGCTTTTTGCACCAAGCTAGTGTTTGTGACGAGTAGATCGTCGCCAACGAGCTGTATGCGGTCGCCAATCCGCGCGCGCAATTGCTGCCAGCCAGACCAGTCATTCTCGGCTAAGCCGTCCTCAATACTAACGATCGGAAATTCGTTTACAAGCGCCTCAAGCCAATCAATCATCTCTTCGCTTGACAACGATTTGCCCTCGCACTTCAATTCGTAGCGACCATCTTGATAAAACTCACTTGATGCAGCATCCATTGCGAATACAACGTCGCTGCCGAGCGTATAGCCAGCGCTCGTTATTGCCTCGCTTAGTAGCGTGAGTGGTTCGCGGTTGCCGCTGTGTACGCGCGGCGCATAGCCGCCCTCGTCACCGACAGTTGTCGGATAATCGTGGTTTTTTAAGATTTTTGCAAGCGCGTGGAAAATCTCCGTCCCCATTTTTAGTGTTTCTTCAAATGTTTTTGCACCCTTGCAGATGATCATAAATTCTTGAATATCAGTCGCAAAAGCAGCGTGCGCACCGCCGTTCATAACGTTCATCATCGGAAGCGGTAAACTTGGTGATTTGCCGGTCATGTCGGCGACGTAGCGCCAGAGCGGCTGCTTTTTTGCGTTTGCGGCAGCTTTAGCGGCGGCGAGGCTGACGCTGAGGATTGCATTTGCACCGAGCTTGGATTTGTTGTCGGTGCCGTCGAGTGCAAGCATAACATTGTCGAGTGCTGTTTGATCGCTTGTGTCTTTGCCGGCGAGAGCAGGCGCGATAATCTCGTTGACATTACGAACCGCTTGGTAGACAGATTTGCCGCCCCAGCCGCTGTCGCCATCGCGCAGTTCAAGCGCTTCGCCCGCGCCGGTGCTTGCACCGCTTGGTACAGCAGCGCGCCCCAGTGTGCCATCGCGCAAAATGACGTCGGCTTCAACGGTCGGATTGCCGCGTGAATCTAAAATTTGTCGTGCTGTGATAGATGATATAGAAAAGTCTTGCATACGTTAATTATATCATGAAAACTGTTTATGTTAATGGAGACAAATAGCCTGGAGTGAAGCAATGAAACTGTGAAATTATGCTAGAATAATAGTATGATGACAACGCAAAAATCGGGAATATTAGTTATTAGCCGCCACGCTGAGAGCGAGTGGAATTTGCTTGGTAAATGGACAGGCTGGACGGATGTCAACCTTACCGAGAAGGGCTACCATGAGGCGGTTATGCTGGGCGAGCAACTGCGCGACATTGCATTCAACGAAGCATATACGAGTGAGCTGAAACGCACGCGTCAGACGTGCGATGGTATCCTGGAAGGCAAAGGCGATCAGATTGATTTGCCGCGTATTACCGCAAAAGAGCTGAACGAACGCGACTACGGCGACTTAACAGGTAAAAATAAGTGGGAAGTTAAAAATGAAATCGGCGAAGAAGCGTTTAACGGTATTCGGCGCGGCTGGGACTATCCTGTGTCGGGCGGCGAAACGCTAAAAGACGTGTATGCCCGCGCAGTTCCGTATTTGCAAACCGAAATCATTCCGCGATTGCAACGCGGCGAAAATATTCTGTTGGTATCGCACGGCAACACGATTCGTGCACTGATGAAATATCTCGACCAAATCTCAGACGCCGATATTGGTACGGTAGAAATGCCGTTTGGCGCGCTGCTTGTATATCGGTTTGATGACAAACACGATTTGCCGGTTGAGAAGACGGTTCGCCAAATCGACATTACGCCGCCGAAAGCGTAGCCAAATCAATTACCATAATTTATGCTGCGGCACGCGTCCGACCTGCGCCGCGATGTATTGAATCAGCCAATATACCATCGTGCAGACAAAACAAAACATACCAGTCGCCCAGATAACAGGGAACGTGACTTGCCCGATCGGGCGCGCGAACAATAATAGCGCGAGCGCGAGCACAGTGCATATACATTTGAGTGCAACAATAATCTTAAATGACAAACGTTTGCGTTTAGCTTTTGGCACGTCTTTAGCGTGTGCAACGACGGGAATGATCGCGTCGGCGGCGGTCTGCGTGAGCTTTGCGCCCGTTTTTCCGACATTCTTCGGCAGGCGGATAACAGCGACGACCGACACTACAACGATAACTATCGCAATGACGATTGCTAGGAAACTGACTGCCGGCGTTGCAAATCCGAAATCGATCGGCTGGGCAGGTGTTGATTCATGCGTTCGGCAATTAGGCGAAAGCCACCACAAATCGCCGTGGTTTGCTTTCATGATGATCGGGTACGCGAGGATCAATCCCGTCCACGCCCATTGGATAACGAGCGAGAGATACCCGAGCGTACCGAACGTGTTGGCAACAGCAAGTGCGCGCGATGTGCGTTTTGAGCGAGTCATACTTATATTGTAGCGGTTGCGCCTGGAAATGTCACGCAATCTACGCTATAATAGCCGGGGATGCCGAGATGAATTGGCAGTATAACGGGGTGTGGCGCAGTTGATAGCGCGCGCGGTTTGGGACCGTGAGGTCGCTGGTTTGAGTCCAGTCACCCCGACCAGTTATTTTTATCGTTAATTATGGCGCGAGTATTTACAAAAGCAGAGAATCAAGCGTGGTCGAAAACGCTGCCTGGTAAAATGTGCAGCGCATGTCTTGCGATTATAAATGAAAACAACGAAGTCCTGATGGTAAAAGCTGGCTATAAAGACCACTGGACATTTCCGAGTGGTATCGTTGAAGAGGGGGAATCTCCAAAATCAGCAGCAATACGCGAAACTCTTGAAGAAACTGGTCTTATTGTTCCGGATGAGCACGTCAAGCTTCTCGCGATTATTTATACGACTGGGAAAGATGGCGACCGCGATAGGTTTAATGTTGGATTTGCGACGCAGCTAAAGTATGCGAGCGGAAACATAGTTGTCCCGAATGCAGAGATAGAAAAGGTTATGTGGGTAGCTTTTGATAAGGTCGCGGAATTGTCTGGCGGCAAACGTAGTTATGAGGAATTCCAAAGAACGCTTTTAGAAAATAATAGTGATTTGTATGTTGAAGTATAAATAATTGCTCAGAATAGTAATTAGAGCTTCAGAGTAGGTGGCGCCTAAGGGTTTATTTACTTTCGCCTTCCCCGTGATATGATAATGATATGAAACGAAAACTTGGGCAGTGGGCGGCGGCACACGAGTGGTGGGCGCTGGGTATGATAGTAACAGTATTCTCAGGGGTGGTGCTCGGTAATATGACGCGGTGGTCGGTTTGGTTCGACGAGGCTTTTAGTGCGTATTTAGCGCGGTTTAATATCGTAGAGATTGCGCATTTTACTTCGCTTGATGTTCACCCGCCGCTGTACTATTGGCTGTTGAAAGGCTGGATAGTTATTTTTGGACATAGCGCGCTCGCGGTTCGTTCGCTAAGCTTGGCGTTTGCGCTTGTCGGATTGGTCGGGCTGTATGTTGTTGTACGTTACATTACGAAGCGATCGTCGTATAGTCTGGCTGCAGTAACAGCGACAGCACTGACGCCGGTTTTTGTGCGATTTTCGCATGAGGCGCGTATGTACACGCTCGTATTTGCAATCGTGATGTGGGCGACATATGTATTGCTGCGTGCAATGAAAACAAATCGTCGTTGGCTGTGGGTTTTGTACGGTGTACTGTTGGCGGCGGGTATGTTTACGCATTATTTCGTAGCGTTGGCGTGGCTCGCGCATTGGGCATGGCGGTACCGCGAAGTGTGCGCCGGTCGCGTGAAGAAGTTTTTCACGCGCGAGTGGGTATGGTGCCATGTGTTGGCGGTCGGATTATTCGCAGTGTGGCTGCCAACGGCAGTACGCCAATTTGCGACGATACAAGTTGGGTTTTGGATTCCGCCGATTACGCCGCAGACGCCGATTAATTATTTGACAGATATGCTGTTCTACCGCGAAGTTGCGCAAATGGATGGCTGGTGGGCGATTGCGGCGTTTATTGCGTTTGCGGTCGTTGGCGCGGTGCTGTATTTTGGGCTGCAGCAATTTATTCGGCAATCGCGAAGAGGCGGCGTGGCGCTATTTGTATCGCTCGCTATCGTACCGCTAATTTTGCTGATACTTTTGTCGATGCCGCCGCTAAGCTCGTCGTTCATTGACCGCTACGTGTTGTATGCGCAAATTGCACTCGCGGTAATTATTTCAGGGTGTTTGCTTGCAGCGGCGAAAGTGCATCCGGTACTCATGCGGCACTGTACGATTATCCTTATTATTGTTGCGCTCGCTGGTATCGGCAACGTGTATTATTACGGTAATTACAATAAAAATACCAATAAATCGATTCGCGCATCGGAACTTATGGCGAATATTGCCAAGTCGGGCAAGGCGGGGCAACCTGTTGTTGCTGCGTCGCCATGGGTATATTACGAGGCAAGTTTTTACAGCAGCAATACGCACCCAGTTTATTATCCAGCGTCAACAATCAATGAAGATTATGGGTCGCTCGCTATGCTTAAAGAGGACGATACAGGAAAAATTGCCGATTTAGCAGCATTTGCTAAGCAGCACCGTTACGTCTGGTATATCAACGTAACTGAAAATGAAATTGAGCCGCCCGTTGCGTCGTGGAAGCTCGTGAAAAAGGTTGACGCATATGACTCGATTAACCGCAGCGTCGAGTATCGCGCCGGATTGTACGATACTAGCGCGGAATAACTGAAAATAGAAATTTGCGGCGCACCGCCGTCCATACAAGCATAATCGCGGCAACAGAAAGGGCAAGATTGATGAACCATGGCGCGGCAGCGGTAAACGGCTGCGGTGGCAGTATGAATAAATGGGCAAAGTATACGATAAATGCTTCTATCGTATAGACATACAACGAATTCGTGCCAAGCGACATGAGCAGCCAACCCAGGTATTTCGCGATGATTTTCTCATAGCGGCGCACGAGTGCAAATAATCCCCAGAAACAAATCACGCCGAATGCGAGGCGTGGAATCGGCAGGCGGTCTTTGTCAAAATATTCCATATTGTACTGATTGTGCCAGGCGGCGAACGGCTCAACGTGCCAATAATTCGCGTTGAGCATGAGTAAAAAGTTGACAGTAAACCCGAGTAAAAACAGCGCGGTAATCGTGCGCGCAATTGCTCGCCGCTGCCATGCATGAAGTGTGCGCCGCCACCAGCGCGTGAGCGCCGGCCAATAAAATCCGACAATAAACCCAGAGTAAAATACTAGCTGCCACGAAAAAGGCAGCCATGCCTCGCCGCCAGGCGTTTGCGTGTAATACCACCACAGCGCGATGTTTATGATCGTAACGATATACCATTTGCCGCGGCGAAGGAGCCATAGTGCAAATGGCGCGCCCGCTAGAAACAACGCGTAATAGCGCAAAAAATCCGCCCAGCCATAGGTATATTGCAGTGTGATTGTTTGCCATACGACCTGCCAAAACGGCGTGTCGGGCGCGGCGGCGCCGTATTTAATTTCCGAGTTGTGGTAGAATAGCCAAGCGGCAATTGTAAATAAAAGTGTGAGAATAATTGATTCAATGTATAATTGCACGCTCCGTTTAAGCAGTAACTTTGCAGCTATCGACAATGGTTTTTTTAGCAACTTTCGTCCACGCACGATACCGAGCACAAGTCCTGAAATTGCAAAAAATCCTTCAGCGGTAGAAATATATAGTAGCCCGCGCCCCGTGAAAATATCAAGACCGCTCGGATAATATGCCAAATGGTCAAGCAAGATAACGATCAAAAAGAAACCGCGCATTAGATCGAATGCGCGAATGCGCTCAATGTGTGGTTCTTCAATTGATTGCGGTGCGGGACGCGCCATAGTTATCCATTATACTCTTTCTAATTCTTGAAAATGCGCTGAAAATTTAGCGCGGGCGGCGCTGAGCGATATCGCGCGCTAGCATGGCGAAACGATCTTCAATGACTGTTGGCGTAAAGTCGCCGAATTTGCGTGTAACAGCTTGTTCGATCAACCAATCGGCGATTGCCGGATTTTTTGGCAGGAGCGAGCCATGTAAATATGTGCCGATAACATTGCGGTAGCGCGCGCCTTCGGTCTCGTCCCGATTATTGTTGCCGGCGCCGCGAATTACTTGGCCGAGCGGGCGAACATTTGCTCCTAGCGTTGTGAGTCCTGAGTGGTTTTCGTAGCCGACGATCAGTCCAAATTGCTCGCTTGACGTGACGATATTGCCGATGAGGCGTTCGGCGCCGCCGACAGTTTCGATATCAAGCAGCTTGATGCCGGAAATCATTTCTCCATCTTTGGTTTTGAAAAAGTTGCCAAATAGCTGATACATACCGCAGATTACGAGCATCGGTACGCCGTCGTTGGCGAGTGCGTGCAAGGCTGGTCCGATTTTTTGCAAATCATCGCGGATTTTTAGCTGGCCAGAGTCTTGTCCGCCGCCGCCGACGATTAAGTCGACGCCTTGCGGAAATTCGTCGCCAGGATTGTATTCCAGCAGTTGAACGCCGTAGCCGTGCCATTCCAGCCGGCGTTTCAGTACAAGCGTATTGCCCCAGTCGCCGTAAATATTCATGTCTTTGGGGTATAGTTGCAGCAGATTGATTGATTTCATGCGATCTCCTCGACGGTTGTGTATTTTGCTAGTTCGCGCCGCAGGCGGAGCATAGCAGTGTAGGTGCAATAAATGCGTTTCGGCTTGTTGGGGTTTGTGCTGATGAAGTGCTTCAGCGCGGCAGCAAGGTCAGGCTCGACGTGAGAGATCTCAACGAGTTCGTATTGTAGCCGCAGTGCCATGTCGTATGCGCGTACGCCAGATAGTTCGGCAACACCCTGCGCGCGCAAGCTATCAAAATCAACATCCCACAGCCAGCTCATGTCGCGCCCGTCGGCGTAATTATCGTTGACAGCGATCATCGTAGCGTAGCCGTCTGGGCTGAATGACGCGAGGCTTAGACGGAACCCTGCTGGATTTTTGACTAAAACGAGTTCGCAGGGCTGTCCGCTAACCATGATCTGCTCGCCGCGTCCAAATGCCGGCGTGATGTGGCTGAGCGAGTCAAGCATCTGCTGAGTGTCTAGCTCGTCGCCCATAATCATGCGTGTCAGGGCAATTGCGCCTGTTGCGTTCAACACGTTGTAAATGCCGTGCAGTGATAATGTTATGGCGTGGGCATTGCCGCTAAATGAAATCGTCGCGCGTTGCCCGTCGACCGATTCAAGTGTCGTGTCATCGTCGGCGCGATTCGCGGTGTGCTTGTTATGCGCGCCGCGCAGATTATCGTCAGACGGAAACAATGGCTGTAGATCGGGATGCACACTATAACTTCGAATTGGCGCAGTAATATCAATTGCAAATGCGCGACTACCTAGGCGCGGGTCGTCGCGATTAACAACGACGCCGTCGGTAGTGTGCGCTGCAACGGTATGGAGTAATTTAGCGGTTGCGTCGATTTCACCGAAGCGGTCCAGCTGGTCGCGCATGACATTAAGCAGCAGGCAATAATTCGGGCTGATTGCATGCACGAAATGCACGGCGTAAGCTTCGTCGAGCTCCAATACGGCGATATCGGCATCTAAATTGCCGTATATATCGACTTCGCTTAGCAATGCTGCTGCTACACCGCGGGTAAAGTTGCTGCCGGTTCGGTTGGTGAATACGTTTAGCCCTTGTCCTCTAAGGAGTTCAACGACCATCTTCGTCGTCGTCGTCTTGCCGTTTGTGCCGCTGATAATTGCGATACCTCGCGGTAAATGTTTGAGCGTGCGCGCTACGAAATCGGGATCAATTTTCTCGACGAACAGCCCAGGCAGCGCCGATCCGCCGCCGCGCAGACGCGCAACCTGCCGAACCGTTTTGCCAAGAACGGTCGTAAGTGTGTGGCGTTTATTCATATCTTTATTGTAGCGTATATTTGCAAAATATCG
Source organism: uncultured Candidatus Saccharibacteria bacterium (assembly GCA_938045235.1). Lineage (GTDB taxonomy): Bacteria > Patescibacteriota > Saccharimonadia > Saccharimonadales > Saccharimonadaceae > Saccharimonas. Next base: position 21,073 of record CALIMZ010000005.1, read on the forward strand.
TACAATGAAGGTATGTTTGTCGTGGGCATTTGTTCTTGGTGGTATAGTACGGGCTGGAAAATGATGGTAGTGCGCGTACGCGAGTCTCTGCTGGATGTGTATGATTACTTTTCGCTTGGGTTACTCCTAAAAACGTTGTTTGCGCCGTGGCGGCAGATTTCGGCGGGGCGCGTGCGCGGTCCGCTAAGCGTACAACTGCGGGCATTTTTTGATCGGCTTGTTTCGCGTATAATTGGCGGATTTATACGAACGTTCGTGTTGATCATCGGGTCAATCGTCGTGAGCGCGGCAGCGGTAATTGGTTTAGTAAAGATTCTCGTGTGGCCGCTTGTGCCGATTTTTCCAGTGGCAGCGGTTTTTTGCGCGGTGGCGGGGTGGATTCCGTGGCATCTGTAGACTTTAACTACCATGCGCTCAGGGCGCAGCAAGCGCGATTTGGGCGTATACTTTCTGGTGTTGTTGCGAGATTGCTGCCATGGCTGTCAGGCTTGCTATGGCTGCTTGGCATCGTCTTGCTGATCGTTGAGCGGCTGTCGGTTGGGTGGCTGGCGTGCGCGCTTGGCTGCATAGCTGCAATGATAATAGTGTTTTACGAGTGGCACGTGAAGAATCTGCCGGTCGGTAAGGGCGGCGATATGACAGCGCTTTTGGCAGGCGATGTTCTTGGGCGGTTGCCGGCGCGCCCGACGCCGGCAGACGTCGCAAAAGCAGTCGGCGAGGTGTCGAGCGGGCAATTTATGGGTGCGCGGTTAGGGTTGACGCCGTCGCTACTAAATTCAATGGCGAACGACGATCCGAACATGATCCGCGACTTATGGCAAACTGCCGACGATGTACGCCAAGCGAATGGCATGGCGCAGATTACGGCGAGCGTGCTGGCGGTGGCGATCGTACGGAATTTTCCGAATTTCGAGTCGGTTATCGCGCAAATTCATCTTGACACCGATGACCTTGACTGCGGTATTCAATGGCAGCAGCGTTTGTGGGCGCTGATTGATCGGCATGGGCACCGCCGGCGCACGGGCGGTATCGCGCGCGACTGGTCATTCGGCTGGATCCCGCTGCTTGACCGGTTCGGGCAAAATATTAGCGAACAAATCGGCGCGCACGGTACAGTTTCGGTAGTTGATGTGCCGTCGCACACTGAAGCAATTGATCAGCTAGTTGACACATTTGGTAATGGTGGGCGGCAAAATGCAGTGCTTGTGGGACAATCCGGTTCCGGCAAAACAACGGTGATTCGCGCATTTGCTGAGCGCTTGCTTGATGCCGAAGCGCACGTGCCTGAGAATTTGCGGTTTCGCCAGGTTTTCATTCTTGACTCGGCGACGTTGATTGCGGCGGCGCCCGGGCGTGGCGAGCTGGAAAACCTTGTCATGCAAGTACTTAGCGAAGCGTACGACGCAAAAAATATCATCATTTGCCTGGAGGACGCGCAGCTGTTTTTCGAAGAAGGCACGGGTGCGGTTGATTTATCAAATGTATTGCAGCCGATTTTGGATGCCGGCAAATTGCGCATCATTTTGTCAATGGACGAGCAGCGCTTTTTGGAAATCGGGCAACGCAATCCGGCGCTCGTTAACGCGCTCAACCGCATCAACATTGCCGAAACGAATGAAGATGAAACATTGCAAATTTTGCAAGAGCAGCTAATCTACACTGAAGCGAGCCGCCATGTTACGTTTATGTACCAAGCGGTGAAAGAAGCGTACCGGTTGGCGCTGCGCTACGTGCACGATTTGGCGATGCCGGGGCGCGCTTTCAAACTGCTTGAATCGTCGGCTGGCTTTAGCGAGTCGGGATTGGTGACGATGAACTCGGTGCAGCGTGCGATCGAAAAAACGCTTGACGTTAAAGTTAGTGTTGCGAGCGATGCAGCAGATCGTGAGCGTCTGCTTAATATGGAGGATTTAATCCATGAGCGTATGGTTAATCAAGTGCGCGCCGTTAATGTCGTAAGCGATGCTTTGCGCCGGGCGCGGGCAGGTGTACGTAATGAGAATCATCCGATCGGTACGTTTTTATTTCTTGGTCCGACTGGAGTGGGTAAAACAGAGCTCAGTAAAGCGCTTGCTGACGTGTATTTTGGTGGTGAAGGCAAGCTAATACGGTTAGATTTGAATGAATTTGTGCGCCCCGACGATGTGACCCGTCTCATTGCTGATGGCGCAGACGATCCGATGAGCCTGACGGCGCAAGTTATGAAACAGCCATTTAGCGTTGTGCTGCTTGATGAAATTGAAAAAGCCGCGCCCGAAGTGCTTGCAACGCTGCTGCAGCTGCTTGATGAAGGTATTTTGCGCGATGCGAAAAACCGCGAGATTAGTTTCCGCGATGCTATTGTTATTGCGACGAGCAACGCCGGCGCCGATCGGATTCGCGAATACATTGAGCGCGGCTATCAATTGGAGCAATTTGAGCAGCAGTTTATCAATGAATTAATCAACGCTAACTTGTTTCGCCCCGAGTTTTTGAATCGTTTCGACGAGATTGTATTGTTCCGCCCGTTCACGCCAGCAGAGTTGGTCCAAGTGCTAGATTTAGTGCTAGCAGGCGTCAACAAGACGCTTGCGCCGCAAAAGATTTCAGTTGACGTCGCCGATGATGCTAAGCAATTGCTTGTGCAGAAAGGCTACGATCCGCGTTTGGGTGCTCGCCCGATGCGCCGCGTCGTGCAAAAAGCTGTTGAAAATACCGTTGCCAAGCAAATGCTTGCAGGCAACGTGAATCCGGGCGACACGGTGCATATTGCGCTTGAGCAAGTTGAGCAAGCTTTCGCGAACACTCCGCCGCCGCAGCCGATAGCGCCATCTGCCGGCGTTGAATTACCGCCTGTAGCAGATGGCGATACTGCCGTCCCTAAGCCTGAATCAAGTACCTGAAATATTCTTTCGGTTAGAACTGGTTCGCGAGTGGCAGGAGAATGCGAGCACGGATTAGCTACATAATTAAAATATCCGCCCATGATTTTAGAGCGGATATACTAGCTGCAGCCTGTTAGCTACTCATTATTGTCGTCTAGGTTTACCTTTATCTCAACGTGAGTTGGCGCCATTGCATTGGTCGTTTCAGCGTTGACGAACTGGTACGTTTTTGTGCCGTAAATAGCGTCGTCGCGGTCGGCTTTTGGTATAGCGCGAATGCGCAGCCAGTTACCCTTGTCGTTCTTAAATTCGTATACTGGGCTTGAGCTACCCTCGTATTCGATTTTTTGTTGTACGAATCCGGCCTTTTCTGCTTTCTCTCTCAATTCTTTGATAGTATCGCCGACAGTTGCATTGTGCCCGTACGTCACGGCTGATGCGTAGCTGCGATGTTTGTCCCAGCTATAGACGCGCTTATCGCCGAAGATATTTGAGCTGATAGCTCGATAATTTTCGCCGAGGTTCAAATCACGATAAATTGACACGATCTGCGCATGCCGCCGATGATGGCTATTCTCGACAATCATACGGTCAACGAGGTATATACTCATACTTAAAAGCGCGAAAAAAAGAAATACGAGTACTGCGTACGACAGTAAACTGCGCTTGATTAGAAAATGCGTATCAGTTTTTGAGATATGGCGTGATCGCGCTCTCTTTGCTTTTGTCTGTGTTCGCTTCGTTTTCTTGAGGGCTGTTTTTTTCGTAACCATAAGCTTAGTGTATCATATCTGACCTGATTTGCAATATGGTATACTATGGGGGTAAAGGAGAATATATGGCAAAACATCGCAGTTGGCACGGTGCCGATATCAAGCGTGCTCGCAAAAAGAAGTTAAAGATTGAGAAACGCAAGAAGCAGTTAGTTTAGTTTTGTGCAGTTGCATCATTTCAAAACCGCTTGCAGACGATTGTCTATTTGCAAGCGGTTTTTTTGAATGTAAGCTTTTATTGTCTTTGAGCATCATCTCTACATACAACAATGGTACCCCGCACAGGAGTCGAACCTGCAGCCTTTGGTACCGGAAACCAACGCTCTATCCAGTTGAGCTAACGGGGCAAGTATCAAGCTAACAGCGCTTGATGGTACGCCCGGCAGGACTCGAACCTGCGACCCTTTGGTTCGAAGCCAAATACTCTAATCCACTGAGCTACGGGCGCACACAGCTGTAGTATAGCATGAAACGCGCTATAATATAAACATGAATATTCAGTATAAGGCATCTCTTAGTGCGTTAACGACGATGGGTCTCGGTGGCGATGCGGCACAACTCGTTGAAGTGTACTCGCCAGACGACGTACGTCAGGCGGTTGCTTACGCGCGCCAACACAAGCTACCGTGGTATGTGCTCGGCGGCGGCAGTAATACGCTTGCGCATGATGACGGATTTAACGGGCTCGTTATATTAAATAAAATTCCCGGTACTGACGTTATTGATCAAACAACGCAGTATACGACGTTTACAGTGGGGGCGGGCGAACTGTGGGATGTGTTTGTTGCGCAAACGGTCGATCGGAATCTATCCGGTATAGAATGTTTGTCGGCAATTCCAGGTACAGTTGGCGCCGCGCCGGTGCAAGATATTGGCGCATATGGGCAAGAAGTTTCCTCGGTTATTACTTACGTTGACGCGTATGATACAAAAAACGACACGTTTACGCGGCTACAGAACGCGGAGTGCGAATTTTCATACCGCCATAGTATTTTTCGCGGTCACGAACAAGGACGCTACATTATCACGGCAGTAACTATGCAGCTCCGTACTGCGCTACCGCAGCCGCCATTCTATAAGGCGATTGAAACGTACCTGCGCGAGCATAGTATTGCTAATCCGTCCGTACGGCAGCTCCGTGACGCTGTTATTGCGATTCGCGCGAATAAATTACCCGACCCGCGCACTACGCCGAACACAGGGTCGTTCTTCAAAAATGCTATTGTCTCGCGCGAGGTTTACGAGCGCATCGTTGCTGATTATCCTAATGCGCCGCATTACGATCTGCCAGACGGCAATGTGAAGATTCCAACTGGTTGGCTGATTGAGCAGTCGGGGCTGAAGGGTGCGCTGTATCGCGGTATGCGCGTCTATGATAAGAACGCGCTTGTGCTTGTTAATGAATCGGCGAAAAGCTATGACGATCTCGCGGCGGCACGGCAGCACATCATCAATACGGTGCAAACGAAATTCGGCATTACTATTCAGCAAGAGCCGCTTGAAATTTATACTAAAAAGCTATTTTGATTTTGCCATAAGCACTATATAATGGAACTATGCACGGGCAATCGCGGGGATTTAGTTTAATAGAGGTAGTGACGATTGTGACAATTATTGGTATTTTGGCGACGGTTGTTATCGTTGGGGCGTCTGGCATGGCAGTAACATCGCGTGATAATCAGCGTTTGCTCAACGCTAACGCTATTGCTGAGCGGCTGGAGACATTTTATAAACTAAACGCGTACTCTACTGGTCGTACGTATCCCACGAAGCATGGCATTGAAGTTGCTGCACAGTCAATGATAGGCGACAGTGCTATTTTAATAGCGCCTGGGAGCACGAAGAATAGCTTGATCGTTGCTACGACAACGGGTACGCCTACGACGATGAAGCCGACACAATACGTTTACCAGCCTTTCGACGCTAATGATAAAATATGCACAGCCGTACCGTGTGTTCGTTTTGCGCTATATTATCGTACTGAGTTCAAAAATAATATTTATCGGATAGATAGTATACATCAGCAATGAAAATGAATAAAAGAAACAGGAAAGCGGCTGGATTTACGATCGTTGAAGTGGTGGTGACGCTTGTTGTTTCGACAATATTTATTGTTGGTATTATACACCTGCAGACGAGTGTAAGCCAATTGTCTATCCAGCAAGTTCAGCGGCGTATCGCAAGTGATTTAGCATACAATAATTTGCGAAAGTATGCTAACGACAACCAGCCAACATGGTTTCGTTGCGAGGTTGCTGGCGGTGTCGCGAAACCAAATGTACTCATTAACGGAAATATTACAGTATGGGGACTGCCATCGCCCGTTTCACAGAAAGTTGTTGCTACTGCGCCGTATCTGTGCGGCGGTGGCACGGGTGGCGTCGGTATGCCAATTAGAATTGAATCGGTGGTAACATACGGATCAGATCACAGAAAGGTAGTGCATGTTTCATACGCAGCATTCTAGCCGGGGGTATACACTTGTTGAGCTTGTCGTCTCTATTACAGTTTTTAGTATCATTGTGATCGTTTTCGGTATTGCACTCACGACTGCGTACCACGAAGCTTTTGCCAGTAAAGCCCGTTCGCAGACGACAATAGCGTTGCAAACTGCTATGGATATCGTTGAGAAAGATGTGCGCTATAGCATTGAGTTCATCGGTGTAACCAAAGCGCCGTATAATGATAGCTTTGGACGCCGTAATACTACGGGGGCAAATTTCGCGTGGAATTATAATGGATACAATGCGAAGTCCCGTGTGCTTATTCTAGCGAACTATGCAAGTAATCAGCGCGAGGCATCGTCAATTCGTCGGCCTATATATATCAACAAGCCAAACACATTCTATAATTGTAGTTCACAGCCAGAATATTTACCGAAGCTTCAGTACCGTACTGTATATTTTGTGAATCATGGTGTGTTATATCGACGCATCCTTATTGATACGGTTTCGCCGCGGTGTCCGGGGCAAAAACTTGCGCAGAAACAATCATGCCCCGCAAGTGCCTTTACTGCCAGCAAGCCAGCCGTCTGTCAAGCGCGCGACGAAGCAATTGCGAAAAATGTCCGCGTATTTGCCGTTCAGTACCTTAAAGACGACGATACGCCAGTTGCGCGGCAGTATACGACCGGCGGCGAAAGCCATCTTATTGAAGCGAGTCGTGTCAAGATAACACTTACAATTGCTGCGCCCCCAAGTAGCGAGACACAGTCTACAACACTTTCAATCACGAGGATCAATTAGCCATGAATAATAGCACTACAAAGCAAACGCCAGGATTTTCACTCGCTCTCACGATGCTTCTATCAGTTGTTATACTGGGAGTACTATTTGGCGTGTACCGCGTCATCACTGCGCTATATATTAATGCGCAGGAAAGCTATTACCTGAAGCTTGCCGAAGAAGCGGGTGAAGCGGGAACGGCATATGCCAATGCCTGTCTCGACGTCAATAATCGTATACAAACCTGGTCATCGGCAAGTGGTGGCGTCGGTCCGCTCGTACCAAGTAGCAATTGTAAAGGTACGGCAAACGCGTATCCATCAAATAAATTTGTATTACGAGACGGAAACTTGCGCACAACGTTTCGTGTCGGTAACCTAGATTATAGACGTGAGGGTGTGGCGCAGATTTCAGCTATTGGTACGACATATGTCGTAAATTCAGGAGGAGCCGTTCTCAAGACGTATAATACAACTGTCAAAAAATATATCAGCTGGGTACTTGACTATCAGGGCGAGAAGTCAACAAGCGGCACATTCCGCACCTGTGCTATCATCACGGGCGATGTATGGTGCTGGGGCCGCAATCGATTCGGACAGCTGGGTAATGGCAGATCGGAAGGGAAGTTGGATAAGAATGGGAAGTTTGAGTCTGCATCAGAGGGCTTTGATTCCGACATACCGGTAAAAGTTCGTAAAGACGTTGGCGTGCTTGCTGGTAAACAAGTGAAAGATATATTTACTGCTCAGTATCATAGCTGCGCGCTCGCAGAGGGTAAAGTATATTGCTGGGGCTACAATCATCGTGGACAACTTGGCAACGGGCGCTCCGGGCCTCTTGAACACTCAAATGTGCCGGTGGAGGTTAAGGGTGCACTCGCTGGAAAAACCGTTACTGCGATCGGCGGTACGGGTGACATGTCGTTTGCAATTGCTGGTGGCAAGATCTATGGATGGGGGGCTAATTTTAAGGGCGGTCTTGGCGTTGGAAAAACTGCGCCTGATCGTTACACGGTGCCAACAGAGCTTGGATTCCATAAAGGTGGGCACAGTCTACCTACGAATTATGTTGCGACTGCTCTTTCTTCAAGCGGGAGCCGTTCGTATACTATGTGTGCGATCGCAAATGGCGCCGTCTACTGCTGGGGTCAGGGAAAAACAGGGCAGCTCGGCGATCCAAGGCAAGAAATTAAATTTGTCACAGTTCCGATTCTTGTACACGGCATACCTGGTACGGTCGTTTCTGTTACGCAAGATGGCTACCCGGATGTTGTGGCTGATACGGCGCAGCATGTTCACGCATGTGCATTGACAAGTGCCGGTAAAGTCTACTGCTGGGGTTCAAATGGTCACGGTCAGCTTGGTATAAACTCTAAATCCCCTGCATTCTCGTTTGTGCCGCGCGAAATCTCTAGAGCGAAAATACCAGCAGGTGATACTATCAAGAGTATTGCGGCAGGCGTATTTCATACTTGCTTATTAACGAGCGGTAAAAAAGTTTATTGCTGGGGTATAAACATCCGTGGGCAAATTGGTAACGGTACGGGTGGTTGGGGCACGCCTGATATTCTTGTGCCGACACCTGTTACTGTTGGCACGAACGGATTACCGGCTGGCCGGACTGTTGAGGCGATCGGTGCGGGTGCGAACCGTGGGTGTGCCGTCCTCTCTGATGGGCGCACATTCTGCTGGGGGCAAAATGATGGTGGACAGATCGGCGACAACACGAAGATAGACCGCTACACCCCCGTTGAGTCTCTCTTCCTTCGCCCCGCAAAGAACCGCTATATATATTGAGTGAGTCGTGCAGCAAAAATGCTTGCGCTTACTTTATAACTGTAGTATCATCAATATATAAATTAAACGTAATAAATAGGGGGCACTTAATCGTGACTACTACACAAACCAAAAACCGCGGTTTCACGCTCGTTGAGCTTCTCATCGTGATCGTGATCATCGCAATTCTCACCGTCGTATCGCTTGTCGCTTACAACGGATTGCAGAACAAGGCTAAAACAACTGCGGCTGAATCGGCTGCGGAGACCGTTGGTAAAAAAGCTGAGCTCTATAATGCGGATAAGGGTTCATATCCAGAAAAATTAGAACAAATGAATGGATCTACTGTAGCTCGTAGTGAAACGTTTCATATTGCAGCAGATGTATTAGCCGCTGGGTCGGGAGACGGCGCTCGTACAACTTTGACTTCTGCTCCGGAAAATGCCAACACTATTAAATATGAGGTTTGTCCAGACAAAAAAGGCGCTAGAATACATTATTGGGATTATACGGCAGCAGCTGGTAGCAATGTAAAGACGCGTGTCGTTGGGGTTTGTTAGCTGGCGACAATGATATAAATAAAATACCCCATAAAATGGGGTATTTTATTATGTTGTCGGACTTACACTTTACTGTAGCCGTTTTGGCGCATCGTATGTGGTAATGGGTTATCACTTGCAGTTTCGTTTGGTAAAGGGTATATAATACACTCTTAAGGTCCTGTCGTTTGTCCTAATTTCTAACCTAGTTTACAGTCTGTTAACTCATATTTTTCAAGTTTAAGCAAAACTCCCGCACCTCGCTCCGCAATCTTGCAAGTGCCGAGCTATCACTGCGCGCGTCAATCGCCCGTTTTATCCACTCGGCGATTTGCGGCATGTCATTCGGCGTGCAGCCGCGTGTAGTGAGCGCTGGCGTGCCTAAGCGGATACCACTAGGACGAAACATTGGCAGCGGGTCGTCTGGTACGGCGTTGGCGTTCAGCGTCAGTCCAATTTGGTCAAGTGCGCGCTCTGCTACCTTGCCGTCAATCCCGAAACTCCGGTGCACATCTGCTAGAATTAAATGGTTACTTGTACCTCCAGTCACCAGGATAAAGCCGCGTTTGCACAGTTCGTCCGCTAGCTGTGCTGCATTTGTTACTACATTGCGTGCGTATTCCGCGAACTCTGGTTGCAGCGCTTCGCCAAACGCCACTGCCTTAGCGGCGATTGTATTCATGTGCGGTCCGCCCTGCATGCCTGGAAACACGGCGCGGTCTATCAGTGTCGGAATGTTCTCAAGTGTTTTTTTAGGTTTTTTCAGCGGACTGCTTACCGTGCCCATACTTAAAATTAGTCCGCCGCGCGGTCCGCGCAGCGTCTTGTGCGTGGTCGTAGTCATGACGTGAAAACCGTGGTCAAGCGGATTCGCTGCTACGCCGCCTGCGATTAAACCCGCAATGTGCGCTACATCAGCCATTAGCAAACAGCCAGAAATTTCCCGCCCAATCTCGGCGAACTTTGCCCAGTCTAGCTCGCGCGGATACGCACTGAAGCCTGCCAGGATGATTTTTGGTTGATATTTACGCGCCAGGCGGCGAATTTCGTCGTAATCAATTTCGCCCGTCGCAGGATCTTTCATCTTGTATGGTACAAAATTATACAACTGTGCACTACGTGTGACGGGTGAGCCGTGCGTGAGATGCCCGCCGTGGCTCAAATCCATTGCTAAAATTGTATCGCCCGGGCGGCACCATGCGCTATATACCGCCTCGTTTGCTGGCGCGCCGCTATGCGGCTGTACGTTGGCGTGGTCGGCGTGGAATAATCGCTTGGCGCGGTCAATGGCAAGCTGTTCAACCTTGTCGGTAAACTCCTGTCCGCCGTAGTAACGGTGTCCGGGGTAGCCTTCGCTATATTTGTTTGTAAACACGCTGCCGAGTGCTTGCCGCACCGAGTGGCTGACGTAGTTTTCGCTAGGGATTAGCTCTAATCCTTCTCGTTGGCGTTTTGCTTCGCCGTCGATAAGTGCCGCAACAATATCATCATTCATAATCTGTACCTCCATTACGTTTATTTGTCAAAAGCAGTGAAATCGTTGCTAGATCATGTGTTTAGTATAGCGTGTTTTGAAATACTTGACAATATATCACATCAGGTATATTATGTATGCCATGAAGACGTCGGAATATCTTAAAAATATTGGAACATTAATTCAAGAAAACCGCCAATCGCGTGGTATGACACAGAGTGAGCTTGCCGAAGCGCTTGGTACGAGCCAGTCGGCAATCAACCGTATTGAGAAAGGCGGACAAAATATCAGTCTTGAGATGATTGCACGCATCGGCGATGTGCTATCGTGCGAGATTGTCCGTATCAATAATTATGGCAAAACTAATTTCCGCGTGACGGGCGGGCGGGAATTGCATGGCAGTATAGAAGTAAAAACTAGCAAAAATGCGGCGGTTGCGCTGCTTTGTGCTAGCCTGCTAAACAAAGGAAAGACGACACTGCGGCGCGTTGCGCGAATTGAAGAAGTCAACCGTATCATTGAAGTACTTGAAAGTATTGGCGTGAAATGCCGTTGGCTGGAACATAATGACCTTGAGATCAATCCGCCGAAGCGGCTGGACTTAGCAAATATGGACGTCGAAGCTGCTAAGCGTACGCGCAGTATTATCATGTTTCTCGGGCCGCTGCTGCATCAATATAGTATATTTGAATTGCCGTTTAGCGGCGGTTGCAATCTTGGCACGCGCACAGTCGAGCCGCATATGACTGGGCTTGCGCCGTTTGGGCTATCGGTGCAAGCGACAAGCGATCGCTATGTTGCAACGAGTAAGCCGCAGGCAATTGACCGTGCTATCGTTTTGACCGAACGCGGCGATACAGTGACTGAAAACGTCATTATGGCGGCGGCGCTTTACGACGGTGTAACGATTATTCGCAATGCCAGTCCGAATTATATGGTGCAGGACGTTTGCTTTTTCTTGCAGACGCTCGGCGTGGATATTGATGGTATCGGCACGACGACGCTGGTAATCCGTGGCGTGAAATCAATCAGCAAAACAGTGGAATATTATCCAAGCGAAGATCCGATTGAAGCGATGAGTTTCGTAGCGGCAGGTATCGTGACGGGGTCGGAAATTACGGTGGCGCGCGTCCCGATTGAGTTTATGGAGTTAGAGCTGGCGACGCTCGCTGGCATGGGGCTGCAGTATAATATGACTCCTGAGTATATGGCACGCAATGGACGGACGCGGTTGGTAGATATTACGTTGAAAAAATCTAAGCTGCACGCGCCGAAAGATAAAATTCACGCGTTGCCGTTTCCTGGCATCAATATGGATAATCTGCCGTTTTTGGGGCTATGCGCGACGGTTGCTGATGGTCGCACATTGATCCACGACTGGAGTTACGAAAACCGCGCGATCTATTTCACCGAGCTCAGTAAACTAGGCGGGCGTGTTGAAATGGTTGACCCGCATCGTGTGTATATTACCGGTCCGACGCGCTGGAAACCGGCAGACATTATTGCGCCGGCAGCGCTGCGCCCGAGCGTGGTGATTTTGCTCGCTATGATGGCGGCGCCCGGCGTGTCGCTGCTGCGCGATGTGTATAGCATTAACCGCGGCTATGAAGCGATTGCTAAGCGGCTCAATTCGCTCGGTGCGCAGATTGAGACGGTATGGGAATAGTGCGGCACTTGCTGTTTTATTCCGTAGCGCGATAGGATATAGCGCTTCTAAAATAAGCAAAAAACCGAGGAAAACCTCGGTGCTTTGCTTGGGGCGAAAGATGGGATTCGAACCCACGGCCTCCGGAGCCACAATCCAGCGCTCTAACCAACTGAGCTACTTCCGCCACGATCGCCGTCTCAGTATATCAGATACTGTACCGATTGTCACGGGGTACATGGGGTGCGGACGAGACGGCGCCCTATTTATTACATGCCGCAAAAATGCTACAATATAACCATTCGCGGGTGTAGTACAGCGGTTAGTATGCAAGTTTTCCAAACTTGAGATCGGAGTTCGATTCTCCGCACCCGCACCAATTTAAGATAATTCCCATCCATAAAGGGCATCATGGATCCATATTTTTACACAGAAAAACCAAAATACCAACCACATGACATCGAAGACGCCTCTGAATTTTATGACGTCATTGAACGTAGTAGCCTGACACATCAGCTGTCTGATTCCAGGCCGTACATCTACTGGACGATGGAAATTTACGACAAAGCCAACGGTATTAAGGGTGGTGGTGGTTTGGGCGTACTGGCAGCGGACACGCGGCGAGTGGCCGAAAAATTAGAAGTGCCATTTGTAGTAGTCACGCCATTTTATCGCAGCGAATCGCACCAAAAAATTACTAACTTAGAGCAGAAAGAATTTTCAGAAACTGTCTCACCACAAGACTATGATTTTGAGTACATCGACGACGTGTCCATTAGTTCACGTGGTTTTCCTGACGCCAGTTTGAGCATTTTCAAAAAAACACTTGGCTCGACTCAGTTTGTCACCATCTCAGAGCCAAACTTTGGACAATTGTACGAAGGTGAAGGCTCGGGCGATCACCGGCTCTACCAAGAAGTCGCGCTCGGGTTTGGCGGCTATAAAGCCTTGAAACTGCTCGGCATCAAACCAGCCGTCATCCAACTCAACGAAACCGCAACCATTTTTGCAGCACTAGCCAGGCTGGACGAACTATGCGCCAACGGTATGAATTTGTACGAAGCAATCGTTTACGTACGCAAACATACGCTCTACACCAACCATACCC
>CALIMZ010000006.1:0-82920 GCA_938045235.1 uncultured Candidatus Saccharibacteria bacterium
CCATTTCACCTGCCACGTAAAAGTCTACCCGCACGAGATCTTCCGCCTGGTAGCCTGCTAACTCATAGTTAAACGAACCGTATCCCGACGTCACGCTTTTGAGCTGATCGTAAAAATCGGTTAGCAAATTGGCGAGCGGCGCAACAAACGAAACAAGCGCCCGCTCATCAATGTAGCTGAGGTTTTTTTGCCGTCCGCGCTTCGATACGATCAACTGAATCACTGCGCCAATATATTCCTGCGGTACAACAATTTCGCCATTTATCCACGGCTCGCGGACCTCGGCGATCTGCGCCGGATCGGGCAACTCACTGGCAGACTTAATGTCTAATTCTTCGCCGTTTGTCATAGTAATTTGATAGTCGGTACTTGGATTTGTCACTACCAAATCAAGATTATATTCGCGCTCCAGCCGCTCGCGGATAATATCCATGTGCAGCAGTCCCAAAAAGCCAATCCGCACGCCAAACCCAAGCACCGGCGAGTTTTCCGGCTCAAACTGCAATGCCGAATCACTCAAACTGAGCTTCTCAATCGCCTCTTTCAGATCATTATAATCCTCATTGCTCACCGGAAAAAAGCCCGCATAAACAAACGGTTGAATTTCTTTGTAACCAGGCAAAGGCTGGACGATAGGCTGTGACATACAGAGATATTATAGGGGAATCGACAGAAAAATAACAGATTACTTACCTGCTTGACTTCACGGTATAATGCAAACTTTCAAAGGTACTCCATGCTTTTGTTTAATAATTGCTTTTTCCGTCATATCACTCTTAACCAACCAACGCTTTTATGTGACTAATCCTTATCTTTAATATCTTTCAGTTTCTTACCACAATAAGTAAAATATGCCGCACCTTGGTAAGCACCGCTATTGTTTAATTGGTTTTTCTTTTCAAAAATATGGTAAGTCAGCGGCGATAATTTCCAGCGCTGATTTTCGTACTCTACTTCACGCTCGTCAACGACGGTTGCAATAATGGAATCATCAGACACAAATGCTATTTTTTCACCGTTTTTGATACCTTTGCGGTAAAAGCTAAACCGTTCGCCCTGTTTGCGTACACGCGCAACAGCGTCAAAATCTTTTTCTTTATCACCACCGACCGGATATATGACGCGCCCATCAAATGACAATAAAAGCTGCTTGACCAGATCTGCGTCAAGCGCAAATAATTCGCTACCGCCAACGCGATGTTTACTAAAAATCTCGTGCAGCAATGTCTCTTTATCACTATAATCTACCACTTCAATAGCAAAAAATCGCTTCATCCCCACCACATTATAGTACCCGTTCATCTCAAGAAATCGCATTCGCTCCGCGTAATTTTCTGTCCTTGCTTTGCCAATCTTAATTAATCCAGACACAGCGGTAGTCATGATATAGATAATACCAGCAGACATAATATTCCTTTCGAAATTTCATGAAACATCGTTTTTATTATACAATATTACAGCTTCATCAAAATTACGTAGTCAAATCTAACCATTGTTTTACTTCTCTATTTATGACACCACCTCAGACTTGTTCTTAGCTTCATTCAACAACTCTTCTCACGTTTTGACTATCTTTTCGGCAAGCATGATGAAATCATCCAGCCTTGCCTTTTGGGCTTCGTCCAGCTCCGCTGTATCCTTTGATTTTGCTTGGTTAATGGTATTTTCTAAGTCAAGGAAATGTATATACTGACAATAACACCGGCAAAATAATTTGAAAGTATTTGCTTCTTTTTGCTCTGCAATTTGCTCAAGGGTTAGACCAGACGACGTGATACCAATTGGACAATGTTTAGTTATCCAGAGGTCTAAATAATCGCTGCTGTGACTGAGGTGCAACAGCCAATATAATTTTCCCATAATAATCCCACTAGTCTCTGGAAAGATGATTTCGACAAGACTGTCATTTTTGAAAAAATAATCATGATCACCCAAGTCCTCCAAAGACGACTGTAGCCACTCCCAATATTTTTTCATGACTAAGAAACTAAGATTATAGCGCTCACCATCACTAAAAAGATGCTCGTATGTTACAGCCCACGGCGACTGTTCGCCAAAATGTTCTTTTATGTGATAGGCTCGGATATTACCGCCTTTAATAGAATTAAACAACGCTTCAAGGAATGTTTCTACCAACCAATCTTCCCTTGTTTCGTCATGTAGCACTACTAAATCTAACTCCTGTGTATACACGTCCAGTGCCTGGAATAAGTTCCAAACTCCATTCGTGCCTGGCTTTTTCACGAGGAGATTGATGTAGTCGCTCACGATACTTTTTATTGCGTTGTCGTCCACAAGGAAACCGGCCTCAGAACGTTTCTGATAATATGCTTCGTTTATTTGATGTATTTTATCGTATAGCAGAAAGAATCGTTTTGGATTTTCTGAAGCAAATTTATAACTATTTTGGTTACGCTTTGCAAAATTTCTCTGATATGCTTCTAGTTCTATTAGCATCAAGCGGTATTGTTTTATATCATCGCTTTTAATACTTTTAATAATTCGATCAAAAAAGATATCGTGAATAATAGCTTCATAGCTCACAGAAAATTGCTGCGACCAAACGATCTGCCAGATATAAGACTTCTTCGTATTCCCTAGCGCACGAGCAATGCAAGCAAATCGATACGACGCAAAACTTCTGATGCAAGTATCTTTGTCCACAACCTCTCCGAATAGACCGCTGGTCATTGCCTCGTCTCTCAACCAGCGAACCGACCGATAGAGGCTTGCAAGCATGAAAGCAAAACCTACTGCCAGAAAGGGAATGGTCATACTTCTAGCGGTTGTTCTTAATTTTAAGATTGGAATATCAACAATCTTAGCCGGAACAACTAGCGTAAAACATACGATAGCTACTATAACTGACATCCAGCCAAATCTCATAACTGTTGTTGTTAAGGTTTGTCTCACAAGGGGATTGTTGTCGCCCTGTATAATCGCTATCGCCAATGGCAGCAACAGTGCAAACAAAAGCGTAAATATCCCAATAATAATCTCACTACTGTTCGCTGGATGAAGCCAGTGGTTCTCATGGAGATAAGTCACTACAAGTGAACAGATGATAAATAGCAATACATAGCCTACCATTGAAACCCATGGACGAAGTAGCCATACACCGTGGACGTCTTCTCCTAAAGAATCTCTAACTCTCTGGTATACATTCTTAAACCAAGACAAGTTTGCTAGAATAGCTTTTATCTCTTTCATTTCGCGCCATCAAAATATTTCTTCAATGTCACCGTATCACCCACTCGTGCTTCGCGCGTGGTCTTCAGGTTGGTGACGATGTAGCCGATTTCGCCGGTATCAAGCAGCGGGTCGGGCGTCATCATCGGGCTAAGGTGGCCAACTTCCAGCGCTAGGCCATTCGCATCCGTCGCGAGCATTTTTATCGCCTCGCCTTTTTTAATTTGCCCATCAACCACGCGCACATACAAAATCACCCCGCGGTAGTCATCATAATAACTATCGAAAATCAACGCGCGCGTCTTATCGTGCATGTTGCCTGTCGGCGCCGGAATCCGTTTGACGATCGCCGCAAGAACCTGGTCAACATTCTTTCCCGTCTTCGCCGAAATCTGAATTATCTCATCTTCGCGGCAGCCGAGCAGATTGATCACTTGCCGAGATACGCGCGGCACGTCGGCAGCCGGTAAATCAACTTTATTGAGCACGGGAATAATCGCCAAATCCTGTTCCATCGCCAAATATACATTCGCAAGCGTTTGCGCTTGAATCCCCTGGCTAGCATCAACCACTAGTACCGCACCTTCGCACGCCTGCAAACTGCGCGACACTTCATAGCTAAAATCGACATGGCCCGGCGTATCAATAAGATTAAGATCATACATACCACCCATACAATCTAAATTTGTTTGAGCGGCTCTGTTCCGCTCCGAGCTGTGTGAAACATTCGTTTGTTCCGGCTGATACTCATATTTCATCCGCACCGGCGCCAGCTTTATGGTAATCCCTTTCTCGCGCTCTAGTTCCATGCTATCCAGCAGTTGCGATTTCATCTCGCGCTTCGCTACCGTCCCCGTCATCTCCATCATGCGGTCGGCGAGCGTCGATTTGCCGTGGTCAATGTGCGCAATAATACAAAAATTACGAATACAACCCAATTTCACCGGCGCAATCTCCCAAAGAAGAGTTTATATAGCCGCCCAAGCACTGGATCGGCTTCGCGCAGTTTAAGTAGCACACTCAACTCAACATACACGCAAAAACTCACAAGCACGATCATCGAAAACTTCGGGAAGGTCGACATAAAGCTCATGTCGCTGCTCTGCAGCTGCAGCAGTTGCGTCGTCGCATACGTAATCGCGCCCATGCCAGCGCTTGCCAAAACCATCTTTACCGCTGCCTGTATAAAATCACGCGTAAAAATTCCCGGCATACGACGGCACAAAATTACAAATAAAACGATCACCTCGACAACTGCGACAATTGATTGCGCCCACGCCAGCCCGAACACACCCCAACCAAACGCAAACGTAAAGATTACTGCGAGAATAATATTCAATGTAATCGTCCCGACTGAAATATACAGCGGCGTTTTCGTATCCTGCTGCGCGTAGAACGAGCGCGCCATGATATGGTAAATCGTACGAAACAAAATAGAAATAACAAGCGCGCCTAAAATATTCGCGATCAATAAGTCGCCGCCGTTCTTCACAAACGCTACGACATAACCGCGCGCAAAATACGTAATCACCGCTATCGGCAGCGCCAGCCACAGAATCCAGCGCATCACTGAACGCAATTCCTTTTTGAACAAGTCCGGGCGCCCCTCTGCTAGCCGCTCAGTCATGCGCGGAAATGCTGCATTGCTAATTGCCACGCCGACCAGATTCACCGGCATCAAACTCAAACTTGACGCCTGCTGGTATGCGCGCGTCACCCCTTGCGCCATGCGCGACGCTAAGTTTATCTCAACGATACTATTAAAATAATCAATCCCCTGGTCAAGCGAACGCGGCGGCAGCAGCCGCAATACGCGCCGGAATCCCTTATTTTTCCACGATATTTTCCAGCGATAGTCAAAGTCAGTACCGATCAATCCAAGCGAGCTCACAACAAGCTGCAAAATTGCGCCAAGCACCACGCCAAGCGCCACGCCCATGATGCCGCCCTCAAACACCTGCCAGCCAAAAATATTGATACCGCCCGTAAACCAGCGCGCGCCAACCACAATACCAATATTGTATATCGTCGGCGCAAGCGCCAAAAAGGTAAACCGCCCAATCGCCTGCTGCATACTTGACAGCACTGTCGCAACTGCAAACAAAAACGGATTCACTGCAATCACGCGCATCATGCTTACCGCCAAGCTGCGCCCTTGTTCGTCAAATCCCGGACCAACAACGTAGCGCACGAGCGGATCGGCGAATATAATAATCAGCACGCTTGTCACAAGCGTAATGAGCGCCAAAAAATTCACTAAGCTTGAACTCAATTCCCATGCCGACTTTTTATTGCCAGTTGCTAAACGCTGATTAAACACCGGAATAAACGACACGCTGAGCGCACCCGACACTAAAATAAAGAACATGAAATCGGGAATCGTAAACGCCGCTACGTACGCATCGGCACCCACTTTATAGGTGTCGTAATACATGCCGTTAATCAAGCGCTCGCGATATATGCCGAGCAAGCTTGAAAGCAGCGTTGAGCCAGACAATAGCGCAGCCGCCCACTGTACCGACAATTTGCTGTTGGCGCGCGCGACGACCGACCTGACTCGCCCTTTCCCTCTCATGACCGCTACTTGTGAAGTGCCGCCTCCTTCGGCAGTACTGCTTTCGCCATATATTTCGACGCCGCATCCTCTTCAAGTGTTTCGTGCTCAAGCAGCGCATCCTTCAGCTTTTCAAGAATCGGCATATTATGCGATATTACCAGCTCGGCACGCCGCGCTGCCTCGGTGATAAGCGCCTCGACCTCCTTATCAATTTCGGTCGCCGTCGCGTCGCTGTACGGACGTTCGCGCGTCATTTTATCAAACATCAGCCCGCCGTTATCCTCATGGAAAACTTGATTACGGAGCTTGCTGCCCATACCTTGCTCAATGATCATATCGCGCGCAATCTGTGTCGCACTGCGCAGGTCGCTGCCCGCACCCGTTGTCACGCCATCGTCGCCATATTTCAGCTTCTCGGCGATACGTCCGCCCATAGCACGCGCTAGAATGTCTTTATATTCGTACACGCTCGTATAGCTTTTATCTTCCGGCGGCAAAAACCACGTCACGCCGCCCGTACCGCCGCGCGGAATGATCGTAATTTTGTGCACCGGATCGCTATCCGGCAACACATGCCCGACGATTGCATGCCCCGCTTCGTGATATGCCGTTAACTCCTTTTCATGATCGTTCATTACCTTAGCTTTACGCTCCGGACCGATTGCAACCTTCTCAAACGCCTCAGTTAAGTCATCATTCGTAATCACTTTCGAATCGCGCCGCGCTGCAATGATTGCCGCTTCGTTTGCCATATTTGCTAAATCTGCACCGCTTGAACCAGCAGTTTTTGCCGCTAATTTATCCAAATCAACCGAATCGTCCGTCGGCTTGTTTTTGAAATGAACTTTCAAAATCGCTTCGCGGTCTTTGCGCTCCGGCAAGCTAATCGTCACGTGGCGGTCAAAACGCCCGGGGCGGAGCAGGGCGGGATCAAGCACGTCAGCGCGGTTCGTCGCTGCGATAATAATCACATTTGTATCCGAATCAAACCCATCCATCTCGACGAGAATCTGGTTCAATGTCTGCTCGCGTTCATCATGTCCGCCGCCCATGCCGCTGCCGCGTTTACGCCCTACCGCATCAATCTCGTCGATGAAAATAATCGCCGGCGCGTTCTTTTTTGCTTTTTGGAATAGATCGCGTACACGACTCGCGCCGACGCCCACAAACATCTCGACAAATTCTGACCCGGAAATGCTGAAAAATGGTACGTTCGCTTCGCCCGCAACCGCGCGCGCCAGCATTGTCTTACCTGTGCCCGGACTACCGACCAGCAGCACGCCTTTCGGGATTTTTGCACCCAATCCTTGGTATTTTTTCGGATGCTTCAAAAAGTCAACCACCTCTTCTAGATCTTGCTTAGCATTATCATTACCAGCAATGTCTTCAAATTTGATCCGCTCTTTGTCAAGCCCGTACAATTTCGCTTTACTCTTGCCGAAACTCATCGCTTGACTGTTTTGCCCCTGCGCCTGGCGCATCATAAACATAAACAGTATCCCGATCAGTACCACCGGCAGTACGATCGTCAAGAGATTCCACATTATAGTGTTGTCGCTCGGCGCGCTATCAGAAATCACCGCCCTACCTTTGTTGTTCAGCGTACCTTCGCGCAACAGCGTTCCGACGCCGCCGTTAATATACGATGCTTGCGTCGGCTTATCTTGATCTTTAACAGTAATTTTCAGATCATTGCCGCGGCCTTCAATCTTTGCTAATTTACCCTCGTTCGCATCTTTAATTACCTGCGACACTGGCACCTCTTTCAGCGGCTGGTGCGGCGAAAAGAACGCCCACATTGCCAGCGCCGCCAGAATAACGATCGCCCAAAACAAACTGAGCCTAATAGTATTTGAAACGCTTGTCGTACGCTTCGGTTTTTTCGTCGGCATAAAACCCTCATCCTTTCGGTTAACAATCAGAAAAACTCTTTCTACTATATCATTTTTGATAGGCTTTTACTATGCTCGGACAGCAAATGTCTATCATCACGTATAGCTATAAACGAACGGGCGCGTTACGCTTGCCGCCCAATTGTAAACCCTTTTTTTGTCATCGTCAGACATACGCCATCCGCCACCTGGTGAACTGCGCCAATGCGCAGCGTCTGAATCGCTGCAAGCGCCCGCGCAGCATGCGGGCGCGCCACCAACACGCCCGTTTCCCGCTCAATGACGATCCGTACCATTTCTTCGGCGATAGCGCGCGGAATTTGCGTCAAAAAATAACGCGCCTGCCGCGCATCCGGCAATAGGGAAGCCGTTTCGGCAATCATTTTATGCTTTATGGCAATCTGTTTGTTGCGCAGTTGTACGATACGCGCCTGGTCGTCGTTTGATAGCAATTTTGATATTTTGCGACGTAAGCGATTCCGCAAATAGCTATCTTCTTGATTGCTCTCGTCTTCAACCCATTCCAAGCGATACCGGCATGCGTACGCGTAAATTTCCTGCTTCGTCATAGATAGCAGCGGGCGATACAACCCCGGACGACCCATCACCGCCAGCCCGCGCCAGCCCGTACCGCGCGTCAGATTCACTGCCACCGACTCCACCACGTCTTCTTGATGGTGCGCAAGCCAAATATCAGCCTGGAAATCCCGCGCCGCAGCGTACAAAAAATCATATCGCGCCCGCCGCGCTGCATCCTCGCTTGCACGCGCGCCCAACTCCGCCCGCTGCGCCCGAAATACACAGCCGTATTGCGTCGCCAGTGCCGCCACAAACCGCGCATCCGCCGCCGATTCCGGACGGATACCGTGGTCGAAATGCGCCACGATCAGCCGTGCTGCGCCATAGCGCCGCCGCGCCATATCAAGCATCACTACCGAGTCAACGCCGCCACTCACCGCTAAAATGTGGCTGCCGCTACTTCTTGCTTTCACGTATCCAGTATAGCGCATAGCAGTATCGCATTATTACTCAGCACCCGATAGTTGCCACCGTAGTGTATTGCATTTTTATTAAAACATGGTATAATTTTATGCATGTCAACACCAGAGAATCTCGCCTATCTCCCATGCCTGTCCTGGAAGTTGCTTGACAAGGTTGATTTAGAAGAGAACGCTCGCAACTATGAAGCGCTCCAGCAGCCAACAACCAGGAAAGAAGAGCGTGCCCTCGGCAGAATTGAAGAGATGCTGCTAGACGGGCTTCCACTCACCCACTCGACAGAGTCCGAGAGCCTAAATACTATTCAAAACAGCGCCATCAAGCCGGCAAAAGTCCTGCCGGAAGGCAAACTCACTCACACGCTGCCTCTTGATGAGTCGCTAGGCTTAGATGAATATGCGTTCACAAGCTGGGGCGATATGCACAGGCATTCTATATACGGGTCTTCTACACTATTATTATGTACGGAAAAAATATTATTGTCAGACGAAACAATTGCCAGTCCATACGATATTACGCTTCACATTGATGCAGAAAGCAATTTACCGTATGACGAATTAAATAAAATGAACACTAAACACTTAGAAACATACTTGCAAACACTAGTTACAGGAGAACGCTGGCTTGAGATCACAGCTCGAAAGGCGTTAGAAATCGCTCTGAAGGGAACCGTACCGGTCATATCTCATACAAAACTCAATACTGGAGAGATTAAACACAAGGGAGCAATTGATTCAGCTCATATACAAGGAGTACTTTTGACCGAAGATGACTACCATGCCGCTCAAAACGAAATGCTTCGCAACGGATTTATGGCAGGTCCTCTAAATTCTCTCACGAAACTATACGGACATATACCGGCGGAGTACGAAGCGAATTTGAAGAGAGCTAAAAGAATATGGCGCAAGGTTGTCGATCTAGCAGGACATTAGCAAAGTCATATTCGGATTGGTCGACTACACCAGCGTCAAAGCTGCTAGAAATCCACGCGCATGTCTGGTATAATTATAGCACTATGGCACTGTAGCTCAGTTGGTTAGAGCGTAGGACTCATAAGCCTAAGGTCACTGGTTCGATCCCAGTCAGTGCTACCAAGCTAATTTTTCGGCGGATTTTCCGCCAATTTTTTATTTATCTAAATAATCAACAATTTGTTGTATCGCCTGCTCATGCCCGAGAATGTAGCCCTTTCGTTCTTCAGCAGAAAGCTCTCTAACTTCATGAAACATCAGGTTTAATTCCGGTACGAAAAATAACGCTCGAAATGGCAGCCCTGGTAGCAGCGAACTGCGCCGCGGGCGTTCAAGAATAACGCCGCGGTTCTCGCCGCTTATTATTGCTATATCATCAGGAACCGAAACTGCAAAATACGTAACATACTTCGCCGAGCGATTATTCGCTCCACGCATCTTGTCAAGGCAATAAGCGATAATGGCTTCGTCGGTCATCTCGCTCCCGTTCCAACGGCGCGTGTAGACGCCCGGCTCTCCATTTAGGCATGATATCCGCATACCAGAATCATCGCCGACGACAATTAAATTTTTATCAGCTCCCCGCATATGCCGCCACGCGTTACGAACTTTCAAGCGCGCATTCTCTTCAAACGTCGCACCCGTTTCGTCGCAGTCGGGAATGTCGTAAGCAAGGTCACAAAATGATATTATCTCGTAATCGGTACTGAACTTATTGAAAGATTCTTTGAATTCAGCTAATTTTCCGGAATTTTTTGTAGCAAATAATATGCCGTGTTTTTCGCGTGCCATACAATCATTTTACATTAAAATAAGCTAGCGCCTACAGTTCAAAATCTTCAACCTCAAGCGCTTCATCGTGCGCCGCAACGAATGCGCGCAGCTCAGCAAGCGAGCGCGAACGATTCCAGGTAGCATCATTATTGGTAAAATTGTTAGTTAATTTGCCGGCGATGATTTTCATGTTACTGTTGCTTCTTTCTTTTTGTATTAGTATCAATATTTTTATAATATCATAAACTTACCATAAACGCAATAGTTTTACGAAAAAATCTTTACATATTTACACCGCTTACGCTATAATGCTATGAGAGGATTTACGAAGACAAACATGGATACCCTAACCGCCCTCAGTGTCGTCGCGCTCGCTGCGCTTATTCACGCCAGTTTTCAGCTGGGCGTCAGTATTATTACGGCGCTTTCAAGCTATGCGCGCGGACGAAAAGCGCCGAACAAGACGCTGCAGCGTCTAACCGGCGGGTTTTTAGGCGGTGTCATGACGATGACATTGCTAACTGTATCGCTCGCCGGCTGTATCGCAAGCGGCTTTTACCGCAGCATATCAACGCCGCAAGCATGGACGATTATTGCCATTCTACTCGCAAGCATCGGCGTGTTCGTGTGGTTACTATACTACCGCCGCGGCGACGGCACGAGCTTATGGATTCCGCGCGGTTTTTCGCGGTTTTTACAGCAGCGCATAGCTCAAGCCTCACTGGCTACCGAAGCGTATAGCCTTGGGCTGGCAAGCGTCGCATCCGAGCTATTATTTATCGCAGCACCCGCCGCCGCGGCGGCAATCTCGCTTGCCGCATTGCCACTCCAATGGCAGATCGCTGGCATTGCATTATATACAATCGTCGCGTCGCTCGGCACATTGCTCGTTGCTATTCTCATCGGCAGCGGACACTCGCTGAGTGGCATCCAGCGTTGGCGCGAACGCAATAAACGCTTTCTGCAGTTCGCCGCCGGCACGGGGCTCATCGTACTCGGATTCTACCTATACGCAAATCAAGTCGCTGACGTCACCGTAAAGGCGGCGGGTCTATGAACAGCCTCGCCGTTGACGTCGTCAAACGCCAAGGCAAGCGGCCGAACGAACCGTTTGATCCTGGTAAATTATATGCCAGCATTTACGCCGTTTGTATTAGTACCGGCAGTCCGGACGGACTCGCCCACGACGCCGCAACCACCATCTGCAGCACTGTCGCCGCCTGGTGTACGAATAAACCCGAAATTACCACCACCGACATACGCATACAGGCAGCGCTAGCGCTCAAGCCGCTCCACCCCGACGCAGCATATTTATACAAACACCACAAAACAATCATGTAGGAGGCTTTATGGCTAAAAAAAATCATTTCGATTATGACCTTATCGTTATCGGCAGCGGCGCGGGCGGATCGGCAGCGGCTACCATCGCAGCGCGCGCCAATAAGCGCGTCGCTATCATTGAAGAAGATACTTTCGGCGGCGACTCGCCAAACTGGAGCGACATACCGACAAAAGCCTTGCTGCACGCAGCGTATTTATACGACGAAGCGCGGCACGGCACAAAATTCGGGTTACGCTCCGGTACGCTGAGCTATAATTATCCGAGCTTGCGCGCTTGGAAAGATTTAGCGGTCAAGCGCACTGGCGCCGCTGGCAATCGTAAATTCTACGAGTCGCATAATATTGATACGTACGCCGGGCACGCGCAATTTTTGTCGCCAAACGAAATCTCTGTCAATCGCAAGCACATCAGCGCCGGACATTTTTTGATCGCGACCGGCTCGCGCTGGATCGCGCCGGACATTCCAGGACTAACCGACATCTCGTATCTGACGCCGCGCACAATGCTTGAATCAATCCGCCCACCGAAAAGTTTGTACGTTATCGGCGCAGATTCTATCGGCGTAGAGATCGCGCAGCTGATGGCGATTTTCGGTACGAAAGTGTACTTAGCAGAGATCGCGGCACGCATCTTGCCGAAAGAAGAAGAGGAAGTCGGCAGGCTGCTTGAACACTACCTGAAAGACCATAAAGGCGTCACCGCGCTCACGCAAACCCGCACCGTCGCCATCGTGAAAGACGGGCTTGGGTACCGCGTTAGCTTTTTGCGCGGCGGCGTCGAAAAAACGATTCGCGTTGAAGAGATTTTAGTAGCAGCAGGACGCGTGCCAAATGTTGACTTAGGTCTCGAAAACGCGCACGTTGAGTATGACCCGACCGGCATAAAAACAAATGAATATTTACAAACGAGCGCTCGGCATATTTACGCTGCGGGTGACGTCGTCGGACATGCCGAACACACGCATACTGCCCTGTTGGAGTCGCAAATCGCAGCGCACAATATATTCAGCAAAGGTCAGCTTGCACCGGATTATACCGCTACGCCACGCGTCACTTTCACGATGCCGGGTGTTGCATCAGTCGGGCTAACCGAAGACGATTGTATCAAGCGCGACCTGAAGGTCAATAAAGCCTTGGCGCCGCTCACCATCGTCGCGCGCGCCAATACCAGCGATTTCCGTGATGGATTCGCCAAAATTATTGCCGATAAGAAAGGTGCTATCTTAGGCGCCACCGTCGTCGCGCCCGATGCGGGCGAAATCATCCACGAACTCGCTCTTGCTGTTCGACTCGGACTATCCGCGCGCGATATTGCCGACACGCAGCACGCATTTCTTAGCTGGAGCGAAGTCGTACGTGTCGCTGCGAGTAAATTAGCGCGCTAGTCAGTTGGCCGCGGCACGCTAAAATTACGTACGATGAATCGTGCGCGTTTTGCATGCTGCGTAGCAAAAGCTCTAAACAAAAAAGACCTTCCAAAACATGAAACGCCTTTTTTGGTAGCGGGGGCTGGATTTGAACCAGCGACCTGTTGGTTATGAGCCAACCGAGCTGACCAGGCTGCTCCACCCCGCGATACAGCCATCATTATACACGCCGACAGCTACTTTTGCAACCGCGAAGCGCTTTTGCCCGACAAAAAATTGATCCACTGCTGAAAATTCGACCCGGACGCGGGTTTTTCCGCCGGTGCCGCTGTTTTGAGCTTTTGATCTTGCTCGTCTTGCTGGCGGGCGCGCTCACTGTTGGGCGGCAAAATTAATACTTTTTCGCCAGGGCTTGCCAAGCCTAATTTTGAACGTGCTGCTAAATCTTTGAATTCATCGCTGCGATAATAATTCTGCCGGTAGCGCAATGTTGCTACCTCAAGCTCTAGCACGTCGCGCTCACGCTGCCGCTCCTCAACGACTTTTTGCGCTTCAAAATTCGCCTGAATCGTCGACGCCGCGCCCCAAGCCCAGCTCAATACCACAAACACCGCTACGATCGTGACACCCGTATTAAACGTCGCGTAACGATGCCATATATAACGCATGAATTGTTTCGAACGCATAAGCGATATCATGATTTTATTATAGCCGAACGGGGCAAAATCAGCTATAATAGCCTCAGGCGGGGGCGTAGCTCAGTGGTCAGAGCAGCGGGCTCATAACCTGTTGGTCGCTGGTTCAAGTCCAGCCGCCCCCACCACGGAATTATTTATTTTGCATAAGCATTCATCAATCACGTTCAAGATATGCGCCGCTAGCGCGCTCAGCGTGGTCAAAGCTTTCCCAGCGGCGTAAATTAGTAGTATCCGTAATTACGCATTGCCCTAACCTGCTCGCGGGTGCTTGCTGCCGCACGGGCGCACTTTCGCGCCGCGCCTGCAACGTTGCTATTTTTTGCGTTTCTTGTTCGCGGCGGGTGGTATCATCGTACAGTTTACGCCGCGCCGCAAGTACCGTAACATAACCGTCCGCTTCTGTGTGATACACGATCTTGCCTGTTCTCAAGTTCTTCGAAACGATTGATTCAGGGTTAATGCCCGCGCGCGCTGCGAGTGCTCGGTAGAGCACGTAGTTGCATTCACGCCACTGCGCAATAAGCGCACGTTTTCCTGCGCTATCGCGGCGTTTTGCATCAATTTTCGCTTTCAGAGTTTTTTCTTCAATCGCCATAGCGAGTAAATCCTCCCGTTCTCGCTGACGCTCGTGCGAGTTCGTTGAATCGACATTACCACCGCTCTGGCACGCCTCCAGCATGTCGTCTATCCCCGGAAGGGGTTGGTCAAGCGGTATTGGCGGCGTAAAATTCCCAAAAGGTCTATAGTTGCCCATGCACTGTATTATAACATAATTACTACATTTTCACAATTATCTCGCGGGGTCTGAGACTGGCATAAAAGGCACCGCGCACTACCAAACAAAAAGCCCTTCGTCGGGGAACGAAGGGCAAGTTTGGCACCTGTTTGTTTCTATATGTAGCATATCGTGTTTCGAAAAAAAGCGCAAGCGCTTATTATTGTAATATTTGCGACTCAAGATACGCAAGATTTTCCTCTAGATATTCCGTCTCCACCTTTGGGCGCTTCATGTCGATCGCAGTTTGTGCGCGATAGTTTGCAATGTCCGCCATCACGCCATCGCCGCACGTATATTTCTCAATAGTTCTATCCCGATACGAGTTATTTAGCACCACGATCATATCGGCGGCATAGTGCAGCCACTCCTGAGAATTATCGCCGCGCGCCATTACATCGCGCCTAAGTTGACATGCTTCAAGTAAACTAACACTTATATCTTCACGAAAAGAATGTACGCACTCGCCATAGCGTTCAGTTAGCGCCGAAAATTCCAAAATTAATTCGTGAACTGCTTCAATCTCATCATACCGCGATACCCGATACAGCACATCAAGCAGCTGATAACCCCAAGAGATTATATAATCTTCAAGTACAGCGCTGCGAGCAGTGAACTTAATAATGTCAATGATATTATCGCTATACCGTGTCGCCATGCATTCTTCTCCTCTAGCTATGCCGCTCGGACTTATCTAATAAAATAGCCCCGCCCTTATTCCTAAAGCGAGGCTACTCTAAGAACTATTCCTATTCCGCTTTACTGGAACCGTCGTCGTCTTTTTTCTTCGAGACAGTCAAAAAGCCGTTGCGCGGATTTTCTTTAACAAAACGGTCTTCCGGCAAGTCGCACGGCGTGCCTTTTTTATTCTTCGCTACCTTGGCAAAAAAGTAGATTATTTGGTGCTTGCCGCCGCGCAGAACGGATTCAGTCTTGTGTAAGTAATACGTAACGCCCTTCGAGTTCGTGTGCTGATACGCCATAAGTGATACCTCCTATTTAAGTGTCTGGTTACACCTGCTAGCTTAGCGTATACGTATAACCATTGTCAACACCTGCTACCTCTATAGCGCAAAATCAAATTGAGCGATGTTAGAACGTGCTATAATCATAGAATATGAACACGATATGGCGGCGGGTGATTTATTACACGACGCAACGGGCAATAATGATGTGAAGTTACGAGCAAAGCTCGATGATGCTGTAGCATTTTTTTACTGGCTCCAAGTGATAGCACGGTGGGATAAATCATATGCACACAATGAGAAATTGCTTGATTATTATCAACAGACGATAACGACAGAAAATGAATCAGTCTTAAATGCTATACGAGCAATTTTACATCAGCAAGCTAGTCCATACGGATTATTAGCGCAATTATATAGTGGAAATGCTCAGAGCCATGACGCACAAAAGATCGTAAAGATCAGCAAACCACTACACTCACAGTTCGAATTTCTATGGAACGAGAATCAGGCGTTATTAGCGCAGTGGCAGCATTACATAAACCAGTTTTCATGCCATAATGTTGAATACACGCTCAGAAGATTAGCAATATTTCTAGGGCTATCTGAGAATAATGTGCGTGATGTAAAAATATTTTTATTACCACCAAGTCTACGGCCGCTTGGTGCGGCTGGCCATGCTATTAGAAGTACTGATTTTATCTTGCTGCGCCCGCCACGAGACTTAAGTCAAGCTACAAAACAAGGCATTATGGTGACAATTTTTCATGAGTACACGCACTTATTGGCGCACGCTTCGCAGTCGTTTGCAGATTCCGCCAAAGCATCGTACCAGACAAACATAGCACCTCGTAAAATAAGGCTGCCCGCAGGATACAATTGGCGTGCGGTATATAATGAATTATTTGCTTATGCAGTTGCGAGTCGTACTATCGGCGGTCTCTTGGGTCTAGAGTTACTTGGTGATGCGCACCCATCCTTTAATGAACTAGAAGTGTCTTTTAATAAATTACGCGCTAAAGGTCGCCCATCGCCTAATCAATATATTAATTGGGCAAGCTTACACATGGTACCGATATTGCGACAGTACCTACAGGACAAAAGATTAATAGATAGAGAGTTATTTGATGCAGTGATTGGGTTGACTATTGACGAGGAGGTATACTAGCGCTACTATTGGGCAGGACGACAGCCCTAAATGTGCCACTAAAAGCACTTGCAGTAAATTGTAGGTTCTTCAATAAAGAACCTCTTTTTTATATAACACAGAATCAAATTGAGCGGTAATGGCGGCGCAGCAAAATTCGTAAAATGCCCATGCTGATTAACCGCACGATGATGATAAAAACCAAAAAACCGACCAGCAGCAAACTAAACCCAGCAAAATCAGGCGACCACAGTGGCGATACGAATTCGTAGCGGTATAGTTCGGTATTGGGCAGCTTCGGTTCGGCAAGCTTGTCTGATGTCGGATATTTTGCAAGCTCCGCCAAAACACACTGCATATACGCCGTCGACCAGCCAGAATACTGCGGATGGCAAACGGCTTCGGCGCGCGCATTGGCGGTAGCGCCTTCCGATGAAGTATTTGATACCGCTTTAATTGCTGCCTGCGCGTCGCGATCATATTGATGCTGCAAATAAATTACACTGCTGCTTGCATTCATGTGCGCAGTAGCGTATCGCTGTAATTCCGCCAGCCGCTCGGTGATTTGCTGCGTATCGCCTACCTTATCAGCGGCAGTGACAGCATTACGGCGCTGCACCATGCCTGTGTTATTTAAGCGTAAGAATGTTGCTGATAGAAACCCTGCCAAAATCAACAGGACCAATAGCTGCCACGTTTTGACGCGCTGCAATTTTTTGATATCGCGCCGAATTGAGCGCTTGTCTGCCACTATCGCCCCACCTTCATACTCTATTAGTATACCATACCATTAGCGCCGAGCATGCTATACTAAAGATATGAATATCTACTTTTCGGGTATCGGCGGCGTCGGGCTAGGACCGCTTGCAGAAATCGCACGCGACGCCGGTCATATTGTGCACGGCAGCGATGCACAGGAAAGCCTCACAACGCGCGAGTTGCAAGAGCGCGGTATTCCCGTGAGTACCGATCAAACGGGCGATTACTTAATGTATTGCCACCGGCAGCAATCAATTGACTGGTTTGTATACACCGCCGGCTTGCCGAACGACCATCCGGAACTGCTTAAAGCACGCGAATTAGGATTGCACCTGGCGAAACGCGACGAGTTGATTAATTACATCATCGGCGAAAAAAGGCTCAACCTCATTGCTATCGCCGGCACACACGGCAAAACTACCACCACAGCAATGATGGTGTGGGTATTTCGCCAGCTGGATATACCAGTAAGCTTTTCGATCGGGGCGACGACATCATTTGCTCCTGCCGGGCATTTTGATCCGAACTCACGCTACTTTGTGTACGAATGCGACGAATTTGATTATAATTTTTTACATTTTGAGCCTGACATTTCGATCATCACATCGCTTGACTACGACCACCCGGACACCTACCCGACCGAAGGCGATTACCGCGCTGCGTTTGAGCGCTTTTTAACGCAGTCAAAGCAAACTGTCATGTGGCTGCGCGACACATTTTCCGGTTTGCAAACGCCGAAAAACGCGTGGCTGCTCAAAGATAGCGAGGTTATGCCGCTTCGGCTAGCGGGCGCACACAACCGCGCCAACGCAACGCTCATTGCGAAAGCCTGCGAATATTTGAAACTCGGGCAGCAGCACGCCGTCCTGGCAGCGCTGTCAAGCTTCCCCGGCACCTCGCGCCGCTTTGAAAAGTTAGCAGAGAATTTATACAGCGATTACGGACATCATCCGGTTGAAATTGCCGCCACGCTGCAGATGGCACGCGAGCTATCAGACCGTGTCGTGCTTGTTTATCAGCCGCATCAAAATGTCCGCCAACACGAAATCCGCGACCAATACGACGGCTGTATGGAGCTTGCCGAAGAGATCTACTGGCTGCCGACGTACCTAACGCGCGAAGATCCAAGGCTGCCAATACTAACGCCGCAAGAATTAGCGAGCAATCTAACGAATCGTAATGCCGTCCATTATGCCGAACTTAACGACGAGCTATGGCAGCATATTGAAGCAGCGCGGCGTGATGGCAAGCTGGTACTATGCATGGGCGCAGGTACGATTGATGGTTGGCTGCGAGAGCAGCTAGCAAAAGCGAATACGACGGAAAAATTTGATAACGCTAACGACGCGCCCACCGCATAAAGACGCTTATTTCAGCATAAAGTCAGCGGTTATCGCCGCTACCCTGCAGTTGGTCGCGGCGCTGGCGGCTAGCGAGCTTTTCGTTATTGAGACGCGCGACCTCCTCAAGGTCTGAGCCAACGAGATGAGCGATAGCATTAACGTACCAAAGAACGTCGCCAAGCTCTTTAACAATCGCCGTGCGATCACTATCAGAAATCCTACCCTGCTTGTCGCGCAAGATTTTCTTGAATTTTTCGAGTACTTCGCCCGATTCACCGCCCAAGCCCAACACTTGCGCCATCAATTTAGCGTCAACCTCGCCGTAAGCATGCTCGCCGAGCAATGTGCGAAGGGCTTGTCGCGAATAATCATCAATTGTCATAGCTCCTCCTTGCTAGTAAATTTCGCGGTAGTATCTGTTGTGTCGTAGCTCGTCGCCGGCACAGCCTCCCAAGCATCGCTTGGCAGTAATTTTTCAAACACATAGGCGCAAAAATCCTGAATATTCGGATATGTTTGCGTCTCGTCAAGCGCCGCGACGTCTGCTGCGCTCATCCAACGAAAGTCGGTTGATTCGCCCTCAGCAGGCGGCACGCTCGGCTCCGATCGCGCGATAAAGAGGTAATCTAAATCAGTATGAAAATGTTCCTGCGTCACCGCATGCGTGTTGCTCGCGAACGGCTGCGGATGGATCGTAATGCCGCGCGCTGATTTCATGCGCAATTTCGGCTGCATGATTTCTAGATCAGCCAACCGATAGCCTGTCTCTTCTTGAAGCTCGTGACTAACCGCCGCCCACGGCGTTTCACTGAGCTCGACATGCCCGCCCGGCGGCATCAATTTACCGAGTTTGCGGTGCATGTGCATCAGCAGCCGCGGCTGGTTGCCGTCCAGGTGTACGATAAACATTGTCACACTAGCATCGTGCTGATTTGGCTGCGTGTGAATATGTGGCATGATTTTTTCTCCAGTTCATCTTTCAATTATTTTGCAGGCCTTCGCACAGACAAAGTTCGTTTTTCGCCCTTCGTCCAGCCAACGCTGCTCGTAGGTAGTTTTAATTTTATACTCATCATACAAATTTGATTCGTGCAGGTCAAACGACAGCTCCTGAATAAGCCACTGCGCCGCGACAAGTTGCTCTAGGCTCCAGCAGAAAAAATCAAGGTTATCATGTTTAAGCAACAATTTACCATCAGAACATAATAGCTCGGCATAGATACGCAGAAAATGCTGATGCGTGAGCCGGCGTCCCGCCGAACGCTGGCGCGGAAACGGATCGGGAAACGTGAGCCAGATTGTGCAGAGCGATCGCGCAGCAACGAGTTCTACTAATTGATCTGCCCGCGCCCGCACAAAAAATACATTGCTAAGCCCGCGCGCCTCCGCCTGGCGCGCGCCTTTTTGCAGCCGATCGCCCTTAACATCAAGCGCAACAAATGTCTGCTCGGGATGGCGCGCTGCCAACTCCACGCTAAATAACCCCGTTCCCGCGCCGATTTCCAACACATCAACAGCACGCGGCGTCCACTCGCTGAGCTCAAAGCAGAGCGGCGAGTTTGCGAATAGGGCGAAGCGGTATTTTTTACGCTTGCGAGTGATAATAAAGTTGTTCGGGTCGAGCAGTTGGCTCATTGTGCAGGCGAGCTTTCTGGCGCGCTTGAGCTGGGATTGGCCGCGTTATTCGCACTTGTGTCAGCAAAAATTTGCAGCGAATCATCAGACAGCGCTTCTTCGCCGAAACTCGGCGCGTCGACAGTACGTTTGGCGTGGCGGTCGTACATCGCGTTAAATTGCGAATATGCTTTGGCGTCGAGATTGCCTGTCGCCGAGAACTGCTCGTCCGACGTGTTGGCGGTAGCTTCTTTGCGCACCGACTGGTAGCCCGGACGACTCAAATCAACCTGCACTGCTCCGCTCGCGTTGTAAATGTGCAGCGAAATTCCCGTGAGCGTGCACGCCACCGCAATCACGCAGACGATCATGCTCGCGAAGCGGAATTTCCGGCGGCGGCTCTCGGCGACTTGGTTAAGATTAAGATGCGGCGCGACAGCTTCCTCCATCATTTTGCTCCCGCTTGTTTTTTGCCGTTTGCTTGGTAAATCGTATCAATTTGCGCGCGGTATTTTTTGATCAACTCGCTCATTTTCATCACGGTTTGACGGACTTCAGCACGGTACATACGCGCATACTCAATCATCTGGTAAAAGTCAACGGGGCGCTCCTGGCAGTCAATATCAATCGTTTTCGTAACACTCTCCTCGTAGCGCTGGTAGCTTGAGCGGAATGTCGCAAGCTCGCGACTAAACTCAACCGTCGTTTTCGCAGCCGCAACACCGTCAAGTTTATTAAGCGCGATACGGCTGTTCATCGGCGCCATCAGCTTATCTGAAATCGTCTCATACTCGCGCGCCAGGTTCACCCGTGTAAGCGCATCGTTTGCATGCAGCCGCTGCAACGACGAACGAACCGACACGCAGTTCGCGCGGATCAGTGCAAGCTGCGTGCTGCTAAACACAATCGGCTGCGAGCCTTCGGCGTGCACAAGCGGGCCCACCGTCAGAGCAGCCGCCAACACTAACAGAATGTATGCTCGCTTCATATGCTTTTAATTATCGCGCACTTTAGTAAAATGGTCAAATTGCCACAAGACTAAAAACTGCTTCATTATCCGCTTATCAATCCGTCGTTTTGGATGCTGCGCAGCGCCACCGCAAAGCGCGGGTCGCCGTTTAATTCGCGCGTTATTTGTGCAACCGATTGCCCATGCGTGTAACGGCGAATGATCTCGCCGCGCATTTGGCGCATACTACCGTCAAGCGGCGGCTGCTTGACATAATGCTTGCTTTGGCTTAGTCTCCCATAACCTTGGCGCTTAAGCTCCGCGCCGTAGTCCATCAGCGCCCAAAACCATTCACGCGGCCGGGCGGCGTCTATTGTTTCGGCGACTTTTACGAGAACGTCGCGATCACTCACACGTGTTTCATTAGCGAAAAAATGATGAAAATATACCGTACGAATATTCGTCTCGACGAACGACGTCGGGATTTCATAGACATAATTCAGGATAGCTGCAGCCGTATTCGCACCGACACCCGGCAGTTTCATAAGTTTGATTCGCGTGTTCGGCGCGCCATTCGCAGCCACCGCTTGCGCTGCTTGGTGCAAATACTTTGCCCGGCGATTGTAACCCAGCCCCTGCCACGCCGCCAGTACGCGCGACAAGTCTGCCGCCGCAAGCGAATCAATGGTCGGAAATGTTCGCGTAAACTCAGTAAACTTCGCGAGCACGCGTCTCACCTGGGTTTGCTGCAGCATAATCTCGCTGACAAGCACGTAGTAGAATGTCGGCTGCTCGCGCCAAGGCATAGGACGGTAGAGCTGTTCCCCTTTTTGCCAGACGAGCTGTTGGAAATCCATCTGAAAGCTACGCCAACTCCATAATCGCCCACCCGGAAGGCTATAACCCCAATTCGCGCAGCTGCCCCGGCTCCACTGCGCTCGGCGAGCTCATCATTACATCCAGCCCCGAACCATTTTTTGGAAAAGCAAGCACTTCGCGAACATTTTCTTCATTCAGCAGCTCCATTAGAATGCGGTCAACACCGAAAGCACAGCCAGCATGTGGCGGAGCGCCATATTTAAAGGCATTAATCATTGCGCCAAACTTAGCATCAACATAGGCGCGATTATAACCTAGATTCTCAAACGCTTTGTAAAGCACTGCCGGATTGTGATTGCGCACGCCACCTGAGCAAATTTCGTAGCCGTTCATTACCATATCAAACTGATCAGCGACTACCTCCAAGCGCTGCTGATCAGTTCTCGCCGCGTCTAATACTGTTTCGCCGCCGCGCGGCATGCTGAACGGATTGTGCCCGAAATCAAGCTTCTTGCGAGCGTCATCCCACTCGTAAAATGGAAAATCAACGATCCAGGCGAGCGCAACAACATTCGGATCTTTCAAATTAAAGTGCGTGGCGAATTCATTACGCAACCGGCCAAGGACAGCGTTAACAGTGGTGCGGGTGTCAGCACCGAAGAAGATAGCTTCACCCGACTGCGCACCAGTTGCTTCAAGTACGCCCATGACTTCCTCAGACGACAAAAACTTGAGGATCGGCGACTTCAGCCCGCTCATAACACTAACCGGATCAACAGAATTAAGGCCTAAGTCTGGCAACCGCTCAACAGTAATATACGCCAGACCGCCCGCACCTTCGCTCTTCGCGATCGCAGTAAACGCATCAATCTGTTTGCGACTCAAGTTCGCGCCGCCCGGCACGCAAATCGCTTTTATACACTCAGCATTCTTAAACACGCCAAATTCAGTCTTACTGAACACGCTTGTCAAATCAACCAACTCCATACCGAAACGCAAATCCGGCTTGTCAGAACCGTAGCGCTCCATCGCCTCCGTATACGGAATGCGCGGAATATCCTGGCTCAGCAGTTTTTTGCCGGCAAAATCGGTCGCCAGCTGCTTGATGAGCGGCTCGACTTCCTGGCGCACTTCCTCGCCATCTTCAACAAAACTCATTTCGCAATCCAGCTGGTAAAATTCGCCGTACAAGCGGTCGGCTCGCGGGTCTTCATCGCGAAAACAGGCCGCTAATTGATAATAGCGCGGCACGCCGCCGACCATTAGTAATTGCTTAAATTGCTGCGGCGCTTGCGGCAAAGCATAAAATTTGCCTTCATGCAGGCGCGATGGAATCAAAAAATCGCGCGCGCCTTCAGGGCTGGAATTTGCCAAAATCGGCGTTTGTACTTCCAGAAATTCGCGTTCGTCCATGTACTGGTGAATGAGCCTGTACATCTCAGCTCGTTTTTTTAGCATCGTCTGAACTTTGCCGCGGCGCAAATCAAGAAAACGGTACTTCAAGCGCAGCTCTTCGCCGGCTTGGTTGCCATCAGCAAACGGTTGAATCGGTAATGTCTCCGCGCGATTCAAAATCCTCAGTTCGTCGACGACCAATTCGACGCCTCCTGTCGGAATTTTATCATTGCGCAATTGTTCGTCGCGTTCACGCACCATACCGCTTGCAGAA
This sequence comes from uncultured Candidatus Saccharibacteria bacterium, assembly GCA_938045235.1. Taxonomy (GTDB): domain Bacteria; phylum Patescibacteriota; class Saccharimonadia; order Saccharimonadales; family Saccharimonadaceae; genus Saccharimonas. The sequence continues at coordinate 23,829 of CALIMZ010000006.1, forward strand.
ATTACAAATTCATCGCGCAGCTCTTCCGCCAACGAAAATGCCTGCGGCTGGTCGGGATTAAACACTAATTGCAGCAACCCCGTATGATCGCGTAAGTCAATAAAAATTAGCCCGCCATGGTCGCGTCGCGAATGCACCCAGCCAGCAACCGTCACACGTTTACCGATTGCTTGAGTAGAATTAAGAGTAAGCGTTCGTTTCATATCTCTGTTATTGTACGCGAAACGAGCATAAATTTCCAGCTGCCGTTATGTTCATGGCATTTGCGCGCCAAGTACTGTACAATAAGCGTAAGAAGTATGAGAATTTTAAATCACACCGTCGTGAAAATTTTGAAGCGCTACCGCATCGCAACCGATGAGCAGCTGCAGCCATTGCTCGACGAAGCGGAGCGTTCGGGGCGCTCGCTGCAAGACGTTGTGCTTGACGCGAAATTAGTGTCCGAAACCGAACTCACTAAACTATTCGCCGATTACGCTGATATTCCGTACGTCGAAATCGACCCGCGCGACATTCCGAGCGAAGTACTCAACCGGATTCCCGAGCGAATCGCGCGGCAATACAACGCCGTTATTTTCCAGGTTGATGAAGACGGTTTGGTGCATTTGGCGATGGACGACCCCGACGACGTGCAGGCGACCAATTTCATCGAAAAGCAAGTCGGCGGCAATATTCGCATTTATATCGCATCGCACGATAATATTTTGCAATGTTTAGAAAATTACCGCGGCGACGTCAATCAAGAGCTCAACGAAGTAATCGACGTCCAGCGCGAAGACGACGGCTCAGATCAGCAAGTATCCGAAGCCGATGTCGCCGAAGACTCGCCGATCGCGCAGACCGTTAATCTGCTGCTTGAATATGCTATTCGTTCGCAGGCATCAGACATTCACATCGAGCCGCGCGAAAATTTCGTGCAGGTGCGCTATCGTATCGATGGCGTGTTAAAGGAAGTCAACCAACTGCCGCGCAACGTGCTCGGCGCGCTTGTCAGCCGCATAAAAATATTGTCGAACCTCAAAATTGATGAACGCCGCGTACCGCAGGATGGGCGCTTCAAAATCAAAGTTGCCGGCAAACAGTACGCGCTGCGCGTTAGCACCCTGCCGATTGCCGACGGCGAAAAAGTCGTCATGCGCGTACTGGACGAGTCAAACCAAGCAATTAGCCTAGAGCAGCTCGGCTATTGGGGGCGCTCGCTGGCAATTATCAACAGCGCTATCGCCGAGCCAAACGGCATGATTCTCGTGACCGGACCAACTGGTAGCGGTAAGTCAACCAGCTTGTTCAGCGTACTAAATATGCTCAATACGCCTGATGTAAATATCTCAACGATAGAAGATCCAGTCGAGTACAAAATTCCCGGCGTCAACCAAACGCAGACCAACGCCAAAGCAGGCATGACGTTCGCAAGCGGATTGCGCGCCCTACTCCGCCAAGACCCTAACATCATCATGGTCGGCGAGATTCGCGACGGCGAAACAGCAAACCTTGGCGTGCAAGCAGCACTTACCGGGCACTTAGTATTTTCAACGCTTCACACCAACAACGCCGCAACCTGTCTGCCGCGCTTACTTGACATGGGAATTGAGCCGTTTTTAATCGCAAGCACCGTCAAAGCAGTTGTTGGGCAGCGGCTAGTACGGCGATTATGCATGAACTGCCGGCAAGCATATGCGCCCGAGCAAAACGAAATTAACGAAATCGTGAAATTATTTAACCTCAAACCAGGGCAAACGTTCGCCTACATTCACGAACTTGAGCTGCAGGCTATCCAGCAAAAAGTCGGCGGCGACACGCCGCTCGGCACAAGCGAACAAACCATCATGCAGCTGTGGCGCGCTAATCCTGAGGGCTGCGACGAATGCGGACATACCGGATTCAAGGGGCGCGTCGGTATTTACGAAGTGCTCGACATGAGCCGCGAAATTCAAACAATGATTACAAAAAATGCGACAAGCGATGAGATTCAAGACCAAGCAATTAGCGAAGGCATGATTACAATGCAGGCAGACGGTTTAGTAAAAACATTGCGCGGCAATACAACGCTCGACGAAGTGCTGCGCGTCACGAGGGAGTCGTAAATGGCAAAATTTACGTATGTCGCCACCAACGCGCGAAATACAAGCGTGCGCGGTTCAGTCGAAGCGACCGACCGCGCCGCAGCGATTGAGATATTGACGAAACAAGGCTTGTCGCCGCTTGATATTAGCCAGCAAAAAGAGGGCGCGGCGCGCGGATTTAGCGCATTCGGCGGCAAAAAAGTCAAAAATGACGACATTGTCATGTTCACGCGGCAGCTAAGCGCGATGATTTCCGCCGGCGTTCCATTGCTACGCGGCTTATCGTCGCAATATAAGCATACCGACAGCGAAGCGCTCAAAACGGTACTCGGCGGCGTTATCAAAGACGTCGAAAGCGGCGCGCCGCTCGCCGATGCGCTCGCGAAATACCCAGCAGTCTTTAACGACGTCTACGTCAACATGGTGCGCGCTGGCGAGGCAGGCGGTATTCTCGACGACATTTTGAAACGCCTTGCCTTGCAGCAAGAAAAAAATGCTAGCATGCGCAAGAAAATCAAAAGTGCAATGACATATCCAATTGTTCTGCTCGTCATTGCAATTACCGCGTTCCTGGGCATGATGATTTTCGTCATTCCGCAAATCGGTAAAATGATGCAGGATCTAGGAGGTCCCGATCAGCAGCTGCCAGCGATTACGCAAGTAATGCTCGCTATCAGCGACGTCATGGTGAAATACGGGATGTTTATTTTACCAGTCGTTATCGCCGGGGTTGTGTTTTTACTGCGCTGGCTCAAAACACCGAAAGGTCGCCATATTTTTCACCGCGTCGTGCTAAAAATTCCTGCTGTCGGCGGCATCGTTAAAAAGGTCGCCGTCGCACGGTTTGCGCGCACATTTTCAGCACTCATGGGGTCGGGCGCCGCCGTACTGGAAGCGCTTGAAGTCACGGCGCGCGCTGTCGGCAACGTCGTATACGAGGACATGCTGCGCGATGCCGCTAAACAAGTCGAGAACGGCAAACAATTATCAACCGTCATTGAAAAAAGCGACTTGTTCCCGCCGATTGTCGCACAAATGCTCTCCGTCGGCGAAGAAACCGGCCAGACCGACGTCGTACTCGTCAAAGTTGCTGATTTTTACGAAGAAGAAGTCGACGTCGCGATTGACGGCATCAGTTCAATCATCGAGCCGGTCATGATCGTTATTATGGGCGGCGTAATCGGACTTGTCGCCGTCAGCGTCATGGCGCCGATCGCCGGACTGGCATCAAGCGTGAAAAGTTAAAAAATCATACCGCTTATGCTATACTAGATCAAAAGAGCAGATAACCGAATATGCCACATTTATTTTATAAAAATAAACCGCTGATCGGTCTGGATGTGAGCCAGACTGGTATTAAAGTAATGTCGATCAACCAAAAACGGTCGCTTATTCAAGGCTACGGCTCGCTTGATCTTGATCCCGCCAAAACACAAACGTCGCTAGACGACGAGAATGATAATTATCTGCTTGACAACCTGCGTTCGTTGCTTGAGCAAAATATTGTCGGCACCGTGTCGTCAGATCATGTCGTCGTCGGCATTCCAACAAGCCGTACGTTTTCGCGCGCTTTCAGCGTGCCGGCAAACGACGAGTCGCATATCAAAGGCGCAGTGCAAGTCGAAGTTGAACGCTATATTCCGATGCCCGCCGATTCGCTTTACATTGATTACCAAATTGTCAAAAAAACCAAAGAAAAAATTATCGTCGTGCTCGCTGCCGCACAGAAATCAGTTGTTGATAGCGTACTAAAAACCGTACGCGACGCCGGACTGTTGCCGGTCGCAATTGAACCAAGTATCAACGCAACTGCGCGCGTTCTCACTTCGACCGAAGAAGGACACTTAGCGACGCTCATCGTTGATATCGGTACGACCAGCACCGATATCGCCGTGCTTGACGAAGGCGCGATTCGTATCACCGGATCGGCAAGCGTTGGTGGCAACTCGTTCACGCTTGATATCTCATCGAAGCTTGGTATTTCGCTCGAAAAAGCTCATCAGTACAAAGTCTTGAACGGTTTATCGTCCGGTCCGCAGCGCGAGAAAATCGAAACCGCGCTGACACCCAGCCTCAAGAAAATCGCCAATGAAATGCGCAAGGTGATCCGCTATTATAGCGAGCGCCTCGTCGACGAGCGCACGATTGAGCAAATCGTCATCGTCGGCGGCGGTGCAAACGTACCTGGTATCGGCGATTTCTTTACAAACGAACTTGTCATGCCGGCGCGCGTCGCTAGCCCGTGGCAGAACTTCGATTTCGGTAATTTGCAAAAGCCGAACCGCCAGTTCCGCCCGCGCTACATCGCAGTCGCCGGACTTGCTAGCGTATCGCCCGCGGAGGTGTGGGGATGATCAATTTACTGCCGCCTAACGATCGCCGCCAGCTCGCGGCAGCGCGGACGAACACGCTGCTCGTGCGCTACGTTGTCATTTTGCCGATTCTAATCATCGCAATGCTCGCCGAGATGGGTGTCGTGTACTTTTTCATGAACTCTATACAAACGAACAACCGGCGTGTCATCGCCGAGAATGAAACGCAAGCAGCACGCTACGCCGATGTTAAGAAGAAAGGTAGCGAGTACAAAAAGAACCTGCTCGTCGCAAAATCAATTCTCGATACGCAATTCCCATACACCGCAGTCCTGACCGCTATCGCGCAGGCGCTGCCTGAAGGCGCATCGATTGAGCAAATTGCTATTGATGCGCAAAAGCTCAACACGCCAAGCGAAATCAAAATGCGCGTGCAATCGTACCAACAAGCCGTCGACGTCAAAAATATTTTGCAAAAAATCAAAGTTAATTCAAAATTACTCTTTTCCGACGCAAAAATCCAAGTTGCAAATTACGGCGATTACTACGAGGCAACGTACAACGTCACGTTTTCAAAGGAGATTTTACCGTGAAATCGAAACAACGTACCCTAACGCCATCAATCGCGAGAGCTATTTTAGCAGGCGCATTGCTGCTGATGGCTGCCGCCGGAATCGGCATATTTATATTTGGCCAGCAACAATTGAGCACCGTTGCCGAAGAAACGCGCAAGTCGACGACCGACGCCGAATCGTCGTCAAACGAATTGCAAGCCTTGACGACGCTCAAAAACCGGCTCAAAGAACAGAATAAAGATGTTGAGCGCGCCGCAAAAATCGTTTCTATCACTAAAAATTACAGTTACCAGGATCAAGTCGTGCAGGATTTCGTCAACTATGCGAACGCGTCTGGCGTCGTTATCAAATCAATTGACTTTTCGGCGAACAACGCCAGCACAAGCGGCACAGCAAGCAGCTCAAGCAGCTCGACTAGCGCGGCAACAGCAGTCAAAGCGCCAAACGGCACGAAGTCAATCTCTGCAACAATCACGCTGAATACGCCTGTCGCATACGATAACCTGCGCGACTTCATCTATCGTATCGAAAAAAATTTGTTCCAGATGCAAATCAGTAATTTGACGCTATCGTCCAACAAAGGCACGGGCGGTGTCGTCGTCGACGCATTAACTGTAACCGCTTACGTGAGGTAATTGTATGGAAGTTTCTGTCGCATTCGCACTCGCCGCCAAAAAAATCGGGCAATTTATACACCGCTACCACGTGTTATTGTTCGCCGTGCTCGTTATCGGCGGATTATCGTTTGCAACCTTTTCGCTTTATCAACTCATTTCCCAGCCCGCCGAAGAAGCCACGCAGAGCACATCTGCCAGCTTCGATACAAAAACAGCTGCGCGCCTGCGCAAACTTCACTCGTCCGACCAACCTGCCGCGCCAAACCTACCGCCAGGACGGACTAATCCGTTTTAGCCTATGGTTATCCTCGGATCAAACCTCAACCGCGCACCCGTCGTCAGCATTCAGACAAGCGGCGAAGTTGCCCGCACGGAGCGCGCGATTATTGATCCTGCCGATCTGCGCGTACTCGCCTACTCTGTGACGGGCGCGCTGCTACCGAAGACGCCGCAGCTGATGCGTATTGCCGACGTGCGCGAGCTGAGCAGCATGGGATTTATTGTTGATTCGATTGATGAATTTATCGCGCCAGACGACGTCGTAAGTCTACAGAAGATTTACGATTTGCAATTTGACTTGCTCGGTATGCGCGTGATTGATCAACGACGACATAAGCTCGGCAAAATCATCGACTTCACTATCGACACGAATACGTTTTTGGTGCAGCAGCTTACCGTCAAGCGGCCGCTGTTTCGCAGCCTAAACGACACGGAATTACTCGTGCACCGCTCACAAATTATTGAGATCAACAACGACGAAATCGTCGTGCATAGCGAGACCAAAGCGCCCGAACCCGAGCTGCACGAAGTGGTCGGCAGCTACGTCAATCCGTTTCGCAAGGCGCATCCTGCCAAGCAGACGATCAACGAAAAAGAGTAATAATTGTCAAGTTGAGAAGTTAATTGTCATTTTTCTGCAGCGCTTGCTTAATGTCATCGTAATCGAAGCCTTGCCGCGCCAAATACGCAGCAAGTTTTTGCTCGTCCGGGTAACGGCGGCGTTTCTTAGCGATAATTTTAGCAAGTTCTTGCAAATCACTGCGATCCGATTCGGCAAGGACGCGGTCAATAAGCGCGCGGTCGATTCCTTTAGCGGCAAGCTCGCTTGATAATTTTCGCTTCGACGTTCCTTTTAAGGTATTGCGATTTTCAACCCACCAACGCGCAAATACTTTATCGTCGACGTAGCCTTTTTCGCGCAGCCGCACCAAGACGCGGTTTGCCATGGACTGATTGACGCCAGGATGCTCTTTTATGTGCCCAGTGCGCCGCGATTTGTAGCGCCGCGCTACCGTCTTTCGCTGTAGATAATCGCATACCTCGCGCACCGAATGCGGTCTGGCGAGGCAATACTCAAGCGTGCGCGCATACAATTTGCCAAACTGGCTTTCGGCTTCTAACTCCGTCAATTCCGCCGCCGTAACGCTCCGCCCAACTCTCACGCCTAGATCCGCTACCTGCGAAATATCCAGGCTGAACCGGTATTTCCCGTCGACCGAGACATTTACGCGGTCAGGATTGCGTATTTGAGCGGATAGCGCGGTGATTTTATGCGTTTTTGGCGGGTCATACTCCATAGTGTTTATTGTAGCATTTTGTTAAAGCGCGTTCGTCGCACGCTACATTCTTAATATCAATAAAGGGCATCGTCTATCGCAGATAGACAGGCTAATTGAGCTAGTTTATACTAAATATGATATGTTGTCTGCTCTTAGACAGTATATACTGGCACCGTTCTAGAATACAGCAAGGGTAGCAAGAACGACGGCTGGGCGGACGAATACGCAAAACCGATTGACCAATTTATACGTTTCGGCAAAAAGAAATTCAACGAAAGATCGTAAGATAGCAAAGAATACACCGCGATAACCTCAGCGCATTCTTTGCTTTGTACCACGAAAATATACAACTAAGTACAGCCGGTTAGCTGTTCTCCTCCGCTTCCTTCACTTTCTCCCGCACTTTACCGTCAATCTCTGCTAGTGTATCCGGATGTTCTTTTAGATACTTTTTGGTCTGTTCGCGCCCCTGCCCAATTTTTGCATCATTGTAATCAAACCACGCGCCAGCTTTACCAACTACGCCGTATTGTACCGCCAGATCAAGCACATCACCAGTTTTTGAAATACCCTCATTATACATGATGTCAAATTCTGCCACGCGGAACGGCGGCGCGATTTTGTTCTTCACAATCTTCACGCGCGTACGGTTGCCGATGACGTTATCGCCCTCTTTGATTTGTCCAATCCGGCGAATATCTGCGCGCACCGACGCGTAAAATTTCAGTGCGTTACCGCCAGTCGTTGTCTCAGGATTGCCGAACATCACGCCAATTTTCATACGAATCTGGTTAATGAAAATTACCGTCGCTTTTGACTTGTTAATAATGCCAGTCAGTTTGCGCAGCGCTTGGCTCATCAGCCGCGCCTGTAATCCCATATGCGAATCGCCCATATCGCCATCAATTTCTGCCTGCGGTACAAGCGCTGCCACCGAATCCACAACAATAAGATCAACTGCGTTAGAACGCACTAACGTTTCGCAGATTTCTAGCGCCTGCTCGCCATTGTCTGGCTGCGACACGAGCAAATTGTTGGTATCGACGCCTAATTTTTTGGCATACGCCGGGTCGAGCGCGTGCTCTGCATCAATAAACGCTGCTGTACCGCCCTGTTTTTGCATTTCAGCAATAGCGTGAAGCGTCAGCGTAGTTTTACCACTTGATTCCGGACCGTAAATCTCAATAATCCGCCCCTTCGGGTAGCCGCCGCCGAGCGCAATATCTAAACTTAAACTGCCGCTCGGCAGCAACTCAACATCAACTTTCTTCGCTTCGCCGAGCCGCATGATTGAGCCGTCGCCAAACTGCTTAGTGATTTGATCCATCGCAAGCCCCAGCGCTTTTAGCTTGCCCTCGTCTGCCGTTGGTTTCTGTGTCGGTGTCTTTGCGTCGGTTTTCTTCGCCATGCTTCCCCCTCTCGTAGCCTCATTATACCCTAGACGCATATTTTTTGGTATAATACCAGATATGAAACGAAACGGGTTCACTGTTATTGAGCTGCTCGTTGTCATCGCTGTGCTTGGCGTTGGCTGCTGGCTTTTTTTTAGCGAAAAAATGAAACTAGATGCCGTCCAGCGCGACAATCAACGCAAGGTCGCTATCAACGCTATGTACTACAGCCTTGAAGAGTACTACTACGCTAAATTCGGCTATTACCCGCAAACGATCGACAGCAAAACGCTGCGCACCGTTGATCCGGAATTATTTACCGACCCGACTGGTATTAAATTCGGCAAAAGCGGCGCGGACTACAGTTACAATTCAACCGGCTGCTCCACCGACGGAAAGTGCACCGGCTACACGCTGCTCAGTACGATGGAGCGCGAAGGCGACTACCGTAAGCAAAACCGCGAGCACAAAAGCTAATCGTCACCCTCGCCGACTGGACGGCCATTCTTAAACGCCTCGACAGCGTTATTCAGAATTGCGATTTCGTGCTTCGGATTCGCGACATAGTGAAAACGATACGTTGTTTCGTCACCCTCAGTGCTCAGCCGAATCGAGCCGTAATTAAATATCGTCTGCAGCGGTCCTTGCTGCGAATAGCTCGCATCCTCAATGTTTGCCAGGCTTACCGTCTGCTCGCGCTTCGAGAAAAGGCTCATTTGGATTTCTTGAATCACGCTCTCATTCGTCAAAAAGAAACGGTTTTGCGTATACACCCACACCGCGATATAGCCGCCGATTGCAAATAATGTCATCACCATCGTGGCAATGACAATCACTTGATTGTATGCCGCAAGCGGCAGCCCGATACGCTTCGCCATGTCGGGGTAACAAAACATACATACCGCCGTCAGCGTAATGCCGGTAAGCGACAGTATTATTGGCGTCCACAATCCAATACTATGGCGCGTCACAGCGCTGATAACATATTCGTGCTGGCTTAAGTTCAACCAAGGAAAGCGCTCAACAGACTCTTGGTGTTTGCGGCGTGTTTCTTCGGAGATATGCACGGGAATCGGCTCAGTTGAACGCGCAACGTGCACGACTTGCTTGCCAGAATCGGTGACCTGCGTGTGCGCCGGCTCGACCGGCGCTGCGTACAGCGGCCGCCCCTCGGCGTCGTATGCTACTGGTTGCTGTCCGTTCGCTGCGTTGTCATCGCTCATCGCTCACCTCCTCGCCGTTAGTACTACCCATAGTATACTACAAATTCAAATGCTTGCGCGCCCGCGGCGTTACGCGCCGACCGCGCGGTGTGCGTTCAATGAAGCCGATTTGCAGTAAATATGGCTCGTAGAAATCCTCAATCGTACTCGCTTCGTCGCCGGTCAGCGCTGCGATAGTAGTCAAGCCTACTGGATTATCGCCATAATTTTTAAGCATTGCGCTCAGCAATTGCCGATCGGCGGGATCAAGTCCCAAATCATCCACTTCTAGCAGCTGCAACGCTTGCTGGGCTGTCGGCATATCAATGATACCGTCGCCGTTCACATCAGCGTAATCACGCACCCGCCTAAGCAGCCGGTTAGCGATTCGTGGTGTCAAGCGCGCCCGAGTACTCAGCAGCTCCGCGGCTTTTTTGTCAATCGCTGTCGCTAGAATAGCAGCGCTGCGCCGTACAATCTGTGAAATATCTGCCGGCGTATAAAACTCTAACCGATAGATATGCCCAAACCGATCGCGCAGAGGAGCCGCTAAACTGCCCGTTCGCGTCGTCGCACCAATGACAGTAAAATGCGGCAAATCCAGCCGCACACTCCGTGCCGCCGGTCCTTTACCGATAATAATATCCAGCTTATAGTCCTCCATTGCCGAGTACAACACTTCCTCCACCGCCCGGCCCAACCGGTGAATTTCATCGATAAACAATATATCGCCGTCTGCTAAGTTCGTCAAAATAGACGCTAAGTCACCCGCTTTTTCAATCGCCGGTCCGCTTGTCACGCGCAGCCCAGCGCCCATCTCGTGCGCAATGACACCCGCCATCGTTGTCTTGCCAAGACCAGGCGGCCCGTACAATAACACGTGGTCGATCGGCTCGCCCCGTTTTTTCGCCGCCTCAATTGCCAAACGCAAGTTACGCTTCAACCGCTCCTGCCCGACATACTCATCAAACGTCTGCGGACGTAAAGTTACTTCAATCTGCTGCTCCGCGCCATCGTCATCATGCGCACTGATATCAACGATTCGTTCAATTACCATAGGTATAGTATAGCATTATAGCGGCGAGGTATTGACTTTGGTCGGCAAGTATGATATATATATTAGCTTTTCGCAATCCTGCGAGAGGTGGAACATTGAGAAAGAAAGGAGGGGACGCCATGTCCCCCATTGCTGCTACTGAGTCTGAGCTTGCCGATGCCGCCATCAAGGTGGCGTGGGATAACCCAGACACCTCGCCCGAGGTGTCTTTCGAGAGGTGTTTTGACGACGCGCCGCGAGTGCGCGCCATCGTCACCGATGGTCCCATTATCGACGATCTCATTCTCCTCGCCCGGACGGGCGAGGAGGCAAGTTTTGATGTCATTTGGTTTATTGATGGGCTCAATGAGCCCATCAAAAAGACAAGCTTTAGCGCTCTTCTCAGCGCTATTGAGTGGGACGGCGATAACCATAAGGTCACCGTCCGGACTGACGACTGTGCCTTTAGCTACTACCCTGAGAGAATCGGGGAGATTTTTCGCTACGACGAAGGTATTGTCCCCGAGGCGCTCCGCTCATGCCTCCTCGGCTGAGCGCCGCACCGCCCTGGCAGCTAGCCGCCCTTCTACATCAGGCAATCTGAAGCAGAAGAGCACGGGCGCCGCGCCCCGATTACGCTTGAGAGCTTTCGCTCCCGAACGTCGAGTCGGCTCGATCTCCGAGCGCTAGCCTCGCGAACTTCGGTTCGCATCTCCTTTCTTTCCGCCGCCGCTTGAGCCGCCCTTTCCTGGGGCCTCGCGGTCGCTATCAGAGCCGTTCACGGCTCTCCCGCCCGGGTTCACGCCCGGGCTTTTTCCTGCTCCACCGCCAATCCCCATCCAAATATCGTACAACATGCGGCGCGATACAGAGCTGAAAAAGCGCATTGATGCACTTGAGAAGAGGTAATCCATCTAGGGCGCTTGGGGCACAGGTGTAGAAACTTATAACACTATCGCTAAAGGTTATCCTCGCAACGCCCGCGTCACGCGCTCAGCTGTCGGTAGCGCTGGATCAACTCCTTCAAGTGCGCGTGTCGCGTCTGCTAATGTGTAACCGAGTGCTACGAGAGCTTCAAGAGCTTCGTCAACGACACTAGATGGGGTTTGCGACAGTACATCAGAGCGATCATCTGCGGTTGGCACGCCAACTTTATCACTTAAATCAACCACCACGCGCTCAGCAGTTTTTTTACCGACGCTGACAGCCTTCTGGATGAAAGCGTGGTCGGCGTTAGCAATAGCGTTGCGAACAATTTCTGCCTCGCCCAAGCTCAAGATTGCGAGTGCCGCTTTCGGCCCGACGCCCTGTACGGTGATGAGCAGTTGAAATAGCTTTTTTGCCGCCAGCGATGAAAACCCAAACAGCTCTTCGGCTTGTTCGCGCACATGGTGATACGTGTAGATTTTTGCCTCGCTGCCCACGCTAAAACGTTCGAAATCGCTCGCCGCCACGTAGATTTCGTAGCCGACGCCGCCAGTATCAACGACAATACTATCATTAAATTTCTCTGCGACCATCCCAAACACATGCGCTATCATTATCAACCGTCCTACGGATTAGTTGGCGTCGTATTGCCGCCCGGATTACTCGGAGTTGTACTGCCGCCATTATTGTTTGTTCCGCCGCCGGTATTGTCGCCACCCGAATCATCATCTTTTGCGACGCAGTTTGCGGTGTCGCGCGAATAGCGTGAAGCAGTTGCCTGCGACTTTGGTATTGTGACAATTTTGCCTGTTTGCGTATCACAGACGGTGACGCGCTGGCTACTAGCGCAGTTTGCGGTGTCGCGCGAGTATTTCGTGCTATCGTATTCATTTGCGTCGATTGATACGACTTTGCCGGTTGATAGGTCGCAAACTTGCTCGACCGCTGCCTTACAGTTTGCTGTGTCTTTTGAATATTTCGACTCGCTAAATTCGTCTTCTTTGATCGACTCGACTTTGCCCGTCGCGAGGTTGCAGACACTGATGGTTGTCGACTCGGCGTTACAGCTTTCGGTCGGCAACGCGCCGCTCATGAAATATTCGTTGTAAGTGTTACCGCCCGCTTTTGCCGCTAAACCGCCGTTCTCGCGGCAAACAGCACGCTGTACGATACCGCTTGGCACATTAAACTTCACATCAGCCTTGCCTTTCAATAGCGCCGACATCGTGCCTTTGAAGATCGGACCCGCCATATCGCTGCCGCCGCTGCGCATCACCGTGTTGTCGTTATTGCCGACCCACACACCGACGACGTACTGCGGGTTGTAGCCGATCGCCCAGGCGTCGCGGTTATCGTTTGTCGTGCCGGTCTTGACCGCTACCGTACGATTGCCCGGCACTGTAATCGACGAGCCGAAGATCCGGGCGCGCGTCGCAGCGTCGCTTAGCACGTTTGAAATCAAGTATGCGCCCTGCTGACTAATCGCCTGCCGCCCCTTGTGCTCGCGTGCAAAAATTTGCTTGCCGAACTTATTGTTAATTTCCGACACCATTGTCACATCGTACTGCTGCCCGTTGTTTGCAAACGCTGCGTACGCATTCGCCATTTCGACCAGCGGAATTTCTGCTGAACCAAGCGCTAGCGACAAACCATAGCCGCTCGTGTTATCGCTCAGTGTAGTAATGCCAAGTTTTTTAGCAGTGCTAATCGACTTCGAGATACCATACTTTTGCATCACCTCCACGCTCGGAATATTGAGCGACCAGTTGAGTGCCTGGCGCACCGACGCTTTGCCGCGGCTCGTTTCGCGGCGGTCGGCATCACGCGGGACGTACCCGCCACCGAAATCCTTCACTTTGTCGTCGAATACGGTTGCGGGCGTTATCGTGCCGTCAGCGAGGGCATTTGCGTAATAAATCGGCTTAAAACTTGACCCTGTCTGGCGCGCCGTCGTCACCATATTGACCTTTCCCCACTTTTCATTATTGTAGTCAGCACTGCCGACCAGAGCGCGGACTTCACCGTTCGTCGGGTCGACGATAATGCCGCTTGCATTGCTGCCGCCCATACGGTTGATGTATTTCATCTGCGCGGCGATATTGCCCGTTAACGTTTGCTGCGCCGATGCGTCGAGCGTCGTCTTCACCTGATAGCCCGAGCGCATGACTTTTTCATAACCGTACTTTTTACTCAGTTGGTTGATCACCATTTCCGCGAAATGCGGCGCAATTGACGTTTCGTTTTTCTTCGCACCTGCGCCATACGCAAGCTCTTGCGTAGCGGCGGCATTTTTCTGATCCTCGGTGATGAAGCCGTTTTTCACCATGCGCGACAGCACGGTATTTTGGCTCTTAATAGCATAATCTCGGTTGCCACTAATCGGCGAATAGCGCGCCGGCGCCGGCAATAGCCCAACTAGCATAGCACTTTGTGCCAAACTCAATTTGTCTGGCGTAGTGTTGAAATAAGCCTTCGCCGCATCCTCGACACCAAAGGCATTTTCGCCGAAATACACCGAATTCAAATACATCGCCAAAATCTGATCTTTCGAGTAATTTTGCTCTACGGCAATCGCCATAAAGAGCTCTTGATATTTGCGGAAATAACTATGCTCGTCGCTCAGCAGAGTATTTTTCACAAGCTGCTGCGTCAGTGTCGAGCCGCCGCCCTTCCGCGTCACCAGCGCGCGCAAAATACTCAGCGGATTAAAACCGCCGTGCTTATAAAAATCCTTGTCCTCGCTAGCAATCAGCGCCTTTTTCATGCTGTCAGAAATATTCGCGAGCGCCACATCGCTGCGGTGTTCCGCCCGTCCTACGCTATAAAACGCTTTACCGTTCGTATCTTGCAGCACAATTCCGGTGTTGTTGCGGTTCATGAGCCGCTCTGGGTCTTTTATGTCGTTCGCGAGCATAATGTAGGTGACAACCGGCACGATAATCAAAAACGCAAGAATCGGCAGTATAATAAACAACGCTTTTTTCTTCGCCGGCAGCCCGCGCCACCACGTCACAAACTCGCCAAGTTTTCCTGGCGGCGTCCACTTTGGACGGCGGTGCGGCGACTTTTGCCGCCCTAAATTCGCGTAGCGTCCCATACGAGCCGGTTTCATTTTTGACTGCTTCTTCTTCGACAATAAACTATCCACTGTTTCATTATACCGCGTGTCCGCGCTGCATAAAAGCGTGCGTCAGCGCCGCAGCCAGCGCATCGGCGCAATCGTCTGGCTTCGGCACTTCTGTTAGTCCTAATTGCAATCGCACCATTTCCTGCACTTGCGGCTTTTTTGCCGCGCCATAGCCTGCGATCGATTTTTTGATTTCGTTCGGCGTGTATTCGTAAATCTTAAGATTCGCCTGCTGCCCCGTGAGCGTCGCCACGCCGCGCGCCTCCGCTACGCTAATTGCTGTCGTAATATTTTTTGTAAAAAACAGCTTTTCGATCGCCATATGCTGCGGCTTCGTCTCGGCGATGATTTCCGTTAAACTACGGTAAATCTCCTCAAGCCGCTCCGGCAGCGGCGTATGCGCCGGCGTCGTCACCACGCCCGCCGTCACCAGCTTCACGCGTCCGCGCACGGCGTCGATCACGCCAAATCCGAGAATGCCCGTACCAGGATCGATGCCAATAATACGCATAGTTATTTTTGCCACGGCAAGCGTATACGCCGGAATAATCGTGTAATTTCGCGCCGCCACTCCCAGCCGGCATAGCCCGAGCCTGCCGCCGTGATGCCGCCGACCGCCCACCACATCGCATAACTTGACGCAGCTGCCGCGTCCGGCTCAACAGGGTACGATGTCAACTTTACGCTTTCTGATTTCTTCTTGCGGCAGCGGTTTGTCTCAGGATTGCGCTCCCAGCCGTCTTTGCATGGTTTCGGTTTTTTGTCGGCGCTCGCGATTTTTTTGCAACGCCCAGTTTTCGGGTCGCGGAACTGATCGTCGCGGCATGGCTTAAGTACTTTTGCCGCTGCTGCCGCGATTGAACGGCAACGACCCGTTTCTTCGCTGCGGTATTGCCCGTCTTTACACGGCTTTACCGTTGCAACTTTCGCGTAATTTTTACAACGGCCAGTTTCGGGATTGCGGTATTGCCACGGCTGGCAAGGCTGCAGCTCGCGCTCAACTGGCGTTTGTTTTTCTTTAACGCATTTTCCCGTCAGCTCGTTGCGAATTTTTCCGATAGGACACGGCAGCCACAATTCCGCGACATTGCCGCGCCCGGGCGTGAATGCGTACGTCGCCGTCCAATCATCATCAACCAAACTCCACGACGTATTTTTTGGTAATTTCTCGTAGTGGATTTCGTCGACCGTTTCGCCGCTGCTATTCAGTATTCGCACTGTGCCGGTCGTTTTGCCAAGTTTTAAGCCGGCTTCTTTTACGTTTACTGTCAAAAAATCATGCGCCGCAAGCTCGCTGTCGCCAAATTCATATTGCTTTTTATTGCTACTTGACGTTAGCTTGCAGCCGTTTAGGTTGGCTACTGTATCGCCCGCGTTATAGATTTCAATAAATTGGTCGTCGAGATTAGCGCCGATTTCAGTTAGTTTTATGTTAGCGCAAGCGTTGGGCGGCACTGCCGGTTCGTGCGGATTATCGGGTGGCGATGGATCGCTAGGCTGGTTCGGCTGCGGCGGATTAGGCGGCTCCGGCGCCGCACAGTTGATAAATTGTCCAAGCGAAAATTCATTTCCGGCAGTGAAATCATCCGCGTTATTATCACTATCGCGCACGACATTAGCGCCTATGCAGCGCTGCAAAACATTTTGCTTTTTTGAATCAATCTTTGCAGCAAACTTTTCAAACGCTGCCGCTTTATTCCATCCGATCAAGTCCGCCGCTTCGCCCGCCACCGTCACGAGCCGCACCGAACCATTTGCAGCAAGCGAACCGCTTTTATAACTGTCGTCAAATACTTCGCGAATTTCAGAGAGTGCTTCATTTTTACTATGCCGCACCGCATAAAATTCTCCAGGCTTCAATGCTGCATCGCCAAAATCTTTCAAAATCCGCGTCTGTTCGCGCGCGCCGCCCGTAAAACCTTCTTTCAGGAATTGCAGCCGCCAACCTTTCAGATTTACCGCCTCGTTGCCCGCATTATACAATTCAACAAACTCTTCCGCGCCAGGACCAATTTTTACTTTCGAGATAAGAACCTTTGGCGGCGGGATTGTAGACGAATCAGCGGCAGCAGCTGGAGCCGGCGGCGTCAACATATCTGTTTGCGGTGCGGCAGTTTGCGCTACAGACGCAGGAGCTGCGGGCGCAGGAGAAGTTTCCGGCGCAGACGGCGCAACTGGTGGCGTTGTTGGCGGCTCAGATTCAGCTGTCGCAACAGGCTGAGCTTGCGCGACCGAAGTTGTATCAGGCTTCACAACCGCAGATTCGGCGGCTGTTTCCGGCTGCGCGGCTGCGTGTTCAGTTGCCGAACTTCCCGTATTGTCAGGCGGCGCGTTAACCGCCAGCGCTGCTGGCGCAGGAAACACCAGTCCAGTAATCAGTATCATAAGTAGTCCGCGTCGCATTACATTCATGCTTATCTCCTTACTTACGCTTAATACGTAAAGTATACCAAAGCGTATTACGGCGCGCAAACTACTCGTCAATGTCAACGGTAATGTCTGCGTTTGTATGGACGTTCGTGACGTCGTCCAGCTCTTCGACTGCGTCGAGCACCTTCATCAGTTTGCGCGCAGTCTCAATATCACCAACCGGCACGTCGTTATTAGCGACATATTGCAATTCAGCATCTTCAACGTTCAGCCCGGCCTGTACGAGCGCTGCGCGGACTTTTGCTAGATCTTTCATGTCGGTGTAAACAGTCAGCCCGCCGCCTTCTTCAACCGCATCTTCCGCGCCGGCGTCAAGTACTTGCAATAGCGCATCCTCACCGGTAGCTGCCACGCGAATCACGCCTTTGCGCGTAAACTGGAACATCACGCTGCCGGCGTCTGCCATCGTGCCGCCGTTTTTGGTCAATGCCGTACGGATTTCCGGATACGTGCGGTTTTTATTGTCGGTCGCTGCCTCAACAATAATACCAACGCCGCCTGGACCGTACGCTTCATACGTCACCTCTTCAAGCGCTGCCGCATTCTTATCGTTCACGCGGTCAATCGCACGCTGGATGTTGGCATTTGGCATATTAGCGGCTTTTGCTTTTTCGATCGCCATTGCTAGCGCCGAGTTCGTCGCCGGATCGGTACCGCCGCGCGCCGCAATCGCGATCTGGTTACCGATTTTCGTGAAAATAGCGCCGCGCTTAGCATCAACAATCGCTTTCTGGCGATGCGTCGTCGCCCATTTGCTGTGTCCTGACATACCGACTCCTTTGTTTTAATTACATCACAATTTATTACGATTATAACAGATAGCAGCGCGCTATTCTACTACCGACGCGTCGCGCAATCTGTAGCCGCTCGCGCGTTTCATATACCCCACTGCCGCGAGCAACACCACATACCACGCCGCAGCGCCAACCCAGCCAACCTGCTGTGTGATTTGTGCCCACGGCTGTTCGGCGCACCAGTAGGTCGCCGCTATCATACACGACAGTACGAATTGCGCCGGATACCCTAGCACTGCCACCAAGCCGGGTGCAATCATCGCGCCAACGCCCGCGCCCGCCGCCAGCACCATTGTGAATGGGATAAACGGCACGATGAGTAAATTTGCAAGAAGCGAAATCACGCTAATTTGCCCGAATGCCGCCAGCAAAACAGGCGCGGTTACTAATTGCGCCGCCAACGTTTCCAGTAAAATTTGCCCGATCGCCGGCGCAGTCTGCCGACCGAAAAAGTACGCCGTCATAATCGGCGCAACGATGATAACGCCCGCAAACGCCGCAAAACTCAATTGCCAGCCGACATCTCCCCACGCGTAGCTCGGATTCCATAGCGTTGTTATTGCGAGCGCCACGCCAAGCAGTACGACCGGATGAAATTTACGACCGTAATACCACGCCCACAAACTTAACCCCGTCACGAGGCCGGCGCGCGTCATGCTCGGGCTGAGACCAGTCACCGCCATAAATCCGCCAATTAACCCCGCGCTTGCAAACATTGCCAAAAACTTTGATACTTTCGCAAACAAACGCCGCGCTAAGCGCACTAAAATTGTTAAATTATAGCCGCTCGCCACGATGATATGCGTCAGTCCGGCGATTTTCAGCGCTTCTAACAATTGCGGCGGCAGTTCGCTCTTTTTGCCCAGCAAAAAGCCGATACCGAGGCTCGCTTCCGGCTCGCGAATTGCCCGCCGCACCTGCGCCGCAAAACCATCGCGCAATTCTAGCGCCGGATCGCCGCCAGGCACGCGCTTAATTTTGAGCACTGACGCCCGCGCCAGCGACGCTGCATAGTTACCGAACCCAGCGCGCAGCGTACCGCTAAGCCTCAGCCGATCGCCGCGCTTGATATTGCCCGGCTTCGCGATTGTCACCCAAATCTGCCCGGGCAGCGACCGCTCGCCCAACACTACATCAATAATTTGCAAGCGCAAGCCGCCGCCTGCCGCTATGTCGGCATCGTCTTTCACCGTGCCAGACAGCACTACTTGTCGGCCAATGAGCGGCTCGTATACTGCGAGCTGCGCTTGATCGCCCGACCCGCGCGCCAGCCCTACGCACGCGCCTGCCGCTACCGCTAGCACAATCATATACCGCTGCGGCGTTTTGATAATAACTGCGAAAATGGCGAGCGCCGCCAGCCCAGCGATCCACCCGGGAATATCTGCCCGAATCCACTGAGCCGCCGCGACGCCAATAACCGCACCGTAGCACAGCGCCGCGACATGCCACATCAAATGAATCCGCTCGCGCAGCCAATTCATACCCCGATAGTACCACAGCTTGACTCACCCGCCGACAAGCGGTATAATACGAACCGTTCGGGTCCATAGCTCAGCTGGTTAGAGCACCTGCCTTTTAAGCAGGGTGTCGTGAGTTCAAGCCTCACTGGACCCTCCATGCTTTTTGAAACCTATCCACTCCGTAGGAGTGGGTTTTTATTATCACGCAATAAAAATTCTGCGAAACCGCAGCGTCTGCGTTCGTTGCTTCACTCTATTTCTTCTTTTTATCCGCCGCACTCGCATGCGGTTGGCGGCGAAAACTAATTTCCATAACCGCACAAACAATGCACACTGTGATAATCGTGTGGCGATACTGCATAATATACGCTGCGTACTGCCGGCTTGCATCGTCCATCTCGACCGCAGCGCGAAATGCGCCATACGTCAGCATAACCGCAAAAACTGCAAATACAAGTGCTCCCGTAATGCTATGCCACCGAGACGACGCGCGCCCCGCCCGCACCATCACGATGAGCGCCGGCAACAGCGTCAACACCGCCGCCACCACGCTTGTCAGCGGCGGTTTCGTCAAAACGAGCCCCGCTTGCGCCACGACCGGCGCCAAACTGCTCGCCCACGCATCTGCGAGCAACGCGCCTGCCGCGAGCGCTAATGTCGGCACGCCTAAATTTCGCCGGCTCAGCCATGCCACCACAAATAAAATCGCGAGGTAGATTCCAAGAATGATGAGATAGGTCATGTTGCTATTTTAGCATGGGCAATGCCATACTTCAGGCAAATCAATCATCACAAGACCAAGTTGGCGTATTAGCATTAAAAGACTGCTGCGCTGTTTCATAAATTCCCGTCCATTCTTTTCCGCAGCATGCGCATTGTGCCAGCCGTTACGCTCCGACCTTGTCTTTCCTCGGCCGCCGCTTGGCGTTACGCTCAATGTATTCAATGATCGGTGTCGCCACGTCGCGCCCTATAATTTTTTCAATGCCGAAGCCTGGGCTAGCATTTACCTCCAGCACCAGAGGTCCGCGCGCCGAACGCATGAAATCAACGCCGGCAACAGTCAGGTTCATCGCCCGTGCCGCTTTCACGCACATTTTACGCTCTTCATCGGTTAATTTAATTGCTGTACCGGCGCCGCCCTTGTGCAAGTTGCTGCGGAAATCATCATCCAAGCTCTGGCGCCGCATGCTCGCCACGACGCGGCTGCCGACAACAAACGCGCGGATATCCGTTCCCGCCGATTCCTTCACAAACTCTTGCAGCAATACGTTTGTGCCGTCTTCATTTGTAAGATAAAATGCCTGCAGCACCGATTTCGCCGCCTTCTTGCTCTCCGCAAGCACGACGCCGTTGCCATGCGTGCCGCGCGCTAATTTGATAATCACCGGCGTACCGCCAAGCTTCTCAAGCAAATCGTCGATATCGGTTGAGTTGCGGCTAAACACCGTTTTCGGGATTCCGACGCCCGCCCGAGCAAGCAGCTGCGTCGAACGTAGTTTGTGTCGCGGCTACGCGTAATAGCGATGGAGCTGGAAATCGTCCATACGCCTTGCATTTCCATCTGGCGAACAATCGCTGTGCCGTAACGCGTCATATAGCTGGCGATGCGCGGAACCATTGCGTCGTAACCGCTCAAGTCTTCGCCGCGGTAACTCACGACCGGATTATTTTGCTCAATTGAAGCGTAGCATTCTTTGTACTTGATGATACGCACTGTATGTCCGCGCGCTTTCGCAACTTCTCTGAGCCGCTTCGTCGAATAGTTTCCGGGGCCATTAGATAAGATAGCGATTTTCATCAGATAATATCTCCTCTCGGATTATTATGATAATATTTTTCAAAAAAGGCTTTCGGATCGCGTTTCAATTCTTGAATGAGATCATCCGATCTATTTTCCCGAATGAACCCCTTTGACACGTCTACCAGAAATTTCTTGTTCAATATCTTACAGCCAATCAGCGCCGGATATCTATTCTTCGACCGGTCAGCCAGCGTAAACGTGCCGCGGATTTTCTTACCGCCTAAAATTATCGTCAGATGCGTAAGAAATCTCACTTGCAAGTCGCCATGCGCGCTGCGCACCCTGCTCGCCTCAAAGTTTTTCGTCCGGTACACCGTACCGCTATAAAATTTTGATTCCGGCGCAAAAAGCGTAAATGAAAGCTCGCCGTCGCTGCTCATGGCAATATTTGACGCCCAAATTGACGACCGGTCCGCACCCGTATCAATTTTCACGCGGATACTGCGCGCACTTTCGCTCGGAATGACAATATGCACTGTCCGCCCGATGATGACTTTTCCGCCCTTCATAGTGCTACTTTATAATTCTATTCGTTTTGTGTCAATTCAGTTACCGTGCCATTTCGTCTATATACGTTTTTTATGATTCGCACGCACGATCGCAAAAATCACAGCCGCTAGCACGAGCAGCCCGATCGTAATGTTTAAGAGCGCCTGAAACTCGCGCAGCATGTAGAGAATCGCCACTGTTACACCGACCGCGCCCCAGATTGATGTGAGCTTGCGCGCAGTCGCTACGCCCATAATAACGACCGCCGCATGTTCAACGAGAAATAGTAATTGATACCAGCCGCCGTCAATAAACGCGGCAGCCAAGCCTGGAATCGTCACGAGACATAATAGCGTTACGAGATGGCACATGCTCTCTATTGGACGTTTGCACGCGTAATATCCAGCATACAATGCCGCCGCAACAAGCGCCCAAAGATGCGTATACACGAGCGCGTGCGTATCGGGAAGCGCTACGTATAGCAAACGCTGCGCACCAAGCATCGCTATAACAACGCCGCATTCCGCAAATCCCAGCTGCTTCATCTCATAGCTTTGTATGCCAAACACGACTCCGGCGCCAACCAAAATCGCTGCCGCACCCGCTACGATAGCTATATCCGACGACAGCAATGCCAATAGCCCAGCCGAACCAGCCGCCGTCAAGCTTGACACGAGCATTGCATTCCACACTCGCCCGGTACCGCGCCACAAACGGTACAACCACCCTGCGCCGTAGAATCCAATCAATCCAAACGCCGCAATAGCTACAAGCGTCCCGTTAAACGATACGCCGCACCATGCGCACAACAATGCCGCCAACACAACGCTCATCATATTGCCGGCATACAATAACGCGGCGCGGCGCGCAACATACACGAGCACATACATCGCTGCTACCGCCGCCAACCATCCCGCCGAGCGCATCGGATAATTCTGATCCGACAAAAGCGCAAGACTGCCAAATGTTAATGCGCAGGCCGCGCCAGACCGCCACCAGGTTTTTGTCTTGGCGGTAGCCCGATTTACTGCGCGCATCAGCACGCTTACCGCTCCAAACCCTACAAACGGCAGCCATGCCGCTAGCGCGAAAATCTCTACATACGATAAATTGCACGCGATACCGGCAAGCAGTATTTGCACGGCAAGCACGATATGGAGTACATACATCATCGCGACTTCCTTTTGGCGGTATGCCGCATACGCGCCTATCGCCACGATCGACAGCCACGCCAGCAGGCGCCATTCATTCGCCATACTCATCGCGAGCACTGCAAGGCCGATAACTGCGCCATATCCGATCGCACTGCATCGATACATCGCCGCGGTGCGCGAAACATGGTTGCGCCAGCGGAAATACTCCGCTAACGCAATCGTCGTAGCACTATGTCCAACACCAAGCGTTACAACAGTTTGCGCAGCATTAAAGCTACACTTAGCGCAAAGCAGCCACCCCGCCGCCAACATCGCGCCATGCGCGCACAATACCATCCAGCGCAGTTTTTCAACCGCGGCAACGTAGTAAAACGCCGCCGCAAGGAGCACCCACCAGCCGATATGCCACCATGAGACATCACGCCCCAGTGCAAGCTCGCACATAGCTATGTAGAATATCGCAAACAACAACCATATACTCATCGACACGTAGACAAGCGCACCAGCGCTTGGCGTAAGCTGTTTCATTAATAAGCGCAGCGCAAGTACCGCTATAACACATGCCATATAGATCGTGATGTATACATCGTACGATATATGTACGATATTATTCACAACAATCAATAGCGGCACCGTAATAATATATACCGCCGGCCACAACAGTCCGTAGCGGCGTAACCGCGCCGCCGCGAACAAAGACAACACCATAGCAAGCACTAATTCCGCTAGCTGCGGTATTGCTTCTGGGTGCGCCAGTGCGGCGTCGCTCCTCGATAAAGATGGAATCGATGCAAGCAACGGCGCAACGAACGCCGCCGTGAAAAATCCAATCCATAGCACTGCCTCGTGAATTGACGCTCGTACGCTGCCGATAGGCAAGTAGCGGAGCGACACAATCACATTAAGCAGCGCCGCAAGCGCCACCGACAAGCTGATCGCGATATACGACGTGCCGCTCGCCCACGCCGCAGCAGTACCCGCCGCCACCAGCGTGAGCAGTCGTGCTGAAAATTCCGCATAATTGCGTACCGATTTATCCGACGCTGCTAGCGCTTGTGCAATATAGTAGAGCAGCCCGGCAACAAGCACCACCGTATATTCCGAAACGCTTAGTGCTGCCGCCGAAACGGTCGCCGCGAGGAGCGCTAACGGCACCGCCACCAAGCTTGACGTATAGATTGGCTGCACGAACAATTTCGGCACGCCTGGAATCTTTGCGTAGCTCAAAAGCGTCATCGCACCGCCAAATGCAATCATCACGACGTAATACCACGCCAATTGCGCATCAACCAGCGCCGGCAACGACATCGACACTGTAAAGAGCGACAAGATAGAAATATATGACAAGAATTGATTTTTGAACGTAATTGCAGCGAACATATACATTACCACGCCAATAAGCGATGTAATAAACCAGCACAGGGCGGCATCATGCAGCACGAGCGCGTACATCGTAATACCCGCCACTGGAATACTTGCAAGCGCCGTACCGACAAGCGCCAGCGCCGCTGGGCGAATTATCGGAATATGCTTTTGTAATACAAAACCTGCCGTGTACGATGCGACGATTAGCAGCCACACAAGCGCCATGCGCAGCCACGGTGTAAGTGCAAATGTTTGCGCCAACAAAACAATACCAGATACAAGCAGCAAGACGGCAACATACAGTGCAATATTAATCGTTACGTGCGATGACGGTTGCGGCGGCGGAGCGCTACCACACGGCGGCGGGGCAACAGAGCCTACTGAAGGCGGCGGCTGCACCGGCGCGGGTACAGCATACTCCTTCGCTGGAGCAGGCTTGTTTCGGGATGAAGCAGCTGAATCCAATTCGTCCACGGGCGTGCTATTACCACTCTCATCTGCCGCCGCAAATGTTTCGGCTGGCTCGGGCGTAACGGGCAATACGGCGACACTAGGCATTTCGGGCGAATGCGCCGCACCTTGCTCTGCCGCGCGCACGCCGTCCCAATAGCCCTGGCGGTACGACGCGCTCATCGGATCAACCGTACGCTTCGCCTGGCTGCTCTTTTGCGACAACAAAATAGCGAGAACAACTGTTGCGACAAAAAATAGAAATCCCATGCTGCCTCCTTACTCGGTTATGTTTTTAGTATAGCGCTAAACCCATTCCCTACAATTTTCCTCCGCTATCTGCTAGTAATACCTACATGATACTTAAACTAAATCTCTATCTTCTCTGGTTTTTCATGTGTATGGTTGATAACAGATATTCTGAACTTCTTGTTCGCCTTGATGAGCGAGTTATCGGCGGCGTTTATTATCGAACCAGACGTCGACCTTGTATTGTCGATGTGCGATTTATATTCAAGCACTATATCACCGCTCTTTGTTTTGAGGGTTGATATTAGCTCAAGCTTACTGTCGACTTTCTTTTTCTTCATACCGAGCGCGAATACGCCGAACGCTGCTGCGCGTGTTAGTGTAACGCGCCCTGATTCGTTAGACTGCTGGTTTTCTGTGTATGAAAAATCCTTGACAGATGTCCACGGGACGGTGGTTAGCAATTCTTTTCTCTTGTTGAACGGTCCTCCCCTGAAGAGGTCGATACCATCAGCGTGGGCGAGCATCGTGAAGTATTTAATGTGCTCTGGGATTGCTTTGTGGCTACCAAAGTACTCACCGTCAATCTGGACAGGATCATCTCGTTTATATATTTCTTTCGCCGCCTTGATTGCCGCTTTTCTCTCGGCTTTATCTTTTATTTGGCGGGCTTGTTTGATGGCATCGCTATAGCGACTGCCTAATTCTTTCTCTCGCTGCATATTCATGACGTCATTATATCACTTCACGAGTCGTAAATAGTCTTATTTCTCATCCATAAAATAATAGTTGTTTGTAACCCTACGAAAATATCCCGCGGCGCTTTGCGGCATCGAATTCTTCAAGCAGCTCGCGTTGTTTTTTCGTCAATTTTGTCGGCGTGTCAACGATAACGCTAACGATGTGCGGTCCGCGGCGATCGCTCCGCAAATGCGGCACGCCGTGACCAGACAGTTTGAAATCCGTACCCGACTGCGTACCAGCTGGCACCTTCATCGTGATAATACCGTCGACAGTCTCAACGTCGATCTCTGTTCCGAGCGCAGCATCAACCATCGAAATATGCTCTTCGCTTAAAATCAGATCGCCTTCGCGCGTGAATTTTTTATGCGCCCGCACGCGTACGTGCACATACAAATCGCCGCGCACGCCGCCAGCAACAGCCTCGCCATGCTCGCGCAAACGAATCGTCGCGCCGTCGTCAATCCCAGCCGGAATCTTCACCGTAATGTCTTGCTCGCGCCGTTCAACGCCCGTACCGCGGCAGCGCGTACACTCTTTCTCCGGGACTTTGCCGCGCCCATGGCAGGTTTCGCAGGTCACTGCTTGCTGGATCGGACCAAACATCGTGTTCATCACGCGGATTTGCTGCCCCGCGCCTTTGCATGTCGGACATTCTTTTAGCTCGAAACCAGGCTCAACCGTTGTGCCGTGGCAGTGGCTGCACACATCATTAAGCGTCAGCGATAGCGCCATGTCTTTGCCGAAAATTGCTTCTTCAAAGCTCAATGTCACGCGTGTTTCGACATCGCGCCCGCGCGCCTCGCCTGCTGTCCGGCTACCGCCTGCGCCGCCAAAGAACTGGCTAAAAATATCGCCGAATGCACCGCCGCCGCCAAAGTCAAAATGAATATCTTGCCCGTTGAAATTAAAGCCTTCAAATGGATTGCCGCCCGCGCTACCGCCAGTAGCGCCGCCAACACCCGCATGTCCAAATTGATCGTAGCGCTGGCGTTTTTGCTTATCTTTCAGCACTTCGTAGGCTTCATTGATTTCTTTGAATTTCGCCTCATCGCCGCCCGCCTTGTCTGGGTGATACTTAACCGCCAGCTTACGGAAAGCCTTTTTGATTTCATCTTCACTCGCGCTTTTACTAACGCCAAGCACTTCATAATAATCTCGTTTTGCCATAGCCTTTCGCTATTATAGCGCACTGCTAGCACTCATACAAGTAGAGTGCTAATTTCGATGCAAATCGCGATCAATTTCATCGGCAATCTCATGTCCGATCGTCTCTTCAAGCAGATCTTCCACTGTCACGATACCAATAATTCGGTCATTCTGCTCAACCGGCACCAAATGCGACCCGATACGCCGGAATTTATGAAACATCGTATCAAGCGCTGTCCGCGCCCCGACCAGACGCGTCTTATGGAGCGGAAAGCACCAAAGCGGCACCGGATTATCATCAAAGTCAATATTAATCATGTCTTTTGCAAGCAGTACGCCGTGGCACATTGTCAGCTTATTGTCGAATACCGGAATGCGGCTATAGCCGCGCGCGATGATTTCGTTCACCATGCGCTCGTCGAGAATCGTATCAAGCGTCAGCCACTGCACCGCTTTGATCGGCGTCATAATCTCTTTCACGGTTTTTTCGCTTAATTGCAGCGTGCTTTGGATGATTTCGACTTCGCCGCCATCAAGTTCGCTTTTGCTGCCGATTTTATGCTCGCTGATCAACAAACCAAGCTCAGCACGCGTCAGTAATCGCCGGTGTTCGACGCCAACCAGATGGTCAAGCAGCAGCGCCAGCGGTTTCGCCACCGGATAAACGACGATAATCATCACGCGGATCAGCGGCGCAAAGAATGCGCAGGTTTTCAGTGCAGATTTGATAAAAATCGCTTGCGGAAGCACTTCGCCGAACACTACCATGAGCAACGTTGTCGCAATGCCGGCAATCCAGCCGTTAAAATGATGCTCCAATAATAGCGAACTGCCCGACACCACTGCCATATTTGAAAACAAGATTGCCGCAAGCGACAAATGAGCATCGCGCCGCAGAGGCAACACTTTTTGCGCCGCACGGTTACCAAGCTTCGCCTTGCGCCGCAGATCACCGAGCGGCAACGACATCAGGCTGATATTCAGCCCGGAGCAAATCGCCGCCAACATCACGAGCACTGCAACTTGAATAAAAACAGAAACATACTGCATGTATTACGCCTTTAGTATACCATCAAACGTCGGTCGCTGCCGAACTTTTATTATTGTGGCGCGGATTTTTTGCTGCAAAGGCGCGCAAATCGACAACGACATCATCTTCATCGACAATTTTACGCCCGAGCAGGGCTTCAATGACATCTTCAATCGTAACGACACCCGCCGTTTCGCGGTAATCATTCACGACAATGAACAAATGATGGCGCGTCTTGATAAACGCCGACAGAGCTTTTTCAAGTTTTTGATTTTGATTGATGCAATAAACTTTTCGCTCCATTGCCGTCTCTGCGCGGTGCGAGCGCTTGTCTGTAAGCGTCAGTAAATCGCGGATATAGAGCACGCCGACGATATGATCAATATCGCCATCCATAACCGGAAAGCGGCTGTGCCCGGTCTTGTGCAGTTCGTCAAGCAAAAGCGGTCCAATGAGCTGGTCCTTTTTCACTGCATCAATCACGCCGCGCGGCGTCATGACTTCTTCAACTGTTTTATCGCCGAAATGGAGCGTGCTTTTGATAAGGCGTTTTTCGTCGGCGGTCAAAATCGCGCCCGATTCTTTTACCAAATGCTCTAATTCCTGGCGCGAACTGAGCAGGCTCGCTTCAGGCGGCGCCGTGACGCTCCGCAATAGTTTACCGACGCTCGGATAACGTTCGACGAACTGCAGTAACTTCGGCTCAAGCATCATATAATATCGGTCGGCGACGGCTGCTAGCATACCGTTATGCGCAATACGGCCGTATCCGAGCGCTACGAATACCGCAATCAGCACGCCCGCCAGCCAGCCGAATGCCATAATTGCACACGGCACCGCGCAAACCAGCAACAGTGCTTCAACCGCTTTTTGCAGCGATAGTATGTCATTGATAAGCAAGCTGCGCCGCAGCTCTTCTGCCGCCGACACGTCGCCCGCCGCGCGTCGGCGCTGTAATTCATACGACGATAATACGGTACGCCGCGGCGCTATACTTGCTACCGCAACGAGCGCGAGAAACAGCGCGGCGAAAATCAAAACCCAAAGCGTCTGCATGCTTTCATTGTACCGCAGTATCGCTTGCTTGGCGAGGCTCGGCGCGCTATACTTTACAAAGAGGAACGAAGGAGGATTATGACAAAGCGAGCCTGGATTATTTTTGCCGCAATCTGCGTGGCGATTATCGGCGGATTGATTTATTTGTCGCGCAACAACAAAGTAAACGTGGCAAATGTCGACCCTACCGCTATACAAACCGCTGCTGCCGATAATGGTAATATTGCCGACCACACCTACGGCAATATGAAAAGCAAAGTGATTTTATTTGAGTACGCCGATTTCCAATGTCCGGGCTGTAATTCAGCGCATCCGATCATCAAAAAAGTCGTCGAAAAATATAAAGGGCAAATCGGCTATGTCTTCCGTAATTATCCGCTGACGAATGCGCATCCGAATGCACTTGCTGCCGCAGCCGCCGCCGAATCAGCCGGCGTAGAAGGCAAATATTGGGAAATGCACGATAAATTATTTGAGCAGCGCAGCAACTGGGTCGAATTAACGGGCGCAGCGCGCACGAACTATTTTGTGTCGCTCGCAGCGGAGCTTGGGATTAACAAAGATAAATTTTCTGAGCATCTTGATAGCGCTTCAATCCGCAAAAAAATCGACTACGACCTCGCTGTCGGCGCGAAAGCCGGCGTCGGCGGAACACCGGCGCTCTTTATCGGCAAAAAAGACGTCGGCAATCAAAAAGTTTCAAACGGTAAAATCATCTCGACAAGCAAGACCGACTCAAACGCAACGTACGTCTGGGCGAACGCCGACGACTTCGAAAAATACGTCATCGTTCCTGCGCTCAAAGAGCACGGCATTGCACTACCACGCGAAAACTAGCCGCCGAAGAATCATGCATACGAAAACACCCTGCAACCAGGGTGTTTTTTCATGCCGCTGCCGCAATCAGTATACAATATACCGCTGCCACACCGCGGGCAATATATCCACCGCAATTCGCCTGCTGCGGCTAGGCGCAAACGATACAGTTATTGACATATTCTCTCCTATTAGTGCGTGCGTTTGCACGATTCGGCTCGCCATGATTTTGCGCGCTCGACCTTTTGGCTATCATTATATATCGCGCGCGGCTCGCGAACCTGAGCCATCATAACGCATCGCCTGCCAGCATGCAAGCATGAACGGATTACGAGACGCTAGCGTTTTTTCAAGAAATAATACCCCGTCGCAATCGCCGTGATGATGCTCGCAGCGACAATAATCCAGAATGCCATCACGCCGTGCGTATCAAATGGGAAGTCGACATTCATGCCAAATAGCCCGGCAAGCATCGTCGGAATCGTTAGCGCGAGCGTCGCGACCGTCAAAATCCGCATCGTTTCGTTTAGGCGCGTATCCATAACGGCGCGGAAGCTGTCGCGCACATTTTGGATCGTGCGCAAGAGCGACTTGCACCGCGCGATTAACTGTTCAATATCAACCGACAAATCTTCGACGATCCCCTGGTCCTCTTCGCCGAGTTTAATGAGTTTATAGCGCGTATTCAGCGTGCGCTCCAACGCAACATTCGTCGGAATCAACGCGTCTAAATAGTCGTTCAACTTACGCTCAAACTCTACCAACGTCGCGATATCGCGCGAACGCAAAGTCGTCACATCGCCCGTAACAGCGCGCGTCTGGCGGTTGATCAGTGCTACGCGCGACTGGTACGACCGCAGCATCGCTTCAACCATCACCAAGAACAATTGCGTTTGCGATGGCGCTTGAATCCGCGTACGGTCAACAAATGGCTGCCACACGCGCCCCATACGTTCACGGCTAAGCGTCACGACATGCTCACCAAGCGCAAACATTATCGGCGTCGTAAAATCATTGAAATTATCATCAACGCCTGGCAACCGCGTGATGAAATATACCCAGCCGTCGCCCTGCTCAATCCGCGGTATCTCATGCGGGTCAAGCGCGTCGTTTACTAAATCATCATCCAGCCCAAGCTGATGCAAATGAAACAAATCGTCCGCCGACGGATTTTCGCACCGCGTCCAAGCGGCATGTTTAACATCGTCGCAGCGCTCTAAGGCGCCGTCCGCAAACTGGTAGTAGGTAAGCATACGTTTATTGTACCGCGTTTACGGACGATAACGCGAAAATTATGTATTTGACGTGCTGTTCGCCGGTTGTTGAGGATTCGTTTTTGGCGCCGTCTGGTTTGCGCCTTGATTTTGAGCCGGCGTGTTGCTTGTCGGCTGACTTGTCTGATTTGGTGGTTGTTGCGCTGACGAACCAGTCTGCGGTGGCGCCGAGCCAGAGCCTCCTGGCGCACCGCCTTGCTGCGGCGATCCGCCGGGCGCTGCACCTTGCGAACCCGCTAGAGAACGGCTACTACTTGACTGCACACCGAGCGTATACCCAACCACGCCGGTCAAAAGCGCCATTGATACCGCCGCGACCACCAGCCCCGTATTCACCGCTGATTGCCGTGCTGCAGACGGCGCTTTCGGCGAAGCGTTAAATCCATCTTCTATCTTCATTTATCCTCCTTCTCTTAGTTAGTAATGAAGGAAATTATAACGGCGGCGCGTTAAATCCAGCTTAAAAAACCTACGGCTTCGCGGCAAGCGGCAGGGAAATCGTAAACGTCGTTCCCTTGCCCTTAGCGCTTCGTACGGAAATTTTACCGCCGTGCGCCTGCACAATCCGCTGCGCAATCGGCAAACCCAATCCATACCCGCTAGTTGTGCGTGATTCCTCAGCACGATAAAACCGCGTAAAAATCTGCTCAACCGTTTTACTGTCCATACCAATTCCCTCATCGCGCACCGCGATCACCGCCTGGCGGCCTTTACGCGTACTTGATATATGGACCGTCGTGTCGTTGCTGCTGTATTTGATCGCGTTATCAAGCAGAATCGTCATGAGTTGCTCTAGTTTCTGGCTATCACCGAGTAACGTCAATTCTACCGTCTCGTCCGCAACGGCGATATTTTTCTCGACTGCCTGCGCCACTACCAAATTCATCGCACGGTTCACGACTGCCTGTAGCGACACCGGTTCTTTCGTCATAGTCATGTCGTCGTCCTTCAGTAACCCGAGCATGGAGTTTGCTAATGTTTGCAAACGCGTCACATCGCTAACATTATCAGCAATGACGCGTTTCGCCTGTGCGAGCGTAAGCTTCGTATTGCGCGCCGCCACTTCATTTGCCGCCAGTAGCGCCGTCAGCGGCGTGCGCAATTCATGGCTGGCATCGCTCACAAAGCGCGACTGCGCTGCCATATTTTCCTCAATCGGCTGCAGAGTATGCTGCGCCAACAAATAGCTCAATAGCGACGCCACAACAAACATTACTAGGTTAACTATCACCAAATTGATCCGCAGCGATGCCATTGCGAAATCTTCGCGCTTCGACAAGTAATCGCTCACGCTCAGCGACTCATCGTCGATTACAATCGGCGAGAATTTTGAGTCGGCGCGCCGCTGCTCTGGACGGCGGTGAAATTCCTGCGCCGAAAAATTATACAGCACAAAACTAAACACGATGCTCATCACCATAATAATAGCGAGATATGTACCCGCTAGACGCAGCACATCGCGGCGGCGCACATGCTTCATCTCATGCGCCGTCCTTGATCACATAGCCGAAACCGCGCACTGTTTGAATGAGCGGCTCGGATTGTTTGAATGGTTTATCTATTTTACCGCGTAAATAATTGATAAACACCTCAACGTTATTCGGCAAGATATCAGCGTCGAAATCCCACACGTGCGTCATAATATTTCGCTTGCTCATGATTTGGTTTTTATTGCGCATTAAATATTCCAAAATCGCAAATTCCTTGCTTGATAATTTCACCAGCTTGCCAGCACGCGTTACCGTCCGATTCACCGTATCAAGCCTAACATCCTTGGCGGCTAGTACATTATCAAGTACCTCCTGCGGGCGGCGCAGCAGTGCGCGGATACGCGCTCCCAGCACATCAAAGCTAAATGGCTTTGCGAGATAGTCGTCGGCGCCGCTATCAAGCCCTTGCACAATGTCGCGATTTTGATCTTTCGCAGTAAGCAAAATAATCGGCGTTGTGTCGCCGGCAGCACGCAGCTTTTTCGCCACTTCATAGCCATTCATTACCGGCATCATCACATCAAGCACGATCACATCGTATTCATCGGCACGCGCCGCATTGTAACCATCCTCGCCGTCGTGCTCAACGTCAACCGCATAGCCGTCAAGCTCAAGCCCCTGTTTGATCGCCTCGGCGATTCGTATCTCGTCATCTACGACTAAAATCTTCATGTATCTTACAGTATACCTTCCTCGGTAAAAATTTAGTAGGCTAGCGCCATCTCCGGCCACATATACCGAACGAGTTGGCGGCCGCGTTTGCTGGCTCGCACCCATAAATCACCGCAGGTTGACTTGATCGTTACGAGTTTTTTCGCACGCAACCGCTCCAGCTGCTGCGCCACGCGCGAACGGCTCATACGCAGCCCGTGCGACAAGCCGATCACGTCGTCTTCGCCGTTTTCAGTGATTTGCTGCAGTACAAGCGCCTCATCGTTCGTTAGGGCAATTGGTTGGATTTGTTTCATATGCGTCTCCTTTCGTTATGGGTAACAGTATGGCGCAGGTTACTTGGATAAAGCTTAAATGATGCTGCGCTAGTCTACCTCTGTTATATTTGACTTATGCGATATTTTTACATAATAAAAGCATCGTGTTTTATTTTTTTCAAGCAGGCTCATCTTGCTATAACGCCGCGTTTTTTAGATCATATACTGCGTACTGCGTGCCGCCATACTCAATTTTTACGCCCGACGATGCTGCCCACTGCGCAATGTCAGAATTTCCGCCTGGTCCGCCGCCGCGGCTCCTGCTATCCACAACGTAGTAGCGCACTTTGCCGGTAGCGACGAGTTGCTTGAACGACTGAAGCGTGAGCGTCGAATCGCTGCCGTTAAATCCGCCAAGCGCCATAACTGGCTGTTTGGTTGACAACTGAATCGGCGCCGACGTATTTGCACTATCAACTGCCGCAATCCACGTTGCGCCCCGCTGATTCGCAAGCAGAAATTTTACGAGCGCCGCCTCGGCAAAGGCAGTTTCGTTGTTTGTATTATTCATCGCGCTTGCGTTTGGTCCAGCCGTTGGAATACTACCGCTATGCGCTACCAAAATCGTTGAAATACTATACGCAATTGGAGCAGCACACGCCGAAATTACTGCGCAGGCGAGCGCCATTCGCCGCAGCCGCGTTGAAGTGTGCGGAGGCGGCATGACCGCTATACCCGTAGCGGCAACTCCTGCTACGCCGACAATCCACATAAGTATTGTCCGATCATTGCGATAGCCAAGCATAATGACGCTCGTGATTGTTGTTGTCGCGATTGTTAGCGGCACGATCCACCAAACATGCGTACGGCGCGTATAGGCTTTCCAGATATACGGCACGCCAATTCCAACGAGTGCCGCTACCGCCGGCGCCATCGCCACGACATAGTACGGGTGAATTGTGCCGCTTGTCATGCTAAACACTACAATGTGAATAAACAGCCACCCTAGCCACAAGAGCACGCCGGCACGTTCTTTGTTGTCACGCGGTGCATGGCGTAATAACCAGATAACCAATCCGCCGCCAATCAACGCCGCTGGAATCAGCCACGCAATATTCGGACCAAAGCTCTCATTGAAGATGCGTAGCACGCCTGTCTCGCCGCCAAAACCAACACTACCCGGTCCGCCGCCTGCGCCGCCAGGCGCACCTCCGTGTCCACCGAACAAACGTCCAAAGCCGTTGTAGCCAAATACTAGGCTCCAGATATTATTGTTATTCGTACTACCTACCCATGGACGGTGTGCCGCCGGCGTCAACCACACGAGAACACTCCACCAAAATGTTGACGCCACCGTCGCGATACTAGCAACACTCAAATGCCACACGCGCGTCATAGCCGTCGGCTTCGCACACGCCATATACAGCACCGCCATAACAGGCAAGACCAATAAACCTTGAAGCATTTTTGTATTAAAAGCAAATCCTGTAAGGAATCCGGCTATACTTAGCCATAGTATCGGCTTTTTACTATCAAACGTACGCAAAAATGCATATGCGCTCGCCGTCAAAAACAACGTCAAGAAACTATCGGGATTATTAAATCGAAACATCAGCACAGCCACTGGCGTAAGCGCCATCACTGCACCAGCAATCAACGCCGATTTCACACCATACCAGCGCCGCACCGCCAGATACACCAGCACTACCGTTGCTACGCCCGCCAACGCATGCGGCAACAGCATGCTCCACGACGAAAAACCAAACGCGCGGCCGAACAATCCCATAATCATCGTACTGACGGGCGGCTTGTCAACGCTCATGAAATTCGCTGCGTCCAGGCCACCAAACAGCCACGCCGTCCAATTCACACTCGCCGCTTGTGCAGCGGCAGCATAATAGCTATTCGCCATGCCGTTGATCGTTACATTCCATAGGTACAGCATTAACGTCATGAGCAGCAAACCGCCAAAGCCCGCCACTTCAAACAGCGTCGCGCAGCCATACTCGCCGCGCACGCGCGACAAACCTTTGATGTCTTCAACCGCCGTTTTCGCAATATGAACGCGCGAATCAGTATCCTCAATCCATTCGACCGGTTCTTCATGAATCATGTAACCTTCATATTCTGCCTTTATAAGCAACTCAGTGTCAAAAAACCACGCTGTATCTTTTACGTGCGGCAGCAATTGTTGCGCAGCATCACGGCGCATCGCCTTGAACCCGCACTGCGCGTCGACAAATTTTGTACGCATCGTCCAGCGGATCAGCCGATTGTAGCAACGCGAAATAATATCGCGTTTTAGCCCGCGCGTTGTCTGCGATTCTTCCATCAGCCGGCTTCCTACTGCAATCGCTGCATCGCCAGTCACGAGCGGCGTGATCATCGGCACGAATGCATCTAAATTCGTTGACAAATCGATGTCCATATAGCTAACAATGTCAGCGCGGCTTTGCAGCCACGCCTGTTTAAGCGCCCGCCCGCGGCCTTTCTCTGGCAAGCAGACGACGCGGACGGCAGGGAAGTGCTCGGTGAGCATCGCCGCCACCCGGCGCGTACCGTCCGTACTGCCATTATCGGCGATAATAATTTGATAATGATACGGCAAATTATCTTCCATATACATACATAGCGTACGCACCGATTCTTCCAGAATATACGCCTCGTTAAGTACGGGCAGGACAATATCAACCGTTAGCGTACGCGGGTTAAGCGCGCGAAGCGGCGTTGTGCTATATTTTGATTGCGCCGCAAGCGCGGCCGTGTGATTGATAGCGGTAGTTTTCACGCGCGTTACTATACGAGCGCATCATGAAAGGAACCTTAAAAAAAATACTGCAACACGTAAAGGCAGCAGACAAAAGATACTCTGTCTGCTGCTATTACGTAAATACGCTATGCTATTAAACGTAATTTATCGTGTTGCGCGTACCTTTTTCGGCACAGGTTTGGTTTCTTTCGCTCCGCCCGCCGGCACCGTTGAATGCTGAATGCAACCGTCTTTGATGCTAATCTGATAATCGCATTTGTTCGCCAAATCATTATCATGCGTAACAATTACAAGCGTGACGCCTTTCGTTTTATTGTAACCAAATAGCAACTTCTCAACACGCGCGCCAGTTTCGCTATCCAGATTCCCTGTCGGCTCGTCGGCAAAAATAATCTGCGGCTCATTCACAATCGCACGCGCAATCGCCAATCGCTGCTTTTGTCCACCCGACAAATCGCGGGCGCGGCTCTTCCGTTTTTCATACAAATCAACCGCCCGCAGCGCCGCATCAATTTTACTTGCCCGTTCGCCATACGGCACATGCGCGATTTCGAGCGGCAGGCTCACGTTATCAAATACACTCTCATTACCCTCTACAAAGAAGCTCTGAAAGATAAAACCAATTTCGTTTGCACGGAATTGATCAACCTGCCGTGGTTTTAGCTTCAAAATATTACGACCGCCAACAAACACGCGGCCTTTTTGCGGACGATCAAGCCCGCTCATGGCGTGCATCAGCGTAGATTTGCCGCTGCCGGATTTACCGAGAATCGCTACACTCGCGCCATCAGGAATCGCTAGCGTAATATCATGCAGCGCCGTGAATACATTGTGCTTTTTACCGTATGTTTTCGTAACCTGTTGTAATTCAATCATCGCTTTCCTCCTACTCTGTCCTCAGTGCTTCTATCGGGTCAAGTTTCGCTGCTTTGCGGCTCGGGAAAAATCCAGCAAGCATCGCCACCACAACCAATAATACTAACACGATGATGCCGGCGCTCGGCGTGAAAATAAGCAGGTGATTTTTGCCAAGACCAATAGCATTACTGATAGCCGGATTAAGCGCCGCGCCCGTTATCCACGCAAGCAAAATACCGACTGCGCCGCCGAAGAAGCCGATCCACGCCGATTCGTAACGGAACAATTTGCCGATATCGCGGCGGCTCGCGCCGAGCGCTTTCATCAGCCCGATTTGCTGCGTGCGTTCCAGTACTGAAATATACTGCGTATTCACAATTCCAAACACACTCACAATCAGAGCGAGCACACCGAAGCTTAAGACAATTGTCTGAAGAATGTTAACAAACTGGAACAGCATCTGCTGCGCATCTCTCGCCGTCATTGCATGAAAACCAGATTTTTCGAGCGACTCTTTGGCGGTATCTGGCGATATGCCATCAGCCGTTGTCGCAGTAACTGTCAAATATTTCTGATACGCATCAGTGCCGACCGTACTAAATTCGCTAATTTCTTTTGCCGCGCTTGGAGCAATAGAAATACTCGATTGATTCGCCATCTGATCCGGCGACTTCTTCGTCACCGCTACAATCGTAAATTCTTTGCGCAATTCTTTCGGCTCAACGAGCGCCCTAACCGCCGCTTCGCCACCTTCGGCGTATGCTTTAGCTATCGCTTGATTGTCGACTTTTTGCGGCGTTTGCACCGCTACAACCGTTAGTTTCTGTCCGATGATATCGTATGGATGTTTCACTCCAAGCGTTTTCAGATACGATTCTGGAAGTACCGCTTCGTTAGCTTTGAGCTCAACACCAGCATCAAGCGATTTACCGGCCGCAGTTTCAGTGCGGATTGAATTATCGCGCATCATCACATTACCGATGTATTTTTTATCTTTCACATTGCTGAAATCGATGTACTTCGGTTGTAATTGATACAACGGTTCGACATTCTTAATCTGCTTATTTTGGCGTAATTTATCGATATCCGCTTGCGTCACCGACTCATAATCTTGTCCGTAGTATGAGGTTGCATTTGGGTTATACTCGCGCAAACCCGACGCGGCGCCCGTCGTTGCCGCCGCCTGCACGAGCTTTTTATCTTTCACAATAATCAAACCTTTCGGGTTGATGTTGTTAGCGATGATGCGGTCAATATATTGCCGCGCGCCTTCGCCAGCCATCAAGCTCGCCGTAATCGCGAAACCACCGACGCCAATCGCGAGAACAGTGAGGATGGTGCGCATACGCGCATGCCGCAGATTTCGACCGGCACGCTTGATGATGTCAATTCGTCTCATGAAATACCTTTCATTTATTGCTATTACTATAAGTAATAGTTTATACAAGGTACTATAACTAGTCAAGCAGTAATATCACGATGCCTGCGTTGCCTCGTGCTTAAAATGTTTCATGCCGTGGCAGTACAAGAATATAATCAACAATATATTTGCCGCTACTAGAAACATCATCAGCACTACTACACTTTGCCAAAACATGTCCTGCCCTAAGCCGCCAGAGATTGCTTCACGAAAAGCGCGGATTGAGTATGTCATCGGCACAAATGGATTAATCGCCTGAAACAGAGCGGGCGACAGGCTGATCGGAAAAACGCCTTCAGCAGAGCCAAGCTGTAATACAAGT
The DNA here is from genome assembly GCA_938045235.1 of uncultured Candidatus Saccharibacteria bacterium. Taxonomy (GTDB): domain Bacteria; phylum Patescibacteriota; class Saccharimonadia; order Saccharimonadales; family Saccharimonadaceae; genus Saccharimonas. The sequence continues at coordinate 62,691 of CALIMZ010000006.1, forward strand.
AGCAACATTGCCAAGAAACGCCCAACGTTATCAAGCGCAATCGCGAGTAGCGCCACGATTGACATAAAGGTTAGCGATGTTACAATTGACAATCCGACAAATTGTGCCGGGTGTGCTACATGAAGTCCCAACCCAAATACCATCACCGCGTCAAGCACCAATGCTTGCGCCACGCTCTCAAGTGCCAACACCGATATTTTTGCCAACCACCACGAACGTGCATTTTTCGGCGTACTATAAAATCCGCGAATTGGATAAATTACGCAAAATGCCAGCGCACCGACAAATAGCCCAAGCGACAACACGTACGGCGATAAGGCGTTACCATAGTTTGGCACGTCGCCCTGCACGTGATGGTCGGCAGCGACAGGCGACACAATGTGCCGCACCGTCGGATCGCCTGTCGGCTGCAATGCAAGCTGGTTTGCTGCTTTTGCTAATTTGCCGGACAATTCGTTTGCACCAGACGATAGCTGCACTGAACCATTCATGAGCGTACCAGAATTTACCGCTAACTGCTTTGCGCCAGATGATAGCCGACCACTGCCAGATTGCACATCAGCCAGCCCTCGCGTCAGCGCCGCCGCGCCATTTGACAGCTGTGCTGATCCGCGGGATACTGCCGTGTAGCCATTGAGTGCTGACACTAGATTAGGCGAAAGGGTATTAACGCCGGTATTTAGCGTGCTAACGCCAGCGCGCAGGGCTTGCTGTTGATTAGCGATAGTCAATTGTAAGTTTTCTAAATGAGTTTTTAGTCTTGCGCCGGATTCTGCGGCACTTTTTACCAACTCCCCTTGGCGCGATTGCAGTGCTACAACGTCGGCCGTCACGCTATCAACCTCAGTAGCTGCACCCGCGCCTACTGCCGCCACGCGCTGCTTTAATGCCGCTAGCTTGCATTCAACTTTTGAAAACGACGGTGCAGCGTTAGCAATATAAGCCGGACACTGCGCTGGATTTAGCGGCGCGAGCGTAACGCTGAGCTGCGTCAGATTACTTGTAAGCGCCTGAGATTCTTTCGTAATTTCTGCTGCTAGCTTTACTGCTTCCGGATTATCCGCGCTAACCTGCGCCGCCAGTGTATTTACGCCATTCTGCACCTGTTTCGTGCCGGCTATCAGCTGGTCGATTTGGTTTTTTGCCGGCAAACGTTTTTGTAGCTGCAATAAGCCATCTGTAAGCGCCGCTGAACCAGTACGTAGCTGCGACAAACCGTTCTGAAGCGAATCCGCTCCCGCTGACAGTTGCCCGACGCCGCGCGTATACACCGCCAATCCACCCGCCAGCCGATCGCTACCGCCATGTAGTGCAGCTGCACCTGCCGACGCTTGCGATAACCCCATACCAAGTTCGCCAACCTGCGCCATCACTGCGCTCACATATGCAGTGCTAACTTTAGCAGAAACAGATCGCACAACCTGCTGTGCCGCTTGATTGCTAATCACCGAGCCTACAAAATTACGCGATGGGGTTGTCGTGTATTCAATAACGCTCTGTTGCGGCGACGATGTTGTAACCGTTGCCGCTTTTGCCGAAAAATCGCGCGGAATCGTAATACGCATATAATAAGCACCGTCGTTCAAGCCTTTCGTTGCTTCGTCTGCCGATACAAACTCCCACTTCATGCTATGATTATGCTTTAGGTTATCAACCGTTTGCTGCCCGATTTGTACAAAATTGCCGTTAAGCACCGCACCCTGATCTTCATTCACGACAGCGACAGGCAAATACTCAGTGCTGCCATACGGATCCCACACGCTACCAAGGAAAAATCCACCATACAAAATCGGAATGATTGACAATGCAATACACGAAATTAACAGCATACGGTTATGCCGTAAATTCGCCCATTCGGCACGAACTGCATCACGCCGGTCGCGTAATTTTGCTCTTATTCTTTCAGTCATAGCATCTCTCCTTTGAGCGCGTCGTCGACAATCTCTTGCATCGTCACACTAGATAAACTGCGCCGCCACGCCAATTCCGCTTCGTGCATTTTTTCCTGCACCACAGACATGCCTTTTTCAACAGCACGACGGCGATTCTTAAACACGCGTTCAACAACGCCCGCTGGCTGGAAAAACGGCTCATTGCCCTCAATCGCCTCGACAACCATCAACAGCGTAATTAGCCGCATCGGCCGCGCCAATACAAATCCGCCTTTTGCGCCAGGCTCAGACGAAATTAGCTCCGCAACGACCAACCGCCGCGTAATTTTTGCCAAATATGACGGCGATACCGCCATGCGCTCGCTCAATTCGGCGTTAGTAATAGGGGATAGGTTGCGCGACGCAATAAGCGCCAAAATACAACACGCTTGTTCAGTCGCTGTCGACAGTTTCACGGGGACGATACTCCAATCATCGATAAGTTATATCTATAATCCATGATACGCAATTTGCGCAAAAAGTCAACCGCCATTTATCATTTCGCGCCCGTAGATAAATTCATGCGCCATAAAGAAAGTCCCCTGCTTCACTAGGGGACTTTCTTACTATTTTTGAGCTAGTAGCTTTTTCCGCGCCCAGAGGAGCGTTCTACATGTATCCGCCCATACCGCCCATGTCCGGCGTACTTGGAGCTTCTTTTTCCGGCACATCAACCACTAATGCGCCCATTGTCATTGCCGTGCCAGCGATCGAGGCGGCATTCTGCAATGCCTCTTTAGTAACGCGCACCGGATCAACGACACCGCTCTTCTTTAGGTCAATTAGCTCGGTCGGGTGATTCACATCAATACCCTGCCCCGCCTTAGCCTTACGCACTTGCGGCAACCATTCGTCAGCGTTCAAACCAGAGTTTGCAAGCAGAATACGGAACGGTTGCTCCAGCGCGTTCACAAGCAACTTCTCCCCTGCCGCGACCGACGCGTCTTTACTGCCTGCATATTTGTAGTTGCCAGCCAGATCAACCAGCGTCACGCCGCCGCCCGGCACGATTCCCTCGGCAAGCGCCGCCTTAACCGCCGCAACTGCGTCGTCGACACGATACTTCTTCTCTTCAATCTCCGCCTCAGTCGCACCACCAACCTTAATCACTGCAACTTCGCCCGTCAATGCCGCTTGGCGCTTCAGCAGGTTATTGCGCGTGTAGTCGCTTGACGTCTCTTCAACCTGTACATCAATTTGGTCGACGCGCGCCTGCACTTCACTCTTGCTGCCTGCGCCCTCAACGATCGTCGTCACGTCTTTTGTAGCGATAACTTTACGCGCTGAACCGATTACGTCGCTGCCAACGTTATCAAATGTCATACCTGTGTCGTCAGTGATAACTTTTGCACCAACCAATGCCGCGATGTCATACAGTACGTCTTTGTCGCTCGGCGCTTTGATTGCGAGCGTGTTGAACGAACCTTTCAAACGGTTCAGTACCAGCAAGCTAAGTGCTTCGCCATCTACATCATCAGCAATCAGTACCAAATCTTTCTTGCCGCTTTGCGCAATCATCTCAAGCAACGGCACAAATTCTTGCGCTGACGAAACTTTCTTGTCAGTCACCACAACCGCCGGCTTGTCATACACTGCTTCCATGCGCTTTGGATCAGTCACCATGTATGGACTGATGAACCCGCGCTGCACTGTAAAGCCTTCAACAACTTCGCTTTCCAATTCCAGACCGCGCCCTTCTTCAACGGTCACGATACCATTTGGACCGATCTTATCCATCACATCGGCAATCAACGCGCCGATCGCTTCATCGCCTGCCGAAATTGTCGCAACTTCTGCCACGCGCTTTTTGTCGCCTTTAATGTCTTCCGACAATTTAGTCAATTCTTTAGTAATTTCAACCGCAGCGCGCTCCAATCCTTTGCGCAGCAGCATCGGATTGTGTCCGGCGGCAATCAGCTTGTTCGCTTCGTGCAGAATATGATAGGTCAATACTGTCACCGTTGTCGTACCGTCGCCCGCGACGTCATTCATCTTGTTGGCGGCTTGTTTAATCAGCTCAGCACCGACCTTAAAACCAAGCGTTTCATCATCGACATCAGCGATGTCAATACTCTTCGCCACCGTTACACCGTCGTGCGTCACACTTGGACCACCATAACTTTTCCCGATCACAACGTTGCGTCCTTTCGGACCCATCGTGGTCTTGACTGCGTTATATAGTACTGCCGCTCCGCCTAACACGCGGCGGCGCGCATCTTCATCGTAAAAAACTTTTTTCGCCATATATTTACTCCTCTACCGTTGCGAGGATATCCTCGTCTTTGATAATCAAATATTCTTCCTTGTCAAGCTTGATCGTTGTTGCCGCGTAATTTTTATACACAACCTTTTGATCATTCTTCACGTCTTTAACGTCCGACCCGACAGCGATAACTTTCGCCGCCTCTGATTTTTCTTGAGCCGATTCAGGGAGCAGAATCCCACTCGCAGTTTTACTCGGTTTCTTCTCCTTGACGGCGACAACGAAGTGCGCCATCGGCTTGATCGGTGAACTCATTAATTACCCCTTTCGTGTTAACTGGCACTCTCTATGTACGAGTGCTATTTCTAGCACTCAGTATATACGAGTGCTAGAAAATGTGCAAGAGGTTTTACGAAAATAATTTCGAGTTCCTAGTGTATACTATAAGTATGAGCACGGTAGCTACCCTGAAACGATTAGCGCATATCATGTATCGCGCCGTGATAGTCGCCGCGATTGCGGCGATGGCGTGGCACATCCACTGGCTGCACAAAGACCAAGAATTTAAGCAGCTGCAAATCAACTTAACGACAGCGCGCTTAAACAATCTGAAAGAGTGCCACTTGCACGATGACGCCGAATGTCCCGAGGGCAAATACAGCAATTCCGCAGAAATCATTGAGAAGATGAAAGCAAACGCAGGTAGCTGGTTTTAATTACATTACGCCGTTTTGTCTAAATTCCATCTTTCACACGCCACATCTAGCATGCCCAGGATCTAATAATCAACCAAAATAGCGGCTAACTCGGCCGCTATTTTAGAAACTTTCGATTTTGCCTCGTCTAGCTTTCGATAATTGTACCGACTTGCCCGTCAAGCGCGTCGCTTGCATGCTCAAGACTCGCGATAATAGCGCGGCGGCCTGGTTTTTGCGCGAATTTCATTGCTGCTTGCACTTTCGGCAACATACTGCCCGGCGCAAACTGGCCAGCGTCCACATACCTTTGCATTTCCTGCACTGTTGTGCGCCCGATCGCACGCGCCGTCGGTTTGCCGTAATCAACCATCGCGTTATCGACTGCCGTCAAAATCACTAGCGCTTCCGCATCAACCGCATCGGCAACAACTGCCGCAGTAAAGTCTTTATCGACAACTGCCTCAACACCTTCAAGTCCTTCGTCTGTAGTTTCGACAACCGGCACGCCGCCACCGCCGCCCGTGATAACTGTCACGCCAGCGTCAAGCATCGCCTTCACCGTATATTCTTCAACAATCCGCAGCGGCTTCGGCGACGGTACAACGCGGCGCCACCCGCGCCCAGCGTCTTCCTTGAATACGAAGCCCCTGCCGTTTGCCGCAGCGCTAGCGTCGTCTTTCGTTTTGTAGAATACGCCGATCGGTTTCGTCGGGTCTTTGAACGCTGGATCATCTTTGTCGACAACAACCTGTGTCACAACCGTCGACGCAACACTATGCATATGGCGGCGGCTAAACTCATCAATCAGCGCCTGCTGCAGCCAAAATCCGATCGCGCCCTGGCTCATCGCAACACACGTATCAAGCGGAAACGTCGGCACTTCCGCCGTGTTAATTGATTCCTCGTGCAGAACAATATTACCGACTTGCGGACCATTACCGTGCACGATCACCAATCGATATCCGCTCAAGATCAACGGCACCAAATGACGCGCCGTTGCATCGGCAACACGCTGCTGCGCGTGCGCCGATGCTTCACCTTGTTTTTGTAGGGCATTGCCGCCCAGTGCAACGACAACTGTTTTCCGGTTCATCAATGAATCATCCCGAACAACGCGATCACAACGAGACTAATCGCGGCAAAGATTATCATAATCGGCAGCGTACGCTTCAACCAGGTGCGGTACGATACGCCAGCGAGCGCCAACCCGCCCATCAGCGACGCAATCGTCGGCGCCATCATATTAAGCACACCAGACGCTGTCGCGAAAGCCGCCACAACAACTTCCTTACCAACGCCAACCAATTCAGCCACTGGTGCAATAACAGGCATCGTTGCCGCCGCCAAACCAGATGATGACGGGATGATAAATGACATTGGCAGGAAGAAAATGTACGCCAACACGCCAACGAATCCTTGCCCGACATGTTTCAGCGAATTTTCACCCCAGCTGATAATCGTGTCTTGAATACCGCCGCTCTGCATGACAACACCGACGCCCGCTGCTACCGCGATAATAAGGGCGACGCTTAGCAGGTCAGCCGAACCTTTCAGGAACGAATCGACGACGAACACTTCCTCTTTTTTGAACTGGCGGTAGTAAATCGCTGCAATCACGATTGTTGAAATCAAGAATAGCGCTGAGATCTCGTTAAAGTACCAATCACCAAATGGAACTGAATGCCCAATGCCAAATAACGCACCAATTACTGGCATATCACTTGCCGCAGTGTACAAATCTTTGAAAAGTGTCACACCCCATTTTTCCCACGGCATGAGCGAAATTGTCATGCAGACAAATGTCAGCGCGAATACAATCATCACTGCAATACGCGAACGCGTAAACTTCGGCACGTTTGTCATATCAAGCGCCGTCGTCGCCGGCTTATAGCGCACGTCATCTTTGTAGTTGCCTTTTTTCACTTTCGCGGCGTAGCGCATCGTAAATACGATCGCCGCAGCCAAACACAACAGCCAAATAATCGCCTGAACGCCAAGCACTTTGTCCAGCTCAACGCCGGCAGATTTCGCTGCGATACCTGTCGAAAATGGATTCAGCGTCGAGCCAAGCACACCCGAGCCAGCGCCAAGCACAATCACCATTACCGCGGTCATCGCATTGTAGCCGGCTGCCATCATGATCGGCACGACAAGTGCATAAAACGCCACCGTTTCTTCTTGCATACCGTACGTTGTACCGCCGATCGAGAAGAATACCATCAAGATCGGAATAAGCCACTTCTCTTTGCCCTTCATCTTGCGGAGCAGCGCGCCAAGCGTCGCATCAAGCGCGCCGGTTTTCATCGTTACACCCAAGAAGCCACCGAGAATGAGAACGAACACGATAACATCAAGCTTCTCAGACATACCTTTAATCGGTGCGATAAAGGCATCCCACAACCCTTGGCGACCATCATGCGTGGCAGTGTTGCCGTCATCGTCTTTTTTCGGCTCGCCGCTATCGTCGAGATCGACGATTTTTTGCTTATCGACTTTCGAATACGTGCCTGATTCGCGATTGCCGTCTTTATCAAGTTTATATTGACCAGACGGGATAACCCACGTCAGCGCTGCCATTAGCGCAATCACGACGAACAATACGGTAAACGCCGATGGCGATCGCAGCTTCTTCTTAACTTTTTTAATTTTTTCTACCATGTTGGAGCCTCCTTCACTCCGTTATTTTACAGCGTCAACGCCATGACGGCCTTGATGGTATGCATGCGATTTTCAGCTTCGTCGAATACGACGCTATGTTTGCTGCGGAAGACTTCATCGGTCACTTCCATGCAATCCAGACCATATTGATCGTGGATCTGCTGACCGATCATCGTATTCGTGTCGTGGAAGGACGGCAAACAGTGCAGGAACTTCACGTTTAGGTTACGCGTCTGCTCAAGCATTGCGCGGTTGACTTGGTACGGCTTAAGGAGAGCGATACGCTCAGCGAACTGATCTTCTTCGCCCATCGACGCCCACACATCGGTGTAAATTGCGTCTGCGCCCGCAAGCGCCTCGCCATGATTATCAGTAACCATAATCTTTGCGCCGGTTTCTGCAGCGATCGCGCGCGCTGTTTCGAGGATTTCGCCGACCGGGTGCAATTCGCGCGGTGCCAGGATTCGGAAATCAACGCCCATTTTCGCCGAACCAATCAACAAGCTATTTGCCATATTATTGCGCCCGTCGCCGACGAATACCAGCTTCGCTCCCTTCAGTTTGCCGACATGTTCTTCAATCGTCATAAAGTCCGCCAAAATCTGCGTCGGGTGGAATGTATCGGTCAAACCGTTCCACACCGGCACATTTGCAAATTCTGCCAAGCCCTCAACCGTTGAGTGCTTGAAGCCGCGGAATTCAATACCATCAAACATGCGGCCGAGTACCTTTGCCGTATCTTCAACCGATTCTTTTTTGCCAAGCTGAATGTCATCTTTGCCCAAGAACTCCGGCGCAACACCGAGATCGTTTGCGGCAACCGTGAATGCGCAGCGCGTCCGCGTTGATGTCTTTTCAAATAGTAGTGCAACCTGCTTACCTTCGTGCAAACGGTGCGCTTGACCATTTTTCTTTTGACGCTTTAATTCGTGCGCCGTATCGAGCATCAAGCGGATTTCGCTCGGCGTGAAATCTTTCAGCGTTAGAAATGACCGCCCGCGCAACTCGCGCGAAAGCGCCCACTTGCCGGATGGCACGGTATTTGGCTCTGTTTTTTCAATAAACCGCGGCGCGACCATACTCGGCACGTTTGCGACCGGAACGCTAACTCCGCGATTATCATTCACTTCAATGCGGCGCTTCAACTCTTCGCGCACCAGCGGCATGCTCATACATCGCGGACCGCCGCGGCCGCGGCCAAGCTCCGAACCGGAAATTTCAATCACTTCAACGCCAGCATCGCGCAGCTTTTGGTTCGTCACATAATTACGATCATACGTCACCACTACGCCTGGCGCGATTGCAAGCGTGTTACTTCCGTCGTTCCATTGCTCGCGGGCTGCCGCGATTTCGTCGCCGCCGCCGCACTCAATCAGTGTAATTTTCGGAAGGCTAAGCGCTACGCGCAACGCATGCTCTAAGTCATTTTCGCGCGTAATCTTCGGGTATTTTTGTCCTTCGACTTTTTCCAGAATAAACAGATTCAAGTGTCCTTCAGCGTCGCGGATTTCCGGATGAATTGTGAATTTATCATAGTCAATCATCGTGAACACCGTATCAAGGTGCATGAATGCATGGCTCTTTGGAATTTGCAGAGCGATAATTTTCTTAAATTCCGAGCCGGCAAACAAATTTGCCGCCATCGTTTCGATCGCTTCCGGTGTCGTACGCTCGCTAATACCGATTGCCATTGTCGTGCGATTCAAGATAAGCTCATCGCCGCCCTCCATCGAGAACTTCTCATCGCGATTGTACCATACTGGAATATTTTTGCCGGCAAACCGTGGATGATGGTCAATGATGTAACGCATGAACAGTGATTCACGGCGCCGTGCTGGCCAGTGCATGCGGTTAATCGTCAGACCACGCCCGATTGCTGCCGCTGGATCGCGTGTAAAGTACAAATTCGGCATCGGATCAAGATAAAACGGATAATGATCCTGCTCAACCATGTCATGCAGCTGCTCACTATGTTCGGCTGGTAAGTTGATTTCGTCTTTACGTACGCCCGCCATAATCTTGCGCACCATTTGACGCGGCTCCATGCCAAGTAAGTATTCTGTCAGCGCGCGCGTAACGCGACGTTCGCCCTGCTTACTTGCCGCAAGCATCTCATCGACAAATTGCCGCCGCACCGCGTCGTCTGCCAATGATTCTGCTGCCAGCTCGTCGAGATACAGCACCTCAATGCCGCGCTCGCGCAACACGTTCGCGAACCGGTCGTGCTCTTCCTGTGCCACTTTCAGGTGCGGAATATCGTCGAATAACAAATCATGCAATGTTTCCGGCGTCAGATTTTCTAATTCTTCGCCCGGGCGATGCAGCAGCACCGTGCGAAGCCGTCCAATTTCCGATGTAATATAAATAGGTTCGTCCACCCTAACCCCCTGCGGTTGTGTATGTTAACTTGTTAATGCTTATATTGTAGCAGATTATGCCGTACGCGCAAGTAATTTACGATTATTTCACCATAAAATATGCGAGCACCCAAATAATTTGCGCATTGCCGGCGTGCCGACTGGATTTTTCTTGTAAAAAGCCGTATGATAGCCCGTATGAAAAAATTACTGCACGCTCATCATCCATTTCGTATTTTCCTCGTCTCCGCCCTATTAACAATCGGGTTGGGCGCGTGGACAACGTACAATAAAGGGCCTGAGGCCCTCTGGCTGTTTGTCGTGCTCGTTCTCCTTGAGGTGACCTTCAGTTTTGACAATGCCGTTATTAATAGCCGCATCCTAGCGCGCATGTCAAAGTTCTGGCAAACGATGTTTTTAACAGTTGGGATTGTCACTGCGGTATTTGTGGTGCGATTTATCTTACCGATCGTCATCGTTATGCTGTCAAGCCAACATGATTTTACGAGTGTGCTTCATATGGCGCTTCATCAACCGGCAGCCTATAGCGCCACGCTGCATAGCGCCGCGCCAATTATTAATGCATTCGGCGGTACGTTTCTTTTGATGATTGGCATCAGCTATTTCATGGATCGTAATAAAGATCTCTACTGGCTTAAGCGAATCGAAAAGATGATGTCGCGGTTCGGACGCTACGAAGTGTTTAAGGTATTCGTAATGTTACTCGTCGCAATGGGACTGTACGCTACTGCCGACCCGGCGCATCGTGAAGCAATTTTGGCGGCATCGGTGCTCGGCACGCTTGTACATTTAGCGCTTGAGCTGTTTGGCGATTACTTCTCAGCGCGGCAATCGCACGCCAAAGTATTAACCGGCATGGCAGCATTTGCTTCGTTCGTTTATCTTGACATTCTTGACGCTTCATTTTCACTTGATGGCGTAATCGGCGCCTTTGCGATTACCAACGACGTGATTTTAATCATCGCAGGGCTAGGTGCCGGCGCATTATGGGTGCGGTCGCTAACGGTGTACTTGACGCGAACAAACAAGCTTGCAAAGTATCGTTACCTAGAACATGGCGCACACTGGGCAATTTTAGCACTCGGCGTTGTTATGCTCATAAAACTCTACCATGTTGATCCGCCGGAATGGTTCGTCGGCTCAATCGGACTCGTCTTTATTGCCACTGCAATCGGTTCAAGCGTACTCGAAAAGACCTATGCCGACCATCGCAAAAAAACGCTCAATCGCTCAGAAGATTAAAGCGCGCTTAGCAAAGATATAGCCAAAACCCTTTGAAACGCACAGCGAAGCAATCCGGTTCTATAAAGGCTATATGTTTACAGTTGATTTATTCCCAGCGAAACACACGCGTCGAAATAAAATACACGACGATCGTCACGCCAAACACCGCCAACACTTGCCCACTCACTGCAAACAAACTAGCATTTTCGGTCATAATCAACCGAAAGCCGTCAACTACCGGCGTCATCGGAATAAATTTCGTAACACCTTGCAGCCACTCTGGGAATAGATAGCTCGGAAAGAACGCGCCAGATAAAAACATCATCGGGAATGATACGAGATTCGTGAGCGGCGACGATTGATTTTCGTTCTTTGCCCATGAGCCGATAAGCAACCCCAAACTCACCATCATTGCTGCTGCCAGCATGAGAAACAAACTAAACGTTAACCAATCACCGCGCATTTGAAAGTGGAACATTAAGTGCCCAACCAGCAGCATTGACGCCGCGCTCAGTAAGGAAATCATTGTATAGACGATCATCGTCGCCAAGATCAACTGCCCTGACGTAAATGGTGCCGCTCGCAACCGCCGATACGCGCCCTTTTGCTTCTCTGTCGGCATTTGATTTGCCAGACCAAAAATCCCCATGCTCATCAAGCTGAATGCTAATAATCCGGTAAATGTATAGTCAAATGTTTTCAATGCTTTATCGCCCACCGCCTGCGACGCTACCTTTAGCGGCGCTTCCGGCTGTCCCATACCTTTGTTGATGCCGTCGACGATCTGCGTCATCACGCCGCTCAACACGCTACCAGCTTGATCTGAACCTTTGGCATAGAGCACATTGATTGTACCGCTTGGTCGATGATCGGCGCCAGGCTTGCCAAAATCCGCCGGCAGCTCAATAATACCGTCCAGCTGCGAACGCTTCATTTTTTCCTTCGCTTCATCCATGCTACTAACGTCTTGAACTTTCAATGCTGAAGCATCGTCTTTCTTGGCGTTGTCGACAAATTTTTTAGCAAACTGGCTATCGGAATGATTGATAATCGCGACTTTTAGCGACGCCGATTGATTATTGAAAATCGTGCCGAACACCAGCAAAAAAATCAGCGGAAACAAAAAGGTAAAAAACAGCGCCATCTTGTCGCGCATAACACGCTTTGCTATCGCCGCTACTTGACCAAATACGCCTGTCCAATATGCTTTCATCAGTCTCGAATTGCCTTTCCTGTTAAATCAATGAACACGTCTTCTAAATTCGCCTGCTCGACGACCTGTTTTTTCTTGAAACCGCGTGCGAGGAGCGCCTCAATCAAATTATGCGGCGTATCAGTCGTCAAAATCTTGCCGTTGTCCATGATCGCCAGCCGGTCGCACAAAACTTCCGCCTCATCCATATAATGCGTCGTCAGTATAATCGTCATGCCTTCATTGCGAATCTGCTTGATTAAATTCCACATATTACGACGCGCCTGCGGGTCAAGCCCAGTAGTCGGCTCATCGAGAAACAATACTTTTGGTGTATTCACTAGTGTTGAGGCAATAGCAAAGCGCTGCTTTTGTCCGCCGGAAAGCTGCTCAACATAGCTTTTCGCTTTGTCGATCAATTGAACTTTTTCAAGCAATTCATCGGCGTTCACCCGCGTACCATATAGGCTGGCGAACATTTTCAGCTGCTCGCGCAAATTTAGCTTGTCGTAAAAGCTGGTCGCCTGCAGCTGGATGCCAATGATACGCTTAACTTTCTTCGGCTGCTTGGCAACATCAATGCCGTCAATAGTCGCCTGTCCGCCATCAATCGGCCGAAGCGCTTCAAGCATCTCAAGCGTCGTCGTTTTGCCGGCGCCATTCGGTCCAAGAATACCGAAAATCTCGCCTCCACCCACGCTAAACGACACGCCGTCTACCACGTTTGTTTCGCCATAGGTTTTAACTAGGCCGATTGCCTCAACGATTTGTTTCGTCTGTGTCATGGTTCTCCTATAACTATATTTTTCATTCACTTTAGTATATCACCCCTTTCCCGAAAGCATAGCAAGCGGTCACTTCAATGTCAGTTTTGTATCTACGGTTTCGCAGTTGTCTTGATATCAGCACATTGCTGTCGATATTCGTCGATAAGAGCGATGTCGCGCACATCCTTTTCTCTCGCGTGATCGCACTTCCATTCGTGCATTGACTCAAGGCTCCAATAAGGTATTTCGTCGATATACACCGCGCTTTCGCGCATCGTTTCTAAATCATTACCAAACCAGTCCACCATAATTTCAAAGCGACCGATAGATATATAATCAGAACCGTCTTCGTGCTGTTGTATCTTATAATTATGGTGCTTAAGATTGTTAAAAACATCGTGCGATACAAGCAGGTCGATATCACCCGCCGCGCGTATACCAAGCGTATCAAGCAGTCCGCTGCCGACTACCATGAAACTGCCGTCTGGGAGTGATAATTGTGATATAGCTTCTCTAATATTCATATAGCTAATCGTTTCAAAATATACTTGCGTAATGTATTATAGCGGTTTTCGAATAGCATATGTTACGCCGCTATCACCATAGAGTAATCCATATCCACTGAAAGTGCAAAACATCACGAAATATGCTATACTTAATAAGTATGCAGCAATTACAGCACGCAGCAGCGAACAAGCAACGAATAACGAAGCGCTTCGCTATATATGCGTGTTTCATAGTATTCCTAGTTATTAGCGTGATTATTTATCTATGGACGCCGGCGCGGCAGCGCATACAATCAATTATGACTGTGACGACACTTGACCGTTCGCCTGGGCAAATGCAGTTTCCCAACATTAATACGAGCGAACTTAGTCCGGCACGGCAGCGGATAATCCAGATTGCCCGTAGTGAATTTACCGCGCAAGCCGACGGCACAAAATACAGCCAAGGTAGCCATGAGCCGTGGTGCGCCGATTTTGTCAGTTGGGTTATGAATCAAGCAGGTGTACCGCTGAAAAATCCGCATACGGGTAGCTGGCGTATTCCTGGCACATTCACGCTGCGCGAATATTATCAGGCGGCAGGACGATTCAAGCCAGCGGACTCCGGCTATGTACCGCAGGCGGGTGACGTAGCGATCTACCGCAATTCACCTGTATTTGGCGACCACACGCATATCATGCTTGATTATAATAAAGGCGCGCTCGTCACCGTTGGCGGCAACGAAGCAAACCGCGTGCGCGTCATGACGAACACCGGTAAGCGCTATGAAGGATTACTTGGTTATGGTGTACCAGAGTAGCAGGCAAAGTTACCGTAAAATTACTTCTTCTACAACAACGCTATTACCCGCCGATACACCGCAAGCGCCGTTTTAGCCTTTTCGAGCGATACCGATTCATCGGTTGTGTGCGCTCGCGCAAAATCGCCCGGACCATACACGACCGTTTGCACGCCGATATTCTGAAAGAACGCTTGATCAGTTGCGCCTAAACTTACAGAAACCTTGCCCTCTGGCAAACATGTTTGCACCGCGCGCAAAATCGGTGCATCGTCCGCACAGAGCGCTGAGCTCACCGGCTCTGCTACGTAGTGCCACGAGAAGTCGTACTCCTCTGCAAACACATTCATTTGCCGCTCAAAAGCTTCGTCAAGCCCTGGCGTTGTACGAATATCAAGCGCCACATACGTTTTATCAGCAGTCTTATTTGCCGAGAATGATTGGCTCTGCGATACGCGCGTCGGCGTAAATGACGGCTCGCCAAGCACATCGTGGCGGTACGTTTGGTGTAATGTTTCGCGAATATCCGGCAATCCTATCAAAAAATGTACCATTTTCGGCAGCGCGCTCGCCTGGTAGTTCTCCTCCTGAGACGCATGCCCCGCCGTGCCGCTAAACTCTAGCTCAACGAACCGATTACCGCGATGTCCAACCTCAATCCGATCGCCGTCTGTCGGCTCGGCAATTAAACAACTTACTTCTTCATAGTTTGTCTGCTGTGCAAAAAAATTCGTAAATGCCGCCGAACCCGCACCATCAACTTCTTCGTTTGCGACTACTACGCACCACACATCCAAGTTATCACGGCGCGCATTAATGTATTCTTTTGCAACGATCATTTGCAAAGCCACACCCATTTTCATATCGCCCGAACCTAATCCATAGAGCCGTTTGTCCCGCACGTACGCCTGCCACGGGCTGCGCGACCACGCCGATTCATCGCCCGGCGCCACCGTGTCGACATGCCCGCACAAAATAAGTGCCCGGGACGCTGCGCTGTTTGCTGCACGTACCACGCCAGCCGTAAACATGTCGTCGGTAAATACGTCATCAAATTCTGCATTGCGAAACCAATCAGCACAGAATTTCAAAATCTCCACCTCGCCGCCTGATACCGACGGAATAGCAATAAGTTCTTTAGCAAGTTTTGTAACTTCTTCCATGGCGCGAACCTTTCACGATATCATCAACGTTTGTTAAAATTGTATCACAACATTGTGCTGGGTTCGCCGGCTCTTCATCTTTATGCTTTAAGCCGTTGAGTGGACAATAATTATTACATTCTTTACATAGCTCCGCCATATCTGCCGTCACTTCAAATAACTGCGCATCGCGCATGCCCAAGCTTCGCGCGATAGGTTCGCTCTTGCCGTTAGCGAACACCACCGACGCAACACCTTCGTTCGCCAGCTCGTTCACGAGTGCCGCCATAGCAGCCCGTGCCAGTCCGCGCCCGCGATACGCTTCTTTTGTGATAACCGAACCGATTTCCGACATCGGTACGCTATCTATACGCCGCGGACGTGGCGCTGTTGCGCTTGCGTAACTGACTAGTTCGCCATCAATAAACGTCGCTAAGCCTTTTGAAGAATCATTCACGCCGCGCTCAGCGATTTCTTCCGGCGTCACAGCAATCATTGTTTCGCCGCCTTCAATTGTTTGCATAATCATTGCTGCAACCGCCGACCCAACCTCAGCGCGCACATCAGGCGATAATTCGTGCATAAGAGCGTGCGACACCTCTGTCGTCTTGCCTGTTCTATTTTTTACTAACTCCTTGCGCATTCTTTTATTATAACATAAAACGTAAGTATTTACAATAACTTGACGATCTGCCTGTTGATTCGTACTATATGCAGTATGAATATTTCGAGTCCTGACTTCGCTGACGGCGCTAAAATCCCAAAAGCTTGCGCAAGGCTTAGCGGTAATCGACGCCCAACACTGCGCATTGCCGGCGTGCCAGCAAATGCAAAAAGTCTCGCCATTATTTGCCATGATCCTGATGCGCCCGGGCGCGATGGATTTTATCATTGGACTGTCTGGAATTTGCCGCCCGAGACAACCGAAATCGCTGCCGACACCCTGCCAAATGGCGCGGTTGAAGGCATAACCAGTTGGGGTCGTTCCGGCTACGGCGGTCCTCAACCGCCGTTCGGCACACACCGATACCAGTTCTTTGTTTACGCACTCAACACTATGCTCGACATTCCAGCTGCTACAAAGCCGCAAGCATTGTCTGCTACTATGCAGCTGCATATCGTCGACCAGGCGGTATTGACGGGAATGTTCAGTGCGTTAGACACTTTTCGAAAGTAGATTTAGATTAAGCCATCTTGTACATGTCTTGATATACGCCCACAATATGGTCAACAATCTCTGCATCAATCACCTTCCCCTCGTCAATATACTGCGCCACCATATCCGTAATGCATAAGCCCGCCCATGCAATTACATCGTTTGTCGTGGCGACACCTTTCGCTCGCAATCTGCGAAATCCACGTTGGAACTCTTCAATCCTCGGTAACGGTTTACCAGACACAACCGTTCGAGCATATCCGCCGGTTATATTGTTCGCAAAACAATACACCAACGCTTCAATGTACATATTTTTCCAAGTAAATCCATACGGCGGACGGATATGGCTCGCGGCAATACATGTCTCGTACGACTGCTTCATCAATGCGCGGCTGCGCGTCGAGCATGATTCTATCGCGTGAATATACTCATGCAGCACAACGGTAACAACATTTGCTATAGCGCTTTGGCGGTACTTAATATACGGGCGCAGCAAGATAAAGTCGGTACCGCTAATCCGATGCCCAATCACTCCCGTATCGGGGATATTCGGCAATATATAAACTGTAAGCGTAGCGTACAAATCAAATGTCGAATCAAGAAAGGCCTTAATATTCATAAGCAATTCATTAGTACACGCGAAATCATACACCTGGAGTAAATCGCACCACCTCAGCATGGTTTTCTGCGCATCACGCCAAACGAACGCCTCAAACAGCGGCATACACGACAGCGCCCGCTCTGCAATTGTTCGCGCATCATGCGAGCGAATATTACCAGCGTATAATTCTGCCAACAGCTGCCGCGGGTTGGAATTGTGCTGCAAAATATATTTTACATCGTGCAGTGCTTTTCGTTGTTCTTGCGACAACACAGAATGAATTTGCCCTGTATAATACGTTAACGACTTTGCGTCGACTGCCGACGAATCATCCCACCCAGCAACAATCTGCAGCCAATAATAAAAAGCTGCCTGCTTATCAACCGAGAAAACAACATCCATTCTTTTAGTATACGCTAATCTGCGAACTGGCTATTGTATAGCTCGGCATAGAAACCATGCTGGTTGAGTAACGCTTGGTGCGTGCCCTGCTCAATGATATTGCCGTCTTTCACGACTAAAATCAGATCAGCGTCGCGGATGGTGCTCAGGCGATGGGCGATGACAAAGCTAGTCTTGCCCTTCATTAGCCGATCCATCGCTTGCTGAATCAGTACTTCGGTGCGCGTATCAACCGAGCTGGTGGCTTCGTCTAAAATCAGCATTGGCGTTTTAGCAAGCATCGCCCGTGCGATAGTCAGCAGTTGTTTTTCACCCTGCGAAATGTTCGTTGCCTCTTCGTCAAGCACCATGTCGTAGCCGCCTGGCAGCGAGCGAACAAAGTGATCAACGTGCGCTTCTTTGGCGGTAGCGATCAGTTCATCGTCGCTAGCGTCCGGACGACCGTAACGCAAATTATCGCGAATCGTGCCACTAAATAGCCATGTATCCTGCAGTACCATACCAAACATCTGCCGCACGTCGCTGCGCTTCATCTGGCGGATATCAACGCCGTCAATTTTAATCGCGCCGCTGTTAATCTCATAAAATCGCATCAGCAAATTTACCAGCGTCGTCTTGCCGGCGCCGGTCGGACCGCAGCCGCCGTTTGGCACGCACCGCTATCAATTTTACGCGTACGCGCTGAACACGACACTAGACTTACCAAGCGACACCAAACCAAAAGAGCTCATCGCCGCCCTCACGCAGTACATCATCGACCAGGCCGTGTTGACTGGAAGATTTGGCGTATTGGATATTTTGCGACAAGGCTAAAGACAACTCTCTGACTTACATCCGCGAAATATCAGCACGAAGCTGGTTAACTACTTCGGCGCGTTCAGCGATATTGCGGTCGTAAGCGTAAACTATATAACCTTCCTTATTGCTGCTGATTTTCGCAACCGTGCCATAAAACGGTGCGCAAATCTGCGAATATCCAACTTGGTTTTCTGAATATATCTCGCCGTCCACGTAATACTTAGCCTTTCCGGCAGCATTGGCATAAATTATCAGACATTCATTTTCCAACGCTCGCGCCAGACAAAGCGTATCTATCATCATTTTTGAAGCCTTGATTTCAGCGTGCGCCAGTTTACTACCTCCAGTTGACCAATACGATGGAATGCAAATAATTTCCGCACCCTGCTTAATCATTGAACGAAATAACTCCGGAAAGGCTAAGTCCCAACAGATTGCCAAACCAATTTTACCAATCGGCGTATCAACAACCATGGCTTCATTTCCTGGCATCAAATATTGACGTTCAGGAATCCATAAATGATTTTTCCGGTACCGAAGTTGTATTTCTCCCGACGGATCAATCAATAGCGCTGTATTGTAGTACTTGTCGCCATCTTTACAAATAAACGAACCAGCAGCCAGATAAAGTTGCTTTTCACGCGCTATCTGACGCAAACGCGTAACTTCGCCAGACGATTCGCTCAAGGCGTATTCTAAATTATACGGAATCGGCCCAGCCAGTACGTCTTCTGGCAAAACCACTAGGTCGACTGGCTGTTGATTGCATAACTCGCCAACAAGCTTTTCTATTTTTGCCAAATTGCGTCCAGTATTCAGCGGCGCAATTTCCATTTGCACAGCAGCAACAGTAATCATTCTTTTCATGATTACAGTGTAGAATTTATATTTTTATAATCAACACCCAACCAATCACTCAGCAAACTGACTATTATAAAGCTCGGCGTAAAAGCCATTCTGCTGCAGTAGCTCGTCATGCTTGCCTTGCTCGATAATGTTGCCGTCGCGGACGACCAATATTAGATCAGCGTAGCGGATAGTGCTCAGCCGATGGGCGATGACAAAGCTAGTTTTGCCCTGCATCAACTTGTCCATGGCTTTTTGGATGAGCACTTCGGTGCGGGTGTCAACCGAGCTAGTGGCTTCGTCCAAAATCAGTATCGGCGTTCGCGCCAGCATTGCCCGAGCGATCGTCAGCAGCTGCTTCTCGCCCTGTGAAATGTTCGCGGCTTCCTCGCCCAGCACCATATCGTAGCCGCCCGGCAGCGACCGCACGAAGTGGTCGACATGCGCCTCCTTGGCGGTAGCAACCATCTCTTCTTCGCTGGCTGTTGGATTGCCATAAAGCAAATTTTGGCGAATCGTGCCGTTAAACAACCAAGTGTCCTGCAACACCATGCCAAACATTTGCCGCACGTCGCTGCGCTTCATCTGGGCTATATTGACGCCGTCAATTTTGATCGCGCCGCTGTTAATTTCATAAAATCGCATCAGTAAATTGACCAAGGTAGTTTTGCCCGCGCCCGTCGGGCCGACGATCGCCACACGCTGACCTGGCTTGATGTGCGCCGACAAACCTTTGATGATGGTTTGGTCGGGCTGATAGCCAAAGACGACATTGTCAAATTCAACTTCACCCTTGACGTGAGCCAATTTTACCAAATCCTTACCTTCCGCCTGTTCTTCTGGCTCGTCCAAAAATTCAAACACCCGCTCGGCGGCAGCGGCGGTTGATTGCAACACATTGGCGATGTTGGCAACTTGCACCAGCGGCTGATTGAATTGGTCGATGTAT
>CALIMZ010000007.1:0-6689 GCA_938045235.1 uncultured Candidatus Saccharibacteria bacterium
TCGAACCCTCGACACCCTGCTTAAGAGGCAGGTGCTCTAACCAGCTGAGCTACTGACCCATTATTGTTTAAACTATACGCGCTTGTTTGCTCGCTATAGAGACTCTGTTGTCTGGCTAGCGATTCTCTTAGCAAACTAAACCTGTATCTTTTCACTGTAGCACGTTTTGGCAGATTAGTAAATACTCAGCACGGTGCTTATGATTGCCATATCGGCAAAAATGCGCGATAATATAGCAGTATGTCGCAGCTCAATATAATCGGTAAACATATGCGCGCGGGCATTTTGAATGCTCAGAAACGGAGCGATGCGCGCCGGCAGGCGCTAGCGCAGGCGGAAAAGTACAATGTTGTTGGGGCGGGCGGTGCGTTTACTGCAGCATATGAGCAATTACGTAATGCTGCTGAAAATACCGACGAGCATTTGTTGCTGCAAAATGCGATTCGCCGGTTTTTTAAACAATTATTTATCGTACGCGACGAAACGCTTGTGCACCAGAGCGGCACTGAGCTGGTGATTGAACTGACGTTTGCGGGTTATATCCCAAATGATAACGTTGCCCCAAAGCAAATTGAAGCGATAACGGAGTTGGCGCGCCAGCACTATGCGGCATTTGAAAAGTTGCAGAAACGCCGCAGTATTAATGCCGACCGGTCGACGAGCTGGGTGCTTGAAACGCTGTCGGTGCGAGTAGCGCAACTCATCGCACCGAAAGAGCGCGACGTGGCGTTTATGGATTTCGCGTACGAGTATTTTGAGCAGGCAATTCCGCGCGATGCTGTATCAAAAACGACGCGCGATGAGTATGGCGCGGCGCTTTATGTTGCCATTCACCGTGCACTGATGAAATCCGATACAGCGACGGCGCGTGCCGGGCTGCTATTGCGCTACGGCGTATCAGTGGAGCACTTAGACCAGTTTGTGGCGTACAATCAAAAGATTGATGCGCTGCTGCAAGGTTCGGTGGACGATGAACTGTATCGGATTGTCGACCGCCAGGGCGCGCCCCTGCGAATTGTACGCCGCATGATGGAGACCCGCGAAGACGTACCGGAGCTATTATTGAAGCGCGAAGTTTTTTTGGAGGCGTTTGAGCAGCAAGTTACCAAAGAATACACGAATATCATGGGACGCATCAATCGTGCGATTATGCGCAGCGTAATGTTTTTGATCATTACGAAATTCTTAATTGGCATCGCGATTGAAGTGCCCTACGATATGTGGGCACACGGCGCGATTTTGTGGCAGCCGTTGATTATTAACTTGTTCTTTCCGCCGGTTTATATGGTGTTGCTGCGGTTCACGCTCAATACGCCGGGCTATGCGAATACGTCGGCATTAGTGAACCGCGTCGATACAATGTTGTATAGCGACAGCACGACGCTTGTGCGCCGGCAATTAGGCGGTAAGAAATATAGCGTAGTCTTTTCGGCATTGTACGGTGCGTCTAGCTTGGTAGTATTTGCGGCAACGATATGGATATTGCTGCTGCTTAACTTCTCGCTTGTGCATATTGCGATATTCTTCTTTTTCTTCTCGGCGGCGAGCTTCTTGGGTTTTCGCTTGAGCCGCATGATTCGCGATCTGGAGATTGTGCGCAGTGCGAGCAACGGGCTGACGTTTGTGCGCGATACGATTTATTTGCCGTTTGTCGTAGCAGGGCGCTGGATGAGCGATAAATATGCGCAAGTTAATATTGTGTCAATTATTTTAGATATGTTGATTGAGTTGCCGCTCAAAACGATTTTGCGCCTCGTGCGGCAATGGTCGGCATTTATTGACGACAGAAAGGATCGCATTACATGACGCGGGAGCTAAATGGGCGCGAGCTGCAGCAATTTATCAAAGTACGCCAACTGCGGCAAGTGCGGAATTTGCGGCAAGAGCATGATATTGCTCCAAAATTGTTGATCGTGATGAGCAAAACAGCGAGCGACGTTATCGCGGCGTATGTGCGCATGAAGCAGCGGTATGCGCGCGATATATTGATTGACGTTGAGATTGCGGCGGTAGAGCAGAGCGATATGATTAGCACGGTGCAGCAGGCAAACGATGACGCGTCAATTCAGGGTATTATCGTGCAGTTGCCGCTTGACGATCCGGCGGGTACGAGCGAGATTTGTAACGCGATTGCACCGGAAAAAGACGTTGATGGGCTGGGCGAGCACGCTATATTTTCAAGTGCAACAGCACAGGCGATTGATTGGCTTTTGGCGGGCTATGGTGTCGATTTGGCGAGCAAGGTGATTGCGATTGTGGGGCAGGGCAAATTAGTCGGCGCGCCGCTTGCGAAATTGTGGGGCGAGCGCGGCTTGAATATTACTATATTTGACGATCAAACGCCGCTTCGTGATATGCAGCGGTTTGATGTGATCGTAACAGCAACGGGCGTGCCGCGGTTAATTACATCAGACATGGTAAAACCTGGCGCGGTGGTGGTAGACGCCGGTACGGCGAGCGAGCACGGCAAACTTATTGGTGATGTTGATGATAGCGTGCGTGCCATGACGCATGTAACGATGACACCAAAAAAAGGTGGCGTCGGTCCGCTAACATACACGGTGCTATTTGATCATTTGATTGAGAGCTGCCTCAAGCGAGCAGACAAGCTGTAACTAGCGAATATTAAGCGCATGCTTCACGCGCTCAACAACTTGGCGCGGCGTGAAATCGGCTTTCACAATGTAGCTATGTACGCCGAGCTTGCGCAGTCCATCCGGCGCTTCTTCCTCGCCGAGATTCGTTAGTACGATGACGGGCGTCTGCTTGTGGCTCGGCAATGCGCGGATTAGCGAAAGTGCTTCGACGCCATTCATGTTTGGCATTTGCAAGTCAAGCAGAATCAAATCCGGATGGAACTTTTTTACGATTGCAACGCCCGCTTCGCCGTCGCTCGCCGTCGCGACATCAAACCCTGCCGCCTCAAATTTCATGCGGTACATTTGGTTGATCACTTGGTCGTCTTCAATTATCGCAATCTTTGTCATATTATTAATATAATAGCATAAACAGCCAAGGCTGAGGAGTGAGAATATGCAGGAGCGCCTGAAGACGTCGGAAGTGCTATCGCGGGATAATTTGTTAGACATAGGTCAAAATGTTGACCAGCTTCGCGAAGAAATTGAAGCAGGAAGCGAGCGATTGCCGGTGAGCATCGCTGAGCGCACCGATCCAGCGTATGAAAGTCCAAGGAAAATCAAAGAAGTGCTTGATTATTTAAGCGCTGCCGACAGTAAAGTGCAGCTTGCGCGCATGGGCGAGATGGGCGGCATCGCGCATCGTTTGAGTTACCTGGCATCGGGCGAGGTTTTGCGCCGATCGTGGGATAGTCATGTCAATGCAAGCAGTCCAGTTGAAAACGCGCGCCGGCAATATTTATACGGGTCGGATCAGGTTGACGCGGAAGCATGGTGGCGGCAAGGCGGCAGCGCGATGGCGCTTGTGACGATTGTCAATGCGTTTGATTTGGCAGCGCGCGACAATCCTGAGCACCGCGGCTATCCGACTATGAGTGGTTCGATTGACGAGAGGATATTGAACCATCATTTTGGTGATGACGTGCCAGAGTTGTCAGGACTGTCACTCCATTCGGCGGTTGCGGCGACGGCGCAAAATTTCGGTGTGGTACGCGGGTTGCCGCCGCTGAGTACCGCGGAATGCGTTAAGCGTGCCGACGAAAAGATGCAGCGTCTAGACGACTTTGTGCATGCCTCAAATTCGGCAGAATTCTTGGACGTGATTCGCTATTGTGCAGATGGTATCGGTATTCGCGAGCGTATGAAGCTTGTGAATGATGCGATCACAGAATTTGCTGCGGACGAAGAGGTCGGACGTTCGCCGATTATCGTTAGTTTGGGGTGTGGTACGGCGCTGCCAATGCTGGAATTAACAAAGCAACTGTACGAGCATGGCAAGACGCCGCGGGTCGTTTTGATTGATCAAGATCCAATCGCGCTCGCTGCTGCGCAGCAAATGGCGGAGCAGCGCGGGTTGAGCGGCTCAATTGAGTTGCACTGCAGGAAGTTATTTAATAAAATCGGAAAACCACTCGACCTGAAAGAGATTTTGAGCGGACGGGTTCCGGCTGTGATTGAAAACTCCGGTTTGGGCGAATATGTGCCGGATATACCGTATCGACGGTTGCTGCGCGAGGCGTATGGTACGCTTGGTGCGGGCGGCTTGCTCGTGAATTGCAGTACAAACGAAAATCGTCCGCATAAAAACTTTTTAGCGGATGCGATGGGCTGGCCGGCAAGAGTCCGGCGCCGCAGTCTATCAAGTATGGCTGATATGCTTGACGCAAGCAAAATCCCGCTTGACCGTACCGAAGCACGCGTGACTGCAAGCGGCGTCTACACGGGATATTTCACGCGCAAACTCTAGCGCTGCTCTCTCAAACCGTGTACTATAAAAGTATCGTGATAGTGCTAATGCTTGCGGGATTGACGATCTGCTACCTGATTTTGGCAGGATTGTCACTCTATGGCAATACGCGCCGAACAGCGAACGTGCTGTTTAGTCTGATTGCCGTTTGTTTTGCGGTATGGTCGTTTGGTATGGCGCTATTTATGGATGGATCGAATACCTCAATGATGAGACTCGGCGCGAAGTTATTTTACTTTGCTGCGACATGTTTCGCGCCGCTTTTGCTTTTTTTCATCGTGTGCTATCCGCGCGTGCGAAAGATTGTGCGCTACGCGGCAATTGTACCGATCGTGACAACGACGATTACCGCTGTATTGCTTGCGTTGTATCCGAATTTTATCATCACTACGATAACGCTGGACTCAAACGGTTGGACGATAGAAGTAAACCGCATTGGCTATATCGTGTTTGCGGTACCGTTTGTCGCATACTTTTTCGCTGCAATGTGTGTAGATTTGTGGCGGAGGCTGCACTATTCATCGGGCATGTGGGTGCGCCGATTGTATTATATGGGAGGCATTGTCGCGACGAGTATTCCAGGGTTTGTGTTTGATTTGGTGCTGCCGTTTTATGGCGAATATCGGTGGATTTGGATCGGCCCGCTTGCGTCGGTAATATTTCTGGGTACGACGCTGTACAGCATGGCGCGCTTCCGTATGCTGCATGTAAAATCATTTTTGGTGCAGGCGGTGACGTACGCGAGTTTAATTGCGACGCTTGCAGCATGTTATGGTGCGGCGTTTTTTGGATTGTCGCAAGTATTTTTGCCGCAAACGGCAAAACCGTCGCCGGGCATGTTTATTCTCAATACGATTCTCGTGCTGGTGGCGGCATTTGCATTCCAGCCGCTTCGCCGAATGTTTGATCGGTATGCGGAGCGTATTTTTTATCACCGTAAGTATAGCGCAGAGCATGTGGTCAACGTTCTGACGCGGCTAACTGTACGGTCGACCGACCTTGATACGCTGCTTCGTTCGTATCTGCGGGCGTTCTCTGACATGTTTCGCCCGCGCTATGTCGCCGTTGTTTTCAAAGATGCGCAGCATAAACCACACGCCGTCGGTAAACGGCTAACGGCGCATATGGCGTACGATGCGATCACGCAACTCAAACAGAATGGCACAATTAGCATGCACGGTATCGCGGTTATCCTGCCGCTTTGCGTCTCTACACAGGAGATCGGCTATTTAGTAATTGGCGAAGGAAAAGATGAACGCGAATATCGTAAACGGGATATAGCCTTGTTTGGCGTGCTGGCAGATCAATTATCAATAGCGCTCTTAAATATTTTTCGCTTGGAAGAAATTCGCCGCTTCGCTGGCACTCTGGAGCATGAAGTCAATGATGCGACGGCACAATTGCGCCGGTCAAACGAGCAGCTGCGGTTTCTTGATACGGTAAAAGATGAATTTGTGAGCATGGCGAGCCACCAGCTGCGCACGCCGCTCACAAGCGTTAAAGGTTTATTTAAGTATGGTGCTCGACGGCGACGCGGGCGAAATCAGCGCTTCGCAGCGGCAGTTATTGCAAGAAGTCTTTACGAGCAGTGAGCGCATGGTGCATTTGATCAGCGATTTTCTGAACGTGAGCCGGCTACAAACGGGCAAGTTTGTTATTGATCAAGTGCAGACAGATCTAGTATCTCTGGTCGCTGAAGAGGTTGCGAATGTCAGCCAGGTAGCGTCGGCGCACAAGGTGAATGTGAGGCTCCGTAAGCCTGCGCGCTTTCCGCTATTGTATTTAGATGAGAATAAATTGCGCCAGGTGATTATGAATTTGATTGATAACGCGATTTATTATTCACCGAACGCTGATACAGTACGCGTGCGTTTGTCGATTGAGAATGGCGATGTAGTACTGCGAGTCGTCGACCATGGCATGGGCGTGCCAAAAGACGCGCAAAAGCGGCTTTTCACGAAATTTTTCCGCGCTGAAAATGCTCGCCGCCAGCGCCCAGACGGTACAGGTATCAGTCTGTATCTTGCAAAAAAAGTGATACATGGGCACGGCGGCTCGCTTATTTTTGAGTCGGAGCTTGGAAAAGGTAGTACTTTCGGATTTCGGCTGCCGATTCGCCGGCTGGAAAAGCCGCCGAAAAAGACCGTTCCGTAACGTTTTGCTTAGCGGCAGAGCGCTTGCGCTATAAAGTGCCATCTGGTAAAATAGAGCAACGCGCTTTAGTAATTGCGTAGGGTATATACCTACCTCTGTGGCCTTATCGTCTAACGGTTAGGACACCAGGTTTTCATCCTGGCAATCCGGGT
>CALIMZ010000008.1:0-152765 GCA_938045235.1 uncultured Candidatus Saccharibacteria bacterium
GAATCACTGGCAAAAACGGCCGGTTTCATGCGCGAAACATGCTTGATTACAAGACATCTATCGTCGCCGGCACCTCGCCTAATCAATCCGTTTCCGAAGTTCACAGCGTACCTGTTTTTCGAACAATTGACGATATCAAAAAACTTTTTGCCATTGATATTTCCGTGATTTTTGTGCCAGCACCGCACGCCAAAGCCGCTATTTTAGAGGCTATTCAGGCGCAAATCCCGCTCATCATCTGTATCACCGAAGGCGTACCAGTGCATGATATGCTCGAGATTAAGCAAAAATTACATCGTAGCCGTTCGGTTTTGATCGGTCCGAATTGCCCCGGCGTGTTACTGCCAGACAGGCAGCTGCTTGGTATTATTCCAACATCATTAGCTGCAGCTGGCGACACAGCAATCGTCAGCCGCAGCGGCACGCTTACGTACGAAGCGATGAGCCTACTCACCCAACGCGGCTTCGGGCAAAAATATATCATCGGGATCGGCGGCGATATGGTGCGCGGTATAAGTTTCACAGACTGCCTTGATCTCTTTGAGCGCGACCCAGATGTTGCGCGTATCATCCTGATTGGTGAAATCGGCGGCACGAGCGAGATTACTGCCGCCGACCACATCAAGCAGCACATTAGCAAACCGGTGTATGCGTATATTGCCGGCCATCATGCACCGCGCGGCGTACAGCTCGGACACGCCGGAGCGATTCTTGGCACAAACGAGCTTGAATCCGCCGCCGCAAAGACGGCTCGTCTACAAGCCGCCGGCGCTGTAACTGCGACGTCAATCGACAAGCTAATAGCACGTGTAAAATGATATAATAACCCCATGAAGAAGACTATTTCCGTTCTCATTCCTGCCTATAACGAGCAAGCTGTGCTCGCAGCGCTTTTTGAGCGGCTCGATGCGCTTACAGCATCGGTCAAAGGCTACCATTTCGAATTTCTTTTTATCAACGACGGCAGCCGCGATGAAACGCTTGAAATCATCAAGCGGTACGCCAAAACTAACCGCCGCGTGTCATATATCAATCTATCGCGCAATTTCGGTAAAGAGATTGCCATGATCGCCGGCATTGACCACGTACAAGGCGATGCGCTCGTCATCATTGACGCCGATTTGCAAGACCCGCCCGAGTTAATCCCCGACATGATCAAGTTATGGGAACAGGGGTACGACGACGTCTACGCCCGCCGCAAAAGCCGCGATGGCGAAACCTGGCTCAAAAAGAAAACCTCGCAGTGGTACTACAAACTACTGCAATCATCAACCACGATTCCGATTCAAATTGATACCGGCGACTTTCGCCTGCTTGATCGCCGCTGCGTTGACGCGCTTAAACAATTTCGCGAATCGCAGCGCAATACCAAAGCCATGTTTAGTTGGATCGGTTATAAAAAGAAAGAGATTTTTTATGACCGCGATCCGCGCATCGCCGGCGAAACGAAGTGGAATTACCGCAAACTTATTAATTTAGCAATCGACGGCATTACCAGCTTCACGACCGCGCCACTACGAATCGCTTCGGTTTTCGGACTAATCGTATCGTGCTTGGCGTTTTGCTACATATTATACCTCGTGATTCGTCCATTATTTGGCGTACCAACTGGCGCCGGCTATTCATCGCTGATGGCAGTAATTTTATTCATGGGCGGCGTACAAATGATTTTTCTCGGCATTATCGGCGAATACATCGGCCGGATTTTCAACGAGACAAAACAACGCCCGCTCTACCTCATTGAGGAGTACCACCAAGCGCATGATAAAAAACAATAAAATCATTCGCTTCGGCATCGTCGGCGCAATCAACACTGCGCTTGATTTTGGGCTGCTGCTCTTGTTTACGCACCTTGGGCTGCCGAAAATCACTAGCAATACCTTGTCAACCGGCCTGGCCTTTATTTTTAGTTTTTTCGCTAACAAAAAATATACCTTTCGTTCAAGTAGCGGTAATGTTAAACGCGAGATAGTGCTATTCACTATCGTGACACTGTTCGGGCTATGGGTATTGCAAAACGGCGTTATCTGGTTAATTTCACCGTTATGCGTTGCGTTGCTGCATAACGAATCGCTTGCACTTCTCGCTGCAAAACTCGCCGGTACAATCGTATCGCTTACCTGGAATTATCTCACGTATGATATATTAGTATTTCGAAAGGATATCACGTAATGCATATTGCAATTGACGCGCGCGTTATTAACTCCGGCACAGGCACATACATCGTTAAGCTGCTGGAGTATTTGCAGCAAATTGACAACGAAAATTCTTATAGCGTACTCGTGCGCGCCAAGGACAAGCACTACTGGCAGCCAGCAAGACCAAACTTCACCGTGCGCGTCGCAGAGTTTGATAACTATTCATTCGCCGAGCAGATCGGCTTCAAGCACTACCTCGACAAACTCAAACCGGATTTAGTGCACTTTTGCATGCCGCAACAGCCGATTTTATACCGCGGCAAACACGTTACAACTGTACATGACATGACTTTGTTCAAAACATACAATTCCGACAAAAATTGGCTGCTATACCATGCTAAGCAATTCGTTGGGCGCTTCGTGTTTAAGCGTGTAGCGCGTACGAGCAACCATATTATCGCGATCTCCGAGACGACTAAGCGCGAATTTCAAGCGTTTACGAACATTCCCGACGACAACATCACGGTGATTTACGAGTCGGGCGAAATTCATAAGGGGGCGCTTAAGCCGTATCGCGAGTTGCCATTTCATAACTTTATCATGTATATCGGACAGCAGCCAGATTATAAAAACCTCCGTCGTTTAGCAGCCGCGCATCAACAATTACTGAAAAAATACCCCGATCTAGGGCTGGTATTTGTCGGGCGCATGAACCGCGACACGACGATAAACAAAGCGTTTTATGAAAAACAAGGCTATCGCAATATTCACTTTACAGGATTCTTGCCCGATGAACAGCGCGACTGGTTGCTCACAAAAACTGCCGTGTACGTCTTCCCGTCGCTCATGGAAGGGTTTGGCTTGCCACCGCTTGAAGCAATGGCGTACGGCACGCCGGTTGTTAGCAGCAATGCGTCGTGTATGCCCGAGATTTTAGGCGATGCCGCCGAATATTTCAATCCGCTTGATACCGACGATATGGCCGCTGCAATTGAGCGCGTCATTACTAACCCTAAAAGACGCCGTACACTCATTAAAAAAGGCACAGTACAAGTCGCCAAGTATTCCTGGCGGCGTATGGCGGAAGAGACGCATGCGGTGTATATGCAGGCGCTACAGCCGTAGTTCTTTGAATGCTTTATGCACCAAATCAAGCATCATGTCGTAGGTTGCGACATCGGTGCCGCGCTCATCAGTGTAGAGATAGATTACGTTGTCTACCACCTCAATCGTTACCGAAAACGGCAATGCCGCGAGCTGCTCCATATAGGTTGGGTTAAGCAGCTCAAAGCTTGTCGCCTGCTCGGTATTTGACGCGTACACTTCATATTGCTGGTTAAATTGAACCCACTCGGTTTCGATGCGCTCTAGCCCACGCGTGTTAATACTTGAACTCTGTTTGCGGTGGACGATGATATTACCATACGTTTTCGGCACATTCACCTGCGCAATTACCCGCGGCCGCGCACCATTAGATGAAGCGTATGTATACAATTGTACTAACAACGATTCTTTATATAGCCCTACAACGTGGTTGTTAATATCTGAGACGCCAAACTTCGCCTGCCCAAACAATTGTCCGCGCTCTGGTATAAATAGCCAACCCATATCAACGCTATAACAGTAATTATTCCGCGCCGCGAATGCCGCCAGCTCATTATTATAGGCAGCCATATCCGCTGTTGCCTGACCGATATCGGCAAGCAGCCAAGTTGAGCCGCTCCGCGCAAATGTCCAATATTCCGTGAATGAATTGTTGTCCGTGAAAATCGCCGTGTTCGCCGCCGTGTTGATAAGCGTATCTTTAGCATGCGCCGTAATTCCTATTGTCACTCGGTCGTTCGCGTCATTTTGGTCATCGTGAACCTGCATAACAACTGTTTCATCAATCGCAATATCTTCCATCGTGTTTGTGCGCTGCATTAGTTGCAACGTATATATAAAGAGGGATGCGTGGTAGTGATAACCCTCGGTCATATATTGCTTCATTGATTCGGTATCTTGACGCGACCAATCATATTGATAGCGCATAAATGCTTGTTTAGCAAAATCAATAAGCTGCGCCTCATCCCACATTGGATCGTTTGCCGCTGCTCGCTTGAGCCGCCGCTTAACGTCCGCCGATTGCTTCAGCACTTCGCTGAACCAATTAAACAAGCCCGCTGGCGCACCGATAATTGCCCCTAGCGCAACAATAGAACCAAAAAAGCCGCCGCCAAACATCGCGAAACATGCAATCGCCCATATAATAGCTAGCGGCCACGTAATCACATGGGCAAGTAACGATGCAGCGCCGGACTCTGATGGTAGTTTGCGGCGTAAAAATGCACCGAGCCCGTGCGCCGGCACGTAGCCGATCAGCGCGAGAAAGCTGATTCCATCGCCATCTCCGCCGCCGCCTCCCGATCCGCCGCCGCCTGCGCGCGCAAAAAGCTCAAGGGCTGCGGATATAATCTGAACCATTGAGCTTTTCCTCTGCTTTTACTAAAACTTTACGTTGACCGGCTGTTCAACTGCAGCACGTTCACTCTCACTGACATCAAAGAACTCTTTATCGGCATGAAATCCGAGCATGCCGGCAAAAATATTCGTTGGGAATACTTTGCGTTTAGTGTTAAATTGCGTAACGACCGCATTGTAAAACCGGCGCGATGCGGCAATTTTGTCCTCTGTGTCGGTAATCTGATCTTGCAAATCCGTGAAATTCTGCGACGCTTTCAATTCCGGGTAGTTTTCCGAGACCGCAAACAGGCTTTTAAGGGCGCTTGTCAGTTCGCCATCCGCCTTAGCGGCGTCGTGCGGCGTCGTCGCGTTCATAATTGACGCGCGCGCTTCGGTGACTTTTTCAAATACGCCTTTTTCGTGCGCAGCGTAACCTTTAACGGTTTCCACTAAGTTCGGGATCAGATCGGCGCGGCGCTTCAATTGCACCGTGATACCGCTCCATGCTTCCTCAACTTTAATATTAAGCTTAACAAGCCCGTTATACATCGCGATCAATGCGCCGGCAATCGCCACGACTGCCACGATAATAACGAGTAAAATTACTAACAATACACCTGTCATACCTATTATCCTTTCTTACGCTAGGTTATACATGTAGTATATCATGAACCGGCTTGCGCAATCACGATGTAACGGTTGCGCCCTTCGCCTTCGGAATAGGTGCGAATGTCGCTATATTCAGCGGCAACACGATGCACGATTCTGCGGTCGGCGGCATTGATGCGCGCGATGTGCGAGTCGCCGCTGCGGCGCACTTCTTCGATCCAACCGCGCGCTTTTTCGGCAATTTTTTCTTCGCGCTGTTTTTTGTAGTTTGCAACATCGACGACAGCATGCGTAAGCGCCGCGCCTTTATTATGAAGCGCTGTCATCACGATATATTGAAGACTGCGCAGCGTTTCGGCATTACGCCCGATCAAAATGCTGTTCAAATCGCTGCTTTCAACGGCAAGCGTAATCATATCATCTTCAACGCGTGCTTCAACGGCAATATTTTCGCCAAAAAACGACACGATATCTTCGACGAGCTTGCGTGCAAATTCAACTGATTCTTCTCGATCCATAGCTTCTCCTATCCTTTCGCTTTTATCCGCGTAACATGACCCTCGCGCGCCTGTTTCGCGCGTTCGGCGCCTGTTTTTTTGCGCTGACTTTTCGCCCCTTTCGCGGAGCTTTTTTTGGTTTTAATTGCTTCGTCGGCGATTTCATCAAGTTCGCCGACATCCTTTTTCAAGAGGTAGTGCTGCTGTGCTACTGCCGATAAGTTCGAAATTGTGTAATAGAGCGCAAGCGCGCCTGGCAACCCTACCATAATCATAAACATCATAATCGGCATAAATTTCATCATGCCGCGAGTCATCGCGCTGCTCATCTCGCTCGGATCAGCTTGTTTGCCAGCTGCCGCCTCCGCCATGAGATCGCGGAATTTCTTGCCTTTGCTATCTGCCGGCATGGTTTGTTTCGACATAACATACTGCGTCAGCGCTGAAACCACCGCTAGAACGAGGAGTACCACATCAACGCCGCCGTTACTAAACGCTGTTTTCGTCAAATCAATAAACCCAAGCATTGTGTGATTAAAGTTCTCGGGGTGCTCAATCACTGCCTTAATTGCATCAATATGCTTAAACGGCTCATAAATATGCTGCGCTACCTGATCGCGGTGCAAGGTGATGACACGGATCACTTGGAACAATGCGATAAAAATCGGCAGCTGAATAATCAAAATGAGAATGGAGCGCAGTGGTTTAATACCGTAGCGCTTGTACAACTCCATCTGCTGCAACGCTTCAATTTGTTTATTACCCTTAGCGTTTTTCTTAATTTTCGCTAATTCCGGCTGCAATTTACGCATTGCTTTTGTTTGATGCAGCTGGTTTTTCACGAGCGGATACATTAACAGGCGTACGATAATCGTAAAAATAATGAGCGCAACGCCGAAATCACCGCCAGGCACGGCGCTATAAATGAGCATCAGCGCATTAAAAATCGGATTTACTACGATCGTCTCAAACAAAACATCTCTCCTCGTCGTATTATCTAGTGTAAGTATACCATTTTTTCGCCGCTTTACCTATTTATCGCTCCATTATTGAGGACACGCCTGGCGAAGCAGCTGCACGACGAGCGAATCAAGCTCGGCGGCGGGCATCGTTAGCACCTCGGCGCTTGTAACAATCACCGCCAGATCGCCAGCGTTTGACAAATTCGGCAATTCTCGGCGGATACATTCGTATATGCGGCGGCGGATTCGGTTGCGCCGAACAGCCGATTTATATATTTTCTTACTTACTACCACCGCAAACCGCGGATATTTTCGGCGCGGATTAGCAATATATTTCACCGTTAAACAGCGCGAACGAATGGCTCGCCCGTTGCGGTAAAGGTAGCCGAGGCTGCCGTGCCCGTGAAATCGATAGGTTGCTGCAAGCATACTAAAGTATTATAGCAATAATAACGCCGCTTCTTTACTAGCGGCGTTATTATCCTCTTTAGAGCGCGATCCGAGCGCGACCTTTCGCTTGGCGGCGTTTGAGAACGGCGCGTCCAGCTTTAGTCGCCCGGCGCGCACGATAACCGTGTGTTTTCGCGCGGTGGCGAGTGTGTGGTTGATATGTTCGCTTTGGCATATTACCGGTATTATAGCAAAAATCATTACTCAGTTCAATATAGGCTTGATTTGTTGTCGAAAATATCGCACAGCTATTGATTATTGTCCACATTTTTCGCATAGTTATCCACAACTTTACAGAGGTAATTGTAAAATGTGGATAAATCTTACCTCTATACGCACCCGCCTATTCATACGTCTATTTCGTATACATAACCAGTTGTGGAAAACTATTTTTTTCGCTATGATGAAGTATACGAATACAGAGTGACAGCAGAGAGGGTAGATTACTGGTTATATGAGAGACTCATTGTGGCAAAGCGTACTCGGCGAGCTAGAGCTGTCGGTGTCGCATGCAAGCTTTGAAACATGGTTTAAAGACACCGAATTACTTGAGTACAACGACAAGGTTGTTACTATCGGCGTTATTAATGTCTTTTGTAAAACGCAGCTCGAAAAAAGGTTCGACGAACAAATCCGCGAAGTGCTTGCGCATAATAATTTAACTGCACCAACGATCCAATACAAAGTAAAGAAGGAAAAAAAGAAGATACTGAGCCGTGAAACGACACATGATACCGCGAAAGACAATCGTTTACGCGAACTCGTTGCTACGCCCTCGCCAATACGCAGCAAAGCCTCACATGCTCATGAAACGCTGAATCCGCGCTACACCTTTGAGTCGTTTGTTGTCGGCTCATGCAACGACCTCGCCTACACCGCCTGCCAAGCGGCAGCTGCCGCCCCTGGCACAAAATATAACCCGCTCTTTATTTACGGCGGCGTCGGTTTAGGCAAAACGCACCTGATTCAAGCAGTTGGCAACGAAATCATCAAAAATGACCCGAACATGAAAGTTGCCTACATTAGTACCGAGACCTTCATGAAAGAATTTTTAGAGGCAGTTCGATTCAAAAAAGCCGGCTTTTCCGATAAATACCGCAAAATGGATGTCTTAATTGTCGACGACATTCAGTTTATCGCCGGCAGGGAAAAAACACAGGAAGAGTTTTTTCATACATTTAATACGCTTCATCAGGCAAACAGACAAATTATCATCAGCAGCGACAAGCCGCCGCGTAGCATTCCGACGCTTACCGAGCGTTTACGCAGCCGATTTGAATGGGGTATGGCAATTGATATTCAGATGCCTGATTTTGAAACGCGCTGCGTTATCATTGAAACAAAGGCGGCGTTATCCGGTATTCAACTAGAGCGCGGAACAATTGAATATCTAGCGCAAAATATTAAAACGAATGTACGAGAACTTGAAGGCGCGCTCAACCAGCTACTCGCCTACGCCGAGATGCGCGGCGTACCGCCCGATACAGCTACCGCCGAAGGGCTGCTCGGCAATGTCCGCCAAAGCCGTCCGCAGCATCTTACCGCCCGGCAAATTATCGACAAGACAGCACGCCACTTCCAAATTGACAGCAAAGAAATGTGTTCAAGCAAGCGCGATAAGCACATCGTCGTACCGCGGCAAATTGCGATGTACCTACTCCGCAGCGAATTACATATGAGTTTTCCGCGCATCGCCCAAGAGCTCGGACGCAAAGATCATACTACTGCAATTCATTCGGTCGACAAAATTGAGCGGGCAATTAAACTTGATTTCTTGATTCGCGAGCAAGTCGTTGAGATTCGGGAGAAGTTGTATGCGTAGTATGTGTGGAAAACAAGTGAATTATCAGCGAATACCTGTGAGTAAAACATGTGTTCGCATATCCCCTGTCCTGTTTCGCATGAGTGCAGCGAGAAGTGCTGCGTGGATAAATGCCCTAATTATCCACTGGATTCTTCGCATTATCCGCACCATATTTCCCCTGCACAATAATCACGAACGACCTCTAGAAATAAGCACTTTTTCCACCATTTCCACAGGGCCTACTATATATCATCACCAATTAAATATAATAAAAGGATAATATTATGGAACTTTCAGTCACACAAGAAAATTTCGCACGCGCATTGTCGATTGTTGGCCGCGTCGCAAGTAATCGAACTGGTTTGCCGATTCTCGGTAATATTTTGTTGCGCACCGATGGCACACGGCTATTAGTAGCAGCAACGAACCTTGAAATTGCAGCAACGTGCTATGTTGGCGCAAAAATCGTAAAACAAGGCGATATTACCCTGCCCGCTCGACTAGTGAGCGAATATGTCGGCAGCCTACCGAAAGGTACAATTGAATTGTCGAGCAAAGGAACGTCAATGACAATCGCATCCGGCAATTATTCGTCAATCATGACGGGCGTTGGCGCGGCAGAGTTCCCTGAGCTGCCATCAATTGATGAAAAACAAGCTGTGACGTACACCATTGCCGAAGCTGACTTCAAGCAAGCGATTAGCCAAACGATTATTACGACAAGCAACGACACGTCGCGGCCAGTGCTAACTGGCGTATATTGGCACACCGATGGCGGACATTTATACTTGGCGGGCACGGATGGATATCGTTTGGCGCAGCGCCGCTTATTTGAAACGACGAGCGAGATTGCGGCTATCGTGCCAACAACAAGTCTGCAAGAAGTATTGCGGACGATTTCAGATGCAACCGAGTCGGTTGAAGTGTTGTTTGATGATACGCAAGTGCGGTTTCGCGTCGGCGAAGCGGAAATCACCAGTCGGCTGATTGAAGGCAGCTACCCGAATTATCAGCAGCTTATTCCGAAAACGTCAGAGATAACGGCGACGCTTGCGAGCGGTGAATTTTCGCGTATTGTAAAGATTGCTAGCTTATTCGCACGCGATTCCGGCGGAAGCGTTACAGTGACGATTGACAGCGAAAAACAGCAGCTTAGCATTCATTCAATTGCGAGCGAGCTCGGTGAAAATACGAGCACAGCGAGCGCCGAGGTAGCAGGCGACGGCAATATTACGCTCAATTCGCGCTACATCGCTGACGCGCTCAACGTGATTGATGGCGATCCTGTCCAGTTTCGATTTAGCGGTAAGTTGTCGCCATGCGTACTAACTGCCGCCGAAGAAGCGCCGAATTACACCCATATCATTATGCCGCTTAAGAGCTAGTATGCGCATTATCCGACTAACAGTCCAAAATATCCGCGTACACGACACGAAGACGCTTGATTTCATAACAAATCCGACGCTGATAACGGGTGCAAATGGCAGCGGCAAAACGTCGCTCATTGAAGCAATCTATATTGCATTGCGTGGCAAATCGTTCCGTGGAAGTGACCTGGCAGTATGTCGCTACGGGACGGATTTTTACCGCATCGTGCTTGAAACTGATATATTTACCTATCGTGTCCAGTACGGTACGGTCGGTGCCCGTAAGACTCGCCAGTTTATCATTGATGATAAAAAATACGCGCGCTTGCCCTATAAACTAAAGTACCCAATTGTATTATTTGAGCCGGAAGACCTACGGATTATTAACGGTTCGCCGCAGCGCCGCCGCCAGCTTGTTGATACGCTGATCCAACAGTATGATCCGCATTATAGCAGCCAGCTTAGCCGGTATGAACGCGCTTTGCAGCAGCGAAATAAGCTATTGAAAGATTCTAGCGTGACGCGCGATGTACTGTTTCCGTGGAATGTGCTGTTGAGCGATTATGGTGCGGCAATTATTGCAAAGCGCCAAGCGGTTGCGGCGATATTTCATGAACGCATCACTGCGCTATATCGACAGATTGCACATAATAACGATTCAGTGTCAATCGCATATTCGCATAACGACACAGCAACGTCGCAACAGCTTCTGCGTCAGTATGAGGAAAAATTTGATTACGACCGCGTAGCAGGCGCTACAAGCGTTGGTCCGCACCGACATGATATTCATATCATCTTTAATCACGTACCGGCAGCGCAGGCGGCGTCACGCGGTGAATGCCGGACGATTGTACTGGCGATGAAGTTCATTGAAGCGGAATATATTGAGCAACAATCTGGCGTGCCGCCAATTATACTTCTTGATGATGTGTTTGGCGAGCTTGACGAACAGCGTCAGCGTGCGCTACTCGCTGAGTTTAAGGCGAATCAGGTGGTGATGACGAGCACGGCGAGTGCTACTACTTAGTACGTCTAGGATCTGGCTCACTTGTATCAACCTCGTTTCCTCTAATATCAGACTCTCGGTTGACCATATAGCCTGGCATGAGCGGCGTCTGCGTACGGATGTCAATTGTGTCGGCACGTTCAAGCACGGCTTGCGGTGCTTGCGGGCACTCATATTTGCTAATCGAAATTTGAATCGCGCAGGCGACCTGCCAATGGTTATTTTTCTTTTGTAATACGACTTTTTGTGTGTCGCGATTCAAATCAGTCGCTGAGCCCTTAAATACAAGCGCAGCAATTGCCCAATCGCCCTTCTCGGTGACTGTTTCACTGGCAATGTTATAGATGGTGCCAATATTGTGATTGCGTGTATGAATAGCATTGTCAATGTTACTTTTTTCGCTCTTTGACAGCTCGGCGAGTCGTTTCTCTGATAGCTCGTAATCAAGTGTACGTATTACTCTGTCTTTTAGCAAAATTCCTTGCATGTTCGTGCTGACGCCGTCGCCCGACGCAATCAGATAGTAATTTCCTTTTGACAAATTATAGGTTTTGCCAGACTCAATTTTTTTTTCAACAACTGTTTTGGTTGGTGCGATTGTTTTTTCGCTTGATGATTCGGCTCCTTGGTATAGTACAACGCTTTTGTATATTGAGGCGTCGTAGGTGATTGTCAAATATTGGTGTGTTGCGAAATATGCCCAAATCACCATCAGTACAACGACAATACTAAAGCCGCCACTGATCATAATCAATTGTTTGCGCGTGAATGGCAGGTTTTCCATTATTTTTTCTCCTTCAGCGGATTTTGAAAATCTTTGTATTCAATACGATAATCGCTTAATTTATATCCCATACTTACGATTCGCCGCGTGGCAATATAACGGTATTGCGGTGATTCCGTTGTAATAACAACGACTGGCCCGCCACTATCTTTTTTGTAGTGTCCGATCGAATAATACGGATCTTTAAGCGGCAAAACGCCAATGAGCGGATACTTGTCGGTGACTGATTTATT
Organism: uncultured Candidatus Saccharibacteria bacterium; assembly: GCA_938045235.1. Taxonomy (GTDB): domain Bacteria; phylum Patescibacteriota; class Saccharimonadia; order Saccharimonadales; family Saccharimonadaceae; genus Saccharimonas. The sequence continues at coordinate 12,293 of CALIMZ010000008.1, forward strand.
GTATTCAAGCGATTTCTTACCAGCGAATGCTTCAAGTTTATTATATTGGTCTTGGTGTCTCTTCACCCACTCTACTGCTTCTTTGGTTTGCGGTGAAAGTTCAGCAATAACCGTATTGTTTTTTGATATATCTTGTGTTTTTTTGTATGAGTTAAAGCCTTTTCTCTCTACTAATATATCGTAGATACCAGGTTCAATATAGACGGTACCGTGACTACCTTTCGTTACTTTTTTAGTGGCGGTATTTGTAAATGCGACGGTTGCGTCTGTCGGTGCAGTTACTAGCGTGACGGCTGTTTTACCAGCACGTTCAAATGAGAGGTATATATTGTAGACAACACCACTGCATACAACAGTTAATATCACGAATATAATGGAGGTTATACGTCGTTTACTCATTTTACTTTTCTCCTTTCGGTGTTTTTAGACCCGAACTCTTTGAGCTCGCCGAACTTGATCCTCCTTTTTTACGATACCATGTCGGTGAATTGTAACCGAACCCTTCGCCGGCGACGGCCGGCGCTTTTTCGCCATATGATGCCGAGGCATATTTACTTCCAAACCCGCCTAGCTCGCCGACATATATCCAGGTATGTCCTGGTGAAAAAGCAACATCACCAGGCTGTAATTTATCATCAGTAAACGTACCACCATCTGGTTCGTATGTGCCGTTTGCTGTGCCTAAGCGCTGCCAGTTTTCCTCCGCCCATGCCTTTTGTACGCCAGTATAGCCAGCTCCATCGGATATTTTAGCATTATGGTTGTATGTCGTGTCAAAACCGCTGTCATATATAAGTGTCGTCGTAAATCCGCCACAATCAACACCGTGATAACTGCCGACATAGCGACCTTCCGACTCTGCTTTCCCGATAGCTGTTGCGTAATCTGGTTTTCTATCTGTGCCATGTCCGCCCTCTGACCACGCATACTTAAGCGTTAGATCTTGTAGTTTACCGACATCGCCACTGCTTACACTTGAGCATGATGCACTCGTACCTTTTGCACTTGTTTTTGATGACGTAAGTGACTTGTCGTCTTTATATTTATCATAGAGGGCGCGAGCATTTCCTTTGCGCGTCTCAAGTGCCTGCCCTCCGCTGTTTTCGTACACTTCCTCATAAGCAGCTGCAGCATCCTCGGGGGTTGAGGTTGCTTGAATTGCTTTAAGCGCATTACCATACCCCCCCGTATTACCTGGCCATTCATTATTTAGCGTAAGATCCCAAGCTAAAAATCGAAGCTGTACCGTAAAATCACTTGCATCACCTTTTATGGCTTTTGCAAATTCAGTTACTTTGGCGTAGCGGTTTTCATTATCCCACTGAGCAATACCAGTATGGGTTCCGTTGGAAGCCTTTGGATCAAGCGCCTCCGTTGATTCAGCTTGAAGATTCCCAACGATACCAGCAGCCTGCGCAAGCGTTAATTTTTGCCCGCTCCCCACGCTCATTAGGTAGCCGAGTGCGGTTTCGGCATTGTCTCCACGCATCGTCACCATTGAGCCGCCGGTTGATGGGTTAGAGCAGCAGTTTGATGTTTTTTCTGAAGAAGAAGAAGAAGATTGTTCAAGACCAGATGTCGTTATGTTTCCACCGGCGAGCTTTGCTAATTCATTAAGAATATTCTGCACCTTTGCTATATACCCAGCAGTATCGTTTCCATCTTCTGAGGGGGCATAGCGGTGCGCGTAGGCAGATAAACCTTGATCAATTTGTTCTGAATAGACGTCACGGTCATAACTATACCAGTCGCCACTTTCTCTCTCCTTATTCTCTGGCGCCTCGCTATCTAGGCTAGCCCTAAAAGAGCTCCATCTATACCAGTTACGATCACCTTCCCATACGTGAGGTTGGCTACCTGTCGCTGAACGCCCGAACACATTATGTCCTTGCCAAATTTTCGTTTGCGCTCCTTCTATCTTCGCAAGTCCCATATTTGACTCAATGACTGAGTGTGCATAGGCGAGGAATGGGCTTATATTAGCTTTTTTTGCACTCGCAACAGCGACCATTCCTGTACCGCGGAGTGGTATTTTATCGTCCGGAGTTTCTGGAGAAAACGATCTAGCATAGTCCTTTACAAACATCTCAATTGCACCAGCCATTTGTTGAGCTCCTAGATTTGGGTAAGTCATACCGTTCGGTTCACCATTTCCTGGAGAAATCGTCGATAAATCAGGGTTTGACCCGTCACTGCTTTCACCGCAGAAATTCTCGCCATAAAAGTATATGTCATTACCCTGATCGTCAATTGGATACAAGAGTGCAGCAGAGGCTGGCGAAGAAATTGCAAAAACTGTTGCTGATATCCATAGCATGTATGTTGTGAAACGCTTCATCATGTCCTTTACCATGTCTTAGGTGCTTTGTTATTCCTACGTAAGGCGAGGTGTAGGTGGTGGCATCCGTCTGAATGCGGGATATATCCTGCAGCCTCTAGTTTGTTATCTATATCAGCCCGTTCGGCACTACCACATCCGCTTTGTCCGATACCAGCACCCTGAGGTAGTAGTTTATTATCTAAGATATCTTTCAAAACGCTGACTGAAGCCGAATCGTCTCCGGTCGTACTTCCGCCATCTATATTGATTAAATCTACCGCTTCGCCAATACAATGGGTACTGTAAGGCGCCGTACTGCAATGGCTGTAACTCACTGAATCGTCGCGCCCAAGTGCTGTTATCTTGAAAGTGTGATTTTTCGCGAGAGCTAAGAGCACCTGTAACAATCGCGGCTGCAATGCAGCGGGTTTTGCGTCTTTGCCATCTGCAGTATCTTTCATCTGCTGATAGGGGTCAAAATCATATCCTTCTGATGGATCTGGTAGAGTAATATTTTGATTGTCTAAAATTTGTTTAGCTAGTTCTTGAGCTGAGCCTTCTGGCAATGATGTTGATCCAGAGCTTGATCCCGAGCTAGAACTTGAGCTTGACGCCCCTGTCTTATCCGGGTCATTATCCATGCCGTCGGCTTGGCGTTTATCGATTTGATAAAGACCATACAAAGCTTCTTTCCGAGAATTAACTGTACAGCTAGATAGTGACAGTGTATCACCGTCTGCATTACAACTACTCATCCAGTCGGAAAGATCACTATCAGATTTTGGATTTCCCTCGTCGTCTATCTCTCCAGCGTCATGCAGCTCATCAAGAACAGTGTCAGGCTCAATACCCATGTATTCGGTGGGTATACCGTACTGAACATCACACAACGGACCGGACGAAACACCTGACTGCGCGACAAGCTGATCAGCTTTGCACATATTACCTTTTATTTCTGTGGCGTGTGATGCTGGTATCAAGAATCGTTCTAACGCTGAGGTTGATATTGAAGCGATCGACGAGATTGTTTTAATCGGGTTTGAAATTGATGATTGATATGGCAACAATTGCGTTACGATTGAGCCGAGAAATGTATTAGGATTCGATGCATCAAACGGGCTGTGATCAAGCCGGTCTTCTTGTGCCCAGGCAAGTTTTACAGGGTTTTTGATTTGCTCATCAAACGCAGTTTTTTGTGCTGGAGTGAGCGGTAGATTACCACCGGCGTTAGCGAGGTCGCCAAAATTAAGAATTGAGCCAATCGAAACGACATCACCAAGATCTATACCTCGAGCGCTTGCTGCAAAATTACCCAAAAAATATTCTAGTAATTTTTTCCAGTCGACGTGGTCGGTGAATAACTGAACGCCGGTAGACACAATACTCGTAATCGCGTCGTCGAGCCACCCTGCCGCCTCTATAACGGCGACGACGCCGTCAACGATGAGAGCTGCCCACCCGGCTGGATTGGTCGTTTTTGCAGCTTTTAGGACGTCAACGGCTATTTGTGCTTCGGTACTTCCAACGGCGGCGCATACCCCTTCAACGACGCCGCTTGTCGCAATTTGTGTGTAGGCTGCAAAAGCGCTGCCTATGGTAGGTAAAAATTTCGAATCTGCTCCTTCAGTGCCGAGTCCTAGCCCGTACTTCATAGCTCCTGAATCCATAGCAGAGCGTTTAACGGTGCCGTTTGACATCTTATATGTTTGGGTCAATAATGAGGCGACGTTAGAAACTTCTTGCGGTTCAGCTTCGCCTTTTTTAATTTTGTCTGCCACTGACAGCACAGTAAAAGCCATTGCTGTGAGTTGTGCGATTCGAAATGTACGAAGGACTTTATTGACAACAATTGGCACCTTTGCAGCGATACAAGCACCTTGCGCTGTTGCTAAAATTGCATCACCATGTGAACGTTTTGCTGCTTTTTTACCCTCTTTTTTAGCAAAATCATCACCGGCCTCTTGCACTGATTTACTAATAGCATCTTGACCTTCATCTGCGGTTGTCATCGCTTTTTTTGTCGCATCTTCTAGTTCGTCTGCGTTTTTTGCATTTTTTATATCATCAGGCGGTTTTTTGCTGATTTTTCGCTTATTGAGAAATTTTATAGCAGTATCGTCGAACCAATTCATCCAACGCGGGCTATGCGCGCGCCGAAATGCTCGCCGGAATTCGGGATCTTTTTTGAGTGTATCCATAAAATCAGAAGCCTGTACTTTCTTGCCGTCTTTCAGCTGAAAGCTATCAGGACGGGTTTTTCCAGTTAAAAAACCCTGCTTTTCGATCTCAACCCCGTTTGCGTCAAGCGCTTTTATCCCCTCGGCATTAAGACGCTTTAATAGACGGTCTGAGGGTTTTTGATATCGGCAAGCAAGCTTCACTTTGCTGCATATACCGCTTGTTGTTTTGCTCACTAGGCGCTTATTCAAAAGCTTGCGGCTGCGTACTTCGGCAGTGACGCTTTGTTGGTCGTGGTTTTGTACAAAGTTTTCCTTGAGATTGACTAACAGCGATGCTGGGCCGGCTGTAAATGTTAACCCGCCGATACCGCCCACAAGCACGGTCCCGACAATACCGGTTGGACCGAACCGTTTGGCGAGTCCTTTCATGTTTCCTAGTCCGAATCGCGATCGTTTTTTTCCTTTACTGCCGCTTTCTTCTTTTTCTCTTCCCGAAACGTTGTTTTTCCATGCACCGCCGGCGTTGTCTTTTTCGCGATCAGCGACCGATTTATCATAGTCTGGCGTCGTAGTGCTGCTTTCCTGGTTGCTCAAATTGTTTGCAGTATTGTTGGTGTTTTGGGTGTCTTGCTCGCGTTCATGCGTTCCAGGACGAGTGTTGTTTTCGACTGCTGCGTTAAACTCGCGATCATAGTCGCGATCAATTTTGCTCCGTTCATCGCCATCTGGTCTGTTGAGCGTCTGCTGTGCCATATCTCTATTATACCTGGTTTATCTTAATTTCCTGATGATTGCATCTCTTGTTGCTGCTGTAGGAGCGCTTGGGGATTTGTAGTGATGAGTTTTTGTTCAGTATCACTCGCGACAATCTGAATATGAATGTGGTTTTGTCCGGCAAAGAATAGCCCCTGCCCGACAGGAAAGTTAGCGAGCCGCTTGCGCTCCTCTTCGGTTAGTTTGAAGACGTCGCCGAGTACATCGACAGCACTTGGCGATTGCTTTAGCAGTAACTGCATACTGGAGTTTGCTACAATTGCACGCCCCATTTTGCTGCCCATGAAGTCCTCGACATCTTGCGTGATCGTCGTTAGTCCCAGGTAATACTTACGGGCACGCTTTGCAAGGCTAAACATAAAGTTGGCGGAATCGTCGTACTTCATCAATTGCCAGGCTTCGTCTACGATGAGCATACGCTTTTTTTGTTGGGTGCGTACTGTATTCCAAATGTGACTCAAAACAATGTACATTGCTACTGGCCGCAACTCGTCTTCTAGGTCGCGAATATTAAATACGACCATATTATTATTAATATCAATATTACTTTGTTGGCTGAATATGCCGGCGAATGTTCCTGTTGTGAATTTACGCAGGCGCTGTGCGAGTTGTGGTCCGGTACCGCCCATATGAAGTAGCGTATCGTAGAGGTCACTCATCGTTGGCGGCATCGCAGTGTGCGTGAGTGGATCGCTGGTGATGCCAACGCGAGCGTATGTATCAATTAAACCTTGGTCAAGATCAGCTTCTTCGGACGGGCTTAAGCCGACGCCGGCGTTGTTTGCTGATGCGCCGCCAAGCATTAGGCGTAAAAGCCCGTGTAAGGTTACTAAATTCGCACGCAAGGCGTCATCTGCTTCGTCGCTGTCTATCACACGGGGCAAATCAAACGGATTGATACGCGTGTCGCTGCTTAGGCTTAAGCGGATATAGCTGCCGCCGACGGCGTCGCTTAATTTTTGGTATTCGTTCTCTGGGTCGATGATGAGTACATCGGCGCCAACCATCATGCTGCGTAAAGCCTCTAATTTGACTGTAAACGACTTGCCGGCGCCAGACTTCGCGAACACTACCATGTTAGCATTTTCAAGCGTATAGCGGTCGAATATCACGAGGCCGTTATTATGCATATTTATGCCGTACAAAATACCATCTTCTTGCGTGAGGTCGGCGCTCGTGAATGGAAAACTCGTACTAACAGCACCCGTGTTCATATTGCGGCGAATCTGTAGTTGGTCGCTCATTTGCGGTACAGTGCTGTTGAGTCCCTGCTCTTGCTGACTAGATGCAGTTTTAGTATAGACTAATTTCTGCCCAAAGAATGTTTCGATGGTGTGCTGTATGAAACTTAGCTCGTCAAGACTATCGGCGTAAATCGTGACATATAACCCGAACCGGAAAAATCGTTCCGTGCCTATCTGGAGATCATTTCGAAGTTGTTCGGCGTCAATAAGAGCGGCTTCTTTTGCCGGGTCGCGCGTGCGACCTTTTTCGGCGTTAAGCGCCATATCAGCCTCAAGCTGTGTTACTTTTTTGCGCAAATTATTTAACACCACTGCCGTATCGACGGGATATACAAACATGCTGATATCTACTACTTGGTCAATATTGATTAACTCCGATAGCCAACCGGTATAGAGTTTGCGCGGATATCCGTACACGTACACTGTTCGCCCATATTTTGTGCCGATACGAAAGTAACTTGAGTGAATTTCCAGGCTACTTGGCGCGATCAAATCGCGCAGCGTCGTCATGCCTTTTAAGAATGCTTGCTCAACCTCAGCCTGCTCGCGTGCCCTCTGTTGTGCGGCAATGTCAACCGGATCTGTCTTTTTTTTGCGTGCCATTAGTATTGCACTCCTTGCGCCGGCATTGGCCCTTCTTCCTTACCAACATACAGCGTCGCGACATCTTTGAAGTTACCAAGTGGTTCTCGTACGGCTGTGTCGGGATTATATACATTGTAGTAGAGTTCGCCGAGCTGCTTTGTGTTGAGCCGTACTGCTTGCACGCCGACACGAGTGAGCCCACTTAAAACAGCATCAACGCGGTTTTTTATTTCATCTTTTGCTTTTGTGTACGTTTCACCGTCTATCTTTGTTACTAAATCCTTTTTTTTGCCAAACAGCGAACTAAAGAACCCTTTGCTTTGGTCCATAATATCGGAAATATTTCCCGACGGGTAATATGGAATGACAACGAAGAAACTTTTGTCCATAATGTTCGCTTCTTCGGATAGTTCGTCGATGAAATTTATATAATCATCCATCAAAACGCCGAGTAGCATATTATCTTCGTCGCGCCGTAGCGTCTCAAGTTTGTCTAAATACGGACCAATATCGACTCGCTGCGATCTAATAAGAATTTGAACTGGAAAATATAACGCATTCAAAAAATCTTGGTAACTGAGCTCTATGCCGTCGCGCTCGCGTGCGCTCATCAAATCAAAATTAATTGATTTACATGCGATAACTGCACGAAATGTTCCGTCGTTCAAAATAACCATGCTATCACGTAATTCAGATATTAGTAAGGTATTTTGCGTGGAGTTTGCTTTGGGTGTTGGTTTGCCGTCGGCAGCCTTGCCATTTGAGGGCTGTGATTCGTTTACTAGGTTTGCTGCGGGGGACATCTGTTGCAACGGTTGTTGCGTCTGAGGCGTACCATATTGCGCAGCTACGCCATTCGGCGCTATAGGCTGTTGCAACGGACTACCCTGGTTATTCGGCGGCACACCCACTCCTCTCTATCATCTATCTAATGTAGCGAAATAAATACCTCGCCATCAGCCTCTTTCTTTTCTTGGATTCGCTTCGCTTCGTGTTGAATTGTCTGGACTGACAGATTGCTATTATTTGCAAGACTAATTATATCATTTGGTACCGGTTTTGCGCTAGTGGTTTCGGTATTCACCGGCGCTGTAGTGGCAGTATTGCGCTGGTCGCTAAGCGGTTGCAGCACCGACTGATGAATCGTTGGGTATGGGTCATAATATGGCATATTTGTGGCGGTTGGCATCGTATTACCTGCTTGTTGCATTTGTTGCACCATGCGCTCGTGCCGCGCAATATCAGCGTTTGAAATCATCGTGTCAAAGTTATGCGCGACGTCGCCATTATCGTCAAGTATATCTTCGGTTTGTTGTGCTTCATGGTATTGATCGGGTGCCATTGATGAACCAGCCACCATCTGCTCTGGTTGCGGCTGTGCAGCATGGCGGATTGACCAGCCGCCTGTATCGGCGATACTCGCCAAATATGAAAATCGCTGCTCCGCTTCTACTTGGGATAAATCTTTTGTGCGCCGCGGATCGACTGTTTTTGGCACGTAAATGTCTATCAGCGAATCTATACCATCAGGAATCCAAACACGCTTGCGCGGTTTGATATGAAATGACACGACAGCAGACAAATATACTTCCATCGGCTGATCTTTACGTAATGGCAATGCCAACGCGCCAAATAGCAATATGATAGGCAGCGGCAGTATAGCTAGTACGACGAAAATTTGTGCTAGCCCCCACGCGATAGCCGAAGCACCTGCAACGACGATTAGATAAATGAACTGACGAAAACTAAATGGTCCGATCAGCTTGTCGTCAGCTTCGACATCCTGTGCAACAGTATATTCCGCCATAGGCTATTTTGTTGACAGGTCCTCCCACCTCTTACGAATATTATCAGCTTTGCCCTGTCCGTCTTCAGTCTTTTGCCATTCAATAGCCCGGTCTTTCATCTCTTGCCGACGTGCCTGGCTCACGCTATTAGCACGTTGATTGCCATGCCTGTCTGTGCCTGTGTCAAGCGTGCCATCTGCCTGGCCGCTGGCGTTAGTGTGCTGTCCAACCGCAGCGTTACTTAGCATAGTTGCAGTCTTGTAGTCTTGATGCATTTTTTCGTTTGAAATACCGCCAGTTTGCATACGCTCAACGAGTTGTGCCGACATTTGCTGCGAGTAGGTTCCCATAGTTTGCTTATTTTTTGCGTCACTTTCTTTGGAGCCGTTCTCTATCTGACTTAATACGCCATTGCCATACAATTCGGTGTCGCCTCTTTCGCGGGCGCCAGCTACCGCTACTCTTCGGACTCGCGTACTATCTGATCCGTACAAGCCCTCTAGCGTATCGCGGCGTTCATACACATCGCCAGCTTTCATCGCATATGCGACCGCTGCCTCGCGCTCTTCGTCGCTCGCTTTGACGTTTCTGCCTTTTTTGTCCTTGACCATACCTGTCTTTGCTATATCCATTCTTTCCTGATGAGTCAAGCGCGCCTGCTTTGCGGCCGCATCATCTACGCGTTCTTGTATCTCTTTGTCTTCTGCAGCGATTGCGCTGTTTTCAGCGCGCTGTTTCCAGGTTTTACCACCTCTAACCCTACCGACTACACCAGATATACCTTTATGCATCCTCATCGCGCGCCGCGTCGCTCTATTTTTTGCTCGCTGTTCCTTACCAGTCCTATATGCTTGCACAATACTATTATTATCTTTCAGCCGCTGACCAAATGCTCGCGCCTTACCACCAACGTGTTTGTTAAGAAAATTGTTAGCAGCGCCTACCATACCGGCTATACCCCCTATAGCGAGCATAGACTTAATGATATTTGGCACGATCAGCAATGGTGCAAACATCAGTATTGCTGAAACCACTTGCATAGACACCGGCTTGTCGTCTTGTTCATTTATTATCCTTGCGGCTAGCCGGCTTGCGCCATAAATCAGACCGATGACAGGATACATGTAGAGCATAGTCTGTAGCGTTTTCCACCATTTTTTGTACAATCCTTCAGTATTTGGTAATAGCATAGCTACAAAAGCTAATGGCGATAAGATGATTAAGAATATGACCATGGCTTGGCGCACACCGAGTAAAAATACCGTCGTGACGGCCAAAAGAACGACGAACACCAGACCACCAAGCGTCGCCGACAAAAAGAAGAATCCAGAGGCTACTACAATTGCAGCAGCTCCTATCGTCGTTAGAAGGTTGCCCTTACTCGTCCAATCTCCGACTTCTTCACTCCCCTTGCCACCTAGGTTTGTTATGAACTCGTAGGCGCTTGCGCCCAGCAAGTTAGAGATATCTACCATCAGCGCGCATATATAGAAAGAAATATTCACCATGATGACACCTACGACAAGCCGTGGTAGCATACGCTTGATGCCGTAGTTATCTATCCCCGTCCCCGTGACCTGCGAATACACGATGACGAGAAATACGATCACGAATGCAATATTTGCATAATTGCGCACCATCGACCAATAGTCATAGACGCTTCCCGGATCTCTCTCTGTGAGTATGTTTGAGCTAATTTTCAGATACTTTTCTAACTGTTCTTGCGCATCATCAGCAATATTGCCTAAAAATTCAATAACAGGACACACGAGCCAGCCAACACCGTCTATTTTACATTCGGGTTCACCTTCTTCTTCTTCTTTGCCGTCGCCAGAACTTCCATCACCCTGCTTGCCAGGGTCTATGTCAATCGGGGGGTCTGTTTTACTTGTTGAGAGACCATTCATAAGCTTGAGGATATCTTCTTTTGACATTCCTGATGTTTTAGTATAACAAGCAGCAAAGAAGTCTTTCATTTCACTATCTTTCTTCTCTTCAGAGAGACTTTCGTGTCCCTGCATTGCTGCAACGCTTCTCTGAGCTTCTTCAACACACGTTTTTATTTCATCATAGTGTTCGCCCAGTCGCACACACTCCTCTCGTTCCTTACTGGTAGGATATCTCTTACACATATACTCTACAAACTTTCTAACAAGAGTCTCTTGGGTCTTAGCTTTGCCTTCAGAACTGACTTTTCCCGCATATTCTGTTATTTTGGAAACTACATTATCGCAGCTTTCTTCACCCAGCGTGTCAACCCCGACTGTGTAAGTATAAACACCATTAGTACTGCCTCCTTTTAAAGCTGCATATTCAGCTGTCGAGCCATCGCTTTTTACGACTGTATATTTATAATAACTTGAAGGGTTTGATGTGCGCTTTTGGATGTTTTCAAGAGTATCTTCAGTTTCTGATGTGCATGCATTTATAAATGCCTGATGCGAAAAAGTGTAAAGTTCTTGATTATTTAATTCATCTGAAATCTCGTCTTTCATTCCTTTATTTCTTATAGCATCTTTAAATCTAGAGCCTGTTCCATACCCCGTACCGATACTGTAGTAATTACCCGATTCTACATAGCCTGCATCAGTTACTAATTCTTTTAGCGATCCGTATCCCCACAATGGAAGTCCTGCTTGTATCATAGAATCACATGTCATCTTGTAATTATTGCCACTTCCAATATAGTGACTGACTCCTACATTGTAATTACCCTTTCCGTTGACATCAATACTGTTGTATGTGTCAACGGCCTTTTTCTGAATGTCGCGTATGTTGTGCAGACAAGTCACTATAGATCTAAAATACAACCACCCTCTAACTTTATCGTCAGTTCCTCTGGCAGCTGCGGGTGTCGTATTGAGGATTGACATGCCGATAGGTATAAAAAGCATGGGTATAAGTGGTAATACAAGGAAACGACGAAATAAGTGTGAAATCTTTCTATACACCATACCTACTTTATAATACACGATAGTTGTATACTATGCTAGCGTTTATCTACTATTAAAGAGACCTCCTTACAAAAAAGAGATCTCTTTGTTTTTTAGTAGATAGGTTTTATTTTTTGCTATCTTGACTAAGGTCGTAATACGTTAACCCTGACCCTTCAGTCCGCCAGTCGGGGTTTGGTCCCGATCGAACGGCGCAGATGGTATCGTTACCGTTCCCATCTTTTATTATTGAGCAATCAAGCATGAGGGCATCAATACCGGGAGAAATATGTTTGTTCTTCAATATAAGGACAAAACCTAAACTAGATCCGCCAGCCTGTTCTGTATATTCTTTAATATCAGTTGTTTCTAGTGGTTTATCATATATCTCATCAAGTGATTTTTCATCATCTATACTGCTGGCTACATAATTATATACACCACGATCGCGTGCGATAACATCTTCTGCTAGATGCATCGCAAGCTCCGGTTCTTGTTTATGAAACTGCCATACGGGTATATAGCGGTTTTCAAACCACCAGTCAATCAGTTTAGGTACATCATGGTGCGACTCTGCGCCGGTGCGGTATGAGGGCATTGGTTCGGTATAGCCATTGGATTTGAACCACTCGGTGCCAGCTTTCATTTTTTCTTCGCTCGTTTTATTCTCCCAGTTAGCAAAGGAGGCTTTGTCTACCGTGAAGGTTCGTTCTAGTCTTGACGTCACTTCGCTTTGTGTCGGCGTTGGTGTTGGCGTCGGTTCGCCGGTTGATATCCAAGTGGATTGAGTAGTTGGGGTCGTTTCTGGCGTTTGAGTTGGAGTTGGTGTGGCAGGTCTGATTTCTGGAGGGCGGCTCGCAGTTGCTTTCTTTCCGCAGGCAGCCAACGCGGCGAGCCCGCCGAGCATCCCGATGCCAGCCAATAGGTCGCGCCGCGATGTTTCGTGTTGTGTCAGTTCGTGGTTTATCATAAAGCTTCAATCCTCCTTCTGTAGGATTAGTGGTTTATGTTAAATTGCCGTACACCTCTGTACTTGGGGTGTAGTATACTCTTTTTTGTAAATAAGTCAAGAGTTTGACGATATATATAGCGGTTGTGGTTAGTCGGCGGGCACTATATATGGGCGTGTGGTGTGCGCTACCTCTTTGGCTTGTGCTCTGGCGCGGTGCGGTAGTCGACGGTTCGCCCCTGCTGGTTTGGATCGGCAATACCGCGGCTGGCGAGGTCATCAAACATACGTTCGGTGTTGGCGTAGAGCTTGTCGTACTTATCTTTCCAGTATGCTGCCTCTTCATCATACCCGTCGCGTTGTCTGAAGTCGGTGATTCTTGGCTCGGAGAGTACATGGCGTTCAAAGTCTGTTAGCTCGTCTTGCGACACGGCGTCAGCGCCGGTGAACCAGCGCGGGTCGTCTGGGGCGCGGTCTATCGCCTCTACGACGGCATCTTTCATGTTTGCCATGATGGTCGGGCTGGCTTTCAAGTTGGCGACGAGCCGTTCATACTTAGCGGGCGATTTGTGCGCTAATATGCGCAGGCCGTGCATTTGGTTGACGATATTCATGCTCGAAAATGCATTTGCCGATAGGTTGCCCCACGTGCTGACGCTATTTGATATATCGGTGAACGTCTTTACATTGCCGGCATAATCCGGATGGGCGTCGTCTGTTCCATAAGCAGCGTTGGTGAAGTAGAATTCTAGGTCTTTGCCGAGCTTCGGAATATTACCGTTTTGCGCGAGCACAAGTTCTTTGTAGCCGTTTAGGTCGTCCCGAGTGATTTCGCCGGCTGCGAGGCGTTCATCCATGATTGTCACCATTTTGCGCAGATTCGTTGCGCCTGGCCCGCCGCGCTTGCCCATGATGCTGGTGTAGGCTACGCGCTCCGAATCGGTTTGGGCGTTTTGGAACAGCGTGAAGAGCGCTTGCGGGTTTGACGATACTTCGTAGTTGAGGGTCGCTTCAATGTTTTTGGCGTCGTCTATGATGAATTTCGAACGTTCAGTTTTCGCCTGCGCTACCACAGAGCGTTCACCTACCACGCCCTTAATTCCACCGGCGTATTCCACGATAGTTTTCGTCGGACCGCCTGGTACGTCGGATATACGGATGAGATTTTCATCTAGAGCCTTAGCTTTGTTTTCGACGATTTGTCGTTCGGCTTGCGCTTTGGCTGTCGCGATGACGGATGCTTCCAGGCTATCCGATTTGATGTCGCGCGCGATTTGCAGAATATGCGTTTGCGTGGCGGGTGTTGCGCCGCGCAGATTGATGACGTGCTCGCTCTCGGCGCCTTGTGCGACGATTTCAGTTTGCATTTTTTCCAGCCGCTGTTTCGCCTTGTCGGCTTTTATTTCGCTTGATTTTGTCTCAAGCGTGGCTTGCATGATTTGCCGATCCGAACCAGCCGCACCGTGATCCCAAGCGGCTTGTTGATTGTGCTCAATGCGTGTTTTATTCGCTTCAACTAGCCGGCGGGCGCGGTCTACTTGCGACCCGAGCACGCTGTCGTTAAATTCGTTGGCGACGCGGGTTTTGTCAATGTCGGCATAATGCTGGCGGGCGGTGAGATCGCGGTTGGCGCGGTCGAAGGCATTGTCAAGCTCGGTTTTACGAACGGCTGCCGAACGTGTGCGCCGCTCTAGGTTTTGCCCATGGCGGGTGGCATAGAATGCGTTGTCGATTTCGGATTTGCGCGCTGTTTCATTGCCTTCTATGTTATGCGCTGAGCTGCTGCCAAAGTGTTCGTTATCCCAAGCGGTAGCGTTATTTGCTGCCATTGACTCGTAGGCGGAGGTGAGCGCTTGCTGGCGCGTTTTTTTGCGATGCTGGCGGCGAATTGCGTTGTTCATGTGGCTGTTCGGATTAAATTTGCTGGTATGCGCCTTATTTAACCCGTCTGCGGTGCGTTCGGCGGCTTTTTTCAGCTTTGTCGAGCGGCGCGTCAAGAAATTGTTGGTTAGGCGCCCATTCTTTTTGTCGATTAGTGGTACGCCGGCGCGGTTTTTGGCAGCCTGGTATTTGGCACGGTCTTGTGCCCAGTTGCGCGTGCGGTCGACGAGCCCGCGGCTCGGGTCGTTTACGATGCCGGCGATTTTGCCGAGCAAATTGCCGCTGATACGGATCAGAAATGGTGTAATAGCAATTGGTGCAATTTGTACTGCCATGCCGATGATAATTTGAGTTGGTGAGTCGCCAGCATTCACGATGATAGCGTAGCCGGCGAGCTGTGCGGCGCCAAAAACGAACGACACGATCGGGAACATTAAAAGCATCGTCAAGAATAAATCTTTCCATTTGTCGAAATATTTATTTGTGCTCGGCAAAATGTAAGCAACGAATGCTAGCGGTGCGATTAAAATACTGAGCGTAATAAGCGCTTGCCGCGCAGCGAGAACGATGACGGCTACGACTGCCGCTAGTAACGCGCCGACGAGTGCTGGAACGAGCAATGTGAGTGATGCGCTGACGCCGCCGTTCGCAGCGATTGTCACGCCGAGAATACCGCCGCCAGTGAGGGCGACACCGGTCAATTTGGTCCAGCCGAGGTCTGTACCCATCTTGCCGTAGCCAGATAAACCTTTTCGTACAGTAGTGAACATATCTTGTATGCTTGTACCGAGCAAGTTTGATACGTCAACTGATAAACTAGCGATCCAATACGAACTGTTGACGAGTATTGCTGCGACAATAAGCCGCGGCAGCATGACTTTGAGTCCGTAATTGCTTATACCGAGGTTCGTCACCTGGGAATACACGATGATTAAGAACGCGATAATGAAGCAGATATTGGCAAGGTCGCGCACTTTTTCCCAAATTTCGTACACGGGATTATCGTGTGTGTTGGTATTCATAGCACGTACGGTCAAAAAGTCGCGCAAAATGTCCATGATTTTATCCATGAAATCTGCCAAAAAGGTCATCACCGGACAGACGAACCAGCCGACTTGAAGCAACTTGCAGGTTCCAGAGTTATCGATCTCGCCTGTTTCGATTGAAATGTTTTTGATTTCGGATTGCGAGGCGGGGTCGTATACGCCATTTTTGAGCGTGTAGGTAACGGCTTTTCCAGAAGTCGCTTTCGTTGCGTCGCTATCGGTAAGGATGAGGTGTAGCATGTTCTCCGAGTCGATGAACTGGTAGCCGTCGAATTCTCCTGAGCTTGCGATTGGCAGCCCTTTGGTTTTTTCGTCTGATTTGAAGGATTCTTTATTGATGCGCGAATAATTGTTGCCTTCGTACGACAGTGTGCCGCCGTCTTTATCACGCGTCGCGTCGGCGGCGTGTGCGGTTTGAGAAAATGTGGTGGTAACGACAAAAATAGCCAGCATCATAGATGTAGCCAATAATGAAAAACGACGCCAGGACATGTTCCCTCGCGTGAAATATCTCCACAAATCCCGCATATCATTTTTATGATATCATTTTTATGCTAAAAAGTCAATCATATAGAGGTAATTACGAAAAACACAAGATAGTTGCATGTTGGGGTATTTATAGGTACACTATAGGATATAAGGCTGTATATACAATGAAACATAAAGCATTAATTATTTTGGCAGTTATCATCATCGGTATCGTTAGCTTTGTGGGTACTGTGCCTGTGTCCGCGGGGGTTGATTGCGCGGTTTTGCCGCAAGAAATTTGTGATGCAACCGCCGGTAGCTCAGATGTGGCGAGCACAGGTATTTGGAAGTTGCTGATATGGGTGCTTAATATTATGTTGGGGCTCGTTGGTCTATTGGCAACAGTGTCAATCGTGTATGCTAGTGTACTGTATGCTAGTGCTCAGGGTAGTAGTGAACAAGTTGCGAAAGCAAAAAAAATGATATTTAATACGGTTATCGGTGTGATTGCGTTTGTCTTAGTATATGTAGCGTTGAACTGGCTTGTGCCAGGAGGAGTGTTTACGTAGCTGATATGAAACATTTTTTTGCGCAATGTATAGGGTTGGTCGTGGTAATGGCTATTATCGCGGTGTTTGCATTTGTGCCAGCAAGAGCTGCCACCCCAGACCCAGCGTGTAATAACGATTTTTTCGGAATCCCCTCGTGGTTTAATGGTTTGGTGGGGCAAGGTGATAATGGTTGCGAGTTTACTCCCATTACATATGATGATAATGGAACGCAAAAAACTGATTTTATGAAAACGGGCGCCAAAGTTATCCTTAATGTATTGCAAGCAGCAATCGTCATTGCAGGTTATACAACAATTGGCTTCGTTGTTCGCGGTGGGTTTGGTTATATTACGAGCGCTGGTTCGCCAGATGGTATGGCTGCTGCGAAAAAGACGATCACAAATGCACTAATTGGATTAGTTCTTGCGTTACTTGCGGCATCAATTGTTAATGCAATAGGAGGGGCGTTACGGTGAGGATTTTACAAGTACTTTTATTGGCTGCGGCGAAAATTGACACGAGTGGCGGGTCAAACACGACATCGGTTAGTATCTCTAATGAACTGAAGGATGTTGTGCCGAATGACGCTTTTAATATTGCATATTTTTGGGCTGGCATTGCGGCTGTGATAGTTATTATAGTAGCGGGTTTTTTTTATACTACCTCGCAAGATGACCCATCACGGGTGGCGCGTGCAAAGAATGCTATACTTGGTGCAGTAATCGGGCTAATCGTATTGTTTGCTGCCGCTGCTATTACGACATTGGTGCGGGAGGCGTTGTCATAGTGAAAAAAATACTTGCTGGATGCGTGGCTAGTGTTGGTGCTGTTATTGTACTTTCCCCTTCACTCCTCGCACTTGAATTAACAAACTGTGCAAATCTTGGGTTAGATAGCGATCCGGCGTGTAAGATTGCTCAGGAAAATAAGCTTGGTAGCCGTAAGGGTGATACAAATGTTGCCGGGCAGGTAATCAATGCTTTGCTCATGGTGCTTGCTGGTATATCGGTAGCGATGATTGTGATTGGCGGATTCCAGTTTACGCTGTCGAACGGTGATCCGGCAAGGGTAAAAAAAGCGCGTATGACAATACTATATGCGGTAGTTGGACTTATTTTAGCTGTCGCAAGTTCGGTAATTGTAGCGTATATTTCAAATAGTTTAGGCAAATGATATGGTAAGAAGAAAGGAAATAATTCAATGAAATTACGGCAAAGATTACCAATAGCCATCAGTCTTATGCTGGGAACCATTATAGCGATATTAGCCACACCTACTATGGAGGTTGCTGCATCTACGCCAACTTGTGGAACGGCAGCGGAGTGTATCAGGAGTGGGCTAGACAGTAGTCCTACGGGAACGTCAGGATCTGTAAGCGATATAATCGGTACCGTCGTTAACGTGTTATTATTTTTGCTTGGTGCTGTGTGCGTGATTATGATTATAGTCGGCGGATTTCGCTATGTCACTTCAAACGGTGACCAAAGTGCTGTGAAAGCAGCCAAGGACACGATTTTATATGCTGTTGTTGGTTTGATTGTCGCGATTGCTGCATATGCTATTGCGAGTTTCGTTGTCTCGTACTTCGTATCATAATGATTAACATAATTACCGGAATATGGTATATAATATAAGATAAAGCAACTCGTACGAAGAAAGGAATAACGATTGTATGAAATTGAACATTACAAAAGAGCGTATCGTTGGTTTGCTAGCAGTTCCAGTTTTAGCATTAACGGTGGGTTCGGCGCCGGCGTTTGCGGCTAGCTTATCTATATCAGGTGGCGCAAACTCTGCGAGGGGTAACGACCAATCGGGATGTCTATTTGGCAATGAACCTGGTTGTGAGGGCACCGATCAAACCCCTATTTTTAGGACGATCACAAATGTGCTTCTCTTTATCATTGGGGCAATATCGGTTATCATGTTGATCATCGGTGGTATTCGCTATACGACATCAAATGGCGACCAGCAGGCTGTGCAAAATGCGAAGAATACAATTTTGTATGCCGTTGTTGGTTTAGTGATAGCAATTCTTGCGTTTGCGGCGATTAACTTCGTGATTGGCAGCTTTGTAAATCGCGAATAATTATTCTAATTATCTACTAATAAAAATCCTCGGGAGCAAGGCCCGAGGATTTTTATTTTTGTAGGATCAATTAGTGATACATTTTACCCCACTCTATCTATTGAGATCGTATTCAAAAATGCCTCCAACGTATTCGTCAAAGGCATTTTTGAGTTTTATGGCTAAATAAGTCTACTGAATTGCGATCTTTTTCGCTTGTTCTTGCTTGACCTTAGCGAAACTAATGGTAAGTACGCCGTCTTTTAGTACCGCTGAAACCTCGTCTTCTTTTACAGCGACAGGCAGCGCGAGCGTGCGGCTAAATTCACCCCAGTAACATTCCTGAATATGCCAGCGTGATACGGTTGTGTCGTCGCCACTTGATAACGTGCCGCTGATTGTCAGAATACCATCTGAAATGCTGACATCAAGGTCTTCCTTATTGACGCCAGCGGTACGCGCTTTTATGATGAGATTCTCGTCGGTTTCATATACGTCGACGGCTAACTGCCCTGGAAAATCCTCCTCTTGGTCGTCCCACGTGGCATTTGCATCGTTTGCTGCTGGTGCTGGTGTGGTTGCCGCGGCTTGCGGTGCAGCAACTGGCTCCGCTAGATCCATGCTGTCATCATTCAAAAATGCTGCGGCTAGTTCGTCCTCGATCAGTAGATCATCGTTTTGCTTACGTGCCATGACATCCTCCACTTAACTTTCACTTCATTGGCTTGTTGACAAATTATATAACTACATTATAGCTAACGGTTGCGGTATAATCAACTATATAGCAACGGTAAACGTAAAAATTACAATGAAGATGTCGCTACTTGATGTATTCGCTCCCCACTACTGTTGTTCTTGCGGTATGATCGGTGCAATTTTATGTGATAATTGTAAAAATAACATCATAGATAATCAATATAGCGGCTGCATCGCGTGCGGAAAACCAGCGGCGCGGTATGGACTGTGCCGCCGCTGCCGTGCTCCATTTGCGCGGGCGTGGTGTGTTGGCGAGCGCACTGATGCGCTTAAGACGCTTATCAATCAATATAAATTTGAACGCGCCCGCGCAGCGAAACACGCGATAGTTGATCTGCTTGATGCTGTATTGCCGCCGCTGCCGGACGGTGTAACGATCGTGCCTGTGCCGACGATACCGCCGCATATTCGCCAGCGCGGGTATGATCATATGGCACTCGTGGCGCGAGGGTTCGCTTGCCGCCGCCAGCTCTCCTACCGTGCGGCTATTCAGCGTGCTTCAAACACCGTTCAGCATGGTACGACGCGCGCGGTGCGCTTGCGCCAGGTGAAGCAAGCGTTTGAATGCGGCGATGTGCCGCCTGGCATATATCTGCTGGTTGACGATGTTTACACGACGGGCGCAACTGTGCGCTGCGCCGCTGATGCGCTGCTGCGCGCCGGTGCGACAGAGGTATGGATTGCGGTCGTTTCGCGCCAGCCGTTTTCTCACATGGCAAATGTTTGATATAATAAACTGGTACGGAGAGGTGGCCGAGTGGTTGAAGGTACCGGTCTTGAAAACCGGCGTGGGCTAATACTCACCGTGGGTTCGAATCCCACCCTCTCCGCCAATCAAGAGTAACCAATGTCAAGCAGCGTTACTCGTTTTTTATATCATGAAGCCCCATAAAAAAATAACGAAATCCCCTTGGTGGCTGCGCCTTTATGCCCTACCGGCGCGGTTTGTGTATGGAGCGGCGTTCGCGCTATTCTTCGTGTGCGGGCTCGGAATCATTGATCCGGATTTTGGCTGGCATTTGGCGGCAGGACGGTATTATTGGGCGCACGGTATCCCTACGCATGATATTTTTACGTTTTCGGCGCAGTATTTTCCGTGGATCAATCACGAATGGCTTAGTGATATGGTACTTGCGGCGGCGTACCATCTTGGCGGCCGCGTGCTCGTAGCGCTGTTCTATGCTGCGATGTGGACGCTAACGTTTTGGCTAGTGGCGCGGCGATGCCGGTTGTCGATAATTGTGCTCGTTGGGGCTATTGCGTGCTTGCCGTTTGCGGGCGTACGCGCGATTACATGGACGGTGCTGTGCACTGCGATATTATATGAATTATTCCGAGTATCGCGACGTACGCACTGGCTTATTCCCCTTCTGATGCTCGCGTGGGCAAATTTGCACGGCGGGTTCATCATCGGGCTTGCGTACATTGCGTATTGGCTCATTGCGCGTCCATCGTGGCGATTGGCGGTGATCACAGCCGCGAGCGTACTCGCGACGACGGTGACGCCCTACGGAGCGGCGATTTACGTTGAGATTATACGTACGCTTGGCGACCGTTCTCTGCATGGGCGTATTAGCGAATGGCGGTCGCTGGCGTTTAGCATTGAAGTTGCGATGCTAGCAGCGGTATGGGCGACGTGCCGTTATTTTTATACGCGTTCGGTATGGCGAACGGCGTTTGCTTTCCCGATGTTTTTGATCATCGGAACAGTGATGAGCGTGCGTAATGTGCCTATTCTTGTTATTTTTGCGGTTGCAGATATCGCGCACATGATGGCGGCAGTGCCATTGCCGTGGGCGCGTATTCGTGAACGGTTGCAAGCGATTCGCCCGTTGATGATAGCACTTGCGCTTATCGTTGTTAGTTTCGGAGGTTATTTGATTCTGCGAAATTTCATGAATGTACGCGTGCCGGCGGAATCGCGGTATCCGCGTGAAATTGCGCAGGCGTTGCAAATTGGTGTATGCAGTCATGGTAATTTATACAACGATTATAATATCGGCGGTTATCTGATATGGCGCGCGCCGCGGCAAAAAGTGTATATTGACGGGCGAATGCCGAGCTGGCAATACGGCGGTGCGAAATTAATGGATAATTACTATCGTGTCGTGCGCGACGCGTCGTTTCGCCAACGCGAATTTGCGCGGTTCCACATTGTCTGCGCCGCGATTCCGGCGGATACGGCGTTTGCGAAAGAGCTGCGCCAAAGCGGCTGGAAGCCGGTTATTACCAATTCAGCCGAGTTTACGCTGCTGAAGGCTAGCGAGTAGATGCGCCATACGGACCGGTAGCGCCGCCTCCGGTGCCGCCGGTCAGGTTTGTTGCGCTTGGTATGAAACTGCCGATGACGAAATTAACAGCTGCGTACGCCAAAATTGCTACGACGATACCAACGAGCGCGTATAAAATCGTGTTCTTGGCATCTTGTACTTTTGACGCGTCGCCGCCCGAGACGACATAGCGCAGACCGCCAATGATCAGCATGATAACAGCGACAGCACCGATTATAAACAATAAAATACTGCTAATTTGCGCGAATACGCCAGTATCGCCAAACAAATTTGCCGGCTGGTCTGAGCCGCGCGCAGAGAGCGCGCCATTGGCGATACCGCCAATGGCTGTTGTATGTGCAGCGTTTATAATACTCACTACCCCAGTAGCAATTAGACCAAAAACAGTACGGATATACTTCATGATATGTGATCTCCTCGACGGTTTATAGACATACCTATACATAGTATACTATAAACTTAATACAATATCGTGCTGCAGTGCGACCAAGCTTGACTAGCTATCTTTTGTAGTTTTCTTACTCTAGCGACATGCATTTTGCTGACTGTTTCTACGCCATTAAAATACATTTGTTATGCTGATAAACCTCGATAACCTCAATAGTAATATAAAAACTCCCTAGTTCGCTCTTTCACTAGGGAGTTTTGCAGCTTGCGTAAATTATTTGCGCAAACCTAATGTTTCAAGCGTTGTTTTGTACGCGTCAAAGTTCGTATGCTCAAGGTATTTCAGCAGGCGCTTGCGCTTACCTACCATCTGAATCAATCCGCGGCGTGCCATGTGGTCGTGCTTGTTGGACTTTAGGTGTTCAGTCACCTCTTTGATACGAGCCGTCAAAATCGAGATCTGCGCCTGCGGGCTGCCGACGTCGTTTTTGTTGACCTGAGTCAAAGCAATCGCTTTCGCTTTGTTATCCTTTGATATCATAGGTTTTGATTATATCAGGCTTCCAGCGCTGCGTCAATGTAGCACTGGATCGTTGATATAGACGGTTGTGATTATTCTTTTGCCTTATCTAATTTATCCAAATGCAACAAGTGGACGATAAGGTAAACGACCAGTGCTGTCGCGAGCAGCGTGATAAGCGAGCTAACAAACGCCCCGTAGAGAAATACACCTTGCCGATTACCAAACTTCACAGTGAACGAGGCGGCTTGCAATCCTGCCTGCGAACCGACGATTAACTGCACGAGCGGATCAATAAACGCTTGTACGAGTTTTTTCACCGTGTCGCCAGCAGCTGCGCCGATCGCCAAACCGACCGCTAGCCCGACTACGCCCTGCTCGCGGATAAACGTTGCAAACCCCGCTAGATGACTCTTTTTTATGACATCAGCCGCTTTTAGTTCCGTCTCTTCAACGATTTTCTTTGCTGTCGGTTTTTTTGCTGATTTTTTGGCTGCTGCCATAGCCGATCTCCTTTTACCATACTTTAACTAAACGCATCACACACATCAATGTTACATCTCGTCTGGCGCGCTGATACCAAGAATTGCCAATCCAGCTTTCAAAATATCAGCATAGAGAGCAACGATAGCGATACGATGCGCTTCTTTGTCGCTGCCAATCACCTGATGATGTTCGTAGTAGCGGTTAAATTCCTGCGCTAACTCAAAGAGATAGGTGCAAATATGATGCGGTTCCAGCCCCCGCGCCGCCTGCTCAACAATCTCGCGATATTCGCTAAGCTTGCGGATAAGCGCACGGTCTTCATCGTATATCGCCTGCGGAAATACTGGCGTTTGCGCGCTCTTTTCGAGAACGCGCCGCGCCCGGGCATGAGCGTACTGCAGATAGCTTCCGGTATTACCCGTCAAGCTCACCGCGTCGTTGATGTCAAAAATCACATCGCCGCCAATTTTCACTTTCAGGAATTGGTAGCGCAGCGCGCCCGCTACGATTTCCTCGGAAGCGTCGCCGCCGTGCGCCGCGATTGCTTTGGCAAATTCGTTAAACAACCACTCGATCGTCACCACTTCGCCAGTGCGCGAGCTCATTTTGCCGGTGCTTAATTTCACCAAACCAGTGGCGTAATTGAATAACTTGCCCTTGAGTTCTGGAATTGCCAACTCGCTAGCCGCGATCACCCCGCGGAAATACGCCGCTTGCTCCTCGCCGTTAACCGTCACCGACAGGTCGAGGTTCGGGAAATTCTGGTGTTTCAGTTGAATCAAGCCCATGTCGTGCGCGCCGTACAAACCGTTGCCGTGCGAACCGATGAAGATATTGTCGAACGAGCCGTATTTGCTGCCCTCGAAAATATAGGCGCCGTCCGATTTTTTGAACACTTCGGGCGTTTTTTCAATGATCAAGGCCTTGCCCAGCTCTTCGGTTTCGCTCTCGGCGTAGCGCCGCTCAATCGGCACATTGCCCAGCCGCGCCACGTTGGCATCGATTTCGTCATAGCTCCACTGCTTGCAGGTTTCGTAAACTTGCTTATAAATCGGATCATCCAAAATGAACGATTGCTTGGCTAATTCATCAATTTCCGCCCGCGCTGCTGGCGATTCTTTGGCAGCCTTCGAACCCTCGACGTACATGCGGCTCATGAATTCGTTGCGCTTTTCCGGCGGAATTTCGTCTAGTTTCGCCGGGTCGCGGTCGATTTCGCGCAAAATCGCCCACATGCTTTTGCCGACATGCGTACCGACATCGCCGTGATAACTGACTCGGTGCACCGCTGCGCCGCTGACCGCCAGCAGGTTCGCCATGGTGTCCGCCAGCGTCGAATTGAGGGCGTGCCCGATGTGCATGGCTTTGAACGGATTCGGACAATTAGTCTCGATCACCGCCACCTGACCCGCTCGGTGCGTGTGCGGTTTATCATATAGAGACTGCAATACAGCTGTATCACTTAATCGTATATTGATGAATCCCGGTCCTGCCACCGCGACATCAGCAATATTCTCATTTTCGCGCAGCTTTCCGGCGATTGTTTCGGCGATATCGCGCGGTTTTTTACCAAGCGGCTTAGCAAGCTGCAACGCAACATTCGTTGCTAAATCGCCGAATTTCGGGTCGGGACGGCTGCATTCAACAGAAATATCTTGATTAAATTGTTCTTTGATTATTTTCGCAATACATGGCAGTATATCATTCATGTGTTCTATTATAACAGATACAAAAAGCGCTCGGGAACGAATCACGAACGCTTTCTTTGGCGGCGGTAACTACCCAAGTACTTCGCCGTCTTCGTAGTCTGCCGGACGATACACCGACACTGGCATGATGCCGCGCGAGTTGCGATCGCGCAAAATAGCACGCAGCATAAGAGTGTCTTCCCGAGACATCATATCGTCGACAGACCTGACTTCTGGTGTTTGTTTTTCTTCTGCCATAGTTTTATATTAGCATAAGCATTATTTTTTGTCAATAGCAGCCCGAATAAGCCCTGTAAATAGCGGGTGTGGGCGCATTGGGCGTGAACGAAATTCCGGATGCGCTTGCGTAGCGATAAAGAAGTCGCATGCCGGCGCTTCGACAAACTCTACGAGCGAGCCATCAGGCGACATACCGCTCACAGCGACGCCGCCCGCTTTAATTTGCGGCAAGTAGTATTGATTTACTTCGTAGCGATGGCGATGGCGTTCAGTTGTATGATCATTCTGATATAATTCTGCAACTTTTGACCGCGCCGTGAATACTGCTGGATAATTGCCAAGCCGCAACGTACCGCCTGTCGACTCCTTACCTTCTTGCCCGGGCATGATATAGACGACATCGTGCGTCGTTGCGGGATCAAATTCCGTGCTATGCGCATCCGCTAGCCCTGCGCGCCGCGCCGCCGCGATTACCGCCGTTTGTAGCCCTAAGCAAATCCCGAGGTATGGCGTATCGTGCTCAAGCGCATAGGTTGCCGCTGCAATCTTACCATCAACGCCGCGTACGCCAAAGCCTCCAGGCACGAGTAGTGCATCAACATTCGCAAAATCACGTTTCGTTGCCGTCTCGGCATTAATCCACTTAATTGTTAGCCCGACATTTTCCGCCCAGGCAGCAGCCCGTAGTGCTTCCGTCACTGATAGATAGGTATCCTCGTTATCCATATATTTTGCAACAAGCCCAACAATCACGCTTTCGCGGTGCGTTTTGTTTTGCCGCAGCGCCAAATCTGCCCATGCATCCAACCGCGGCGACGTCATATTACTAGTAAATGCATTGAGGATCGTCATGAGCGAGCTTTCTGCAATATGCGCTGGAATTTTGAATACACTGTCCACGTTTGGCAACATCAGCACGCCCGCTTCGTCAACGCCGCCAAATAAGGCAATTTTACGCGCGATTGAGGCTGGCGCCGGCTTATCGCTGCGTACGATCACAATTTCCGGCACGATACCGAAGCCGCGCAAATCATTCAGGGCATTTTGCGCCGGTTTACTCTTAAACTCCTTGCTTGTACCGATAAACGGTACATACACAACGTGCGCATATAAGCAGCGTTTTTTGCCGACTTTGTGGGCAAATTCGCGGATTGCTTCAATGAAACTCAGACCCTCGTAGTCGCCTACGGTGCCGCCAATCTCAACGATATGAACGTCGCTGCCTTTAGCGGCTGTTATAATCGCCTGTTGGATCGCACCGGTTAAGTGCGGAATCAATTGCACGGTTTTGCCGCCGAACTTGCCGGCGCGCTCGTCGGCGATCAGATTTGACAATAAGCGTCCCGCTAATGTTGCATTCTGCTGCGTTAATTCAATATCAAGAAATCGTTCGTAGTGCCCCAAATCAAGATCGGTTTCAGCGCCATCTTTGGTAACAAAACACTCGCCATGCTCCGCCGGATTCAAAAGACCCGCATCGACATTGAGATACGGGTCGCACTTTTGAATCGAAACCGACAAGCCCTTGGCTTTGAGTACTGCACCGATGCTCGCCGCGGTAATTCCCTTTCCTACCCCCGAAAGAACGCCGCCGGTAACGAAAATAAATTTTGTCTGTTTATCCATGTGATCTGTTATCTCCATGGAATTTCATTATAGCACGATTCTTGTCCGCGGCGCTACATATAGCGTCGTAAAAATTATCATAGACACTAAATAACAAAAATTGCCCTTGTCAATTATCGCAAAAGGCAATTTTTGATTACGCCAAAATCAAACGCTGCTTATTGGCAGCCAATGCACATCGTCAGATCAGCCGGATCAACGGGCGCGGCAATTTCCCCTGCGATTTTTGCTTTTGCGTCAGCCTCTGCCTGCGCTTGCTGTACCATTTGTTCAATTGCTTTCAGCTTATCTTCAAGCGATGCGTTGTCGTCTGACAACACGCGTTTTACCGACGCTGTATCGTCGTCTGCCATACTTCCCCCTTTTATACTATCTGCTTACGTTTATCATACAGTACTAGGTACCGTTGATTCAATCAAAATGCGGCGCCGCTGCGTTGTAGAATATGCTACTTTGCGCGGTCGACAGCATAGACGGATGCGCCTGGTAATTTTGGCGAATCGCCAAGTTTTTTGCGGAAAGCGTGCGTCAACGCTCTAGCTTCATCGCCCGATGCTACGCGTGCTGTGCCATCAATACGCAGCGCAATCGTCGGACTCTTCCACATCGTAAATGATACGCGTGGATCGCGACTGATATTCTGCGAGTGAACCGCCGTTTCAGGCGATAGCCAAACCAGCTGCGTATCAGTGAGTATAAAATGGAGCGGCGTTGCGCGCGGCGAGCCGTCGGCATTCGTTGTCGCCAAACAGCCAACTCGCACTGAGTCAAAATTGTTCATGGCACCTCTACTTTACCGAGTTAACTTCGTAGCTTGTATTTGTACTTTCAAAGAAGTTTACCAATTCCAACGTATCATTCGCCGCTGCCATCCACTTGGCGGGATTCGATACGTGGTATTCTTTCTCAAACCCAAGCTCTTCGAGCCGCCGGTCGGTCATGAATTTGACATACTGATTAACATAATCTGCGTTCAAGCCTAAAATTCCCTGCGGCAGCATATCCTTATTATATGCTTCCTCAAGTTCAACGGCTTTTAGAATCAATCCGCGAATTTCCTCGGCAAACTCTGGGTCTTGCAGGTCTTCATTCTCTTCCATAATAGTGAGCAGCAAATTAATGCCAAACGTTAAATGTAGGTTTTCGTCGCGCGTAATCCAATCCAACAAGCTGCCGACATTACGCAATAGATTACGCCGCCGAAAGCTCATGCCGACCATGAAGCCTGAGTAAAACCAAATACCTTCCAGTACAATATTGTATGCCACAAGATTACGAACGAAGTCTTTCTTACCTTCAGTCGTAGTAACATCAAGCTTATCGTTAAGCATGCGCCCGACATACTTCAGCTGAAAATCGGATTTATCTTTCAGGCTTTGCTTGCCGCGCCCAGCTGCGTAAATCTCTTCGCGATTAAATGGAAACGTCTCAATGATATATTCAAATGTCATGAAATGATTCGCCTCTTCCCACATCTGTTTCGAGAGGTAACAATGCGCTTCAGCGGCATTAACATACGGGTAGATTCCAAAAGCGAGGCTTTTGTTAATAAGCAGCTCGTTTGGATTGAGATAGCTAATAACAGTCTTGAGCGCATGCTTTTCCTCGTCTGTCATCTTCTCAAAGTCAGTTAAATCCTGCACAAGCTGCACTTCATTCGGAAACCACGTATTTGCTACCGCCTGATTATATAGATCATACGCCCACTGGTAACGCACCGGCTTTAGCTGCAGTCCGTCGCGCAAGCCTGAGCCTAAAATTCCCTTTGGTTGTGTTAATGCTGTCATAGTTCCTCCTCTTATTTTTTCCGTGCAAAGCCGAATCCAACTTTGCGTTGATTTTCTTTCTGAATTTCCTCTGCCTTGTTTGCAGCAACCGTAGTCTGTTCTGATTGATGACGCGGTTTCACATGCAGATAGTACGTCGTCTTAAGTCCGCGCCGCCAGGCCTCGCGGTAAATCTTTTCGTATTCGTCGATATCACGCGTTTCCAAATACATATTACGGCTAATCGCTTGGTCAACCCATTTTTGCGCCCGTGCCGCTACCTCAATAAACGCATACGGCGACAGTTGGAAGCTCGTTTTATAAACATCGCGCACTGCTTGCGGGATTTGCTCCATACCTTGAATATCGCCTTGGTTAATGAGTAGCTCGTCTTTTAGCTCATCCCATAGCTTTAACTCCTTTAATTTCGTTACCAAGTTGTGGTTAACCTCAAGGAATTTACCGTTTAACGTGCTGCGGCTGAAAATTTGGCTGAATTGCGGATCAAGCCCCGGCGTCGTGCCAGTCACGTGCGAGATGTTTGCGGTTGGCGCAATCGCCATAAGCGTTGCATTGCGCATGCCTTGCTTTACTTTAGCGCGTAGTGCTTCCCAATCTAAACGCTGCTTCGTTGAGATGTTTACTGTTTGCCGGCGGCTTTCGCTAAGCATCGTAATTGTATCGACTGGCAGCAGTCCCTTGCTCCAGCCGCTGCCTTTGAAATTCGGATAGCTGCCGCGCTCTTTTGCTAAATTCGCTGATTCGTCGATTGCGTAGTAACTGATAAACTCGCTCAGCTGGTCAATTAACTCGTACGCCGTATCCGATTCATAGCTGATCTCAAGCTTCTCAAGAATGTCCGCAAATCCCATATAGCCAAGCCCAACCGCACGATTTTGCGTGTTCGAGTGCATCGCTTCTTCAACCGGCGTGCTGGTAATATCAACAAGGTTATCCAGTTGGCGCACCGCCGAGCGGGTCGCCTGCTCAAGCCGATCCCAAGCCCACGTTTTATCGCGCTGCAAAAACGCCGATAGGTTTAAGCTAATGAGGTTGCATACCGCAATATTTTTACTGTCTTGCGGCAGCGTAATTTCGGTGCAGAGGTTGCTCAAATGAATTGTACCAGAATTATTATTGAGCGCCCGCACATTGATTGCGTCTTTCCAGGTGAGCCACGGGTGGCTCGTGGCCTGTAGGCTCATCAGAATCTGGCGGTATTGCTGCCGCGCCGATAGTTTCTTAAACGTACGCAGTTTACCGGCTTCTGCCAGTTTAATATATTCGCGATAGCGTTTGCTAAACGCCGTACCATACAATTCAGTTAAATCGCTCGCCTTTGCTGGGTCAAACAAATACCAATCCTGGTCATTTTCAGCGCGCTTCATGAACTCGTCTGATAGAAATACCGCTGTGTTTGCGAAGCGTGTCCGCAAGTATGGATCGCCCGAGTTTTGGCGCAGGTCGATAAATTGCGGAAAATTAAGGTGCCAGTTTTCCATATAGAGCGCCGCCGCCCCAGCTTTCTTGCCCTTGCGGCTAACGGCAAATAGCGCCGTGTCGATCATTTTCATGAACGGAATCGGACCGGTCGATTCGGTGTTTGTAGTCTTCACCGGACTGCCGGCAGCACGCAACTTACTCATGCTAATGCCGATACCGCCTGTACCTTTAGCAATCCACATGGTATCGTGAATGCTTTTTGCGATCGATTCCATATCGTCCTCAACGTCAATGACGAAACAATTACTTAACTGCGGGAATGTACCGCCAGCGTTGACACGCGTACTGCCGCCCGGGCTGTATTCCAGGTTGCTCATGTGGCGGTAGAAACGAATCGCTGCCTCGGTCGGGTTTGGCTCGTTGAAGCTTAGCCCCATCGCGATGCGCATGTTCGTGAACTGCGGTACCTCAAGCGGCGAGCCGTCGTTTTTACGCAGTGCGTAGCGGTTTTTGTTCGTGATGACGCCGAGATACTTGCTCAAGCGGTCGCGTGTTGGATCAAGCGCTGCTGCTAATACGCTTAAATCAAACACGTTTGCATCCGCCATACGTATATCAAGCAACCCGTCTTTTACCGCTTGCTTGATATATTTTGGAAACTCGCGCGCATGCAGCGCTTTCAGCTCATCGTCCGTTTCGTAGTCGCCGAGCAGTGTTTTGTACATTGTTTTTAGTAGCAGCCGCGCCGCAATTGTATCAAAGTCTGGATCGTCTTTAACGTTTTGCAGCGCCGTCTGGATTACCGCTTCATTCAATTGCTCTGTCGTCATGCCGTCAAAAAGCGTCAGCCGCAATTCGCTCGCAACTTGCACAACTTTCGAGATTTGATCCGGCAAACCCTCGCTCGCCTTCATGAGTGCGAGATTGATCTTGTTCGCGTCAAACGGTTCTTTGCTGCCGTCGCGCTTAATGATTGTAATATCGCTCATATCCCCCCGTTTATTATTGATGCCTATTAGGGCGCAAAAAACTAACCCCGCCTTTATTCTGGCAGAATAAGATATCGTACTAATTATTTGCGCACGTGTTTATTTGCTCGACTGCTATATATGTAGCGTCTGTTTATAAACTATAGACACTATATATGGATATTGCAAGCATTTTGCTTATGTATTTTTTACCACGCAAACTAACGTACCGCCCTGCGGCATGCTTCATATAGCCTGTCGTTTGGAATGAAATTATCGGTATAAAGCGTGCCGCCAAGCGGCTGCAGCGGAGACATTGCTGCAGGCATCGTCCGCGGTTTTTTGCTGTACACAATAACATAATTGCCGCGCGATAAATCACGGTGCTGCGCTGCGTACCACGCATGCGGCCAGGTGCGACGGTACACCGCATCAAACGCCGCAAACAGTTCGCGGCACGGCGTATTATTCAGCCCGGCAATAAGATTCGCCACCACAAGCCCATCTTCGCGCACGATGCGCGTCAATTCGCTGCCATATTCTGCCGTCAATAGCGAATATGGAATTTCGCCGCCGTTATAAACGTCAATCAATACGACATCATAGCGTTGGTCTGTGCGTTGAATATACGTGCGCGCGTCATTAAAAATTAGCTTCACGTTTGGCAGCGACTGATAGCCGAAATATTGCCGCGATATATTTTCCAAACCCGGGTCAATTTCTACCACGTCAATCTGCGTGTTTGGCAATTGCCGCGCCATATACTCTGCCATTGTAAATGCGCCGCCGCCAAGCAGCAGCACCGTGCGCGGTTTAGCGGCGATTGTCGTTTCAACCATACGCCGCGTATACCAAAACGGCAAGTCCTTTGCGCCATCAAGATATACGCCGGACTGCACGCCGGTCGGCCCAGTCACGAGGCCGCGGATTTGCCTGCCATTATTCGTGTAATTAACGATGGAATAATGCGCGCTTGGAGTCTCTACCGACACGTCGCCGCGCTTCGGCGCGCACAATCCGCTCAATGTTGCGATAATTACCACTCCAACCATCAGCGCCCGCAGCCGCCACTGCCACCGCGGCATAAACAACCAGCTCGTTGCTAACAAGATGCCTGCTACCAGTGCCAACGTCTCGTTTAGTCCAATCGCGCCGAGCAGCACAAACCCAGTGACAAACGTTCCGGCGATACCGCCTACCGCATCAAGCGCACTCAAATTTGCCACCGACCGTCCCGCCGTATTGAGCGATGATACATTCAATTTTGCTAAGTAGGGCGACGCCGCGCCAAGCACGAAACTTGCCGGTGCAAACAACACCAGCGCCGCAATAACCGCTTGTATACGCGGCTCGTCTAAGGCCGTCGTCAGCCAGCGCAGCACATCGTTTGCACTCAACATCGTCGCCACCACCAGCGCTGCAGCAATTATCAGCAGCAGTCCAACGTCCTGCGGCGCATGCCGATAGTCCGCGACACGCCCGCCCAGCCAACAGCCTGCACTCAGTGCAATGATAATCACGCCGATCACGCCTGTCCATACGTATGTCGAACTGCCAACCGACGGCGCAAGCAGCCGCGCCGCTACCAACTCGTACGCCATTAGCGCAAAGCCGCCGACGCACGCTGCCGCACCTAGCCTCCAAGATGACTTCATGTCTTCTATCATATCGCATTTCGTTCGTCTATTGCTACGGATAGCTGCCGCATATTACAATGGGCGTATGAGCAATGCAATTGTAACAGTTGACCACTTCCAGATGAAATTCGGCGACGTTGAAGTAATAAAAGATCTGAGTTTTACGGTGAAACGCGGCGAAACATTTGGGTTTCTCGGCAGTAACGGGTCGGGTAAAACGACGACAATCCGCGCGCTGCTTGGCATTTACGCGCCGACGAGCGGCACGCTATTAGTAAACGGCAAGCCGTACAGCGTGTCGGGCGGCGTGAAACTTGGTTATCTGCCGGAAGAGCGCGGGCTGTATAAAAAAGAAACCGTCATTGACACAATGATATATTTTGGCCGGCTGAAAGGATTCAGCAAAAACGAAGCGCGGGCACGCTCAATGGCATTTTTGCAGCGCGTAAATCTAGCGGACAAAGCGGCGACCCGCCTTGATAAATTATCAGGCGGCCAACAACAAAAAGTACAGCTCGGTATTACCATTATGAACGATCCGGAGCTGCTAATTTTAGACGAACCGACGAAAGGTTTTGACCCGGTAAACCGCCGGTTACTCATGGAAATCATTGAGGAACACCAAGCTAAAGGTGCGACCGTTATTATGATCACGCACCAAATGGAAGAAGTTGAACGCTTGTGTGACCGCGTTATCCTGCTGAAAGATGGCGTAGCGCGTGCTTACGGAACGGTCGCGGCAATACGCAAACAATTTGGCGGCAAATCGCTTGACGACATTTTCCTAAGCGTATACGGCAACGAGAATGATCAAGAACAGGAGGCGCGCCATGCATAATTTATCAACCGTTATTACTTTTGAGGTCATTCGCGTGCTTAAAAAGAAATCGTTTTGGGCGATGGTGTTCGGTTTCCCAATTATGATCGGTGCGGTATTCGGTATCGTGTTTTTGTCGAACAAAGCCACGCAAGATGCCGCTGATAAGCTAAAAGAGCAGCCATTCAGTATTGCTATCACCGACGATTCCCGTCTATTGAATTCACAGATAACAAACACGTTCCATGTCAAAATGGTGACTAAAGAGGCTGGCATCGCCGCAGTTAAGAATGGTACAGTTGATGCCTATTTTTACTATCCTGCTGATGTAAGCTCTCGCCGTATAGAGGTTTACGGCAAGAATGTTGGCCTATTTGAGAATGGACGATACAGCTCGGTAGCATTAGCGCTACTTAGTCAGTCGGTGCAAAACACCGTATCGCCACAGATTCGCACTGTTTTACAGAACACAGTAACTAGCGACACGACGATTTACCGCGACGGGCATACGTACGATCCGCTCAAAGAGATGGTTTTACCAGGCGTGTTCCTTGTACTGTTTTATGTGCTGATGTCATTCTTCGCTGGACAAGCGCTTACCAGCACGACTGAAGAGAAAGAGAACCGCGTGATCGAAATGATCCTCACGACAATTGAAGCGCGCACGCTAATCATCGGCAAAATTATTTCGCTCATTGTCCTCATGCTAATTCAGGGTGTTCTCGTAGCGGCGCCCGTGCTAATCGGCTACCTGCTGTTCCGTAATCAGCTCAATCTGCCGAATATTGATTTGTCGGGTTTGCCCGTCGACTGGGCGCGAATTGGAGTCGCTGCGGTAATTTTTGCTCTCAGTTTTGCATTTTTCACCGGCGTGCTCGTACTAATTGGCGCCACTATGCCGACCGCACGCGAGGCAAATCAATTTATGGGATTCGTAATGATCGCACTATATGGACCACTCTATGCTGTGTCGCTGTTTATCTCAATGCCAGATGCACCGATCGTACGGTTTTTGAGCCTCTTTCCGCTAACCTCGCCGATCCCCCTGCTCATGCGTAACGCCGCCGGCAACCTACAGCCATGGGAAATTGCTGCAGGCGCGCTCATTCTGCTCGCTTCATCAATATTTGTACTGATACTCGCCGTACGCGTATTTCGCTTCGGTGCGCTTGAATACAGCCGCAAGGTGTCGCTCAAAGAAATGTTTGCGCGGCGGTAAGCGGGTTTAGCCATGCTACAAAAATAATACGCGAGCAAGCCTCGCGTATTATTCATGGCGGAGAGGGAGGGATTCGAACCCTCGATGAGTTGCCCCATACCGCTTTTCGAGAGCGGCCAGTTCAACCACTCCTGCACCTCTCCATGTTGCCTACGTATTATACCAGATGCACGGTGTATAATATAGTTATGGAAGATTCGATTTTTACTAAAATTATCAAAGGCGAACTGCCTTGCCACAAAATCTACGAAGACGACAGAGTGATTGCATTTCTTGACATTCATCCGCAAGTTGAGGGACATACGCTCGTTATTCCAAAAAAACAAGTTGATAGCTTGTGGGACTTAGACGACAACACGTACGCTCACCTCTGGAACGTTGCAAAGCGTCTTGCGAAACACATTGAGCGCCTCAAGATTCGCCCGCGCGTTGCCTCGGTCGTGATGGGATATGGTGTGCCGCATGCGCATATCCATCTGATTCCGATCGGCAGCGAAGCGGAATTAAAGCAGCCACAGGATACAGAATCGCCAGTTGACCATGACGCGCTTGCTGCTATGGCAGAAAAACTGCGAACTAATGCTTAAAATCATTGCTATCGGTAAAAAACACGAGCCCTGGGTTGCTGCTGGCATAGAGCGTTATCAAAAACGCTTGCAGCGCCCATGGAATATTACGTGGGAATTATTGTCGCACAGTCCGCTTGATGACAATAAGGCTCGCCGCGATGAATCTGAACGCATATTGTCTCGTTGCCGAGCAGATGATTTTGTTATCGTCCTTGATGAACGCGGGAAACCGCTCGATTCCCCCGCCCTGTCGCAATCGCTTGATCAAGCATTCACAAGCAACCGCACACCCACCTTTGTTATCGGCGGCGCATATGGCGTTACCGATGCATTGCGTGCTCGTGCTAATCTAGTATGGTCGCTCAGTCCGCTCGTATTTCCTCACCAGTTGGTGCGGCTTATCCTTATTGAGCAATTATATCGCGCACAAGAAATCGCCCGAGGCGGAAAATATCACCACGAATAGTTCTCTTAGATTTTTATAATAGTTATCATCCGCCATGAGTAACAATAATTTCTAGCTTACTTAACAACCCCTATCAACCTCTCACGGGCAGATTAATTGAGCGGACTCCTTAGTAGACACGATAGTCTGAATCTAATTCAGTAAGCTAATATGGAACACTGAAGTAAACTGCAGACATCTAGCAAACTTCAAACAGGTAGAGTAGATAGTTTAACCGAGACCATTGAATCATTCATTAGTTTACTTACGATTTAGGATTGTTTAGATTAGTGATTATACTAATATCTACACAGAAGCCGGAATCAGATATTGTCCAGCAACAAGCAAAATTGTTATGGGCCTCATTATACCGCTCTTTCTAAACTCATCAACAAGTTAACCGTATCATGCTATTGACTTTTAATAAAGTTTATGCTAAATTAAATACTACACCACTACTAAACAAAAACAATAAATTATGACATATTTTGACTACATAGCCCGAATATTCATCGCCACACTGAGCCTGTGTATCACTAGCGGTGTTGCAGTGCACGACAGCCATGTTGAACATGTCATCGAAACAGCGAAGCAAGCAAAGATAAGCAAACTAACCTCGCTAGATGTAAAAGCAATTAGTGAGGCGCGTACGCCGCATACGCATTCCGACCACGATGCGAGCAGTTCAATGTTGTCGCATAGCTTTACATACCAGTCGCCGAGCATCGCGCCGGATCGTCGCCATCACAAGCGTATTCTTGCCGTTCTTGAAGAGGGCGGACGCCACGCGTTTGACAACGCTAATTTACCAATTCTTGACTAACTGCGCGCAATAACTTGCAACTCAGTCTGTAGGCGCTTTATAAGCGCCTGTTCTTCAGCTAGCTGACGACGAGTTTCTTCTACTAGATGAGCCGGCGCTTTCGCTGTGTAGTTTTCATTTGCCAAGCGTTTTTCAAGTGTTTTCACCTGTTGGCGCACGTTCGCTAAACGCTTTTCGAGATTCGTTTGATGCTCGTACAGCGTATTGTCGTCTAAGTCAAGCCAGGCGTCGCGTCCGCTTGCTGCTAAACGCAATCCCCTCGCCTGGTCAACATGCTCAACTGATTTCACGCGCGCAAGCTTTTGAATCAACTCAGCATTATCCGCTACGAGCGAATCGTCCATATACAGCATGCCGTACCGCTTATTGCCCGGCAGCTCGCTCATCACGTAGCGCGCTTCGCTCACCAAGTCTTTCAGCCGGCCGAACTGCCCGGCGGCGATATCATCGTATTCGGCGGGTTTCATCCATGCTTCGCCCGCCAGGATCGTATCGTGCCACGGCAGCGCTTGCCAAATTGTCTCAGTCACGAACGGCGCAAATGGGTGCGATAAGCGCAAAATAGTGTCAAGAACGTACGCGTTCATGCTGATATTCTGCTCAACTTTGCTCACTTCAACGAACCAATCGGCAACGTCATCCCATACAACGTGATAAATCGTTTCAGCAGCTTCAGCGAAATGATAGGTTTCAAGTTGTTTTTCAACCTGCTGCGCCGCTTCATCAAGCCGACTCAAAATCCAGTGGTCCGCTAGCGACTGCGGAACCGGCTCGGCGGCAGGTGTTTCGCCCGCGACAGACGCCTCAATATAGCGCGCAACATTCCACAACTTATTGCAGAAATTACGCGCCGCGACAACTTTACCAGTGTTAAAGGCTTGCGGCTGCGCGGCAGAGCGGCTCGAAATCACGCCCATACGCAGTGCGTCAGAGCCATACTCTGATACGTATTCCATCGGGTTGATAACATTACCCTTACTTTTGCTCATCTTCACGCCCTTTTCATCAAGTACAAGCCCGTGCAAGTACACGTGGCGGAACGGTACCTTATCGGTGCGATACAGCCCCATCATAATCATACGCGCCACCCAGACGAACAGAATATCGCCTGCCGTCTCCATGACTGCCGTCGGGTAAAAACGGCTTAAGTCGCCATTTGCTAGGTAGTCGGTGGTGATATACGGCCATTGGTTGCTGCTAAACCACGTGTCAAGCGTGTCTTCTTCGCGGCGATATGTTGTACCATTTACAACAATATGTTTCTGATCAACACGGCGATCAAAGCGCCAATCATCTAGATCATCCTGCGATTGAAACATCGGAATTGGAATTCCCCACGGGATTTGGCGGCTAATGTTCCAATCCTTAATGTCTTTCAGATAATTAATGACGATTGCGCCTTTATTTTCCGGCGTAAAGGTAACATCGCCGTTTTGGATTGCCGCGATTGCCCGATCGGCCAACCCGCGCATTTTCACGAACCACTGCTCTTTGACAAGCGGCTCAATCACTGTGCCGCACTTATAACAGTGCCCGACTTGGTGCTCAATATTTTCTTCGCCGCGCCGCAGCTCGTCAATATCAAGCGCTGTTAGTACGCGTTTACGCGCCTCTTCAACGGTTAACCCTTTGAATTGCGCCGGTACGTTTACCATGGTGCCATCAAAATTGATTACTTGCACTGTCTTGAGATTATGGCGCTGCCCAATCTCAAAGTCGTTCGGGTCATGCGCCGGCGTGATTTTCACTGCACCCGTTCCGTAGGTACGGTCAACATACTCGTCGGCGATAATCGGAATTTCGCGATGGACGATTGGCAATTGCACCTTACTGCCAATCAGATCTTTATAGCGCTCATCATCCGGGTGAACCGCCACCGCCACGTCGCCTAATAATGTTTCGGGGCGTGTTGTTGCGATGATAATCTCCCCTACCCTGTCAATGAGCGGATAAGCAATTTTCCAAAGCTTGCCCTTTTCGTTTTTATAGACAACTTCATAATCTGAAAAACTCGTCTGGTGTTTGGTGCAGTAATTCACAATGCGCTCGCCGCGATAGATAAGCCCATCGCGCCACATCGCTTCAAACGTGTCGTATACCGTATCAATCACCTTCTCATCCAGCGTAAACACTAGATGATCCCAGTCGGCGCTCACGCCAATTGCGCGCAGCTGCAACTCCATGTCGCCGCGCCGCGCCGCCACAAAATCCCATACTTGAGCGTACAAATCTTCGCGGTCGAAATTAAACCGCGTTTTTCCTTGCTTTTCGAGCTCGCGCTCATATACAACCCACGTTTCAAAGCCTGCATGGTCTGCTCCGGGAATATACACAGCATCATAGCCGCGCATTCGGTGATACCGTATTAAAATATCTTGGATCGCCGACCCGAGCGCATGCCCAACGTGCAAATTGCCATTCGCGTTTGGCGGCGGCATGACGATCGCGTACGGCTCGCCCTCGCCTTTGGGTGCGAAAACACCCGACTTTTCCCACATCGCATAGATTGTTGGTTCGTAGTCATTCGGTGTATAAGCTTTTGCTAAATTCATATCGGCTCTTCTTATTCATTAGGTTATTCACGTGAAAACTAAAAATCAAAAAGATAACCCAGGAATCGCTCAGCATAAGCGCCCTCACCTCTGTTATCCTTGTACCTTTTATTTTCTCACGTGTTTGTATTCCTTTTCATTATACCATAACTCCGTGTATACTGAGTGTATGTTACAAGGGAATGAATGCACCGAATCAACGGTGTGGAACGAAGTGATATACGACCTAGGCGGACATCCGCTTCAGCTGTGGGGGTGGGGAGAGGTAAAATCGGCGCACAACTGGCGCGCACACCGCGTATTGTTTACTGATCAGCAGGGCGGAGTTGCCGGTGCCGCACAGATTTTAGAGCGAACACTACCAAAACCTTTTCACCGCCTCTGTTACGTGCCGCGCGGTCCAGTCTGTAGGGAAGGGGATACCGCAGCAGTATACGAGGCGCTCGCAGCGTACGCGTCGCAGCATTTACCCGGCACGCTGCTAACCGTCGAACCTGATACAGAGTTAGCTCCAACGGCAGCGGGGTGGCAGCGATCGTCAAATACTATTCTCATACCAAAAACGTTAATTTTAGACTTGCACCACAGCGAAAAGGAGTTGCTTGCTGCAATGGCGAAAAAAACACGCCAGTATATCCGTAAATCAGAACGGGCAGGTATCACGTTGCGCCGTGTCAAAGCGATGGACGATATCGAAAAATTACTCGAAATTTATCATCAGACAGCAGAACGTGCTGGTTTTGCTCTTCACGGCGATCAATATTACCGTGACGTCCATATCAACCTGGGCGACTCGTCGCTTATTTTTGCCGCCTACGAGGGCAGCAAGCCGATCGCATTCGTCTGGCTCGCCGCCAGTCAAGAAACTGCTTTCGAGTTGTACGGCGGCATGAACGAACGCGGGCAGGCACTACGAGCAAACTACGCGCTGAAGTGGTTTGCTATCCGCAAGTGCAAAGAGTGGGGGATTAACCGCTATGATATGAATGGGCTGCTTAATGACGGTATTAGTAATTTCAAACGCGGTTTTGCTAATCATGAGAATATGCTCGCTGGCACGTACGATTATCCGCTCAGTCCGCTTTATGGCGTTTGGACAAAATTACTGCCAGCCGCTAAAAAAATAATCCGATATATCAAGCACTAAACGCTATCAAGCGACTGCACTGGCACAGCGCCTTCACGCAGTACTGTTATAGCTCCACGAGCATCTACTGTGATAATCGTTGAAGGCGGGCGGTTGCTTAAATCGCCGCCGTCAACGTAAAAATCAACGGAATCGCTAAAAATATGCTGCGCCGCCGAGATTGTTGCCGCTGTCTTTTCACCGTGTTTATTCGCGCTTGTCGTCATGAGCGGACCAGTCTTTTGTAGCAGCGACCGTAGTGTCTTGTCCTCTGGTATCCTGACCGCGAGACTACCACGTTCCTCGCGCAAAAACTCAGGAACATGCTGCGCCGCAATCACCACGCTCAGAGGTGCCGGCCACAAATGTGAGACATACCGCAAAGCTGCCTCATCAAGCCCAAGTGCGATCAAATCATCAACCGATGATGCGATAACTGTACCGGCATGCGACTGGCGCGGCTTCGTCGCATAGAGGCGCTTAATCGGCTCGGGGGCAATAACCGACACCAAGCCATACACCGTATCGGTTGGTAATATACCAATCGCGCCACCGTGCAGCAATGCGGCTAAGTTCTTGTCAGTAATAGAGGTAAATAGTTGTGCCATTTACAACACCTTTGCAACATTCCAGGCTGTATTTACCATGGATAAGCTTGGAACGACATCAAGAGTATATGGATCAGCAGGTGTACCGTATTGAGCATGAAAAAACCCGAGCGTAGCAATCATCGCTGCATTATCCGTACAAAACTGCATCGGCGCATATTCAATCGCAATCGGCAAGCGAGCCGATAGTTGACGCCGCAGTTCCTGATTCGCCGCCACGCCGCCAGCAATCACAACCGACCGCGGCGCAAAGTCGCTATATGCACGCAATGTGCGCTCTACTAGTGTCTCGACCGCCACGCGCTGAAAGCTCGCCGCGAAATCTGCCCGCTGAACATCATTTATGAGCTTTGACAGCTCGTGCGATGGAAATGTGAAGTCTTTACCTACTGCATACTGCACCGCCCGCAGAACGGCTGTTTTAAGCCCAGAGAATGAAAAATTATACGGACTATCAAGCTTAGCCTTTGGCAAATGATATTTTTCGGGGTCGCCATGCTTAGCAGCTGCGGCGATTGACGGACCGCCAGGGTAGGGGAGTCCGAGGATTTTCGCGACCTTATCAAAAGCTTCGCCAACGGCGTCGTCCTGCGTCTGTCCAAGCAGTTCATAATCACCATGGCCATGGAACAATACCAGCTGCGTATGTCCGCCCGATACAATGAGTGCGAGCAGGGGGAATTCCGGTTGCTTTGACGGTAGTTGTAGTGTCGAGCCATTGCTTTCGGTAATAAAATTCGCATACACGTGCGCCTCGACATGATGAATCGCGTAGAGCGGCTTATCGCGTAAAATTGCGAGTGTTCGCGCGGCAAGCGTACCGACCAGCAATGAACCAACCAAACCGGGCGCGTAGGTGGCGGCAATCGCATCAATATCATCCCAATTGCACTGCGCCTGCGCTAGCGCTTCGCGAATCACCGGATTTATCACCTCGATATGGCTGCGCGCGGCTATCTCTGGCACAACGCCGCCGTATTGCGCATGAATATCAATTTGCGAATTTACCACGCTTGACAATACGCGAAAGCCATCCTCAACGACTGCCGCCGCTGTCTCGTCGCAACTCGACTCAATTCCCAAAATTTTCATCAATTTTATTATACCACCCGGGGAGCACACCTAGATACTAGCCGGTTTGCCGCAAAAAGTGGTACGATAGAATTATGAAGCAGCTGTTAGTGAGAGGCGTGCGAGCAATACTGCCTGTTCGTTTAGTGCATCAGCTAGAGGAGCGGTACCGCAAAATGCGCGTTCGGCTGGTGCGTATGCGGTATGGTAATCCAGCGAAGCATCTTCGCGTCATCGCTGTAACCGGCACGAACGGCAAAACAACGACAGTTAATTACCTGAACGAAATTCTCAAAGAGGCTGGCTACACAACAGCGATGTTTAGCACCGCAACGATTGAGATTGCCGGGCAAACAAGACGCAACGACTTGAACGCCACTGTCGCGAGCACAGCAATAATGCAGCGATTCTTCCGCCGCGCCAAGAAAGCGCATGTTGATTTTGTAGTGATGGAATTTCCGAGCCATGCGATTCACCAGCATAAACTTGAAGGCGTGCCGGTTGAAATGGCAATTATGACTAATCTGACGCAAGATCATTTAGATTACCATAAAACGATGGAGGCGTACGCCGAGGTAAAAAGCCGCTTGTTTGCACAAAATCCAAAATATATCGTCCTGAACCGCGACGATGAATGGTTTGAGTATTTTAACAAGTTTCCCGCGCAAGCTCAGAAAATTACTTACGGCGAACATGCCGATGCCGAAGCACATATTGACCGCGTAAAATTGTACCGCAAGGGAACAGAGGCATCCATCACGATTGACCATCAAACTAAGCTGGAGCTTGCCACAAATCTGCCGGGCAAATTTAATGTATACAACATGACTGCTGCGGTGTGCGCTGCGTATCTGCTTGGCGTATCGCTGAAGGATATTGTTGAGGGCGCCGCGAATCTCGAAAGCGTGCCGGGGCGATTTGAGCGCGTCAACACTAACACGCCGTATGATGTGATCGTTGATTATGCGCATACGCCAGACGGGCTTGAGAAAATCCTCACTGCTGTCAAAGCAATCACAAAAAACCGCGTGCTGCTCGTTTTCGGCGCGACGGGCGACCGCGATAAAGAAAAGCGCCCGATTATGGGCGAAATCGCTGCGCGCCTTGCTAACCGTATCTTTTTGACCGACGAAGAAAGCTATAATGAAGACCCGGCGGCAATTCGTAAAATGGTTTACGACGGTATAGAACGCGTAAGAAGCGGCGCAGTAAAAACAACTGAAATCCCCGACCGGCGCGATGCAATCGCAAAAGCGCTTCGCCTTGCCGCAAAAGGCGATACGGTACTTATCACCGGCATGGGACACGAAGTCTACCGCATTATCAACGGCGAGCGCGTCCCGTGGAATGACGCCGAGGTTGTGAAAGAATTACTGAAGAAAGCCTAGTACCATGCCTGGTGTTTCAGGCGATAATATATAGCGCGCACGAGTTTTTCAACGAAACGCTGCCATAACTTCGCCCGCCATGGGCGCACCAGCAACAAGTACGTACCAGCATAATCGGTGACATGGTCGTTGAATCCCGCTTTGAATTGTCCGACGCCGTATAGCGGGTGGCTTTTATCTTTGATGTGCGCTGAATGCGGCGTGCCGCAGAGGTCGTAGTCGGTGATGTCGCGCTTTTTCAGTTCGCGAATCGTTTCGAGAATCAAAAGGGCAGGAATGCCGCGCGTAGTTTTACGGCGCGTGCTGCCAGCGTCTTTGCGGCTAGCTTTGTGTCCGAGCGTCATAACGAAATCTGCCGATGCGAGCTGTCCGCCATCGTAGGCGAATATGATAAATCCATGCCCGCTCTCGCAGTATTCGCTCCAAAACTTC
This sequence comes from uncultured Candidatus Saccharibacteria bacterium, assembly GCA_938045235.1. Classification (GTDB taxonomy): domain Bacteria; phylum Patescibacteriota; class Saccharimonadia; order Saccharimonadales; family Saccharimonadaceae; genus Saccharimonas. Next base: position 55,937 of record CALIMZ010000008.1, read on the forward strand.
CGGTAGTATTCGTACGGGCGAATCACGAAACGCCCGTTTGCTGTTTCGGCAAATAATTCATAAAACGCTCGGTACGTCGATTCCTCTGCTGGCATAATGCGGCAGTGTACCTCGCCCTTGCGCGCTTGGCGAATATTATAGCGGACTTTACTGTTGAAACGTGCTTCAATAACCGCTAATTCCGGGCGGATATCAAGCCAAATCGTCGACATTGTCGGCTGTACATCGGCGGAACGCCGTAAGCCCGCCTGTAGCAGCGCTTGGCGTGTTTCTGGTGCGTCGATGAGCTGCGGCTCGAATTTCACCGCAAACACGCCTTGTGCGCGCGCAAACGCTTGTAAATCATGCAAAATCATTGCCGTATCCTCAGCGTTCGCAGCACCCACGCCTTGCGGACAATACCACAACTTGCCGAAACCGGCCACATGCTTTTCAATCGCCAATAGCGCTGCACAATCCGTCACGATATACCGCGGCGTCCACCCGCGCTGCTGTTTGATGTGCGCAAAGGCTGCCAACTGAAAAAAATCACCGCCGTTTGGATTTTTACTCACTAACTCGTCCCACTGGTCAATCTCAGCGGGTGTTGCGAAATGTACTGTCATAGCTCCATTATATATCATAGTTATACTAGTATATTGATTTTTTATAAAGTTTATGCTAACATATGGCACATGGTTAAAGCGCCTCTTGATAATCCAAATCCAGGTTATAAAATTATTCAAGATAGCGGTGAGTTAGACACAAGCGTCACTGGATATGACAAGAACGGTTCGGCGGTATTTGGTAAGCTCGGTGCAGAAAATTTATTACAGCGGAATATGAAAGATATTGAAGCTCAGTACGTTACCGACACTGATGCTCTAGCGGGTATCTTTACAAGTGATGTCAAAGAATCAAAGCATTTTCTTGACAAAAAGGCACGTTATCCAGACGAACCTGTCACGCACGCTATATATCTAGATAAATCGGCTCGTAACGTTAGCAGTATTATAAATAAATTGTGGAGTCCGCTCACCGGTAAGTCATCAGAAGAAATTCCTGAAGCATCGTTTCTTAATATAGATAAAGAGAAATATTTACTTGCTATGGGATTTCCCGCTAGAGAATTACAATGCCCAGATCTTGATAAGATATCATTAGACAAGCTACACCCAAAATTCCATAAAGATATTATTCAGCAAATTCGTGCGCTGTATTTGCGCCCTGAGGATATTGACAAAATAGATGAAAATAATCTTGACGACGTTTGGAGCTACCCAACCGTATTCGATGGACAACGTGTTGCAATAGTCGATGAAACTAGATCATCGTCAGCAACATTGCGCATTGCAGACATGCTATTACAGGAGGCGTTTCCAGACGCGCACATTGAACCGGTTGTCTGGTCTGTTCCTCCGTTGTTCAGGTGGAGTTTAACGAAAGATGATGGTTCAGTTGAAAGTCATTTTGCCGCCTACCATGTGCCAGTTTGGTATGACAGCAAGTCGTCGGAGGGTCGCGGTGGTATTGATGACAATAATCCAGAGCTTCTTGCGAAGTCAAATAAGAAAACCGAGCGGATTGGACGTCATGTGTTAAGTGTTATGCGTACTGAGATGGATAGTAAGTCGCGTGAACTATTAGACGACTTTGCGCTCTTGGCAAAACGTTTCAGCGACGGAGATATTCCATACCGCCCGGATCCGAGTTCATACGGAGGGGTAGTTGGTGCGAAACACCGAATAGAAGAATTCTATGGTATGCCGCATAAAGACGTTTTGCCGTATTTACAGGGAAAAGTATCTTCTGAGCAGTTTAAGAAACGTCTTGAATATCATCGTGCCTAGCCTTAAATATAGCGAAGCCATCACTATGATCGCACGAAAATAACCCAGAAGACATAATGATTTCCTGACCGGCAACGCCGCCAATTGCACGGATGACATTGCCCATACTATCATCTAAGTTCTCAAGCTCGACACAGATGAGATCGTTGTTGTCATAAAATTCAACTGTTTCTCCAACAGCTAAATTGCCCGTGTATGAGTCAAACGCGACTTCGTATCGTTCTCCGGGATTAAGTTCCATAAGATTTGTTATTCTAGCATATTACTGCAAACATGTCAAAGAGTTAGCTCTGCGGGTTTGAAAGGTAATCGATCTCCTTAATAATATCAAGCAGTGCCTGAGCACGACGACCCTCATCAGGAATCGCTTTAGCGGCTTCGTGCGCCGGCGCAATAAGCGAGCGATCGTCTGTAGAACGAATTAGCAGGAGATACGTATCGAATTTTTCGTCGGGAGCGATATTGAGTTTATCAACAAGCGGGCGCAGCTCAGTGATGGCGTCTTTCTTGACAGCGTCAAGCGAGGCGTCGCCTGATGAAGCAGGTGCTGCCGGGGCTTTTGCTGAAGCCGCGGCCTTAGCGGGAACACTTGCTGGCGCAGTATCATCTGCTGGCGCTGGCGGCATCGGCGGCGGCGTTGGGGGTAGGGCGGCTTGCGGCTGCGCGACCGCGGCATCATCGTTTACGCCGGCCAATACCTTTGCGAGCTCTTGGTCGTCACTGATTGGTTGTGTCGTTTGCGGTTTTATATTCATTCCCACCTCATTACTATCATTCTTGTTATGCTTTCTCATATACTGTATCATAGATAAAGAATGTATCGCAAGTGGAAAAGGTGGTTTTAAGAATGCTCGATGACGCACAGATTTTGAAACAGCGCGACCACTTAGGGGCGCTTGATGTTGCCGCAAAGTTGCACGCGCAAATTTCTCGCGAAATTCCAGTGATAGATGAAGATCACGACGGGCGAGAGCTGTGCCATGTAATCGTTGCTGGTATGGGTGGTTCGGCACTTGCTGCCGACGCAGCGAAGGTGCTGCTGCGCGATACGCTGCCAATTCCGCTTGAAGTCGTGAAAGACTATACGTTGCCCGCCTACGCTGCTGAGCATACATTAGTAATTGCGAGCAGCCACTCTGGCAATACTGAAGAAACCGTGTCGTGCCTGCGCCAGGCAATCAAGCGCGGCTGTCAAATTGCCGTTATCGCGACGGGCGGGGAAATTGTGCGCATCGCCGAGCAACACCAGATCGCGTTTGCGCACATTCCAAACGATACGCAGCCGCGTATGGGCATGTTGTATAATTTACGCGGATTATTCACGTTACTGCACAATTTTAATCTGTTATCAAGCTCATGGCTCAAGCAACTTGACGATGCCGAGCCGTGGATCGCGCGCGAAAGCGCTCTCTGGCGCAAAGACATTCCGACCAAACGCAATTACGCCAAGCAGTTAGCTCTTATCGCCGTCGGTAAAACGCCAGTATTCTATGCAGGCAGCTTGATGGCGCCAGTTGCCTATAAGTGGAAAATTAGCTGGAACGAAAATGCAAAAAACGTGGCATTTTGGAATTATTTTCCGGAATTTAGCCACAATGAATTCATCGGCTGGACAAGCCACCCGGTCGAAAAACCGTTTGCGGTATTTGACTTGATTAGCAATCTAGAAAATCCGCGGATTCTCAAGCGGTTTGCGCTAAGCGATAAAATGCTGTCAGGCAAACGCCCTAAGTCTACCGTCGTGCCGCTGCAGGGAGAAACCGTTCTTGAGCAGATGTTATGGGGGAGTATTCTCGCCGATTTTGTTAGTATTTACGTTGGAATTTTGAATAATGTCGACCCGACGCGCGTTGATTTGATTGAGAAATTCAAAAAAGCACTAGCAGAGTAGAAATAACTGAAGATTTGCCGCGAAGGTTGCGCGTAGAGTCTAGCAACTATTAAACAGCAAAACAGGAACGGCAATTACGACCGCTCCTGTTGTTTGAAATATAGTGAAGCGGCTGCTCCTAATGATATTGCCGCAGCGACTCAATCGTATCTTTGCGCGCCGCCTTAACCGCTGGATATGTGCCAAACACGACGCCGACGCCGATTGTCATCAGCACTGCCATCAGCGCTGTCTGCAATGTGAATGCCGGCGAGAAATATAGGAATGTACTAGCGATAAACGCGAGAATATAGCCGCCAACATAGCCGATAGCACCGCCAAGAATGCTAATCATCAGCGATTCCACCATGAATTGCCCGATGATATTGCGATGGCTCGCACCGACCGCCTTGCGGATGCCGATTTCGCGCGTACGCTCAGCCACGCCGACAAGCATAATATTCATAATACCGATGCCGCCAACGACAAGCGAGATTGCAGCAATCGCCGCCATCGTTGCAATGAGCGCTGTAAAGAGCTGATTCGTCGGGCGGCCAATTTCCGGTCCGGTGAGTACCGAAAAGTCTTCTTCGCCTAGATGTAATTTGCTTAACTTATCTTTTAACTCTGTTACAACACTGTTGCTCGACTTCGCATCGTCGACTAATACGTCAATTTGCTGGATTTGCGTGCTGCCTTTTAGCAGCTGTTTGCCCTGATCATATGAAACAATCGCTGCATTGCCATAGTCAATGTTATTGTAATTGACCGCGCTTGTTTTTTGCTTCATCACGCCAATCACCGTAAAACGCTGCCCGTGCATAGTAAAGACCTGCCCGACGGAGCTGTCGGTGTTGAATAGTTTAATCGATAGCTGGTCGCCTATTACCGCTGTCGTATCTTTCGTTTCTTCGCCTAAAAACTGTCCAGCGGTAATGTCGGCGTCGGATATTTTTGCAAATCCAGGCGTTGTTGCAAGCACAACGTTATTTTTTGCCATTTGTCCTTTCGCTGTAATTGTTGCGTTCAGCGTCATTAGCGGCGCAACGGACTGCACGTGCTGCGTTTTTGCCACTGCGTCAACGTCGGCGTCGGTTAGGGTGCTTGCGCCAAACATCTGCTGGGACATAGCGCTCAAAAGCATATTCGGATCGCGCGATTGCATACCCGGGCGCACCACGACGAGGCGGCCATTGTAATGCGATATCTGCTTATCAAACATGCGCGTGACGCCGTCGCTGATCGCCAAAATACACGTCACGCTTGCGACGCCAATAGCGATACCAAGCGTCGTTAAAACGGTGCGCGCCCGCGTTCGGCGTAAGGTGCGGTAGGCGCCGCTGATATGCTCAGAAAGTAAACTCATGATTCTGCCTTCTTTCGTTCGGTTTGGTCTGATGGTTGACCGGAAGATGATGCTTCGGCGCCGTCTGGCTTAGATGGCTCAGGATCGTTTGCAGCAGACTTATCGTCGTTTTTCGTCTCTTTCGCCGGCTTCTTTTTTGCGGAGCGCGCTTCGCTCTTTTCTTCTTTGGCGGCGCGGCGCGCGTTGAGCGAGACTTTTACCGGCTTCTCGCTTTCATTGCCGCTCGCGATACGTATTTTGGTGTCGCTCGCGATTTTACCATCAAGCATATTGATAACGCGGCTAGCGTAACTTGTGAGATTCGGATTGTGCGTCACCATGATAATGGTGTTGCCTTGCTTGTGAAGTTGCGCCAATTCTTCCATGATGACGTGGCTGGAACGGCTGTCTAGGTTGCCTGTCGGTTCGTCTGCGAGGATAATGCTCGGTTTGCTGACGAGTGCCCGCGCGATCGCAACGCGCTGCATTTGTCCGCCAGACAATTGCCACGGCATGTAGTACTCGCGTTCTTGCAAATGAAACGTCTTCAAAATTTCACTTGCGCGCTCCAATCGTTTTACGCGGGAAACGCCTTGATAGGTGAGGGGAAGCGCAACGTTTTCGAGTACCGTCAGGCGGTTTATTAAATTAAAACTTTGAAAGACGATACCGATTTGCGTCGCCCGCGCTCGCGCCCGCTGCGCACCCGACAACCGCGCCGCCGATGCGCCATTCAAAGAATATTCGCCGCTATCAGGCCGGTCAAGCAGACCGATAACGTTAAGTAATGTCGTTTTGCCGCACCCAGATGGACCCATAACGGCGATAAATTCGCCCTGCTCAATTTTCAGGTTCACCGAGTCGAGAACATCGCGCGCCGTGTCGCCGATACCGTAACGCTTAGTGAGCCCTTTCAATTGAATGACGGGCGCTGTGCCAGTTTTCGCAATCATCTCCTTTATTATAAAAGCGTCATGCAAGATAAGGCAACCGTTAAATAATGTATAAAATACAACTTTACGCGGAGAACGGGCGATCCATAGCGTAATGCGTTATACTAAAAATACGCGGAGAGGTGACCGAGCGGTTGAAGGTGCACGCCTGGAACGCGTGTGTGCGAGCAATCGTACCCAGGGTTCGAATCCCTGTCTCTCCGCCAGGGTCTTTATTTGCGCGCTCAATTCATAGCTTAAATTAGCTAGTTATCATTATTTCTTAATTTCTTAGAATTATTGGTTTTACTATGAACGCGAAAAAATATGATACTATTGACAAACGATGTGTTTCGCAGTATAATACGCGACGGCTATGTGCGAGGTGAGCGTAATAGGCAAAACGTAGGTTGCGTGTAATTGTTACTATTGCGGGATGGTAAACATACGCTGGGGCAGCAATTATTAATAAATATAGCGTTTGGTTGGATTGCTGGCGATTCTAGAGGCCGGCAACCTGATCAAGACTAGTCTTATCAGGAAAAGCGATCTCGCGCACCGCAAAGAATAGCTTTCGGGGCTTCTGAAAGTACTTTGCGGAGTTATGCGCGCTCACCCTTGAAGGGAGGGAAATGGAGATCGTAAATCTCACCCCGCACGAGGTGAAGGTCCTCGATGACGACGATAACGTCATCGCGACTTTCCCCAGTAGCGGGGTGGCGCGGGCTAGCCAGCACAATGTGCTGGTAGGCGAGATCGAGTCGATCCCGGTCGTTAAGACCGAGTTCGGCGAGGTTCTTGGCCTGCCCGAGCCCGCTGAGGGCATCGTTTACATCGTGAGTCGTATCACGGTGGAGGCAGCGCGCGCCCAAGGTCGTACGACGGATGACCTGCTCGCTACGAGCGGGGCTGTCCGCGACGACCAGGGTCGGATCGTCGGCTGCCGCGCGTTCGCGCGGCTCTGATGCCTCGGTACCGCACTGAACGGGCAGTAAACCCGGACATGATGGATTTTGGTATTTGCTAAAATTCATTCGCCTGTATCTAGGCTAAAGCCGCTGAACGAATGAGAAGTAGCTCGCTACTTATAAGCATTACGCCGCTGGCATGATTCACCCAGTTTCCCCGCTCTGGTTTCTCAAAAGCGGGGAATATTCCTTGAGTACTTGTGTTTGCTGATAAAGTATGGTTGATAAACATAAGCAGTTAAGGCACATACGTACAACAGCTAATTCGAGAAGAGATGGTCCGTTTTAGTTTACTGAACCTTAATTTATCCAAGACGAGGCTTATTATTTGACATATATGCCATTTAGTGTTATCATATAAGCTATGCCTCTTACGCTCAATCACATTCCAAGCCCAAAAGACGCAATACCATATTGGCTACGTCAATCCGCAGATAAAATGCTTATTGAACAAGCAGACTGCTCGCACGAAGGTTTATGCCAGATTACTCTCAACGAGGAAACGCTTGAGCGTGCTAACCTGGGAGTCAATCTTGATGATATTCCTGTTTCTGGTGGCTTCCGAGGGGGAGCGGGGCGCAACGTGCTGCTGGCAGCGTTGTATGATGGACGCAGAACACGCCGTCCGCGCGACGTTGACTTTATACAAGTTTTACAAGCAGCTGACAGCGACTCCTCGCATGGTGCGTACGATACTCTTGAATTATTAGCAGAAAGATTATCTCCAGATGATTACTCGCATGGTCATGGCGTTAGTGTTGCAGAGACGCCGGAGCAGTACATGAACCGGCAGGATTTTACAATGAATCAGCTGCTCGTTTGCAGAGAAGGCGCGGATCAGTGGAATCTCTATACTACCGAACAGGCAGTATACGATACGGCAAATAATATCATTCGCCCGACACTGTATGAATTTAACGAGGATAGGGGATACCAATTAAGCTCTAAATTAGCACTTAAGGCGCTGCGATTATTATCGCAGATGGAAGTTGACGGTCTATCTGATGCGAGGATTTGTGGTATTGATCTGAAAGATTTGCGCAATTTTTACCGCGATCCCGCGTGTGATTATTTCATGCAGCTGCTTCAGCTTGATAAGGCGCTCGAAAATGGGTATGACGTGGCGGAGCGATACTTGCAAAACCTACGTACATTTGACCTGCATCCATACAACAGCAGCTCAGAGGATGTTACCGTTGAAGAACTATACGAAGGGCTGTTACAGACAGTTGACGATTTCGATATGTCGGACGGTGCACGCTACTCGCTTGATAGGGGTCGTCGTACGGCGCGATTAACTCACAGAATTGGCGATTATGCATCCCGGCATGCGTAGATAAAATGATATAATACAATCATGAAACACGCGTTTAAGCCGCAGCGGATTTTGTGGGTTGATTTGGAGATGACGGGGCTTGATCCGGTGCACGATGAGATTTTGGAGGTAGCGGCGATTGCAACTGATTGGGATTTTCGTGAGATTGCAACGTTTGAGGGCGTTGTGTGGCATGAACCGACAAAATTAAAGCGATTGCTTGACCGCAATGCGGCGTTCTGGGATGCGAACCCTAAGGCGCGGCGCGGGCTTGAGGCGCAAAATGATAGCGGCAAAGCACTCGCGGCGGTTGAGCAGGATTTGCTAGCATTCTGTGATGAGCATTTTGCGAATGAACCAAAGATTTTGCTTGGCGGTAATTCAATCCACCAGGATCGGCGATTTATTGACCAATGGTGGCCGGCAGTGTCAAGACGATTGCACTACCGGATGCTTGATGTAAGCGCATGGAAAGTGGTGTTTGAAGGAAAATTTGGGAAAAAGTTTGCAAAGCCGGAGGAGCATCGAGCGCTTGACGATATTCGCGGCAGCATTCAGGAACTGCAATATTACCTAAAGAAAGTGAATATGTAGGCGATGGAAGCAACAGCACTTAGCGATATATGGCGCGATATAGAAACGACTGAGCCGAGCGATCGGCGCAAGCTAGCCAAAGAGCTGGAGCTGCCAGACTTGCAAGCGCGCGTGCTAGTGCAGGATCGGCAGTTATCTCAGGCGATTGAGGGCGACGATTGGCTGTTGATTCAATTGGAGTTGCCGGAAGTGAAGCGGCGCGATGTGGCGCTGCGCAATTTGACGCTATTGCTCGGCAAGTCGCAAATTGTGACAATTCACGCCGGCACGCTTGATGCGGAGATTACTGAGCGGGTGCAGACGCGCCATCGCGAGTCGTTGACGCCGTCGCTGATTGCGTCAATCATCTTGCAGTACACCGTGGAGCAGTTCACGCCGATTCTAAACAAAATTGATGATGTAACCGATCAATTAGAAGATACGATGATCCGTACGCCGCAGCGCAAGCAGGTGCAGCAGCTATTTATGTACAAGCGGCAGTTGGCGGATTTGCGTAAAGTAGTATTGTCGCTGATGAATACACTCAACGGTTTAAGTAGTGGGCGTTATGAGCTGTTTGAGGAGCGTTATGAATTGTACGCGCGCGATAGCTACGACTATGCTTGGCGCACGCACGAGCTGATCGATACGATGCGCGATTTGCTAACGAGCGCGCTTGATATGTATTTATCAGTGGTATCAAACCGCATGAACGACGTTATGAAGCGCTTAACGCTGGTGACAACGATTTTTATGCCGATTTCGTTTTTGACTGGGCTTGGCGGCATGAATTTTTCGCAGCTGCCGTTTCATGATGATACGGCATTTGTAATTATCATGGTGCTAATTGTTGTCATGCCTCTCCTGATGGTATGGTATTTCGTATGGAAAAAATGGTTATGACGCATAAGGAGCTAGAGGAGTTCTTATTAAGTTTGCCAGGCGCATGGCTTGATTATCCGTTTGGCGAATTGCCGGCAGTATATAAGGTTGGGCATAATGATGCGCCAGGGCAACGCGAAAAGATGTTTGCACTCATCGCCGAGGATTCTCAGCCGCTGCGCGTGAGCCTGAAATGCGATCCGCAGCTGTCGTTGCATTTACAACAGAAATACGAAACAGTGCAGCCAGGATACCACCTGAACAAAAAACACTGGATCACGATAATCTGCAGCGGGCAATTGAGCAATGATGAAATCAAAGATTTGGCGCGGTTGAGCTATCGGTTGGTGACTGAGTAGCTATTGTTTGGACGCGCTGAATTTGCTGTAGGACGCGAGAATCGTGTCAATGCTCGTGATTGACGAGTTGCAAAACGCAGCGATTGATTTATTGTTGCCGCTACTGCGTTTGAGTTTGTTGACTTGGCTTTTGAGGATTGATAGTTCGTAGGTCATTGCGGTAGTATAGGTGCGGTCAAGCGTGCCTTTTTGATGGGCATCGTCGAGCTTTTTTTGCAACTTTTCGAGATACGCTTTTTCTTCCTTTTTAACAGAGCCTGAAGATTTGAGTTTGCGCTCTTTTATGATAGCGTCAAGCTGCGATTTCATAGAAGTGAGCGTGGAGGATAATGATGCGTTGGCTTCAGAGATTTCAAGCTGGGTGAGCTTGGTAGTTTCGTTTTTCGAGACGCTAGACAGCGTGTTGATACGATCGGAGATAGTTGGGATTTGCCCGTTGGCATCCGGTCCTTGGCTACTTACCATCACGACAAGCAGCACGATCGCGGATACGATCGCGGCGCCAATCAACCCGAAAACAGCAAACCGGTTGACAGTACGCTCCTCAAGCGGGGCAATCCGGTTGAGATAGTCGACAGTCGTGTAATCGTCGGGCGTCGCTGCTGGAGAGTTGAAATTATTTGGCGCTGGATTGGAAAATGGCGCTGGGTTTGAGCTTGCGCTTGGATTCGGATTTGGGCTTAGGTTTTGCGCCGGCTGCGATTGATACGGTGTTTGCAATGGCTGCGGACGGTATGAAGTTTGTGCTGGCTGCGGTATTTGCTGTGCTGGCTGCGGCCGCGGCTGAAGCGCTTGCAATTGTGGGTAGCCTCGAGACCGGGGCATCAGTTCCGGTATTGGCTGTGGCGCTGAGTTGCTCGGCGCGGCGTATAGGTTCTGATTTGAGTTTTGACTCGGCGCTGGATTGAGCGGCGGCAGCGATGAAGACCCCTGCGGCTGTTGAGGGTTTTGTAGTGAACGATAGGGATCTTGCGGATTCATATGATTCCATTTAACCATAATCGATAACAGAGGTAAAGGGTGATATAATAAATTCTATGGATGCCAAAGAGGAGGTGCGCGCGCGGCTGAATATTGAAGATGTAATCGGCGAATATGTACAGCTGAAGCGGGCGGGGCGCAGCTTCAAGGGATTAAGTCCATTTACAAGCGAAAAGACGCCAAGTTTTTTCGTGAGTCCCGACAAAAATATTTGGCATGATTTTAGCAGCAATAAGGGCGGCGACGTGTTTGCATTTGTGATGGAAGCCGAGGGTATGGACTTTCGCCAAGCACTGGAGTTTTTAGCGAAAAAAGCAGGCGTTGAGCTGAGCGATTATGAACCAGCGCATGCTAAAGAACGCGCAATGCGCAAGAAGCGTTTACTTATGGCAAATCAATTGGCGGCGCGGTTTTATCAGCAGTGTTTGTTGCACAACCAACACGCGATGGAATACGTATTTCGCGTGCGCAAGCTGTCTAAGCAGGTCGTGGCAGATTTTCAAATCGGCTACGCGCCCGATAGCGGCGAAGCGCTGGTGCGCGCCCTGGCGAAAAAAGGATTTTCGCGGCGCGAGCTCAATGATGCCGGGCTGCTCAATCGTTTCGGCGGCGATATGTTCCGCGGCCGGATGATGGTGCCGCTGATGGACTCAAGCGGGCAGGTGATTGGCTTTACCGGGCGAATTATCGGCGATGTACCGAATGCGCCGAAATATTTGAATACGCCGCAGACGCTACTCTACGATAAAGGGCGGCATATTTTTGCGCTCAGCCAGGCAAAACAGGCGATTCGCCAAGCGGGATTCATCGTGATGGTTGAGGGGAATCTTGATGTCGTGAGTAGCCATCAAGTAGGTGTTAAAAATGTCGTCGCAACCGCTGGTACAGCAATGACCGAGCAGCACATTCGCGCCGTGAAGCGGCTAACGGGCGATGTACGGTTGGCGTACGATGGCGATAAAGCAGGCGTAGCGGCAACGGAGCGCGCAATTACGCTGGCGTCGCAGGCGGGCGTTGAGCTGACGATTATTAGTTTGCCGGAGCAGTATAAAGACCCTGACGAACTAATTCAGACAGACGCAAGCTTGTGGCAGCGGGCGATCGATACAGCAGAACCAGCGGTCGACTGGATACTACGGCAGTATGCATCGCGGTTGGATTTAGGCACGGCGGCAGGCAAACGTAATTTTACCACGGCAGCACTCGGTGTGATTCGCCTCTTGAGCGACCCAGTGGAGCAAGAATACTATCTAACGCGGACGGCGGAGTTAGCGCAAACGAGCGTTGAGACGGTGCGCGCAAAATTCGCAGGCGGCAAGACGCGCGAGAAGCCGCTTAAGCCAGTTGCGCAGTCGGCGCAAGCGGTGGACGATGATGCATATATTAAAGAGGATAACGCGCTTGCATTAGCGTGCTGCGATCTACGTTGCCGCGACATGCTGCGCCGCATTGACGCCGCACATTGGCATGAGGTGTCTCGGCGTGTGCTTGCTTTATTCCTACAGTCGCATGACGAGATTGTTCAGGCGGTGCCGAAGGAGTTGCAAGAATATGACATCTATGTAAAAATAGTACTATTACGCGCCGAAGAGCGGTATGCAGCTTGGAGCGGCGAGGATCGCCAGCTTGCGATGAGGCAGTTGCTGCAGCAGATAGAACATGAACATGCGAAACAAACACAGGACAGCTTACTCGCGCAGTTGCGAGATGCCGAAGCAGCCGGCGATGAACCGGCAGCGGAGCGTTTGCGAACTGCGCTCAACAATATAATCAAGGAGAGAGCACGTGGCAAACGATGACAATCAAGCGCAAGTAAAAAAAACAATTCCCGCAGCACCGGCGGATGATTTTTCAAACCAGGATTTTGACGGCCCGGCTGCTGATGAATTAATGGACGAAGATACGCCGGAAGATGTTTTGAACGCGCACCAGTATTTTGATGACATCTCAGATGATTCGGTGCGCCTGCACTTGCGCGAAATTGGTAAAATTCCGCTGCTCAGCGCCGAAGAAGAACTAGCGCTCGCCCAGCGCGTGAAAGATGGCGACAAAAAAGCGAAAGACAAGATGGCGGAAGCAAACATGCGCCTCGTCGTGTCGATTGCGAAGCGCTATAGCGGCCGCGGACTTGATTTTCTTGACTTGATTCAGGAAGGACACACGGGATTATTGCGTGCTGTCGAGAAGTTTGATCCGGATAAAGGATTCAAATTTAGCACCTACGCTACCTGGTGGATCCGCCAAGCGATTACACGTGCCATTGCCGATCAGGCGCGTACAATTCGTATTCCTGTCCATATGGTCGAGACAATTAATAAGCTGTTGCGCACGCAGCGCCGCATGACGCAAGATTTGAACCGCGAGCCAACGATCGAGGAACTCGCCAAAGAGCTTGATATGGAGCCGGATAAGGTTGAATATGTCATGAAGATTAAGCAGGATATTTCCAGCCTTGATGCGGGCGTTGGGCGCGATGGCGAAGAAGACGGCGAGTCGGTGCTGGGCGACTTCATTGAAGACGAAGACACGATCAGTCCGGAAGAAGCAGCGTCAAACGAGCTATTAAAAGAGCAAGTGCAAGACTTGCTCGGTACGCTGAGCGACCGCGAACAAAAAATCATCCGTATGCGTTTCGGGCTAGATAATGGCAAAAGCCACACGCTAGAAGAAGTCGGACAAGAGTTTGCGGTGACGCGCGAGCGCATTCGCCAAATTGAAGCAAAGGCTCTCGCTAAATTACGCAAGCACAAAGATGCGAAAAAATTATTTGAATATTTGCGCTAGGAGCGCTGCGCCCACCGCTTAAGCCGCTTAACAATCCGGAGCACCCTTTAGTGAGAGCGCTCCGTTTTTTTTGTAATTCGTCTAGTGTCTAATCTAAGCAGTCTACTAGTACAGCGTAGACGACGTATTAGCAGGCGCAATCGACGGATCGCTAAGTGCGATAAGAAAAGCAGCGATAAAGAGGATCCCCACAATAAAGCCAATCACAACCTCAATAATTCCCCAAACCAAACTCACTGTGCCGATCGTGGTAGGCATACCGGCTTCTCGCGACTTGTTGCGCGATAAAATGCCGAGAATGAGCCCGCCGATCCCGATACCAAGCACGTTAAGAACGATGCCGATGATACCGAGGTTCTGCCCTGGATTTTCGTATGCATACCCTGGTTGCGCATAGGGTTGTTGATACGGCTGGCCGGTGCTGGGCATTTGATACTGTTGGTAGGGCTGTCCTGCCGGCGGAACGTAAGCTGGTTGCGGCGGCACAGGTGGAGCTGGTTGCGGCGGGGTTTGCTGCGTGTTTTGTTGTGTTTCGTTACTCATACTAATTCTCCTTTACATCGTATTACATTTAATTATAGCGTACCGGCGGCTAAAAATGGATAATGGCGCAAATCTGGTCAAGCTGTTGGTGTAAATTATCAATCGTGCCGTCGTTATGAACATAGTAATCAGCGATAGCGATTGGGCCGCCCTTTTCGAGATTCTCAATCTCCGCCCAGTCGCGTGAGCTTGCTTCTTCAACAGTAAGCGGACGGACGGAGCGTGTTGTTAGACGATGGTGGCGCAGACGCTTTGGTGCAACGATCGCCACGACGGTGAGGGCGCTAGAAAATTCGCGTTTTAAGGCTTTATATTCCGTCCACGTATATAATCCATCAGCGACGATGTGCCGCTGTCCAGCGTTAATGAGATTGTGAATTTCGCGAATAATGTGTTTTACGACGAAGTCTTTGCCTTCGCGCGCGCGAATGTCCTCACGGAAAGCGCGCTCGTTAGCTTCGCTCCAGTCTATACCGGCTTCTTTCATAGCGCTTAAGATAACGCCGCCGAAGTACACGCGCGGGTAACCTTTGTTGATAACGTAGCTTGCGGCTTCGGACTTGCCGCTGCCTGTTAGTCCAACGAACGCGATAATTTTTATGTTTGCGGGAATTTCACTCATAACTTTATCATATCAGATATAATAAGGGTTATGGCGAAACGCTTCGTAATTATTGACGGCAAAAGCGTATTTTATCGCGGTTACTATGCGATGCCGAATCTGTCAACGGCGGACGGTACGCCGACAGGTGGCGTGTATGGATTTGCAGCGCTGAGCCTTGAGCTGATTCGACAGATCCAGCCCGATTACGTATGCGTGGCATGGGATAAGCCGAAAACAAATATTCGTAAGCGTCTCGAAATCTACCCCGAGTACAAAGCCGGGCGTAAGCCGGCGCCACCGGATTTTTACGCGCAAATTCCGATTTTACACGAACTGCTTGATGCGTTTGGCTGGCCGCTCTACGAGTTTGACGACTACGAAGCAGATGACATTATGGCGACGCTTGACCGCCAGGCAGAGGCGCGCGGCAATATTGAGACCTATTTGATTACAAGCGATTTAGATGCGCTGCAAATTTTGGACAGTAATACGTTTTTGTACGCGCTAAAAAAAGGCGTGTCAAACATTGATAAATTCGACGTGGCGGAATTTGAAGCGCGCTACAAGATTCGAATTGATCAATTCCTTGATTTGAAGAGTTTGAAAGGCGACTCAAGCGACAATATTCCCGGTGTCGCGGGCGTTGGCGAAAAGACGGCGACACAGCTATTGCAGCAATTTGATACACTTGATGGTGTTTACGAGCATCTTGATGACGTGAAAGAAAGCGTGCGCAAAAAATTAATTGCAGGTAAAGACTCGGCCTATATGAGTAAACGGCTTGCAGCGCTGATGTTTGATGCGCCGGTGGCGCTGGATTTACCGGCGATGGATATCGCGCGGCTTGATACGGCGAAACTGAAGGCGATGTTGGTGAAGTTGGAATTTCGCAGCCTGCTGCGCAAATTGCCGGACGCAATGAAAGATGACACACCGGCAGCGGTACTCGACACGAATGATGTTGAAGAAATTGAACCAGGCACAGCGCAGGCGGTTTTGATGATGGCGCCGGAATTAGTAGTTTGGGCTGACGGCGACGACGTGTGGCTTAGCCACGAGCGTGCTAAAGCTGCGCGTCTCCCTCGCGCCGATGCGGCAAAAATCCTTACTCACGTACCAATAGTCGGACATGATGTAAAAAAGTTCTTGAAGCAGTTGCTTGCCGACGGAATCATAACGTTGCCAGAAGTACAACACGATACGGCGCAAGGCTCGTTCCTCCTGAACCCGTTGCGAAAATCACGTCGGTTGGAGGATTTAGTTGGGCTGGAGTCAATTGATAGTCCCAAAAATGCCGTTCGCGCGATCTGGGCGTTGTATGATGAACAGCGCCAAGCATTTGAAGCGTTGCCTAGTCTGTCGCGCGTGGCGCACGAGATGGACTTTCCGCTGATTGCGATCCTGGCGCGCATGGAACATCAGGGGATTCGCTTGGACGCGGGCGTGCTTGATGCGATGAACACAAAATTAACTCGCGAAATTGCAGACATACAAGCGCAGGTGCACGATATGGTCGGCTACGAATTTAACGTTTCCAGCCCGATGCAGCTGTCTGAAGCATTATTTACTAAGCTCCAATTGCCGACCGCTGGAATCAAAAAAGGACACACGGGATATAGTACCGGGCAAAAAGAATTGGATAAATTGCGCGGGCAGCATCCAATTATTGAGCTGGTTGAACGCTACCGCGAGCTAGCAAAATTACAGAATACGTATGTTACGACGTTGCCGCAGCAGGCTGACGAGCGCGGCTATGTGCATACAACATTTAACCAAGATGTTGTGGCGACGGGGCGTCTGAGCAGTACCGACCCGAATCTGCAGAATATTCCAATCCGTACGGCGCTTGGACGACACATTCGCGATGCATTTGTGCCGGCAGATGGAAATATGTTCGTAAACGCCGATTATTCGCAGTTTGAGCTGCGTCTTGCGGCGGTGATGGCGGGTGAGCAGAGCATGATAGATGATTTCAACAGCGACACCGATATTCACGCTAAAACTGCCGCTGAAGTGTATGGCGTACCGCTTGATGACGTGACGCCCGCGCAGCGCCGGCGCGCTAAAGTAGTGAATTTTGGCGTGTTGTACGGCATGAGCCAGCATGGGTTAGCGGCCGCGGCGCATATGAATTACGCTGAAGCGCAGCATTTTATTGATGAATATTACCGTATGCATCCAAACCTGAAAGCGTATATGGCGGATACGATTCGAAAGGCGCACGACGACGGTTTTGTCGAGACGCTGTTTGGGCGCCGCCGCTGGACGCCCGATGTGAAGTCGAGTAATTTTGCTGTGCGCAATGCGGCAGAGCGTGCTGCCGCAAATATGCCGATTCAGGGCACGGAAGCTGATCTTATGAAACTTGCGATGATAAAAATACAACAGTTGCTTGACCGCGATTACCCCGAGGCGCGGCAAATCCTGCAAATTCACGACAGTATCTTGGTTGAGTGCCCGCGCGCTGAGGCGAAGGCAGTTGCGGCGCTTCTGGTCGACGCGATGGAGCAGGTCTATCCCAAACTCGGCGTTCGCTTGCGGGTTGATGTGAAAATTGGCGCGCATTGGGGTGATGTGTAACATTTGCACGATAATACCCGCAAAAACTATGGACTTTTTGCCAGGAAAAGCGTATGATGTAGGTGTCATTTTAACATAAGACAAAAGAGGCATTGGTATGTATAGCTCACCAGAAAACCCATTCAGCAACGGTAACACGCTAGGGGAGGGTGATGATGCATACGCCGAAACAATAGCGTCGACAGAGCTATTGCCGCGCGAACGGCAGAATAGCTTAACGCTTGACTATGCGGATGTATTGCGGCAAAACGGCACACTTGATCATCATATTGAAGCTTTTGCGGCATATATCGATGGGCGCGAAACAACGGGCGAATCGCTTGGCTTCTCATTTGGCCAGTTCGTAGCAAAAGATGGCAGCATTGTTGAAGTGCGAAACGATGGAAGCAGGAAAGATGAGCCGGACGGCTCTGGTTGGTGTATTACCCGCACTCGGGAAGGTGATGACGGATCGGTTCTTATCGGGGCGGATGCTGTAGTAAGCAAGCAGACAAATACCCTTTTGCCGCCGCCATTGGGGCCGAATGATGTCGCGTCAATCGAAACGCTAAACTGTGAAAGCGGTACGACGTATGAAGTTATATCGCTAAAAGATGAGCGTGGGTTTGTCGTTACCGATTCAAGCGGCAGCTTATATCTGCCGCTTGATGCCGTCATGTCGCGTATTGATGACTATAAGAATATTGACGCGGCACTGAGTGATGTTTGTGCTAAACCGGAAGTAAGCCAGTACATGCCAATAGGCTGGCAGCGCACCATCTGATTGACTTTTTACCCTAAGAATGTAAATATATTGATATGTATCGAGGATCGCGGCCGAGAATTTTACCTGTGTTTATCACAATCGTTGTGGTTGTGATTGTAATTGCTGTCGCTGTGACGCTTGTGCGCTCCATGCTGCAGGGCGGCACGCCAAATGATAATCAGCAATCTGATCAGGCGCAAAAGCAAACACTGCAAATGGCGGCGGTTAGCCAAGATGCAACGCGCAGCGTGCGCTGGACGGTACGCGGACCGATTGTCGCCGATGAGAAGTTCAAAAGCTATCAAATTGTTATTACGCCAACTGCCCGAACCTACACGGTTTACAACGGCTATCTCGACAAGGTTGAGAGCCAAAAAGCCTACGACAACAATGCGACGGCGTATGAACAATTTACGTATGCGCTTGATAAAGCAAACATTGGCGTAGTGCGCGGTAAAGAAGACGATTCAGATATCCGCGGCGTGTGCGCTACGAACGGTATCGTGTATAAATTTGAAACGGTCAACGGCGCGACTGCCGATCACACGGTGTGGGGTTCAACCTGCAAGGATTCGCCGGGCACGCTTGGCGCCGACCCCTTGAAAATCCATGCGCTTTTTGTGAACCAAATTCCTGAATTTAAGTCGAGCTTTAACAACATTTATTAAAAGAAAGGCGGGCATGCGCGGCGTTATTTTCGATTGTTTTGGAGTATTGTGCGGCAGTAGTTTTGAGGTGTTGGCGGCGAAATGCCAGCCGGAGCGCGTGAAGGAGTTGCGCGATCTGAACACGCAGGCGGACTACGGATATATTTCGAGTGCAGAGTATGTACGGGGCGTAGCAGCAGTACTTGGCTGGACGATTGACGAGGTGAGAGTAACGCTTAAGCAAGCGCGCGTACGCAACGAACCGCTTATTACGTATGTAAAGCAATTGCATGCCGATGGCATACCGCTCGCACTTTTAAGCAACGTGAGCAGCGGCACGCTAGATGGACTATTTGCACCAGGCGAGCTTGATGATATGTTTGATGTAAAAATCCTATCGTTTGCCGAGGGCTTAGCGAAGCCGAATCCAGCGGTATTTACGCTTGCGGTGGAGCGGCTCGGTATGCCGGCGGGCGATTGCGTCATGGTTGATGATAAGCCAGAGAACTGCGATGGCGCCGAGGTAGCGGGGCTTGCATCAATCTTGCATACGTCAAATGCCCAGACGATAGCAGCGGTTCGCGCGTGGCTTGAGGCGACGCATGCCTGAGCTGCCCGAAGTTGAAACAATTCGCCGCGGGCTCAACCGGCTAATTACTGGCAAGATGATCGCGCAGGCGCACCACTGCGATTCGCCAAAAAGTTTCCCGAACGATCCGACAGCGGTCGCGCACTTTTTGCATAACGCTCGCGTCATAGCGGTACGGCGGCGCGCAAAAGTTTTGCTCATTGAGCTAGACACGCACTATACGCTTGTCGTTCATCTAAAAATGACAGGGCAGTTAGTGTTTGTTGGTGCGGAGCGTTGGGGTGGCGGACATCCAACGGATAGTTTGATCCACGAGCTACCCGATCGCCATACGCGCGTTATTATTGATTTTACTGATGGCTCGCAGCTCTTTTTTAACGATATGCGCAAGTTCGGCTGGATGAAATTGTATCCGACGGCAGAGGTGTCAGATATGTCATTTATGCGCCGCGTTGGTCCGGAGCCGCTTGGTGATTCTTGTGGCTCGGCGGCGTTTATTTCGCGCATTCGCCACCGTAATAATACGACTATTAAAGCCGCAATTCTTGACCAGTCGGTTATTGCCGGCGTTGGTAATATTTACGCCGATGAATCGCTGTGGCAAGCACGTATTCATCCGGCGACACGCGTACATGCGCTGAGCGACGCGCAGCTCGCTGTACTGCTTACGAGCATCAAAAAGGTTTTAGCGCTTGGTATTGAAATGGGCGGCAGTACTGATAAAAATTATGTTGATGCCGAAGGGAATAAAGGCAACTATTTGCAGTTTGCGCATGTTTTCCGCCGCGAAGGTCAGCCCTGTCAGCGCCATCCTGACAGTACTATCCAAAAAATTCGCGTTGCCGGGCGCGGTACGCATATATGTCCAGCGTGCCAAGTGTTGCCGCCGGAGTAAGCAGACGACGAAAAGCTACCTCGTTTATGCATGCGGCGAGGCGCTCTTAATGGTAAGCGCTAGCCGGCAGTCTATACGAACGGGGTGCCGCAGCGGTATACTAAAATAGTGGTTTATCTGATACTAGGTACAAATGAATACCGCGTGCGGCAAGAAATCGCAGCGCTTACGAAACGGCTTGGCGTGCGAGCGGAGACGATTGACGCAGATCGGCTTAGCCTAAACAGTTTGGCGGATATTGTGCGCGGAGTGAGTTTATTCCGGGAGACGCGGCTTGTTGTACTGCGGCAATTATCGGAGCATAAGGAGCTGTGGGCGAAGCTTGGCGAGTGGGCGCGTGACGTTAGCGTCGATACGACGCTCGTGCTGGTTGAAGCAAAGCCTGATAAACGCACAAAGGCATACAAAACACTTGCGCGCGCAGGTGAAGTCATCGCCGCCGAACCGTTGACGGAGCGTACGCGCTCAGCAGCGGAAACGTGGCTGCGGGATTTAGCGCGTGCGCAGGGCGTGGAGATATCGCGGGCGCAAGCGGCTAATATGGTCTCACGGGCGCTCATATCGAATGAAACATCGCGGATAGCAGAAGTCGACCAATTGCAGCTGGCGCACGCCGTGAAAGCGCTTGTAAATGTTGATACGGTGACAGATGAGGCTATTGCGGCAGTACTGCCGCCGGCGCGGGAATTCTCGGTGTTTGACATATTGGAATTAGCCGCGCGGCGCGATGTGCGGGCGGTGCAAAAAGCACTTAGCGAATTGCGCGCAACTGACGATCCGTACAAAGTGATGGCGTTATTATGGGTACAGTGGGCGCAGCTTGCGGCAGTGATGATGGCAGAGGGCGCTTCGTCCGCGCAGATCGCTCACGATCTGGCGATCCACCCGTTTGTCGCCAAGAAACTTCAGGCGCTTGCGCCGTACTTTAGCGCGGCAAGCGTACGCGAGTTGACGCAGTTGGCGGCAGAATTAGATTACCAATCAAAAACATTAGCGGCAGCGCCGTGGGATATTATTGATCGGTTTGTGCTTACCGTTTCCACGCGAAACTCGCCCCAGGAAAGCGAATAGTTCCTCGGGCGAGTTGTTGACTGGCGCTGCGGCTCATGCGTTGCGCCAATAAACCTATGCTATTTTTTCGTAGCGGTTTTTTTAGCCGCCGTCTTCTTTGCAGCTGGTTTAGCGGTTGTTGTCTTTGCTTTTGCCGCTGGTTTCTTTGCGGCGGGTTTAGCAGCGGGCGCTGCTTTCGCTGTCTTTTTCGCCGTTAGCTTTACGCCGGCAGCTTTTGCAGCCTTAGCGAGCGCAGCTTTACGCCGGCTCGCGGTACCTTTCTTCAGCAGGCCCTTTTTGACAGCGGTATCAAGTTCGCTCTGTGCTTTACTCAGGCTCTCGGCGCTCGGGTTAGCGAGAAACGCTTTGGTTGCCAACTTAACGTCGCGCTTGATAGCGAGATTACGCTCGCGGCGCTTGGCAGTCTGTTTCATGCGTTTAATGGCTGATTTGATGAGTGGCATAGGACTCCTTTACCTCTGTTGTTGCTTGCTATTTACGATCAATGTTAGATTATATCGCAAGTACCTCTGTTTGTAAAGTGGCAGCAACCACTTGACTATTGCAAACCACTTATGGTATAGTGGCAAATGAATAACCGTATAAAATATAAAAATAGGAAACATAATGGCAGATGCGCTCACACAGATCGTCGAAAAGCTGGAAGAAAACAGCAATATTCTCGTGACGGTCAACACAAATCCGACGGTCGACGAGCTTAGCGCGGCGCTCGGTATCACGCTGCTGCTGAATAAACTTGATAAACACGCGACAGCGGTGTTTAGCGGTCACGTGCCGCCGGCGTTAGAGTTTTTGCAGCCCGAAAAAACATTTGAAGGCACCGTTGACAGCTTGCGGGATTTTATCATTGCACTGGATAAAGAGAAGGCCGACCACTTGCGCTACAAAGTCGTCGATGATATGGTTAAGATTTTTATTACGCCGTACCGCACGACGATTAACGAAAAGGATCTGGATTTTAGCCAAGGCGATTATAACGTTGAGGCGGTGCTGGCGATTGGCGTGCGTAGTACGGCAGATTTAGACCACGCGCTTGAGAGCCATGGGCGGATTTTGCACGACGCTGCCGTGACGTCGATTTCGCTGGACGAGCCGTCGCACCTGGGCGGGATTGAGTGGAATAATCCGCGCGCGAGCGGTTATAGCGAACTGTTGTATGCACTTGCCGATGTGCTGGTCGGCGAGAACAAGAAAATGATTGACGAGCAGATTGCGACGGCATTTCTGACAGGCATTGTGGCGGCAACGGAACGGTTTAGCAATAGCAAGACCAGTTCGGCGGTAATGCGGATCGCCGCGTCGCTGATGGGGGCGGGCGCGAACCAGCAGCTGATCGCGACTAAACTAGAAGAGGGCGAGAAAAAAGCTCAGGCTGATGAGACTGCTCCGCGCAGCAAAGATGCGCAAGAAGGCGAATCGGTGCGCGTCTCGGAGATGACAAGTGGCAGCAAAACAAAAGCGACGCAAAAAGCTGCGCAAGAATCCGGCGTCGGGACGCTTGCGATTTCGCACGAGCCGGAGGGCGATGTCGATGAAGTGAAGCGGGCGATCGACGAGAAAAACAGCCAAGCGGCTCTGAGCGCCGCCGAAGCGGTGCTGGCTAAGCACGCGCAGCAAGTCGCCGAATTAAATAAAAAGGACGCCATAGCAGCGGAAGAAAAACTTGCTGAGCAATTAGCGGCTGCGACGCCGGCGCCTGCACCGGTCAGCAAATCTGCCGCGCCATCGGTCGAAGATATTCAGCGTGATATTGCGCGCGCAAACGAAACACTTGACGAAGCGGCAGCGCAGCCGGTTATCCAAGAGAGAATCGAGACGCCGAAAACGCAATTGCCCGATGTCGTTGAACCGGCGCTCGGCGGTACGCTTAATGCAACGACCGAACAAGCCGCCGAAGATGCGCGCCGCGCAGCCGAAGACGACCGCAACAAAGTAATTTTGAGCCATGATGGCAAAAGTAAATATGCGTCCGATGTGCCGAGTACGCAAGCGCCGCTTAATGCTGTGATAGCGCACACTGACGCCGAACCATCGGTGCCTGATGTGCTTGCGCAGGGCGCCGTGACTGCGCCGACCGATCACGCGGCGGCAGTACAGCCGCCTGCACCGGTCGCGCCAAGTGCGGTCGCGCCGCAGCCCACGCAAGATGATGCGCGCGCCGCTGTAAATGCAGCGCTTGCGGGCGCGCCAAGCGGAGCGCCGGCAGCAGACGGGGCGTTACCGCCACCGCCGCCATTGCCGCCGATGCCAGACTTCTCGACATTACCGCCGATGCCGTCAACGAACGATAGCACTCCCCGCGCTTTTTCGCCTCTTCCTCCCGGCGTCTTTGTTTTTCTTCGGCCTTTGCCGCCGCTTCCGCAGCAAGCAGTACAGGCGGCAGCGCCATCGGCGCCCGCCGATCCAGCGCAGTTCCGGATTCCCGGGCAATAAAGGGCAAATATGTTCAAAGGAAAATCCCCGCCACTGGTTGTGGCGGGGTTCCTTAACGAAAGGAGGGGATCAGGATGAGCGTTCAAGCCGAGCGCGATCCTGCGCGCTCAGCGTGATGACCGGGTGAACGTCCGGTCCAGTGATGGAAAGTACAAGGCCAACGCAACCGCCATAGCCGACTGCTTCGTCATAGAGCACGCCGGCAAATCGGCGCACTTTTACCCCGCTCGGGGCGTTCTTATAGATTAAGAACGTAACTGATGAAGCATAAGGCGTCATATCGCGGTCGCGGTCAATCTCCCTGCTCTGCACTGGAATTGTGCAGGTGAGAGCACTACCGCCCTGCGGCGGGCGTACGTGAAGGCTCATCTTCACAGCGTGCCCATCATACGTCGACGGGTCAATGACAGCCCAGACGGGCTGGTCGCCGCCGTGATTAGCCCCGACGAACAGAGGATAGCTCTGTCTGGGTTCGACGCCTGATGCCGCCAGTGACTGCGCCACAGTGGGCGCAGTCAGGCGTAAAGAGACGAGATTAGCGCAGCCGTACAGGGCTGCGCTTGCAATGACAAGCCAGACGGCGAGCATAATCCTTGACGCTCGCTTAAAAGTCTTAAACGTCACTGTCCACATCACGATAATAATCGCAAAGGTGATGATAGAAACGATGATGACAATAGTCGCGGGCGTCATAGCGCCGTCCTCTCAAGGTGGTTTGTTAAGGAACAAGCCTATCGTATCATATTTTTACAATATAGCAACTATAGTATACTGGTAGCATGAACGACAGTATCATCCTGATCGACAAACCGGCTGGCATGACAAGCTTCGGCGTGGTAGCGCGCTTGCGGCGGGTGCTGTCGGCGCAGGCGGGTAAAAAGGTAAAAGTCGGGCACACAGGCACGCTTGATCCGTTTGCGACAGGTTTGATGATCATCGTGACAGGTAAGGCGTGTAAAGACGCTATGCGCTATACGAAACTTAATAAAGTATACGAAGCGGCAATAATACTTGGGCAGACGAGCACAACAGGCGATCCGGAAGGAGAAATTTCGGCGTATGATGGCGCTATAGACGGCGCGGGCGAGGCTTCTTCTAAAACAGCTGTACGCCAGACGGATGAGTCCGCTCGAGCATCGGATTGTTCCGCCAAAAGACCCGCCGCGCCGCCTCTTACGCAAGTTCAAGCAGTGCTCGCGCAATTTACCGGCGAAATCAAGCAGCGTCCGCCGATTTTTAGCGCGATCAAAATTAACGGCCAGCGGGCCTACAAACTTGCCCGCGATGGCAAGGAGGTCGAAATTCCCGAGCGAACCGTGCAGATCTACGCGCTTGAGCTATTGTCGTACAACTATCCGGAGCTTGTAATTCGCGCGCATGTGTCGAGCGGCACATATATCCGCAGTCTAGCGGTCGATATTGGCGCGGCACTCGGGACGGGCGCATATTGCCGGCAGCTGCGGCGGACGCGAATCGCTGATTACGACGTCGCAGCGGCGCAGCAATTGCGCGATTTTGGCATTACAGATTGAAAAGGTGTGGATAACCCTTATTATCAGGTGGAGCAGATTAGCGCGAATACGAATATGTCTTTCGAGTAGACAAATTATGACGCCTACGGTGTCGCCCACTGGCTCCATGCTGCCTGTTCGCTTGCAGAGAGCGCGCTCGCTCGGGCAACAGCGTCCGCAATGGTCTTTGCGTTAATTACAACGGTTTGTCCGACCTCAAGCGACGGTGCACCGGCCGCGCTAACTATATACGATTCAGCAGCGGCGCGTTGCTCGGGCGATAGCGCCTGCTTGTTTGCCTGTAAATATTTTGCGATAGCAGCGCGGGCGTGAAGCGTGTACGAGTCGCCAGGGTTTGCGGCCGCGTTATAATCGGCGCTCGCCGCGGTAGCTTGCGGGTTTGAGCCGTGAGAATCCTGCGTTTTTTGCGCGTCTATTTTCACGCCAGCATGCTGCAGTGCTGCGACAACATCTGCGCGAGAAATCGTAACGGCCTGTCCGACGTCTAATAGAGGCGATCCGGCATTATTTGCCAGCTCTACCTCGGCTTGCAGCGTCTGCGCGGTGCTAGCCTGAAGCTGTTGATTAGCAACAACAGACGAGACCGCTTCGCGCGCAAAGAGTGTGTACGAGCTGCCCGCGCTCGCTGTGTATGCAAATGTATCGCCTGCTTCTTTGGCTGCGCTTGTATCGGCTGTCTTTTCTGATGTTTTTTCTACCGGTTTATTATCCGCTTGCGCTGTTTGCGTTTGTTTGGCTGCTGGCGCGGTTGTGTTTGCGGTTGACTGCTTTGTTTCTGCTGCTTGCTTAGGCTGCTTCGGTTGCGGCTCGCTTGCTTTCTTCTCGCTTGCTGGCGCAACAGACGTTTCCGGTTTCGCTTGCAGTACAGGCGAATTTTGCGTCTTGCCGGTAGCCGGCTCTACTTTTTTCTTCGGCTGCGGATCAGCAGCAGCGCGCTTCTTTGCCGGCTCGGCATGCGCGTTGGCGCTACCGTTTTGCCCAGCGCCAAACAACACGCCTTTCTGGCGCAACACCGTTACCGTTGATAATCCCACCAATATGACAGCGCATATTATAGCCACCCGACGCTGATTCAATCGAAACTTCCGCATCGTTTTTCCTTATACCCCACTAACTTTTTATAAAAGTAAGTAGTTTCATAGTAGCACTAACGGCAGGGTATTTTCAATAAGCTTTGACGATTTGGCAGAATAATGAGCCTGGATATTTACAAAACATATGTATTGTGATATAATGAAAAAGAGTAATACAAAAGGAAGTGACCGTGGAAGAGATAAATCTGTACGACCTATTGAGGTTTTATATTAAAAAATGGCTAACGATAGCGATTTTCGTCATGATCGGCGGAATCGTCGGTATCGCATATACGTACTACATTCAAACGCCGCAATACGAAAGCAAAGCGACACTGCTATTGGTGGGGACGGATCATACGTCGGGCAATCAGGAATCAGTGGCGCTGAACAACTACGTGGAGCTATTCAAATCGCGGCGCGTGCTTGATACGGTCATCGCCGACCAGGGGTACGATAAAGATTACGACACGCTCGTATCAAACGTAACGGCGCGGGGCACGAAAAGCACGGATATTATAAATGTATCAATCAAGACGCCCGACGCGAAGCAAAGTAAAGCGCTGCTTGAAAGCGCAATTGAATCATTCCGCAATGAAGCCAAAGAGCTGTACGGCAATAGCAGCATCAAAATCAATACGGTCGATGCCGCCAGCACGCCGAAATCGCCGTCGAACGTGCGCCCGGCGATTCAAATCGGGCTCGCTACCGCTGCTGGATTTATGCTCGCGATCATCGGACTATTCTTCGTCTACGATTACCGCCACTCGCAGCCAAAGGTGAATAAATCGCATAGTGATAATGAGCCCGCGCAACCAAAAGATCAGATGGACGACGAACCAAAAACTGATACTGTAAAAAAAGAAGGTAATCGCTGCACTACGATTTCACATTTTTATACCGGTGGAATATACGAAAAAGAGTAGAGCAGAGGGACATTTACGCTATGTATGTACGTTTTGGAAAACGAGTATTTGACATTATCATTGCGTTGCCGGCGCTTATCATACTGTCGCCGTTGATGATAGGCGCAGCAGTATGGATAAAATTTGACTCAAAAGGCTCAATATTGTTTCGTCAACCGCGCGCAGGTCAAGGAAATGTGCCATTCATCGTCTATAAGTTTCGCTCTATGGCGCAAACTGCGCCAAGTGATATGCCGACTAATGATTTTAAGAACGCCGATGCATATATTACACGGTCTGGTAAGGTTTTACGCAAACTCTCTATTGACGAATTACCCCAACTGCTCAATGTTATTAAAGGTGATATGAGTATTGTTGGTCCGCGACCAGTCGTCCTAACGGAAAAGAGGCTCCTTAGCTTACGCGCAAAGCATGGTGCAACAGCGGTAAAACCAGGAATCACTGGCTGGGCGCAAATAAACGGTCGCGATGAACTGACACCCGACAAAAAGGCAAAGCTTGATGGGTTTTATGCTAAGCATGTTAGTTTTGCGTTTGACGTAAAGTGCATATTGATGACCGTATGGACGGTTGTTTCGCTAGCGGGTCATTCCGAGGGGTATGAGAATGACGCAAACAAAGAAAGTCAGAAATTAAGCGTGGAAAAGTAAGTATATGAGCAAAAAGATACTTTTCACGTCGCATACCGCGAACTTCCAGAAATTCAACCGCCCATTCATGCGCATGTTGCGTAAAGATGATTGGGAAGTACATTACGCGTCAATGGGCGAGGAAGAAATTTTAGATGCCGACAAATCGTTCATCGTTTCGTTCACGCGCAATCCGTTCACCATCAGTAATATCCGCGCATACAAGCAACTAAAACAAATTATTGACCGTGAAAACTACGATATTATTCATACTCACACCCCTGTCGGGAGCGTAGTGACCCGCCTGGCGGCACGACGTGCCCGTAAACGAGGAACGCGCGTTATCTATACGGCGCATGGCTTTCATTTTTTTACAGGTGCGCCGCTACTGAATTGGCTAATTTATTATCCGGTTGAACGGCTTATGGCACGACATACCGACACGCTCATCACGATTAACGACGAGGATTATAAACGGG
Organism: uncultured Candidatus Saccharibacteria bacterium; assembly: GCA_938045235.1. GTDB lineage: Bacteria > Patescibacteriota > Saccharimonadia > Saccharimonadales > Saccharimonadaceae > Saccharimonas. The sequence goes on from CALIMZ010000008.1 coordinate 84,521, forward strand.
CGAAACATACATTTAAGACAGATGTCCGCTATGTGCCTGGAGTGGGAGTTGATCCTGAGCGATTCAAGCCGCGTCTTACAAAAAAACAGCGCAATGACTTGCGCCGGTCACTCGGACTTAAGCCAGACGATTTTGTAATGATCTATCCGGCTGAACTAAACAAAAATAAAAACCAGACCATGCTCATAATGGCGATGGAAAAACTTGTCGCTACAAATCCGCACATTCATCTACTCCTGCCTGGTCAAGACAGTATGAATGGTTTTCATTCAAAACTCATTAAAGAAAAGGGTTTGCAAAATAGTATTCACTTGCTGGGTTATAGAGCTGATATACCGCAGTTGCTGATGGCGTCGGATTTATCGGTATCGGCGAGTTATCGCGAAGGCTTGCCAGTACATATTATGGAAGCGATGACGGCAGGTTTGCCGATAATTTCTACGAAGTGCCGAGGTGCTACTGAACTTGTTGAAGAGGGCGAAAATGGCTACTTGGTGGATTTTGATGATGTAGAAGTGATGGTGGCTGAGATTACGAAAATATCCCAAAATGGAATATATGGATTTGGAAGATGTAGTAAGAATAGAAGTAAAAAATATCAAATTGAGCATATTGTATTAGAAATGAGGAAGTTATACATAGCATGAAATACGCAAGAGTATCTTTTTTAATATTTTTGCTGCTGAAGCCTTTCTATATATTCGGCTCTGGTGGTCTTCAATTTGCAGATATATTTCTTATTCTGTCGGCTATTATAGCCCTATCGTTATTATTCCTTAATCGTCGTAGCAACTCATCGGCAAAGAGCGTTATTCGTGACAATAGATTTTTTGTGATATTTACATTCTTAGCCATTGCTATCAACATATGTTATTTTGTAACGTTAGGTAAGGCTAGTTTTTTACTGTCTTCATCATACTTGATATTTAATCTTGTTGCTGTAACTCTTTTTTCGTATCTAAGTCGTGACAAATCTTTTTTGTCAAGAATATCAAGTATTTTTGAGATACATCTCGTGGTACAAACTATTATTTTTCTTTTGGGTATAGGCAGGATGTACGACGAAACGCGATACATGGGGACTATGAATGATCCAAATCAGTTTGGATTTTTCGTATTTATAACATTTCTTTATATTTACGTTATACGCCATTGGCTAAATGCTCGGTCTACGCGCACACTTTTAGCTCTTGTTTTAGCATTATTCTTAATTGCACTTAGTGGCTCAACAGGAATGATATTGGGAATTGGTTTTTTTGTTGTGGCTATATTGTGTTACGCTTTTTTGCAAATCGGGCGGACTCGGTACAGCACTATTCAACGAATTGCATATATATGTTCTATTGCTATCACTAGCTTTATTTTTATTATTATGCCAGCATGGTCTCTCGTAAGAGGTGAGTCATCAATTAGTGAAGCGCTGTCAGAACAAGTGATCATTGAGCGCATATCAAATAAGGCATCCAGCGGAGGCACGACAAATGGTCTTACATTTTGGGAAGATCGGGGATATGATAAGCTTTATTTGTATCCACAGTATATACTATTTGGCGCTGGGCAAGGGGAATATAGCAGGTTCGTAAAGGCGGCTATGCCGCTTGAAGTGCATGCAACTCTACCTGCGATTCTTTTTGTATATGGCTTCATACCATGTGGTATCCTTATCATATGGATCTATCGTCGCCTAAAGGATGCTCCGGTGTACGCTAAAGTTGCTCTTATTGCTCTTATCGTTGAGAGTTTTACACTTCTCAACCAAAGGCAGTCTTTATTCTGGATGTTTGTTGTGTTAGTAGGGGGCGTATCTCGCGCTACCGCTACAGATTTGTCAGATAAGTGCTTGCTGGAGAAGAATTCATGACAAAAGTATCGGTAATTATGTCGGAGTACAATACTGCACCTCAGTATTTACGTGAATCAATTGAAAGTGTCCTTAACCAAACTTTTAGAGATTTCGAGTTTATTATAATAGATGACTGTGGCACTAATGATTTAGTGAAAATAGTTGAGTCTTATGCAGATCCAAGAATAAAAATTGTACGAAACAAACAAAACTCGGGGCTAGTCGCTTCGTTAAATACTGCAATCGAGAAGGCGGATGGTGAATACCTGGTTCGCATGGATACTGACGATATTGCTATGCCGAATAGAATTGAAACACTATACAAAGCCGTCCTTGCGAACCCTGAATATGCAGTGATAGGTAGCAGGGCAGTTGAGTTTTCTGATCGTGGTGAGAAAGGTATTTTATCAAGTAAAGGAGAGAAGGCAGGAAGAAATATTATGCGTGGTGATGTTCCTGTCCACCCTAGTGTCATTATGAAAAAAGAGGTAATTAAAAAAGTTGGGGGCTACCCTAGCTTTAATCGAGCTGAAGATTTGGCTTTGTGGTGCGAGCTTGTGCTAGCTGGTCAAAAAATATATGTATTGGATGATGTACTTTTAAGGTATAGAGTCAATGATGATGACTATACGAAGCGTAAGTTAAGAAACCGCAAAGGCGAAATCAAAGTGAGGATGTATTATTACCCCAAGCTTGGTGCTGGTCCAGTAGAGTATTTTCGTGTTGTAAAAAGTATCATTGCTGGTGTATTACCAGCACAATTAGTCAATGCTATTCGCAGAAAATACATATTGAAAGGCGATTGATAGGTGTAATTATGGAAAAATTTATAAATCTAAAGTGGGATATTGACAGCATTGTTACAGATCTGAATCTTGGTTTTGTTGCAAAAAAGAGAGCTATACTATCTAGGCTTAGCACCGTGGACAACGAGGTTGATTTAAAGAGTATTGCGTATGAGACTATGGCAGATAAGGTAAATGGATTTCTTTACAGAAAACATCTAGCTTCCCTTATTATTATGTTAAATTCGGATAGGGTAAAACGTTTAAAGCGAAATATTGATGACCTTTATCAACAAACGGTTGTGTATACGTTTGGAAAATCGAATATACATAGGTTGATTAATCGAAATAAACCAAAGGTTATTTATACGCTAGTTCCTGACCATGGTAATATCGGAGACTTGGCTTTAGGCTACGCTCAACGTGAGTATATGGTTAGGCTATTGCCTAATTACGATCATATAGAGATACCAGTTAGTCAAACGTATAGTGTTCTGCGAAAGGTAAGATCTCAAGTGACGTCTCAAGATGTGATAGTTATAACAGGAGGTGGTGACATGGGAACACATTATCTTGGAGTGGAGCGGCAGCGTCGATTTATTATAAGGAAATTTAAAAAGAATACAATCATATCATTTCCGCAGAGTGCATTTTTTGATAATAATAGATTCGGCAAACACCAACTTCACGCGAGTGTTCTTGCATATGGCGGCTGTAGTAACTTACTCATCACTGCAAGAGATAACTCAAGCTATGAATTTATAAAAAGGCATTTTCACAATGAAGTTTCGTCTACTCCTGACATAGTGCTGTCGCTAGACAGTTGCCAGGCTGATGTAGTAAGGAAGAAGGATAGGGCAGTATTCTCAGTACGACGCGACAAGGAGGCTAGATTCTCACCAGCGCAACTTAGACGATTGGAGGATTATCTTGTTGATAAAGGTAAACACGTCGTTTATCGTGATACTTCTCTTGGAAACGTTCATATAGATATTTCTGATAGAATAAGTGTTTTGAGATCAATCTGGAAAGATTACAGTATGTCAGAGTTGGTTATAACAGATAGGTTACATGGCATGATTTTCAGTGTAATCACCAATACCCCTTGTATAGCTATCAACAATAAAGATGGTAAAGTATTGAACCTGTACAGCTCGTGGCTTAGCAAGTATTCATATATAGCAGTTGCAAGTAGTATTGATCCTAAAGAGATTGATTTGGCGATTGAAAAACTTAAATCTAACACTAAAGAAGTACGCTCTCACACGAGCATGAGAGCATACTTTGCGCCTATTGCTAAATTTATCAACGAAAGAACTGCAAAATGAGTACTAAGAGGGGCGCGTCTCTTGTCAAAAATACCCTTATCATCGCATTCGGCAAATTGTCAACGCAGTTTCTGACATTCCTTTTGTTGCCACTATACACAACGTATCTGGCGACGAGCGAGTTTGGCACAGTCGACTTGGTAATGACGTACGTTACATTGCTCGCGCCGATTATCACTGTTTCGCTTGAGATGGGTGCATTTCGCTTTTTGATTGACGTACGGGGTGACGAGGAAAGACAAAAACGAATTATCTCGACGGTAGTGCGGTTCACGGCGTGTATGCTTGCACTTGCTACGGCAGTATATCTGCTTGTTTGGTCTTTCGTGAATATCCCATACGGATTGTATGCACTCGGTGCAACGGTAGCAGTGATTGTGTCAAACATGTTTTTGCAGATTGCGCGTGGTTTTGGCGATAATGTGAAGTTCGCGATTGGGGGTATGATCGCTGGTGCGACGACGATTGCGGCGAATATATTGTTTATCGTCGTGATGGGCATTGGTGCTAGGGGTATGCTGACGTCGACGATTTTAGCGAATGTCGCATGCGCAATATATTTGTTCGTTGCGTTGAAACTCTATCGGTATATTGATTTTTGTATTTATGATAAAAAATTATTACGGCAATTACTCGGCTATTCGGCACCGTTAGTGCCAAACGGTGCGTCGTGGTGGGCGATTAATGCCGCCGACCGCACGATCGTTGCAGTATTTTTGGGCGTAGCTGCTAATGGCATTTATGCGGCAGCATACCGATTTCCACTGGTGTTTAACGGATTATTCTCATTTTTCAGTATGTCCTGGACGGAATCGGCATCGGTGCATATTAATAGTCTAGATCGCGATACATTTTTCTCAAGAACGATGAATGCGAGCGTGAAACTGTTTGGATCGTTAGGCTTGGTAATGCTTGCGGGGTTGCCAATAGTATTTAATCTATTTGTCGGTGCGGCATTTCGTGAAGCATATTTGTATATACCATTGCTTATCGTTGGCTCATTTTTTAACTCTATTGTCGGGCTTTACAGTGCGCTCTATATTGCTAAAAAGATGACAAAGCAGGTGATGAATACCTCTGTTATTGCAGCGGCAGTAAGCGTGGTGGTGTCGCTAGTTGGTATTCGTTTCGTGGGGCTGTATGCGCCAGCGGCGGCAATGGCAGTAGCATTCTTTGCGATGGCAGTATATCGCCACTATGATATGAAAAAATATATCACAATTCAGTATGAAGCGAAGACGTTTGTGGTGCTGGCGCTGTTGTATGCGTCGGCGATCACACTGTATTATATGAATACGCTAGCTGGCAATATTGCAAATGTTGTTATCATCGGCGTAGCGGCGCTTGCGCTAAATCGCTCTGTTGTGGCAGTGCTGTGGAAGGGTGTGTTGAGTAAAGGGCGGGTATTGGCGAGTAGTTGGCGAAGATAGGTGTTTATTTACGCACACTAGGTGTCGCGGTTTTGGTGGTCAAACTATGTAAATAAGCTGAAACTCTAACAATATAAGATATAATGATAGTATCATGGATACCATAGAAACCTTGTTAGGTGCAACAAATATATATATTGACGAATCGGGACACGCGGATGATCCTAATTGTAAAGTTATGGTATTGGGTGCCCTGTGGGTGAGTACGCCGCAATTATCGTTGTTGACCGATGCTGTGCGGACAATTAAAAAAAAGTACGAGATTTCCCCCCGTCGAGAAATAAAGTGGACAAAAGTGAGCGCAGCAAAGTTAGATTACTATAAAAATCTCGTTGATGCGTTTTTCCTCCTAGAACAAGTAAATTATCGGGCAGTTGTTATTGATAAGTCAAAGATTGACTGTGAAGCATACAATAAGACGCAAGATGATTTTTACTATACAATGATGTATATTCTCGTAAGGACAATAGCCGAAAAGAGGTATGGGGATATTCGTCTATTTTTTGACTATAAAGATACATGGTCTGGTGTGCGTACAACTGAACTAGCTGGTTATCTTAAAAACACCGGAAGTCTTCATAATAAATCACTTCGTGCGCAGCCTCTTCGTTCTCATGAGGTTATAGGTTTGCAGATGGCGGATTTATTTACAGGAGCTGTTATGTATGCTAATAGGCCTGTAGATCAACAATGTTCTGAAGCAAAAAAACAAATCGTGCGCTATATAGAGGAAAAATCAAAACAAAAGCTTACAGATACTACAGCATATGGCGCCGAAAAAATGAATATATTGGTGTGGGAACCTAAGAGGTGAGCTATGATTCCGGACTGGTTGCCTGCTGAACTTACTTTGAATGGGTCACACCGGGACGATATTAGCACTCTTTATAACGTATATAAGCGTGATTTCATCGTAGGACCACCGGCTATTGTTGATGGATACCGAGTCATTGTCAATAATATACCTGATCCATCCTGGAATAAAGAGTACACTTTTGGGTTTACTCATATTATAACTAGCGATAGTGGATCGCTAAGACAAATTGATTACGATCGCGCAAAAAAGTTACCATGGGTCCGATCTATTATCGAAAACTACGCACAACCGGAAGTAGTAGGTTTTTGGTATCGTCAACCAAAAAAAGACAAGCTGTATCTTTGGCTAAGAGACCATGACTTCGTGGTTATTTTAACGCCGTATGCCAACAGGCGGATTACGTCTGTTGGCAATAAGGTCATTATTGTTACGGCGTTTTCCATCTATCCTTATCGGCGACATGATTTTGATAAACTTCTTAAAAAATCTTTCAGAGTACTGTAAAAACAAGAAGTGCCCGTGAGGACACTTCAAGGGCTAATCATACAACATGGTACGTTAACGCTGTTATTGTAACATACCTTTTGAGGCAAAGCAATATAGCCCCACTGAGTCCACCAACTTGAAACGCAACACCCCCTAGCATATGCAATATTAACAAAACAAAAGAAGTAGTTGACATGCTCTAATTAGTCTGTTAGAATCCTGGTGTACCCCCGCGCTTGTGCTTTGCCTCGTGCGGGTATTTTAGGAGGAGAATGTGAAGCGAATTATCCTTTTTGCGCTCGTTATATCATGGATGGTATTAATTTTTTGGTTTTCGAGCGCTGGGCATGAAGTGTCGAGCGGGCAGAGTGAGCGCGTGGCGCGGAGTGTGCAATATATTACGAATATCTCGTTTTCCGAGACGGTAGTGCGCAAGGCAGCGCATGTGTTTTTGTATTTCGTGTTGGGGATATTGCTGACTTTACTGGTGCGCACGTATGATGTACGCTGGCGCAGTACTGTATTATGGGCGGTTGGCGTTGCGTGCGCGTATGCAGCGACCGATGAAACCCATCAGCTGCTTGTCGGCGGGCGAAGCGGGCAGGTGAGCGACGTGCTGCTTGATACGGCGGCGGCCTGTGCTGGCGCAGCGGTTATCGCCGGCGGATATAAACTGATCTGTAAGTTGCATAATAATCAAAAATGTGATAAAATTTAGCAGTGAAAGTGAGTAAAGAACAGAAAGCGCCGCTGTTTGCGTGGCTGCAGCGGTTAGTCGGTGCGGGTATCATTGTGACGGCGATTCCTGCGGGAATTAACCTATTTGCGATGGGCGTGATCCCCGACAAGTATTTATATATTATCGTGCCGTTGTATGCAGTGGTGGCGGGCGTTGTGCTGTGGCAGTTGATGCGCCGGTCAAAAGCGGTATGGCGCGGCGTGCTATTCATGGCGATCGGCATGGTGATGATCGCTGCTAATGTTGCCGTGTACAAAAGCGGGCACTCGGTGAATTCGTTTTTGAATGCAGTGCAGCCGCCGCAGGTTAATTATGTAGAATACACGGTTATCGCGAAGAAAGACCGCAGCGTGGCGCTTGATTCTGCTCGGTCGGTCGGTATGATTGAGGCGGATACGCTGCATGATAAGGCGGCGAAAGCACTTGCCGACGTAACGCCGGCGGCGCAGAGCAGCTACGACAGTTTGATGGCGCTGACGGAGCAGCTTAACACTGGCGCGGTTGAATTGGCATCAATCCGAACGGCGAATATGGGCGTATTGCAAGAAAATTACCGTGAATTTTATGACAGCGTGGCGACGCTTGCGACTTACAAGGTGCGGGACGACGATCGTCGAGCTGCGCCGAAAACTGACGTAACGAAGCCGTTTGTGCTGTACATCAGCGGCATTGATACGTATGGCGATGTGGGCGAGGTGTCGCGGAGCGATGTGAATATGCTGGCGGTGATGAATCCGGCGAAGCGGACGATGCTGCTCGTAAACACGCCGCGGGATTATTATGTGCAGCTGCACGGCGTAGCAGGTATGCCGGATAAGTTGACGCATGCGGGCATTTACGGCATTGACATGTCGCGGCAAACGCTTGGCGATTTATATGGTGTTGAGATCCCGTACTATGTGCGGTTGAACTTTACGTCGCTCGTGAAGATGGTTGATGTGGTGGGCGACATTACGGTTGACTCTGATTATGCGTTTCATTCGTTCCAGGCAGGTAAGAATACGCTTGATAGCAAGCGAACGCTTGAGTTTGCACGCGAGCGTTATAGCTTTGGCGACGGCGATCGGCAGCGGGGGCGCAACCAGCAGAAGGTAATTGAGGCGATTGTCGCGAAGATGAGCGAGCCGCGCAACCTGACGCGGTATAACGCGATTTTGTCGACATTGCAAAGCTCGCTACAAACAAACATGAGCCAGGAGACGATTGCGTCGCTGATAAAAATGCAGCTGAATGATTTTAAGGGTTGGCGCGTTGAGTCAATGAGTGTCGACGGTGCAGGCGCAACTCGCCAAACGTATAGCATGGGCGCGATGCCGCTGTACGTGATGATTCCTGATAGCGCGTCGGTAGAGCGGGCAAAAGAGCGGATTGAAGAGTATTTGCAGTCGTAGGTTTTCGCGGCGGCACACCTCCGCAGTTGCTTCCCGGCAACTGGGTAGTCCTCGTAGTGTTCAGATTTAGAGATGATGCGCGGGGTGTTTGCTGTAGATTTATTCGCGTAGAGCAAGGCTACGGCAGGCTTATGCCGCTGATCCCTTGTGCTAGATCCGGAAACTTTGCTTCAACCAGGCGCAGGCGCTTATCGAGAGATTTGTACTTCTCATCTTGGTCATCCAAAAGAGCTGCATCTGCCGTCTCGCGCGAGCCTTCTTCAATGAACAAATCATGACGAAGACCGGCGATGTCTGCGCGGATGGCTGATTGTCCTGCTTCCAATCCGCTGAATCGCTCATCAACCTTTGCAAAGCGTTCATCGATGCGCAACTCCATGTCCTTCACAGTATCCGTGAGGTTCTTGTGGTCTTTGCGGATGTCGGAGAGTTGGGTGTCGATCGATTCGAAGCGTTGATCTATCTGATTAAAACGTTCATCAATTTGTTCAAACCTCTTGTCGATCTGTTCAAACTTAGCATTCATTGTTTCAGCTAGTGTTTTAACGGCACTTGCGAGGTCTTGAACCTGAACGGTTAGATCTTTTACTTGCGTAGCGAGTTCTTCGTTCGTCATGGTTATATTTAATCATAGGTAGGAGGGTGGAGCAAGAAGTAGGTTAATTTGCGTGGCGTATTTAAAAACTCCCATCCATGACGGATGGGAGCCCAGTGTCATCCTGCGAGCTACAGAAAACAGACTCTCAGGTCCAGGGTTTGTATGACGAAATCGTGGTACACCCGATACGATTCGAACGTACGACCTCTTGCTCCGCAAGCAAACGCTCTATCCAGCTGAGCTACGGGTGCATACCATCTTAAATCATAGCACGATACTGGCAGGTGTGCAAGAGGAGCTCGGCATTACAAACGGAGTTTTGCGAGTAGTTTATCAATAATATCCGGACTTGCCTCTTTCATTGGCAAACGCGCCGCCAACATGTCGACAAGTTTTTCACCGATTTCAGTTGGGAAATAGATGTTTTGTCCTAGCTGGAAGCGTTTACGTGGTATAAGCACAACATGATTCGTCGTTTCCTGCCTCACAACACTGAACGACTTGAATTGATCAAACGTATATAATCGATCGTTGACGTGAATTCCTTTGCGGCTCACCGTGTAGTCAATCGTCGCGGGCGGGCGGCGAACGTATAACGCTAATGCGACCGCCATTACCGGCACGAGTACTGCAAATGTTGGCGATTTGAACACAAAAATCGCCACCGCAATGAGTATAAGTACGGTAGCGCCAAATCCGATATACCAAATCGGCTCGTGCTGGTGCTGCATATACTCAAGCGCTTGCCAACGGATGAGAATCTCGTCGTCAGGAAGATCGTCAGCCGTCATGTCATTCGTAGTATCAGGTTGATCTGGCGATTCTTGAGCGGGTGATTCGGTAGTTTGCTGCGCTACTGCCCTAGCGGCAGGATCGGAAAATTCAGGAGAAGACGGAGAAGCCGCGGATACCTCGGGAGTAGTGGGCTGTGAAGCTGTTTGCGTCTCTGGTAGAGGCGTATTTGCCACCGTTGGCATTTCTTCTGGCGCTGCGGGAGACTCGGCGGATGGAATTGGCGCCGGAGACACCTCAGACGCCGCCGCAGGTCCAGCAGATGACGGTAGCGTTTGAGGCGATGGCGCCGTATTTGTTGCCTGTGTCGTAGCTTGAATTGGCTGGTACGCTCCGTGCGCAGTCGATTGCGCTGGCTGCTGCCAATCTTGAGTTTGCGGCTCTTGGTCTTGCATATCTTTATTGTACCATGAGCAGGTTTGATTCGTATACCCACAGCTATCACATCAAAAATGACCTAACTTAGGTCATTCTCTTGTTCCTGGCGGAGGAGGGGAGATTCGAACTCCCGCTGCAGGTCTCCCCACACTAACGATTTAGCAAACCGTCCCCTTCAGCCACTTGGGTACTCCTCCATTTGCAAAACAAAATACTTCACTAGTGTAGCATAATCTTAGGCTATTGCCTAGAGTGAATGCGTTGTAGCGGTGTTTGCATGACTGCTTGTGCCGAGGCGCCTAGTCCGTTGCTGATTAGTCGTGTATACTCTGAAAGAGAAGCGAGTGAAAGGAGCGACTGTTATGGCATTTGGACCAATCATGAAGTTAACAACCGAATCTAGGCTACAGCTGGAGCTTGCACCGTTTACGCGCGAGGAAGCGACGAGGTTCGTGGATGGTTTTGCACATCACTCAATTATTCAATATGTGACAAACCGCGTGCAGACGAAAGAAACTGAGGAAGAGTGGTATGACAAGATGATTAAGGACAGGACCTCGCGCGTGTGGGGGATCTGGGTGGTTGAAAGCGGTGAGCGCCGGCTTATCGGCAATAGCGCATTGACGGATATGGAGCTTCGTAAACATATTCGCCAGGCGGTTAGCGGTTCGGTGATCTGTGATGCAAGCTACTGGGGCAGGGGAATCGCGAGTGCGTGCCACAAAGCACGGACGTATTTCGCGTTTTAACAATTAGGCTTGCATCGTATCAAGTCGGCAGTGTTGCAGCTGAACGGTGGTAGCCGTAAAGCGTTGGAGCGTAGCGGCTATACGCTTGTCTACACGGAGCGCAATGAGACGTTCATTAATGGCGCGCTCGTCCATATGGATTGCTTAGAATGTCTCAACCCAGCGGATTGGGCATGGCGGCAATGGTGGGGTAGCGACCGCCCAACTCAGGGAAGCCTGGGGGCGCGTAAGAGGACTGAGGCAGCATTAGAGTGGGCACGAGAGAGGGTCGAATTGGTGTAGTAGGTTGTTAGCGCAAGCTGACTGAGTAGACCGTTTGTTTGAAAGAGATGCTTATATCTGAGGTCGCTATGATCTGCTCAAGGTTAATGAACGAGAGCGATTTTTGCCAAAGCATTTGATCTATTGCTTGTTTGGTTTCGCGACATATGATACTCATGTCCATTTGGTCGTAACTATCATGAAATGACATAATAAAGCGACGCAATACTTCAGGGGCAGTAAGCTTCTTAATTGTGTTGCGTATGATGGTAGTAAGCCGACCTAGATTTACGGCTATAGCAGTATCATCAGAGGTGAGGAGTACTGCGCTGGTTTGATTTGGCTGAATCGCGATATTCTTGCCGTAGTAGCCAAATTGATAGATGAGTTGGCCGGTGACCGATAGTAGCAAAAATCGGCTGAAGATATTATGTAGAATAGTCAGCTCAGGCGTCGAGTCGTTCAATATGTAAGAGATTTTGATTAGGTCAGTCGGTACTTTTAGCTGATCTGTCATATATATACAGTCTGGGGTGACGCTTGGTTGGCTGTTGCGCTTGATTGACGTAGGAGACAGCTCCCAGTGCTGTCTGTGAAGTACGGTAAGCTCACGAAGCACATCATCCGTATCTGCAATATAGAGGCAGCATGGTTCCTCGGCAATAATTTGCTGGAGTGCTATAGGTAATTCACGTGAGCTCGCAGACAAATTAATTGACGTATCTTGAAAAAATGTAGGAGTAAGCCGGTCGGGCTGAGGGGTGTAGACCTCAACATCAACAGTAATCAAACCATCTCTATTTGTCGCACCGTTTACGCTGTAATCAAGATACTTAAAAGCATTTTGAGTATATAATCGTTGATTTACCGCCATCGTAACAAGATGCTCGTAAAGGTGAGCAAGCTGTACGCATGGGTGATATTTTATGAGAGTGAAGTGGCGCATAGAGGTGGTTCCTCATAACATGAAGTGTGAGCCAGTTTTACGACATGGCTCAGGCCGGAGAATTACCGGGAACGCTTAGGGTTTCGGTTACTCTTGATGCCGTCGTTGTGCGGGTTGGTGCTCTTGCGCTTGGAGCGGTTGCTGCCGCCCCGCAGATCGGCGTTGTTGCGCCGTGTTGAGCACTTGAAACACGGACAGTCCCGCTTCTTGAGACCCGTGATGTTACTTTATCTACTACTATTGTCAAGGTGTGAGTAAACTACATTTATACGTCATGGTGCGCGACTAAAAAATGCCTTCCGAAAGTTGAAGGGTATAGATAGGTAATGTTTACGCTTCAAGAATGTTATTTTTATGTATTTCATGCAAATTATCAATAACAAGTGTTGGACGGTCGTTATTAGCATAACCCGCAAGATCAATTGACTGCAAAAACTCAGGATAGAGCGTGACGCTAGCAGGATCGACAAATTCACACACAGCGAGCTCTTTAATACCGTGGCTGGTGTTCTCAAGGTTAATGTTGGTGAAGTCGTCAGGGTTTTTGACGGCAAAGAAGAATTCTAGCTCTTCGGCGTAGCCGGCGCGCGCGGATGGGAATTGCTGAATAAATAATAGATTGCCAATGACGGCGTCTACGCCTGTTTCTTCGCGCAGCTCGCGTGCTAATCCGTCGACTAGCGATTCGTGCGGATCAAGTCCGCCGCCGGGCACAGCGTAATAGTGCGATATATCCTCGCCGTGCTTGTGCTTGACGGCAAGTAGTTTACCATTTTTGTAGATAATAGCGCGCACATTGATGCGCCGTCCAGTGTAGTGCTCCATAGACTCTCCTTGGTTTTTAGTGACGATAACCAGAGGAACAGATGTTCATCGTTACGACTCATTGTAGCAGATACGCGGCGGGTGCGGTATAATAGGAGCGCAATAATTAGCAGAAAGTGATGGATATAAATTTTACTCTTTGCCTAATAGGCAAATCGCGTAAAGTTTGTACCTGTTACTCTTCTGCTGAAAGAAAGGAGCTCTGAATATGAGTATTATTAACCCGAGCGGCAAAGAAATTTTCTCTGTCACGACTGATTTTTGCGGCCGTCCGCTCACGCTAGAAGTTAACCGCGTCGGTTTTCGTACGACTGGAAGCGTGCTGGTGCGCTACGGCGATACGGTGGTACTAGGTAGTGCGCAAGTCGGTTCGCGACCAGTGACGCTGGATTATTTCCCCTTGAGCATTGACTATGAAGAAAAGTTTTATGCAGCCGGCAAGATATCGGGTAGTCGATTTATTAAGCGCGAAGGTCGTCCGAGCGACGATGCGGTGCTGGTCGGGCGGCTGATTGATCGCCCGATTCGTCCGCTATTTCCGAAGGGCTATCGCCAAGAGGTGCAGGTAGTAGCAACGGTGCTGAGTATGGATCCGGCATTTCGTCCTGATGTAATCGCGATGATTGCGGCGTCAAGCGCACTTATGCTAACTGGTACGCCATTTGACGGACCAGTGGCGGGTTTGCGCGTTGGGCGCGTGAACGGCGAGTTTAAAGCCTTCTTAGCGCCAGAAGAGCGTGCAGCGAGTGACTTAGATCTGGTAGTCGCTGGTATTGAGCACGGCATCACGATGGTGGAAGCAGGTGCTAAAGAGGTGTCGGAAACTGTGATTGTCGATGCGATGACATGGGCGCACCAGATGATGCAGCCGGCAATTCGCTTGCAGAAAGAGCTGGCAGAAAAAGTTGCGCCTGTTCGGCAGGAGTATGAGTTAGTATTGCCTAATGAAGCCATTCAGGCAACGGCTGACGCGTGGGTTGACGGCAAGCTAGGCGAAAAAATCCGCCGCCCGTACCCGGAGCGCAACGAAGTTGTCAACGAAATCCGTTGGCAATTCCACGAGGAGATGGCAAAAGCCCTTGACGGCGAAGTTGATTACGATGAGGTTCGTGACGAATACGACGAAGCTTTCACGATGGCGCTGCATAAAGACGTGCGCCGCGGTATTGTTGAAGACGGCAAGCGTCCTGATGGCCGTGCACTGACAGAAATCCGTCCGCTGTCAAGCGAGGTTGGCATTTTGCCGCGCGCCCATGGTTCGAGCCTGTTTACGCGCGGTGTGACACAAGGCATGAATATCGTGACGCTTGCGCCGCTTAGCTACGCACAGCTAGTTGATACAATGGAGCGGACTGATGACGAGCGGCGCTACATGCACCACTATAATGCGCCAGGCTATACTGTTGGCGAAGTCAAGCGTATGGGCAGCCCGGGGCGCCGCGAAATCGGACATGGCTATTTGGCGGAGCGCGCGCTTACGGCAGTTTTGCCGAGCGTTGAGGACTTTCCGTACGCGATTCGCAGCGTAACGGAAATTATGTCGCAGAACGGTTCAACGTCGATGGCGGCGACGTGCTCAAGCTGCTTAGCATTGATGGACGCTGGCGTGCCGCTGACGGCGCCGGTAAGCGGTATCGCGATGGGTTTGATGATGGATGGCGAGACGCCGTATGTACTAAGCGATATTGCTGATGCTGAGGACTTTGCAGGTGACATGGACTTTAAAGTGACCGGTACAAGCAAGGGCATTACTGCCTTACAGATGGATATGAAGGTGCATGGTTTGCCAGTTGACGTACTACGCCAGGCGCTTGAGCAATCAAAGTCGGGGCGCGCCTTTATTTTGGAGCATATGCTAAGCATCCTGCCAGCGCCGCGCGAAACCCTCAGCCCGTACGCGCCGCGCATTGAAAAGCTAAAGATTAATCCAGACAAGATCGGTGCGGTTATTGGTAAGGGCGGCGAGGTGATCAACAAGATTACTGCCGAGACAGGTGCTGAGGTTGATATTAAAGAAGACGGCTTAATTACGGTGGCAAGCCCGGATGGCGAGTCAATTGCGAAAGCAGTTGCGTGGATTAAGCGTTTAGTTGAAGAGCCGGAAGTTGGTAAAACGTATAGCGGTACAGTCGTTACAATTAAAGATTTTGGCGCATTTGTAAACATCTTACCGGGCGTCGATGGCATGCTCCATATTTCACAGCTATCAAATAAACGCGTCGGCAAAGTGACGGATATATTGAAAGAGGGGCAGCACGTGCGCGTGAAGCTAACAGATATCGATGACCGCGGGCGTTTAAGCTTAACGATGAAAAATGTCGAACAGTAGGGTATAATAAACTCTATAGCAATGTAAGCGAGGAAATAGGGATATGAATAAACAACCAACACCACCAACGCCTCCGAAGCCAACGGCGCCTGCTGCTGCGCCGCTTCAGCCTGCGATGGCGCCTGCCGGTATGGGCATGCCGCCGGTTCGTCCAAACGGCGGCAACAAGACGGGTTTGATCGTCGGAATTATCAGCGGCGTAATTGCACTTATTCTGCTAATTGTCGGGATTATCGTGGCGTTTGTTGTTTTAAGCAAGCCAAGCACGAAAGATTACGCGGCGGCAGCTCAAGAACTAAACAAAGTGACGGAATCGTATAACAAGGCGTCGTCGGCATTTACATACTATTCAACATCGACAAGCGCTGCGCAGTCGCGAGTAAAGGCTGAGACGCTTAATGAGACTCGCAAAGTGTTTAACGATGGTCTTGAGAAGCTGTCAAAAATGAAAGCAGTCACAGGCGATAGTGACGTAAAAGAACGTTTTGAAAAGCTAAAAAGCAAACAGGCGGCGTTTAATGAAGCAATTGATGGGCTGGCTGAGGCGTATAGCAAGATTGCCCCAGCATTCGACACGAGCTTGCTCCGCTTGTCGTCGTCAGAGGATGCGCTTTCACCCGTTCGGGAGATGCGCACAAAGCTTGAAAGTGCTAAGAATGGTATCAAGAACCAGTATAATAAGCAGTTTGTGACAGATATCACTGCGGCGTTGAAGTCATACGAAGGTGCGATCGAAAAATACGTTGCGATGCGCAACTCAGGGCACTATGATAGCAGTGCGTACAGCGAGTATAGTACTGCATATCGCAAGATTAGCACCATCGCGAATGAGTGGACGTCAAACATGAAAGCGCTTGGTGAGCGCGGTGAAGTCCGCACTGAACTTAATAGCGTAGTGAGTATTTTGAATCGCAAACAGTTCCAGCGCTAGTAAAGACTTTTATACGGCTACGCAGCCTAAATATCTCTGCAGGTGGCAATCTGCAGAGATATTTTACGTGGCTGTTTAAGCGCAATTGACTCTATAGCGCTGATTTGTTATACTAAAAATAGTTAGCAAGCGGTAGGTGTTTCTCTTTATGCATAATGAATACCGCTGCACTCTGAGTTTTGAATTTTATACTATGATAATCAAAAGGAGTACCATCTATGGGTCAGCAGCGACTCGCAAAACCACAGGCGGACGACGCATCTAAGCGCCCGCAACAACGTAAAAAAACCAGTAATACTGTGCTTGACGCCACGACGACACGCAAAGGCGAAGTTTTTCGGGCGCAACGCCGCACGAGCGAGGGCGTGCAAGCGCAGGCGTCGCAGCATGTGATTAACGTGCCGGTGAATAAGTCTGTATATAATGGCTATGGCGGCAAGCAATTTAGCCTGACGATGCAGCCGAAAAAACCGCGCGCGCCGCGTCCAACGCTGAAAATTATTCCGATCGGCGGCGTCGGCGAGATGGGCATAGGTAAGAACATGACCGCGATTGAGTACGACAACGATATCATCGTGATTGACATGGGCTTTTTATTCCCGGGCAATGACTATCCAGGCGTCAATTATATTACACCGGATATCACTTGGCTTGAAGAGAACAAACATCGTATTCGCGCGCATATCTTTACACACGGTCATTTAGACCATATTGGCTCGTTCCGGCATTTTATCCCAAAGATTCCCGCGCCGGTGTATAGTACGAAGTTTACGATTGGCATGCTGCAACGCACGTTAGCAGAAACCGATAGCACATACGAGCCGGAGTACCACGAAATGAACCCGGAGAATCACGATAGTATTCAGCTTTGCGATTCGTTTAGCGTGGAGCTCGTGCGCGTGAACCATTCAATTCCTGATTCGGCGGCGGTCGTAGTGCGCACGCCTGTTGGTAATATTTTGAGCAGCGGCGACTGGCGTATTGAAGAAAATCCGGTAGACGGCAAGAAGTTTGACTTTGACCGTATTCAAGAAATCGCGAAAAATGAGGGCTTTTTGGCGTTCCTGAACGAGTCGACAAACTGCGAATCGGCAGGTACTCATACGCATGGTGAGTTTGATATCCAGCACAGTATCGGCGAAGTCATGGATAAATGGGCAGGCTCACGTATCATCATTAGCAGTTTTTCGAGCCAGCTGCATCGTATCCAGCTAATTTTGGATGAAGCGCAGCGGCATGGACGTAAAGTGGCGTTTGCCGGCTTTAGCATGATTCAGAACCTTGAAGTAGCACTGCGCACGGGCGTGATCAAAGTACCGAAAGATACGGTCGTTAAAATGGAAGATATTATTAAATTGTCGGATAATAAAGTGACGATTATCTGTACAGGCAGCCAGGGCGAATTCAACGCGGTGCTCAACCGTATGGCGACGGGCGCGCATAAATATGTGAAAATCAAGGGCTCGGATGTTGTCGTCTTTAGCTCAAACCCAATTCCAGGCAATGAAAAGTATGTCGTGCGAACCGTTGACGGACTGATGCGTGAGGGCGGTGAGATCATCCAGAACGGTAAGACGCACCTGACGGGTGTTGGTCCGTTGCACTTGTCGGGGCATGGATATTACGATGATCACGTGCGGGTTATCAACGCGGTGAAACCGACGTATTACATTCCAAACCACGGCGAATTCCACATGCTAGTGCATAATGCAGAGCTGGCGGAAAAGGAGTGCGGTATTCCGCGCGATCATATCTTTGTATGCGATCCGGGCGATATTATCGAAATCACCCCGAACGGCGCGAAGAAAATCGGGCGCATTCATGCCGGCGGCGTTATGTATGATGATGCAGGGGAAATCGTGAGCGAGGTCGTGCTAAAAGACCGTATTCACATGAGCCAAGAGGGTATGTTTGTCGTCGTACTAACGGTGCAACGCGGTACAGGACGGCTGCTTACGAGTCCAGATATTATTAGCCGCGGGTTTATTTATTTGCGCGATAACGAAGAATTGATGGGGATGATTCGCCAATATCTTAAACAGAAAGCGTCGCGTAGTTTTGCTGGGCGATATGACATTGAGGTCATTAAAAAAGAAGTTCGCGACGAAATTACGCACATTCTCTACGACCAGACGCGCCGTACACCGATAGTGATTCCGGTTATCAATGAAGTTGGCGTGAATAAAACGATTGCGCAGCGCCCGCAGACGAATGCGCGTGTAGCAAAACAGCCGCTTATGCCTGCGCCGTCGAAACGGAAATTTCCGCGCAAACAAGTACCCGACACCGAAACTGTCGTGCCGCGCGAACGACCAGATAGCCGGTCATACTAGTGATGAAACTATTGCATATTGTAGTAATTTATGCTACAATATAAGCGTAACCATATAAAAACGAACGGAATCAGCGTATACTATATAAGTTATGGCAAAAAAGAAATCAACCAAACGCGCGGCAGCGCGCCGCAAATCAGTAAAGGCTTCGGCGCCGCAGCATGAGCTGCCGGCGGGCTATTGGCAGCAGGCAGCGGCAGTACTGCTCATGGCGTGTGCGGTGCTGATTATTGTGTCGTGGTTTGGTGCAGGTGGTCCGGTATTGGATTGGCTGCAGCATACGCTGCAAGATATGATTGGTTGGGCAGTATATGTTGTGCCGATTGTTGCAGTCTTCATTGCGGTGGAAACGTTTCGCGCTGAAGATAATCGGCTGCCGTTTAGCGTGAAGTTTACGTCGCTACTCGCGGTTGTATGGTGCAGCGGTATGTGCGGGTTGCTGATGGCGAAGCAAGGCAATCATCCGTCGGGCGGCGGTCTGCTGGGCGATAGTATGAACTCGTTGATGTTGTCGCTCGTGAGCGCGCCCGTCGGGATTTTTATATACATTTTGCTGCTTGTGTTCACGACGACATTCATATTTCAGTTGTCATTTGATAATGTGCTGCAGTTTTTCAAAACAGCGGTAATGTCAAGCAGGGAAAAGGTGGAAAATGAAGCAAATGTTGAGATAATGCGCAAAGCTGCCAAGCCGAAAGAGATGAGCGAATTCAAACTCAACGAAGGCGTCCCTACGATGACCGAGGCGGATAAGAAGAAGTCGAAGCTCGCGGCGTTGCGCGCTCGTGAAAAGAAAGATGAGCCGGAAGAAAAAGCCGCGATGCTTGCGGTGAGCGATCCAAACTGGCAGTTTCCGAGCCTTGATTTGCTTGAGAAGAGCCAGTCGCCCGCTGATGTGGGTGATATCAAACAAAACGCGAGCATTATTCAGGATACGCTGCACGAATTTAATATTGACGTCGAAATGGAGGGTGCAAATATTGGTCCAAAGGTAACGCAGTATATGTTGCGGCCGCCTGCTGGCATTAAACTAAACCGCATTACGGCGCTTGAGACAAACATTGCGTTGAATTTAGCGGCGTCAAGCTTGCGTATGGAAGCGCCAATTCCAGGTAAAAAGGCTGTCGGCATTGAAGTACCAAATAAAAAAGCGGCTGACGTGCGCCTTTACGGCATTCTAAACAGTAGCGAGTGGCGGAAGAGTAAAGCGCCGCTCAGCATTGCTATCGGCAAGGATATCTCAGGGCAGCCATTTGTCGGCGAGCTTAATAAAATGCCGCATTTGCTAGTGGCCGGGCAAACGGGCAGCGGTAAGTCGGTAATGATTAATACGCTGTTGTGCAGCTTGCTATACCGAAATGCACCGAGCGATCTAAAGCTGATCCTTGTCGACCCGAAGCAAGTCGAAATGGCGCCGTATCAAGACATCCCGCACTTGCTAACGCCGGTGATTGTTGAGCCGGAAAAGACAGTGAGCGCGCTGAAGTGGGCTGTGAACGAAATGGAGCGCCGCTACACGCTCCTCGCAGATGAACGCGTGCGCGATATCAAGACATATAATCAGAAGGTTGAGTCGAAAGGTAAGAAAATTGGCGTTCAAGATGAGGCAGGCAACGTGCAGCAGGTTGACGGCGGCAAGATGCCGTATATCGTGATCGTGATTGACGAGATGGCGGACTTAATGATGATCGCGAAGCGTGACGTTGAAGCGCTGATCGTGCGGATCGCGCAGAAAGCGCGTGCAGTCGGTATACACCTGGTGCTGGCGACGCAGCGTCCGAGCGTGGATGTAATCACCGGACTTATTAAAGCGAACGTGCCGGCGCGCATCGCCTTTACTGTGGCGAGCCAGACGGATAGTATTACCATTTTAGACCAAGCAGGCGCAGAGAAGTTGCTGGGGCAAGGCGACATGCTCATGAAAACCGCGAGTATGCCGAAGCCGAAGCGTATCCAGGGCGCGTGGGTGATGGACAACGAGGTGAATAAAATTACTGATCATTTGCGTATGCAGTCAGCGCCGCAGTATAACAATGAAATTATCAGCCAGCCGGTGCAGCTTAACGGCAAAGGCGGTGTGGTGATGGATTTTGACAACGAGGGCGGCGACGATATGTTCCGCGATGCGGTGAATGTCGTTGTGCAAATGCGTAAAGCATCGACAAGTTTGTTGCAGCGCAAATTGCGCATCGGCTATTCGCGGGCGGCGCGTATTATTGAAGAGATGGAAGAGCAGGGAATTATCGGACCGGCGGACGGTTCGCGTCCGCGTGAAGTACTCATCAGCAGCGTCGATGAGCTCAATAATGGCGCCTAGACAATTACGCGCGAAATTGCTATAATTACCCTGATAATAAACCTAAGGTTGCGTGCGATAGCGCAACCATCCGTACGGATACCAAAGGAGGTAATAACGTATGAAAGAGTACGAATTGACCGTGTTAATTCGTCCTGATCGCGAGGCGGAGCTTGATAAGAGCCTAGGCGTGGTCAAAAAGCTTGTGTCCGACAATGGCGGCAAGCTGCTGTCGGAAGATAATTGGGGTAAAAAACGCCTCGCATATAAAATTAAAGGCGAAGATTTCGCCGTCTATGTACTGTTGAATGTCGAATTGCCAGCCGCGGCGCCGCTGAAAATCAGCAATGCGCTTAATATTAGCGATGACGTGATTCGCTACCTACTCGTGAAAGTCGACGAAAAAGCGCGTACCGCACTCGTGGAAGCAAAAAAGCGCGCTGAAGAACGCGGCGAAGCGAGCAGCGATTCGGAAGCGTAATAGTAAACCATAAGGAGGAGGTCTTATGGCAAAGGGGTTTAATAAAGTAATACTCATGGGAAACCTGACGCGCGATGTTGAGGTGCGCACGACGGCGAGCGGGCAAAGTGTAGCAAACTTCAGCCTTGCTGTCAGCCGGAGCTGGCGCGGGCAGGACGGTCAGCAGCAAGATCAGACCAGTTTTATTAACTGTGTGGCGTGGGGCAAAGTTGGCGACATTATCGCGCAATATGTGCATAAAGGTTCGCCGCTGCTCGTGAGCGGCCGCTTGGATCAGCGTAGTTATCAAGACAAGGACGGCAATAAGCGCTCCGCGGTTGAAGTCGTTGTCGAAGATTTCAATTTTGTCGGCAGCGGACGCAGCGATAATTCGTCGCCCAGCGCGCCAAGCAGCAATCAATCAACCAATAGCAAATCA
Source organism: uncultured Candidatus Saccharibacteria bacterium (assembly GCA_938045235.1). GTDB lineage: Bacteria > Patescibacteriota > Saccharimonadia > Saccharimonadales > Saccharimonadaceae > Saccharimonas. Next base: position 106,677 of record CALIMZ010000008.1, read on the forward strand.
CAAGATGTCGTGATTGAGGATATCGACGATAAGCCGATTGACCTCAGCGAGATCCCATTCTAAGGAGTTTTCAGTATGACAAAGCGGTTACGCAAGGACGTGCCTGTCGCGTTTGATTACAAAGATGTAAAAACACTGTTGCGGTTTATTGACCCGTACGGTCAGATTGAGCCGATTGGCAAAACCGGCTTGACCGCCAAGCAACAGCGGCAGCTAGCGCGCGAGATAAAACGTGCGCGTCATTTGGCGCTGATGCCGTTCGTATCGCAAGGGTAACGGTAGAAAATTTTTCAGCGCATGACTACCATGCTGGTCGTGCGCTGGCGAGCATTTCTACAGGATAAACAAAGGAGGCGTTATGTATCAACCAACCGATTTGAAAAAAGGTGTCGTTTGCCAAATTGACGGGCAGCCGTACCGTGTCACGGAATATAACCAAAAAGTTATGGGGCGCGGCGGCTCAATCGTGAACGTGAAATTAAAGAATTTAATCACAGGGGCGGTAATTCCTAAAACATTTAAGGGACAAGAAAAAATCGAGCCAGCCGAGGTGGCAAGCCGCCCAGTGCAGTATTTATATAATGATGGATCGGCGTTTTTCTTCATGGATCCGGAAAGCTTCGAACAGTTTGAGTTGCCGGCAGACGTTGTGGGCGATGCAAAACAATATTTGAAAGAAGGCGACGAGTTAGCGCTGCAATTTTTCGGCGAGCGCGTTATTACTGTTGAGCTGCCAAAAAATCTGTATCTGGAAGTGACGTATACCGAAGATGTTGTTAAAGGCGACACGACCTCAAGCGTCTTGAAAGATGCGACGCTTGAAACGGGCGCTGTCGTGAAAGTGCCAGCGTTTATTAAAGTTGGTGATGTAATCTCAATTGACACGACAACGGGCGAATACCGCGAGCGCAAAAAGTAGTATACTTAGGGTATGGCGACGAAGCCGAAACAGACAGCACATGCGTCAAAGCACCGTTTAACTACGCTTCGGCAGCGCGCGGCGAAAACGAAAGAGCATTTTAGCCGGCATTATTATTCGCTCATGCCCGAGAAAAAACATCACCGCGTGATGGTGTGGATGGTGTTTTTGCTTGTAACGAGCACGATTGCTGCGCAAATGATGTATCCGATCAACCATGCGCTGCCGTTTGCGCGGCTAGGCAATCAAATGGTCGGTTGGCAGACTGACCTGGAGCTGCAAGGCCGCGTCAACAACCGGTTTGCGGCGGCGCATGTAAGGTTCTCAAGTGAAAATACGACATCGAAAGAATATACATTAGCAAGTGTTGGCGTGGAGCCAAAATCAACCGATATGACAGCAAAGCTTATGGAGTATCCGTTTTGGCTGCGGTTTGTGCCGGGGTCGATATTGTGGCAATTGCCAGTGGTGCGTGAGTGGGATCTGCAGATTTCTGACACGCCGCTGCGTGAATTCAGCCAAACGCTGAGTGCAGAACTAACACGCCCGCCGGAAAACGCCGAGCTATCAATTGAGAATGGGCAATTGATTGCGAAGCATGATTCGCCGGGCGTGCAAGTGAGCGCGGGGCAGGTGCAAGTGGCGGTACGTTCGGCTGTGATCGCCTATGACGGTACGCCGACGATTGCAGTAGCTGGGACGGTGCGGCAACCGGAAAAAACAGCGGCGGCGCTGGCTGATGTTCGCGCGCAGGCGGAACACGCGCTTGCATTGCCGCTCCAAATTCAAGCGAACAACATTACGTTTACGCCGTCGCGGGAAGAAAAGGCGCAATGGCTAATGCTTGGGACAGACGCGTCAGGTAAGACGACGCTGCGGATTGACGATACGAAGCTCCGAGCGTACCTCGCGGATGTTGTGACGATGCGCGCCGGGCGCGTCGCTGGCGTGACGAAAATTCAGCTGCAGAATGGCCGCGAGGTGGGTCGCGAGACGGGTGAAACTGGTTTGGGCGTCAACGCGCCGCCGCTCATTGAGACACTTACAAAATACCTGTTGCAGCATACAGGACATTCGCCGTTCGTGGCTGAGATGATTGAGATTCAACCGAAAGTTGCGTATAGCGGCGACTATACGACAACGCGCGACGGGTTGCAAGCATACATTGATAAAAAGGCTCGTTGGAACACATGGATTAGTATTCAGCAGCTCGACGGCGAGAAATGGTCGCTTGGTGCGCGCGATACTGAGAGCGTCGTGAGCGGCAGCACATATAAATTATATGTGGCGCTGTATCTATTCAAAGAGATGAACGAAGGCAAGCGCGATTGGAATACGCCAATTCTCGGCACGACGACGAACGCGTGCTTTGACCGTATGACGATTGCAAGCACAAATCCCTGCGCTGAAGATTGGTTGAGTCAATTTGGGCGTACGAACTTGAATGACTATTTGTATAGCCGCGGCTTTAGCGCGGCGACGACATTCACGCATCCAGAAGCAGCGCATACATCAGCGCGCGACTTGACGAACTATATGATTGGTCTTGAGCGCGGTACGCTTATTGGCGGCGCGCAGCGCGAGCGGTTGCTGAGTTCGCTGAGCCGCCACCCGTACCGCTATGGCATTCCAGCTGGTAGCAAAGGCAAGGTATGGGATAAGGTTGGATTTGTATGGGATTGTGTCAATGATACAGCGATCGTGCACCATCCGCGCGGCACGTATGTGATGACGATTTTAACGCGCGGGCAGTCGTATGGCGCTATTGCCGCGATGACGCGCGACATTGAACGGATTATGTACCCGTGATTGGTATAATGAGGCTATGAAACAACGGCTTGATAAAATGATGGTTGTACGCGGACTAGCGGCAACGCGTAGCGAGGCGGCAAATTGGATTCAGCTAGGGCGCGTACATGTGAACGGGCGGGTTGCGGTAAAGGCGGGCGAATTCGTTGATGAAGCGAGCGATGTGACAATGAACGCGCCGGAGCGCTACGTGAGTCGGGCAGGACTCAAGCTTGCGAGCGTTGCGCATAAACTTGCCGTGTCGTTTGATGGCGCGGTTGTGCTTGATGTCGGCAGCAGTACGGGCGGATTTACCGATTACGCACTGCAGCATGGTGCGCGGCTAGTTTATGCGGTTGATGTCGGCACGAACCAGCTGCACCCGAAATTACGCGAGGATAGACGCGTTGAATTACATGAAAAAACCGATATTCGCGATTTTTCGCCTGCGCAAACGCCTGACATTGTTGTGATCGACGTGTCATTTATTAGTCTGCGCCAGATTTTACCGCACATCCGCACATTGGCTGGCTTGAACACAAAAATTATTGCAATGGTAAAGCCGCAATTTGAAGCAGGGCGCGGACAACTTGGCCGGAGCGGCGTAATTAAAAATAACACGATTCGCCGCGCGATTCTCAAAGACTTTGAACTATGGGCGCGTCCGTATTTCCGCATCTTAGATAAATCGGATAGCGCTGTGAAAGGCACACACGGCAATCAAGAACGATTTTATTTATTTGCACTCGGCGGTCTAAACGCTAGCGCGAAACATTGAACCGAAACTCAACGACATCGTCGGGCTGCATGACGTAATCTTTACCTTCGGTGCGGATTTTGCCGGCGGCGCGTGCGGCTGCTTCCGAGCCGGCAGTTACAAGGTCGTGGTAGTTAACGACCTGTGCGGCGATAAATCCGCGCTCAAAATCGCTGTGGATGACGCCAGCGGCTTGCGGTGCGGTCCAGCCCTGGTGAATTGTCCAGGCGCGCACTTCTTTCGGCCCGGCAGTTACGTAACTTTGCAGTCCGAGGATATCATAAGCGGCGTGAATCATTTGCGTTAAGCCAGTTTCGGGGACTTCGTAACTTTGCAAAAGTTCGAGCGCGTCGCTTTCGTTGAGCCCTTTTAGCTCGTCCTCTAATTTAGCGCAGATAAATAAACTGCGTGATTTTGGCACGAGCGCGCGTAATTCTTGCTTGGCTGCGTCGTTTGATAACGTTTCTTCGTTAACGTTAAACACATAAATGACAGGTTTGGCTGTTAGTAAATGTAGGTCGGCGATGTCTTCTGCTTTGATGTTTGATTGTTCGTTGATTGGCTTTCCAGCTTTAAGTTCGGTAACGATTGCCTCCAAGCGGTTGACGCGATCGAGCGCTCTTGGATTAGCTTTGGCTTCTTTGGCGAGTTTGGCGAGGTGCGTTTCGATTGTCTGAATATCAGCCAAAATTAGTTCGGTATTGATAATTTCGATATCGCGCGCAGGATCGACGTTATTTTCCACATGAACGATGTCGCCATGCGCAAATGCGCGCACGATGTGCACAATTGCGTCGCAGTTTCGTATATTTGCGAGAAATTTATTTCCTAAGCCTTCGCCGTTTGCTGCGCCTGCGACGAGTCCTGCGATATCGACGAACGTCACGGTGGCGGGAATTATTTTTTCGGCATGATACATCTCGGCAAGAGTTTCCAGCCGCTCGTCGGGAACGGGCACAACGCCAGTATTCGGCTCAATCGTGGCGAATGGGTAATTTGCCGCTAAAATATCATTGTTTGTTAACGCATTAAATAGCGTAGACTTGCCGACGTTAGGCAAGCCGACGATTCCAATTGATAGACTCATATTCTCTAGTATACCGCACAGGAGAAAACTGGTGAAATGCTTGTGTTTTTCGAAAAACTTATGCATAATAGAACCATATGAAATTTCAAAAAGGGCTGGGCGATTTTTTTGCACTGGATATCGGTACCAACGCAGTGCGCGTATTGCAGCTGTCTGCAGCCGGCCAGAATAGTTGGAATCTTGTGGCGCACGGCTACGTACCGGTTGACCGCAAGGTGACCGCGAGCGACTCACCAGAGGCGCGCCGCCAGCTTGGCGAAGTCATTATGACTGCCGTCGGGCAAAGCGGTATTAAAACAAAAAATGTAGCGATCGGATTGCCGTCGGGCAAAACGTTTACGACGGTTGTTGACATTCCGACGATGTCCGACGCCGAGCTAAAAGCAACGATGAAGTACCAGATCGATCAGTATGTGCCGATGGGCACGGACGATGCTAAAGTCGACTGGGCGCTTTTAGGCAGCTCGCTGCGAGCACAGAATCAAGAAGAGGTCTTGATAACAAGCGTATCAAAGGACTATAGCGAGGAGCGGCTTGAGCTGGTTGAGTCGCTTGGACTGAACGTTATTGCCGAAGAACCGGATCCGCTCGCGATGGTACGCGCGCTCGTGCCGGCGAATGCGGCAAATACTGCGTTGATGCTGGTCGATATGGGCGAACTTTCGACGGACATTGCGATTACCTACGGCGATACGCCGCGGTTAATTCGTACGATTCCGACGGGGTTAAACTCGTTCGTTAAGGCTACGGTACAAAACTTAAGCGTACAGGAAGATCAAGCGCGCCAATTTATCCTGAAATTCGGGCTTGCGAAAGATCGCCTGGAGGGGCAAGTATATCGTGCAATTGAAATGACGCTTGATAGTTTTGCTTCGGAATTGTCAAAATCAATTAAGTTTTTCCAGACGCGCTATCCGAACGTCAATGTGTCGCAAATTTTGCTTTCGGGCTTTGGCTCGACGATTCCGCAGCTTGACGCATATTTCTCGGACAAGACAAACACTCCTGCGTCGCCAGCGAACCCGTGGCAAAATATTCAGATGTCGCAATCCGAGCAGCAGGATCTGGCGGCGGTCGCGGCTGAATACGCGACAGCTATCGGTTTAGCAAAAAGGAGGAATCTTTCATGATTGAAGTAAACTTGATTCCAGATGTAAAGCGCGAGTATCTGCGTGCGCAGCGAATGCGCAATATGGTGGTATCGGCATCAATCATGGCGATGATTGTTGCAGGCGGCGCGATTGCGGTACTTGGCGTCGGACTTGGCGCGATTAGCGCAGCGGGGTTAGTAAAAGACGGCGAGATTAAGTCGGGCTACCGCCAGCTGAGCGGACAGTCGGGCGTGAATGATATTGTGACGATCCAAAACCAGTTAGCGCATGTGTCGGAGCTGGATAAGGCGCGCGGTATTAATTCGCGCGTGTTTGAGGTTGTGAGCGCGGTTAATCCGCCGGCGCCGAACAATATCAAGATTTCGACGATTCGATTTAAGCCGTCGGAAACATTAATTGCGATTGACGGCTCAGCGGCAAATAGCTTTACGGCGACTGATATCATGAAAAAGACGATTTTGAATACAAAAATTCAATACCGCGACGATTCATCGACAAAAGAGGTGCCGCTTGCAAGCGAAGTAACGATTACAAATACAACGTACGCGCAGGAATCTGACGGCTCAACGGCGCTGCATTTTACGCTGACGTTCTCGTATCCGAAAGAATTGACGTCGAATGAGTACAAAAATGTTACGATCGTGACGCCGACCAGCAGCATTGATGTAACCGACTCAAAGACGCACGTACCGGACGGATTATTCTCGTCAAATTCGTCGAAAAAGGAGGAGAAGTAATCATGCCAGAGGTAAAAAAAGATCAATCAGCTGGCAAGCGGCAGCAAATTTATAAATCAGGCCGCACAATGTTCGCCTGGGTGGCTGGTGCATCGGTAATTGCTGGTTTTGCGGTCGTGGTCGCGGGATTCTTGATACAGCGCATCGTGTTTGAATCGAAAGTGGTAGTAGAAAAGCAAAATACCGTCAATACGCTCCAGGCAAATAACAAAGCAGTCAATAAGCTGCGCGACGAAATTCGCGTATTGAACACAAATGCGGCGCTTAGCTCGGTGAAGTTGAATGACAACGAAGAGCCGTTGCGTGTCATATTAGATGCTTTGCCGGCAGACAATAACGCGCTTGCGCTCGGCGCGTCGGTGCAGAGCTTAGTAGCGCGGACACCGGACGTGAAGCTTGAATCGTTCCAGGTTGGTGAAGATGTTGCGACGGACGACGGCACGACGGCAACGTCGGGATCAAACGTCAAAGATGTGCAGCAAATTCCATTTACGATGTCAATATCGGCAGCGAATCCCGATGCACTCCGCGATGTATTGAAGAATCTTGAAAAATCTATTCGCGTGGTCGATATTGACTCTATGACGATTGAGCAAGGCGACTCGCGCGTTGTCATGACGATAAACGGGCATGGATACTATTTGCCGGCGAAAACTATTCAGTTAACAAAGAAAGAGGTAAAGCCGTGAAAAAAACCGATATTGCGATGCTTGTGTTGATTGCTGGAATATCAATGTTATCGGCGTTTTTGATTGCTGATAATATTCCGGCGCTCAAGGTGTCGCCAAAAGGTGCGCAGGTTGATACAATCGAAAAAATTAGTGATACTGTCGAAAAACCAAGCGAAGATACGTTTAATTCTAAAGCAATCAACCCAACAGTTGAAACAGTTATCGGGCAATCGTCGAGCTAACCGGAGCATATTCGCATGGCGTTGATGACCGATGATATGCAAGAGAAGCTCATCAAGCTCTTAACGGACGAAGGGCTTGTTTCTCGCGATGTCATCAAACAAGCAGCGCAAACGGCGAAGCAGAGTAATACGCCGCTCCTCGCGACGCTTACGTCGAACGGAACGATTGATGAAGAGTTGTTGACGCATGCAATTGCGCAGGTGTCGGGTGTGCCGTATGTTAATTTAACATCAAGTATCATTGATCAGAGTATTTTGTCGCTGTTGCCGTCTGATATTGCCGAGCGGTTCATGGCAGTACCGCTTGCCGAGGTGCAAAACCGTCTCGCGGTGGCGATGATCGACGCAAATAACGTGCAGGCGGTCGATTATCTGGCGAACCGTATTCAGCGGCCGCTGAAAGTCTTTATGGCGTCCGAAGCGGGCGTGCGGCACGTACTTGACCAGTATAAGACCGATCTATCAAGCGTTGATGAGGCGGCGCAAGTTTCACAGGCAGAAGCGGCGCAAGAAGCGGCGCGCGATATTAAGACGATCGTGCAAGATTCGCCGATTAGCCGGGCGCTGAGCACGGTGCTTGAGTATGCTGTGAAAAGCCGCGCGAGCGACGTTCATATTGAGCCGCTTGAAAAATCGCTGAAGATCCGCTGCCGTATTGACGGCGTGCTGCGCGAAGTGATGCAGTTGCCGAAAAGTATTGAGCCGGCGCTGGTCAGCCGTATAAAAATTTTGTCCAACCTAAAGATTGACGAGCATCGTATTCCACAGGACGGACAATTCACAGTGCGCGTAAGCGACAAAGAAGTTGACCTACGTATTGCAATTAGTCCAGTGGTGTGGGGTGAGCAGGTTGTTATTCGCCTGCTTGATAAAGCGGGAAATTTGTTTGATCTGGAGCAGATGGGCTACGCTGGGCGTTCGCTGCGCGCGATCCGCAAAGGCATTCAGCGTCCGAATGGCATGGTGCTGACGAGTGGTCCGACAGGGAGCGGTAAATCGACGAGCTTATACGCGTTGATTAAGGAAATTAAAACGGACGCGATTAATATTGTCACGCTTGAAGACCCGGTTGAGTATAAGATGGACGGCGTGAATCAGATCCAGGTTAATACTGACGTCGGTCTGACGTTTGCAAATGGATTACGTTCAATTCTGCGTCAAGATCCAGATGTGGTGATGGTTGGTGAGATGCGTGACGGCGAAACTGCGAACCTTGGTGTGCAGGCAGCGCTGACAGGGCATCTAGTGTTTTCGACACTGCATACAAACTCGGCGGCGGGTGTGTTGCCGCGTTTGCTGGATATGGGGATTGAACCGTTCTTGATCGCGAGCACGGTTAATACAATTATCGGCCAGCGGCTGGTGCGCCGCGTGGCAAATCGGCGCGATGCGTATTGGTCGACGCCGCTTGAAACGCAGATGATCAAAGAAACGGTTGGGCATTTACTACCGAAGACGAAAGAGGAAGTTGCGAACGTTTCAGCGGATTTAGGCTATAAAGACTTGCCACTTGCTGGCCAAACCGCTTATACTTTAGTGAAAGGGCGTGATACGCCGGCAACACCGCATGGGTACGCTGGGCGCGCTGGCATTTTTGAAGTGATGGATGTGACCGAGGCGATTCAGAATTTAATTGTGAAACGTGCTACAAGCGCCGAAATACAGCATAAGGCAATTGAGCAAGGCATGATCACGATGCGCCAAGACGGCTATCTGAAGGCGCTAACAGGAATCACTACGTTGGAAGAAGTTAATCGCGTGACGTCGGCAGACACCGCATAAAAGAAAGGGAAGGCTATGCAAAACGAAGAACTCATGATGGAAATATTACTTGAAGAAGTCGTCAAGAAACGTGCGAGCGACTTGCATATTCAAGTTGGACTACCGCCGATGTTGCGCGTTGACGGTTCACTTTCGCCGGTTGCGGGGACGCAGCCGCTTGATGAAGCGACGGTGGAGCGTTTGGTATTTCGTATCCTTGACGAAGATCAGCAGCAGATTTTGCTGAAAGATAAAGAGTTTGACTTTAGTTTCGCGTTTGGCGAGCTTGGACGTTTCCGCGTGAACGCGTTCCATGAGCGCGGCAATCTGGCGGCGGCGTTACGCTTAATTCCGAATGAAATCAAGTCGGTGCAAGAACTTGGGTTGCCGCCGGTGGTCTTATCGTTTGCAGACTATCCGCGCGGACTTGTGCTCGTGACTGGGCCAACTGGTTCGGGTAAGTCGACGACGCTTGCAGCGCTTGTTGATAAAATCAATAGCGAAAAAGCGCAGCACATTATTACGATTGAGGATCCGATTGAATTCACCCATAAATCAAAGAAGTCGGTAGTAGTGCAGCGTGAAGTCCATTACGACACCTATTCGTTCTCGGCGGCGCTGCGTTCAAGCCTGCGCCAAGATCCGGATGTCGTGCTGATTGGTGAGATGCGCGACCTTGAAACAATTTCGGCGGCGATCACGATCGCCGAAACGGGACACTTAGTGTTTGCTACGTTGCACACCAACTCGGCGGCACAAAGTATTGATCGTATGATCGACGTTTTTCCGCCGCACCAGCAGCCGCAAATTCGCGCGCAGCTTGCAAACATTTTGATGGGTATTTGCTCGCAGCGCTTAGTGCCATCAATCGGCGGCGGGCGTGTCGTTGCGGCTGAAATTTTGGTAGCAAATCCGGCAGTCCGCAACGTTATTCGCGAAGGTAAAAGCCATCAGCTTGACGCAATTATTCAAACTGGCGCCGAACAGGGTATGCAGACGATGGATCGCACGCTTGTAAACTTGGTACAAAGCGGCACGATTACGTATGATAACGCACGGGAATTTGCTGTTGATCTGACGGAGTTTGAAAGGTTGATGAGGGGGTAAAGCGTGAAAAAATTTAACTACGAGGCGCGCGACAAGGCGACGGGTAAAATCGTTAAGTCGCTTGTGCAGGCGGATTCTGAAACGTCAGCGGCAAAAGTGTTGATTGAGCAGGGTTATATGCCGCTCACAATCAAAGAAGAGGGCGGCGATAACAATATCTTTGCACGGTTTGCGAATCGTATTACCAACAAAGACAAAATTGTATTTTCGCGCCAACTTGCGACGTTGATTGGTGCGGGGTTGCCGCTCACGCAGAGCTTACGTACTGTACTCGACCAGACAAGCAACAAGCGTATGCAAGAGGTTATTCAAGAGATTGTCGCTGATGTTGAGGGCGGTAAAACTCTATCAAGCGCATTTTCAAAGCATCCGGAGGTGTTCAATAAAATTTATATTGCGCTCGTCACTGCCGGCGAAGCATCTGGTACGCTTGACGAAGCGCTCAAACGTATTGCCGCCCAGCAAGAAAAAGATGCCGCTATGCTTAGTAAAATCCGCGGCGCCATGGTGTATCCGGCAATTGTGCTTGTCGTGATGGTTGCTGTCATGTTGTTTATGATGTTTACGATTGTGCCGCAAGTTGAGAATCTCTATCATGATATGAAAAAAACATTGCCAATTCTCACGGCTATCCTGATAGCGGTATCAAATTTCATGATAAAGTTTTGGTGGCTAATGCTTATCATAGTTGTTGTTATTGTGTACTTTGTACGGCAATATTTCAAAACAGACGCGGGCATTCGTGTGCTTGATACGCTCAAGTTGAACATGCCACCATTTAACGGTATGATGCGCCGCTTGTACATGGCGCGGTTTACGCGCACCGGACAGACACTACTGGCGACAGGTGTACCGATGCTTGATATGCTTAAAATTTCGTCCGAATCGGTGAATAACGTTATTATTAGTGAAGAGATTATGCGTGCTGCAAGCAAGGTACAAAGCGGTAAAGCACTTTCGGCAGCGCTTGAGCATGAAGATTATATCCTGCTCATGGTGCCGCAGATGATTAAAATTGGCGAACAGTCCGGCAAAATTGACGAAATGATGGGCAAGACGGCACAAGCTTATGAAGATGAGTTAGACGAGCAGATCAAGGCGGTCTCTACGCTCGTCGAGCCGGTATTGATGGTTATCCTAGCAATTTTTGCGGGTGGTTTGATCGCGGCAGTGCTATTCCCAATTTACGGGTTGGTAAATTCTATTCGATGATAACAAAGACTAGACAGCAGCGCGATAGTGCGCTATGCTAGATGTAACCATAAGAAGTGTTAAGGAAAGGTGGAATGGGGGTATGAGCAGACAACAACTTAAGGAGCGCGGATTTACGATCATTGAAGTCGTGTTGGTACTGGCGATTGCGGCGTTGATCTTCTTGATGATATTTATCGCGCTGCCGGCACTGCAGCGCAGCCAACGCGATACAGCGCGTAAGAACGACGTGAGTATCGTGTCGGCGGCAGTAAACAGCTATGCGAGCGCAAACCGTGGCAATCTACCAACAACCCATGACGAGCAGCGGCTTCGCGCGTATGTTACGAATTTGTCGGGTAACTCAGCTAGGGATCGCGTCATGGTTCGAGCATATAATAATACTATGACTGTAAATGACGGTGAAATCATTGTTGTCTTGCGTGCGCAGTGTGGTGCTGCCGGTGTAAATAGTACAACTCAACAGCTCAGACCGGGCACACTCCGCCAGTACGCGACGATCACGCATCTCGAAAATGGTAACTCGACGTACTGTATGGAAGCTTAGTATAATAAGTGTAAAATAGGAAAGAGGTTTCGAATGATATAGTTTGAGGCCTCTTTTAGTTGTGAGGTTGCTTGTATCTTGTTGATCGCTACCGTTATTATGCCTCGCGCAAATATCATTCATAGTGTACAATAGCGGTATGGATACGATCATCACTGCAATACTGTTTGGTGTTTTCGGACTTATCATGGGGAGTTTTGCTGGCGCACAGGTATGGCGGTTGCGTGCACGGCAGCTATACGAAGATAAAGAAGCGCATGAACCTTATGACAAGGTAGAGCTCAAGCGGCTCAAACCGCTCTTGGGTAAAAAAAGTAGGCGCGATCGTTCGTGTTGTCTGCAGTGTCATCATGCACTCGCCTGGTATGATTTAATTCCGATCGTCAGTTGGCTGTCAACGGGTGGAAAATGCCGCTATTGCCGTAAGCCAATTGGTTGGTTTGAGCCAGTCATTGAGCTGATGACGGCAGCATTCTTTGTGGTGTCGTACGTGTGGTGGCCGTTTCCGCTTACCGGCGCGGGTTGGGTGTTGACTGTAGGCTGGATATCGTTTGCTCTGTGGTTAGTGTCGCTCGTACTGCTCGTGATGCTCGCAGCCTACGATCTAAAGTGGCAATTGTTGCCGAATCGCCTCACTTGGGCGTACGCAGCGCTTGCACTTATATTCGTCGTACTGCGGTTTGTGTTTGTGCATGATATTGACATATGGTCGCTGGCTGGCGCTGTAGCGATTATGTCGGGATTGTATTTCGTGCTGAGCGTTTTATCACATGGCGCGTGGATCGGTGAGGGCGATGTGAAGCTCGGGCTCGGGCTCGGACTTATGCTCGCTAGCTGGGAAAAGGCGTTTTTAGCGTTATTTTTAGCGAACTTTATCGGCTGTATCATCGTGCTGCCGGGACTTATCGGCAAAAAACTCAAGCCAGGCAGCGAAATACCGTTTGGTCCGCTATTTATTCTCGGTATGCTGATCTCGTATTTTGCAGCTAATCCTATTGTGACCTGGCTGTTCGCAGTGACAACTTTCTAGTGTTAATTCTGTTATACTTATGGTAAAATAATCAGTATGAAGAGGGCATCGCGCGGGTTTACGATTATCGAAGTTATGCTGTTTCTGGCGGTGACGGGTGTGCTTGCGGCAGGGATTTTGGCGTCAGTTGGTTCAACGCTCGGGTTGCAGCGGTATCGCGACGCAGTCGATGGGTTTTCGTCGTATATTCAAGGGCAGTATGGACAGACAATCAACGTACGCAATGATATTGATAACCACCGCGAATGCGCGGCAGACGGTACGTTTTCCATAGCTCATTCTGCGCCGCCCGGCACGAGCGAGACATGCGTGATTGTTGGGCGTTTAATAACGACTGCAAATGGGCAGACGTTTCAGTCGCAACCAATCTATATGTCTGGAGTGACAAATATATTTTTGAAGTCTGGCGTTGGTGACGATGTGGTTTTTACAACAGATACGGCGGCGAATCGGCGGCTGTTTATTGATAGTAGTGCTCAGGCGCAGACGTACCAGCTTGATTGGGGTGTGCGCACGCAACCGCCGGCAACAGGCGATAATGCGTGGGCGATTGCAATTGTACGCTCGCCGATTAGCGGGGTAATTCATACTTATACAATGCGTCGAGCGTCGGTGATGCTAGACCAGCTTGTTGTAGAGGGTAATCGTCGTAATGATTCGGTCATCTGTATTGATCCATCCGGCTGGTTAGCGGGGCAGACGCTTGGCGTTGCGATTGCGGCAGATGCGCCTGGCGCAAGCGGCGTTGTTACGCGTACGGAGGGCTGTAACTGATGAAGCGATTTGCACGCGGTGATACGGTGATTGAGGTGATGTTTAGCTTCACGGTGCTCAGTATGCTCGTTGTCGGTACCTATGTACTGATGAATCGCGGTATGCAGGTAGCGCAGCGTTCGCTTGAAATTACGCTTGTGCGCCAGCAGATTGATTCGCAAATTTCAATGATACGCTACATCCAGGCACATCATACCGACGCGTGGCAACAAATCCGTAGTCGATACGTAATTCAGTCGGCGAGCCATGGACCGCACATTAATATGACTGATTTCGTTGAAAAGAATAATAACCGATGCCCAACACTTGAAAACAATGGATTGACAAATAGCAGCAAGGCATTTTTCTTGGCGCAGAACCCAGCTCGCAACGATGTGCGCGTTGTTGACGTGACGACGTCGGCGGCGTATGCTGAGCCGGCTGTATTTGCGCGCGTTGATTTGTCAAATGCGAATGCGCCGCAAGCTCAGGGGTTGTTCATTCAAGTTGTCCGCTCAGAAGCGCGTAAGCCTGGAGAAGAGGCGGGTAACGCATACGATGTGTATGTTAATGCGTGCTGGGATAGTGTCGGTACGTCCGTGCCAACGACGATAGGAACGATAACGAGGATTTATGATGGCAAAAACTAAGAGAGCGGCAAATAGAGGGTTTACATTAGTTGAATTGTTGCTCGCGATGGCGGGCGTTGCAGTGTTGTTGATATCAATTGCAGTAACGACGATTCAGCTAACAAATATGTACCATAAGGGTATTACGATAAAATCAATTAACCAGTCCGGGCGCGAGGTTGGCGACCTGATCCGGCGCGATGGTTTGGTGGTCGGGCAGGGCGAGGTGCGGTTTGTCGCCGCTGATACGCAGGGTGCCGGCGGGCTCGGGCGGTTGTGTATCGGTTCTCGCGCTTATTTATGGAATAAGCCAGAGAACTTGCGCTCAAATGACCCGTCGGCGGCAGTCCGCTATAACAGTACAGGTGATGCGATTATCTTGGCGCGCGTGGCTGATCCGCTTGGTACATTTTGTATTCCGCAAAATGGCGTGTACGCGACCGATGTCTCGACGACCGGTACAATGCGCGCAACGGAATTGCTCAAAGGGCAGGCTGATCTGGCTGTGTATCGGATGGACGTGACGCCGATCTTTGATCGAAACGGCGATCGCGCCTTTAATATCTCCTATACGCTCGGCACGAACCAAGGTGAAGAAATCAACACGACCGACCAAACGTGCCGTACGTCAAATGAAGCTGAAAATAACTTTACGTTTTGCGCAATCAACCAGTTTAATGAAATTGTAATTATGGAGAAGGCATCATGAACCGGCAGTCTGAAAAGGGCATGGTTTCGATTATCGTTGTAATGTTTACGTCGCTTCTATTGATAATTATATCAGTTGGCTTTGTGCGGTTGATGTCGCAGGAGGAAACGCAGGCGTCTGATAATAATTTATCGCAAAGCGCTTACGATTCGGCAATTTCTGGTGTTGAGGATGCGAAACGCGTCATTACGGCGTGTGCAAACGGAAGCACTGCGAGTGCGGCGTGTACGGCTATTTTAGCGCAGCGATGCGATACTGTGCAAAAAGCCGGCATTGCTGCATCGACGACCGACACGCGGGTGACAATCCGCAGCAATGGTGCGCCGGCTGATAGCACCCAAGGGCAGGCGTACACGTGCGTCAAGATTGAAAGCACAACAGATGATGTGAAGCATACGCTTGAAGAGGGCGTGTCGAAAGTGATTCCGCTTAAAACAACGAATGATACGGATCATATTATGGTGCAGTGGACGCTTAAAAGCGACGAGACGCCGGCAATCGCTAATCCGAATGATACAAACCCAAATCATCTGCCGCAGCATGATGCGTGGGGTGCGGACGCTCCAGCAATGTTGCGCGTGCAAATTGTTGTTCCTGAAAAACCAGATGGCAGCATGGAGCAGGCCGACTACGACAGTAGCCAAGTGATGACGGCGCTCTTGCGACCGACCAGTGTGCGCGGATCAAGCGCGATGATTAATACGATTTCGTTACAAGCGACGCGCGCTGCTGGTTCGCAGACGAACGTGACAGTGTCGCCATCGCCAGTTCTGTGTTCGGCGACTCGCTTCAACGCGAACCAATATGCTTGTGCGGCAGTCCTTACTATCCCGAATGGACGGCAGTTAAAAGCTGGTTCACGGATGGCATTTATGCGGGTTACGAGTTTGTATACGCGCACACAACTTCGAGTATCGTTTGAGGATGCTAGCGGCAATGCAACAGCGCAGTTTGATGGCGTGCAACCGCTTGTTGATTCAACCGGTCGTGCCGGCGATGTTTATCGCCGTGTTCTGAGTCGTGTTAGTCCAGACGGGGCGTTTACGTTCCCTGAATATGCTGTTGATACGACGGGTAGTTTGTGCAAGGATTTCTCAGTGAGCGACACAGCCGCTATTAGTGGCATATGTGATCCGCGTCCGAAGAAATAGACTAGTTTCAAATAACCGTAATCAGCCTAGTTTTCAAGATATAAATATCATGCCTCGGTATTATCGCTGTGAAAACGTTCATGCACATCCCGCAAATGTTGGTCAGTGACATGCGTATATACTTGCGTTGTGGCGATACTGCTATGCCCAAGCATACTTTGTACGCTGCGAATATCCGCGCCGTTCATAAGCAGGTCGGTCGCAAAGCTATGGCGCATCGTGTGCGGGCTGACGCGCTTGGTGATTCCAGCCAGCCGCGCGTACTTTGCGACCATTCGCTGCACGCTGCGCTGGTTGAGTCGCCGGTAGTCTCCGCTCGTGCTCGGCGCTTGAGTATTGCGGCTGTAGCTTAAAAATAATGGGATGAGCGAATCTGTCCGCGCGCGAAGATACAGCTCTAATCGAGTTGCTGCGCTCTTGCTGATAAATACTGGGCGGTCTTTTTGGCCTTTTCCGCGCACCGTGAACTCTCGACGTGTAGTGTTGACGTGGTCGCGGTTTAGCCCGATGAGCTCTGAGACGCGCAGTCCACTTGAGTATAGTAGCTCTAGGATTGCTCTGTCGCGCAGATGCGAGATCTCGTCGTCATCTGGTACGGCGTCAAATATTCGCTCAACCTCGTCGTTGTATAAAAATGTTACTTGTTTTCTATGAACGCGTGGTAATTCAATCTTATTTGGCGCCATGCTTGAAATGCTGCGTTTGCTGAGGTAGTTAAGAAACCCGCGTAGCGCGATGAGGTGATAGTTCTGCGTGATGAGTGCGAGTTCGTTTCCGTTGTCGTCCTTTTGGCGGTTGAGCCATAGGCGGTATTTACGAACAAGCTCTGGTGTG
Organism: uncultured Candidatus Saccharibacteria bacterium; assembly: GCA_938045235.1. Classification (GTDB taxonomy): domain Bacteria; phylum Patescibacteriota; class Saccharimonadia; order Saccharimonadales; family Saccharimonadaceae; genus Saccharimonas. The sequence continues at coordinate 123,723 of CALIMZ010000008.1, forward strand.
ATTTTGTCAACAGTAAGGTCCATGCCGGCAAATTGTAAAAAGCGCTCAAGGTACCGGGTATAGTTTTCCGATGTGCGACTTGATCGGCCGCGTTCAATCTCAAGATATTCAGCGAAATCCAGTAATAGTGTAGACATTTCCATGCTTCTAGCATACCGCAATTCGGGGTAACTGTAAAAATTATTTGAATAACTTTATTGTTCAGTTGAATACCATAGAGAAACAAGACAATATTTGCTACAATACGAGCTAGAAATAATAGGTATAGGAGGATTCGGTGGCAGGAATAGTAGAACGAACGTTGATTATATTTAAGCCCGATGCTGTACAACGCGGCATTGTTGGCGAGATTTTGACGCGGTTTGAGCGAGTCGGGTTAAAAATTGTCGCAACAAAAATGATTGCGCCGACTAAAGAACACTATTATCGCCACTACGAAGAAATTGGACAGATGATTACGCGCCGCGGCAAAGAAAAATTTGACATCACGCTTGACATGATGGTACAGGGGCCAGTGATTGCGATGGTGCTTGAGGGTGTTGAAGCGGTGCAGTTAGTGCGCAAACTTGTCGGTACAACCGAGCCGAAGAGCGCTGCTCCCGGTACGATTCGTGGCGACTATTCGCATATGAGTTTTGTGTACGCCGATGCTGAGCATAAAGGCGTGCCAAATCTCATTCACGCCAGCGGCAACGACAAAGAGGCGGTCGAGGAAATTGGACACTGGTTTTCGGACGACGAAATTTTTGAGTATAAATCGCTCAACGACAAATTTACCTTATAATAAGATTTTCAAACATACCGCTTGACTTGCATTATCATTTTGCGAGCTCAAGCGGTATACTAGGTATATGCCTCGGTAGCTCAACTGGATAGAGCAGATCCGTCCTAAGGATAAGGTTGTAGGTTCGACTCCTATCCGGGGTACCAAATAACAACAGTAGATAAGGTAGGTATGGACGCGACGTTTGAAGGCCAGCACGCGGATGAAACAATTCTTTTCGTTTTTCGGCGCCATATTATTGCGATGCGTAAAGGATTCTATTCGCTGCTCATTCCACTTGCAGTCGGGTCAATTCCGCCGCTTATTTGGCAAACGAAGCTTGAACTGTTCTTGTTACCGCTTGCCGGACTTGTGCTTGGATCAATCCTATTTTTTTATCATTTTCTGATGTGGTACTTTACTGTGTATGTCGTGACGAACGAGCGGATTCGCCAGATTACGCAGCGCGGTTTTTTTGGTAAAGATGTGGTAGAATTGAGCCTGGATAAGGTGCAAAGCATCAGTTATAATATACCAGGGTTCAGTGGCGAAGTTTTTAAGTTCGGCACGATTATAATCCAAACATTTGTCGGCGATCTTGTTATTCGTATGGTTGAGCACCCGAGTGAAATATATAATAAATTGCAGGATGCGGTTTACGCTGCCGAAGCGAGCCGCCGGAGTACAGATGAAGAGAAAGTTATCAATTAGGCGCAAGAATAAAAAGCAAGCGAAAGTTCCGCCGCGTATTACAAACGAAACAGTCGCGGAACATCGCGAGCAGATTATTGCGGGCGGGCGTAAATTTAAGTATCCGATTCAGTATGCTCGTCACCGTTTAGTATTCAATGCGATTATTATTGCAATCGTGGGCACGTTCCTGCTCCTTGTGGCGGGCTGGGTGCTGATGTATCCAATGCAAAATTCAAGCGGCGTTGCATACCGTATCTCGCGCGTTATTCCATTGCCGGTCGGATCAATTAATGGTGAAGCAGTTTTATATAGCGATTATCTCGCATCGTATCGTTCGTCGGCATATTATTTGAATAAAAACCCAGAAGTGCGGCTCAAAAACGATGGGCAAGTGCAGCTTGACCATATCAAGCGCCAATCGCTTGACCTCGCGGAGCGCGTCGCGTATGCGCGTCAATTAGCTCGCCAGCATAATATTTCAATCTCTGATAGCGATGTTGACACGGTGATTGAGCGGGAGCGCATGACAGCAAACGGGCGCGTCTCGCAGGACACGTACGATGCTTCTATCAAGATGTTGTTTGGTGAAAGCGCAAACGATTATCGGTTTAGGACGGCGAACGCGATGCTTGAAAGCCGTGTGGCGTTTGCAGTTGACGTAAAAGCGAAGCAGCAGATTGAAGCGGCGATGACAGCGCTTAAGCAGGGCAAGTCATTTGACGAGGCTGTGGGCAGCGCGAATGCACTGTCTGGCGGGAAGGCTAATGCAGGAAAGAGCGGGTTGATTGATGTGACGAGTAAATTCAATGGATTACGCGTACAGAGTATTGCGGGGCTAAAAAAAGATGAAGTCTCCGGTATTATGCAGAGCGCGACGGCTGATGGATACTATATTGTAAAAATTACCGAAAAAACTGAAAAGAAAATTGCTTTTGATTACGTTCATGTTCCGCTACAAGAGTTTACGGCACAATTTGCAAAGCTTAAGGCGGACGGCAAAATTCAAGAGTATATTTCCGTTCCTGAGTCGCAGCAACCGTAGTTGCAATTTAATGCGCCGTTTGGTACACTACGTCTAGCATATTTGCGCTCGTAGTGAAGCTGGTCTATCACGCCTCCCTGTCACGGAGGAGATCGCCGGTTCGAATCCGGTCGGGCGCGCCATAGAAAGCGTCCCACGAAGTGGGGCTTTTTCTATGGTAGGATTGTTTGGCTTTTGTTATAATATAGACGTATTGCCGTCTTAGCTCAGTTGGTAGAGCGGCGCATTCGTAACGCGCAGGTCGCCGGTTCAATCCCGGCAGACGGCTCCATGGCATCTATGAGTAAGAATGGTACGATACATACTATCAAATCTGCGATAAAAGACCGCTCTTTAGTGTGGATGCTGGGCGGTATTGTTATTGCGGCGCTTATATGTAGCATATGGATTGGCGTACTGATCCATCCGAGCGATATTACAGTATATTCGCGCTATAGCGCTTTTGGTCAAGCTCATTTTTACAAAGAACACTGGCAATATTTTTTCTTGTTCGTTGCGTTTTTCTGGGTTGTTGCGGTATTGCATGCCGGTATAATGATTAAATTTGCTGCGCTTAACCGCAAGCGTACGAGTAGGGTTATATTTTGGTACACGCTTGCGGTGTTTGTAGTGGGTTTAATGTATGTGCTGAATGTTATATCCCTTGGACAAGCGGCATGACGCGTATCGTAGACGACCGAGAGCTACCGCTTGGTAAGCGTACGAAGCTGTATCGATTTTTCGAAATCCTTCCGGGCTTTCTAACGTACTCCATGCTGGCGCTTGTTGTTATTTTATCGATTGTGCAGCCGCTATGGGCGGCGATTTATATTTTGCTAGTGATACTAGCGATGTTTGTGCGTGCGATTGGCGTTGCATATCGGACGATCCATGGGCATCAAGCGCTTGTTGCGGCTCAAAAAGTTGATTGGAGCCAGCGGCTTCATGATTTAGTGCAGGCATATCGAGGAAAGCTGCTTTCGCACAAAGCAGACTCGCGAGTATTTGAATCGCGGCGCCATGCAGCAATCGTGCGTGCGGTGGTTGATAGAAAGCTAAGCATACCAAATCCAGAGTTAATCTATCATGCGGTTATTATCGCTGCGTATAATGAATCATACGACGTCATTAAACCAACTATTGAGTCGGTTCGGGCGACGACATACAACAATGATAAGTTGATCGTTTATCTTGCATACGAAGAGCGCGGCGGCGAAAGTATTGAAAAAACGGCGCAGCGGCTTAAAAAAGAATATGCGTCGGTATTTAAGACATTCCAGATCATTAAGCATCCAAAAGATTTGCCCGACGAGATTCCTGGAAAAGGGCCAAACATTACGTACGCAGGTAAAAAATTACAAGCGTGGTGTGACCGGCAACATATTCCGTATGACGATGTGATTGTTACGACGCTTGATAGTGATAATCGTCCATATCCGTCATATTTTGACTATGTTAGCTATGAATATCTTGTGCGCCCGAATCGCGAGCGGCTGTCGTATCAGCCGATTGCTCTTTACTTTGGTAATATTTGGGACGCGCCAGCGCCGATGCGCGTGCTTGCGACCGGTAATTCTTTTTGGACAGTGATTAGCAGTATGCGCCCGCATACGCTTCGTAATTTTGCGGCCCATAGCCAGCCGCTCTCGGCGCTTGTCAAAATTAATTATTGGAGTAAGCGCAGTATTGTTGAAGATGGTCATCAGTATTGGCGCAGTTATTTTTATTACAATGGCGACTACGGTGTCGTTCCGATTCATGTACCGATTTATCAAGATGCGGTGATGGCTGATACATTTAAAAAGACAATTATCGCACAGTTCAAACAGCTCCGTCGCTGGGGATACGGCGCTTCCGATATACCATATGTGGCCGTTCGTATATTTACGCGTGCTCGCACTGTACCATTTTGGGAAGGTTTTGCGCGGTTTTGGCGGCTGCTTGATGGACACGTTAGTTTATCAACATCAGCGATTATTGTTGCGTTTGGCGGTTGGGTGCCGCTACTATTAAATCGGGAAGCGTCGCGAAACTACACGGTCCATTCGCTGCCAATCGTTATTAGCTATATTCAGTCTATCGCATTGATTGGATTATTTATTACTATTTTGCTGATGATGAAAATGCTGCCGCCGCGTCCCGCGCGCTATAAACGGCGGCGTACGATCGCGATGATATTGCAATGGTTTCTCATGCCGGTTACTGCCATTTGTTATGGAGCACTTGCGCCGATTAATGCGCAAACGCATTTATTACTCGGGAAATACCTAGAAAGTTTTGACGTAACTGATAAGGCAACGTTCGCCTCGCGCGAAAAGGCAAAAAAGAATAAGGGCCGTCGGCGTACGAAAGACAACGAAAGTAGAAACTAAAAGGTGATCAGAGGTTATCGGCGAACAGTCTGGTCTCATGCCAAATTTGTAGCTAAAAGAACGACGGTATGGAATTGGCTATTGATGTCTTTTTGACTAACCAGTTTACTGGCGTTGAAAGTGAAAACCCGTCTGAAGACTATAAGCAGGTTATATAAACCTGATCTAGCTTTTCGTCATCAATGTTTTCGGCGAGTTATTCGTATTTGCTTATTGTATTCAAACGCAATAGTATAGCGGTCAAGCTTTGATCGTTTTTGGTGTGTTCTTTTTTGTTCTTCAGACATGATTTTATATTAACATAAGCATAATTTTTTGTCAACTAAAGAATATTTTTCTAATATATCACCGTGTGGGTAAATAGTTTTGAATACATAGATTTTTCATGTGGAAAACTACAGCGGAGGAGGTGAATAACATTTAAGGCTTTTTGGTAAATGTAAAAAGGTAAAACTGCCTAGTCATGCAGCTTTATAGATAAACTCTGGCGATAATTTGTGTCAAAGCTTGAGCCTATTTTGAAAGTAAAGGCTGAATCACTAAGATAAGTGTTGGATTTGTGAGGAGCTTGGCCTTCAGTTGGAGGGTATGGCTAAAAGTCCGTTGCCACTTTCTTCATGCCAAAATAATAGACGATTACTTTTGATAATTTTGAATAACGATAACGACATACAGATTAGTTCGGCGCTAGGAATTATCTAACATGAGTGCACGATCTTAAGTTAGTGAAAAGGTAAAGATAATCTAGGTCTTTTTTAGGTTAGATTTAGTGCTACTAAAGTTTAGAAAAAGTCACCCGACGGGGTGGCTTTTCTACTCTAATTCAAGAATGGTGGGCAATAGAGGATTCGAACCTCTCACCTCTTCAACGTCAATGAAGCGCTCTAGCCAAATGAGCTAATCGCCCTGATAAATTTATGGTAGCAGAAATACTGCATGATTGCAACACGGAGCGCTCTATTGTACAATGATACTAAGCGGCGAAAGAGTCTAACCATCTCTGGAGCTTCGTGGCAGCGGACGCGGGACACGTAAACTTTCTGGGTCAAGAGAAATAGCCAAGGTGGAACCTCCTGAGCGATCGGGACCGAGGCGCGCACGTCACACATCGTACTGCGTGCTTTTATTAATCCAAAAAGGAGGTAACTATGAGTGAAGAACAATTATACGCGATGCGGCATAGTTTAGCGCATGTTATGGCGGCTAGCGTGAAACGATTGTGGCCGGAAGCCAAATTTGGTGTTGGACCGGTAGTTGAGAATGGTTTTTACTACGATATTGATCTTGGCGACACAAAAATAAGCGAGCAAGATTTCAATAAAATTGAAGCAATGATGCGGCGCATTATTGCTGAAAATCAAGATTTCGTGCGCGAAAAACGTCCAATTGACGACGCGATCGCTTGGGCGAAGGAGTCGCAGCAGCCATACAAAGAAGAATTGCTGAACGACCTTAAACGTTCTGGTACAACGGTGGCAAAAGATTTAGACGCCGCTGAGATGGGCACGATCGCTGATGGCGATGCAGCTGTAAATGAGGTGACTTTCTATACAAACGGCGACTTTACCGATTTGTGCCGCGGCCCACATGTGGTAAATACGCATGAGATCGGTGCGTTTAAGTTGATGCGTGTAGCGGGGGCGTATTGGCGTGGTAACGAAAAAAATCCGCAAATGCAGCGATTGTATGGTGTTGCATTTGCGACGCAGGCGGAGCTAGATGAATATCTGGAGCGTTTAGAGCTTGCGAAACAGCGCGACCATCGTAAGCTTGGTAAAGAATTGGATTTGTATACGATGTCGCCGCTGGTTGGTGTTGGTTTGCCGATGTTTACGCCGCGCGGCACGGTCTTGCGTGATGTAGTGGCGCAGTACTCAAATCAACTGCGACAAAAGTACGGTTTTCAAAAAGTTTGGACACCACACATCACGAAAAAAGATTTGTATGAAAAATCTGGTCATTGGGCTAAATTTGGCGATGAGCTGTTTTTGGTGAAAAGCCAGGAAACGAGCGATCAGATGGCGCTGAAGCCGATGAACTGTCCGCACCATACGCAGATTTTTGCATCAAAGCCGCGTAGCTACCGTGATATGCCGGTGCGCTTTTTAGAAACGACAACTGACTATCGTGATGAAAAGACTGGCGAACTTGGTGGCCTGAGTCGAGTACGTTCGCTGACGCAAGATGATAGCCATGTTTTCTGCCGGCCAGATCAGATTGAGCAGGAGATTAATAATCTTTTGGCGGCAGCGCGCGAGTTGTATGGGCAAATCGACATGAAGTTGCGCGTGCGGTTGAGCTACCGCGACGAGTCGGATGGATATCTGGGCGATTATGCTTTGTGGGACTCGGCGCAAGCGCAACTCAAAGCCGCCGTTGTTGCAAATGGGCTAGACTACTTTGAACAGGACGGCGAGGCTGCATTCTACGGTCCAAAGATAGACTTCATGGCAACAGATGCGATTGGTCGTGAACACCAAGTTGCAACTGTTCAGCTTGATTTTGTTCAGCCGGAGCGGTTTGAGCTAGAATACGCGACAGATGATGGTAAATTTACAACACCTGTTATGATTCACTGTGCGCTTTTAGGCTCAATAGAGCGTTTCTTAAGTGTATTTATTGAGCATACTGGCGGTTGGTTTCCGTTTTGGGCAGCACCAGAGCAGGTGCGCATTCTGACGATTAATGAAACGGTTGCAGATTACGTAGATGAAATAACAACGGTATTGCGTGAAATTGTGCTGATGGCACCGATAAAATATAATGAAGTGAGATTTACGGCAGATACGCGCAATGAATCGCTGGGCAAGAAAATCCGTGAGGCGGCAGCCATGAAGATTCCAGTTCAGCTTATTGTTGGACCAAAAGACAAGAGCGCGCGTCAAGTTAGCGTTCGTACGCGGGATGGTGAGCAGAAAATTGCACTTGATAAGCTGGTGGCTTATATTAAGAAGCTTTAAGAGAATGCACGTTGATAATAGGGGTCTGTATATTCAGTGTTGGCAAATGTGATGAATGATAATCAACTGCCGATTGCGAGTTTGCGCGACCGCGTTTATGCGCTGATGTCCGAGCTGCCGGACGATAAAGTCACGACTTATGGCGACTTAGCGGCGCTGGCTGGACATCCGTATGCGGCGCGGCGTGTTGGTGAAATTGCTCACGGCGGTCCGGCTAATTTGCCGTGGCATCGTTTAGTGAATGCAAAAGGTGGGTTAGCGGTTGGCTTTCCAGAGGGGCAAGTGGCGCAGAAACAGCTACTCGCCCAGGATGGCATAGCCTGTGACAAACATTGGCGCGTGATTGATTTTGAGGAGCGACGATGGCGGCCGGGGCTGTGAGCGTGAATGAGACTCCACTTATCGTAATTGTTGGTCCGACGGCAAGCGGTAAGACAAGTTTAGCGATTAAGGTTGCTCAGCAATTTAGCGGTGAAATAATCTCCGCGGATTCTCGAGCGATATATCGCGGATTGGACATTGGAACAGCAAAGCCGAGCATGAAAGAACGCGATGGAGTTGTACATTGGGGTTTTGACTTGGTGAATCCTGGCGAGCGATTTACGGCTGCTGATTTTAAGCGCTACGCCGATGCAAAAATAGCTGACATACGGCTACGAGGTAAATTACCGATCTTAGTTGGGGGAACGGGGTTATACGTTGATAGTGTTATCTACGACTATACATTCACAGCTGCATCAAATGATTTAGAACTGCGTACAAAATTTGAACAGAAATCTCTTGCGGAGCTGCAAAATTATTGTAATAAACACAATATTGAGTTACCGGAGAATAATAAAAATAAGCGGTATATTATTAACGCAATCGTTCGAAATGGTGCTTTACCACAGAAAAATATTGGTAAATATAAAGACAAGGTACTAGTCGGAATAATGACGGATAAAACTGTGCTCAAAGAAAGAATAAGAAAGCGCGCAAAAACCATTGTAAATGATACTACGATAAATGAAGCGGTGCAGGTGGCGCGAACTTGGGGTTGGGATAACGAAGCTATGACCGGAAATATCTATCCGCTGATTCGAAATTATGTAGCGGGAGAACTGACACGCAGTGAACTAGAAGAAAAGTTTTGTATGCTTGATTGGCGTTTGGCAAAACGACAGTTGACATGGCTGCGTCGCAATCCTGAAATAGCATGGTGCGATCTTGAGCATGCGTACAGTTATATTGCTCAACGGTTGGCTGATAGATAGTGGCCGTGGTACTATAGAGTAAGAGATTTGATCATGATTGATGCATTGTTTGGTTCAAAAACTCGTGTAAAGTTACTTTATTTATTCCTTAATAACCCAGGGCAAGCGTTTTATGTGCGTGAAATTACGCGGTTGATTGGCGAACAAATCAACTCTGTGCGAAGAGAGCTTGCAAATATGCTTGAGGTGGGTATTGTCGCGAGTAATAATATGGACAACAAGCTGTACTATGAAGTAAATCAGCGGTATGAGTATTACGTGCCGATGCGTGCTATATTTGCAGGGCAAACGTCAAAATCAGCTACAAACGAAGCGCAAGCGGAAGTATACGAAGATATTATTCGCCGTACGGCTGGTGTCCGTGTTGCTATTGTAGCGGGGATCCTGGTAAGCGGGTCTGTGAGCAAAGTTGATTTACTGATGGCAGGCGCTATCTCGCGCGCTAAGATTAAATCGATTGTCTCAACGATTGAGCAGGCAGTGGGGCGTGAGATTACTTATAGCGTACTCTCGTATGACGAGCTATACTACAGGTTGAGCGTTCACGATAAATTTATTAGTGATATGCTAAATAATAAGCACCGTGTCATTGTTGACACTGGCAATATTATAAAAACAGAGCGGCAGTAAAGGAGGCAAAATGTTTGATATTGAATATAAGGGTGGAAATGCGGTCGTAATTGCAAGTAAAAAAACGTCGCTAGTCGTAGATCCGAAGGTGTCATTGCTTGGGTTAAAAGATTTAAAGGTAAAGGATCTAGTTGAGTTTGTCACTGAGTCTCGTTTTGCAACTGGTAAGAGTGATGCGCAAGTTATTATAAATAGCCCTGGCGAGTACGAGGTTGGCGACTTTACGATCATTGGTATTGCTGCGACGCGTCATATTGATACTCCTGACGATGAAAAACGTTCAACGATTTACCGTGTTGAGTGTGGCGAAGTATCGCTGGGAATTATTGGGAATATCGCACCTGGGCTAAGCGATGAGCAGCTTGAAGCGCTTGGTGTGATTGATATTTTGATCGTGCCTGTTGGCGGCGGTGGATATACACTTGATGCGACAAGCGCTGTTTCAATTGTTCGAGCGATTGATCCGAAGGTTGTTATACCAGTTCATTATCGTGACGCTGCCCTTCAGTATGAAGTTCCGCAAGATGAAGTTGAAACATTTATCAAAGAGCTAGGCGCTCCGGTTGATAATGTAACGAAATTCAAAGTTAAAAATGATAGTTCATTGCCGTCGGTTTTAACGACGGTGGTAGTTGCGCGCAGCTAATATGTCTTGAGTTCTGTATGCTTTTAATACAAAACACCCCTATAGTCAGGGGTGTTTTATGTATTTCCGTAAAATAGAGAAAGAGGCTATTTTACCGGTTGCGCAATAATACCTTTCTTCTTGAGCGTACGGATTGCATGCGTAGAAAGCGTCATCGTTACTTTCTGCCCGTCAACAACAAACGTCTTTATTTGAAGATTTGGTTTAAAAACGCGTTTAGCGCGACGCAAAGAAAAACTTACGTTATGACCGAATTGTTTACCTTTGCCGGTTAATTCGCAGCGTGATGCCATATTTTTCCACTTCTTATAATTAGTTGATATCAATCTTTTTTAGTATACGCTAGTTTTGGTCTTGCGTCAAGGACTGTTACAATAAGGGGCATGGATTTTGGTAACGTTATTGCTGTTTTGGTAATTATTTTTGTGTCGATGACACTCCATGAATTGATGCATGGAGTTGTTGCCTATAGACTTGGCGACAATACGGCGCGCCTCATGGGGCGTTTAACGCTAAATCCGTTTAGGCATATTGATCCTATTATGACAATTGCGCTTCCGGTGATGATTATTTTTACAAATGCATTAACAGGAGCGGCTATGCCAGTTTTTGGTGGTGCGAAACCTGTGCCGTTTAATCCTGAGAATTTAAAATATGGCGAATGGGGAATTGCAATGGTGGCGGCGAGCGGGCCGCTAGTTAATTTGTTGCTCGCGTTTATATCGTATGTGATAGTGGCTTATGTAGGCGATGGAAGTGCGGCAGGAAAACTGTTGACTACCTCAGTAGCTGTTAATTTAGGTTTTTTTGCATTCAATATTATTCCGATTCCGCCGCTTGATGGCTCGCGAGTCTTTTATGCAGTAGCTCCCGACTTTATTCGTCGATTTTTCGAAGCAGCGGAGCAATATGGTATAGTGCTTGTCTATATTGCAGTACTTATTTTATCACCGGTTTTGACGGTTTACATGCAAGCTGTTATTTACGGATGTGTTAGCTTGTTCTCTTTAGTTATATAGAACCACATGGTATACTAAAGGCAGCCTCTCTTGGGCGTATATGATTTTCCTAACATCATACGATAGGGACTCTAATACCGTTATTCCCGTGGGAATAACGTGCGGAGACCCACCTTTGCAACAGCAGGGGAATATCAATCGCTTAAGAGGGGCTTTAATGATATAATAGGCAATGGCAGATTATCGGATAATCGCTCGCTTGGTTATAGCGAGAGGAAAGTCCGGGCAGTATAGAGCATGGCAGTCGCTAACGGCGACCGGAGGTGACTCTAGGGAAAGTGCCACAGAAACGAAACCGCTATCTCAAACCTAGCTAGGCGACCGATAGTAAGGGTGAAAGGAGCGAGGTAAGAGCTCGCAGCGACGCACGGTGACGTGCGGAGGAGGTAAACCCTGTCAACTGCAAGGAGGCATGTCTATAGAATTGCTCGTTCGGGCGTGCTGCTATCCGCTTGAATTATTCAGCAATGAATAATCTAGATAGATGATTATCCTCGACAGAACCCGGCTTACAGATGACCTGCCAACTAAAAAGACCGTATTTAGCTACGGCCTTTTTAATTTTGTCTAATCAAGTTATTTTGTAACTTGCTTGACAATAGCAGCAAATGCCTTTGGTTCGTTTACTGCTAATTCCGCAAGTATTTTGCGATCAATTCCTACATTGGCAGCGCGTAAATCGGCAATGAGCTTACCGTACGTCGTACCGTTCTCGCGAGCAGCGGCGTTGATGCGGGTGATCCAGAGACCGCGAAGATCGCGCCGTTTATTGCGGCGATCTCGGTATGCATATTGCAGTGATCTGATAACGGCTTGTTTCGCAAGCCGAAAGCTGCGTGTACGGTTGTGCTGCATGCCTTTTGCAGCTTTGATGATTTTTTTATGCTTTGCTGAAGCAGTAACTCCTCGTTTAACTCGCATAATCCTATACTCCCAGTGCTCGTTTTACGTTTTTCGCCATGCCACCTTTAACAACAGCGGTGGTTTTGATATTACGCTTGCGTGATTTGCTCTTCTTAGAGAGCATATGGTTTCCGAACGCACGGCGACGGATGAGTTTGCCGGTACTGGTTAGCTTAATGCGCTTAGCAGTGCCCTTATGGGTCTTCATCTTTGGCATTATTTACTCCTTATTACGATGCTGAGATTACGCCCAGCCATAACTGGTTTCTGTTCAAGTATTGCCTCATCTTGCAGCTGTTCAAAAACTTTGTTTATGAGTTCGTATCCCAGCTCTTTGTGCGCCATCTCGCGTCCGCGGAAGAACATCAAAATTTTTACTTTGTGTCCTTCTTTGAGAAATGAGCGGATTTTCCGTAACTTTATTTCTAGATCATTGCTACCGATCTTTAAGCCGAAACGCATTTGTTTTAGTTCGCTAGCTTTACCGTTGCGTCGAGCTCTTTGTTGCTCTTTCATCTTCTGGTATTGATACTTTCCCCAGTCAATGATTTTTGCAACAGGCGGGTCGGCTTTTGGTGAAATCTCCACTAAGTCAACCCCTGCCTGCCGCGCAGCATTAAGTGCGTCTGTGCGGCTCATGACACCAAGTTGCGTCCCAGTTGTGTCTATGACACGAAGCTCTTTTGCTCGAATGGTATCATTGATACGAATTTTCGTATTGATTGCAATCTCCTTTAAAATTACGTTAATGAGGTAACACTCACACCCTATAGTATCAGAGGTGGGGTAAAAATTCAAGCGCTACATTTGTCTATATTGCAGTGCTTCCGCAATGTGGCTCGCGGTGATGTTGTCTGAGCTGTCAAGGTCGGCAATTGTGCGCGCAACACGGATGACTTTGAAATAGCCGCGCGGACTCAGCTTGAGTGTATCAGACGCTTTTCTGAGTAAAATAGTTGATTCGTTGTTAAGTTTTGCAAATCGTGAAATTTCTCTATTTGTTAGATTATTGTTGTATTTGCCACTACGTTTATATCTGTTATTTTGAATATTTATCGCATTTTGAATCATTTTTTTCGCCAAAGAATGTTGATTTTTTGACGACGAATTTGAGGATAACAGCGAATCGTTTGGTATGCGCGATATGTGGACAGTGAGATCGATACGATCAAGCAGGGGTCCGGAAAGGCGTTTTTGATAATGTTCAATTTGAGTTACCGAACAGGTGCATTCTCGTGTGGTATCGCCATAGTATCCGCATGGACATGGGTTCATTGTCGCGACAAGCATAAAATTAGCGGGGTAGGTGGCTCGCCCTCCAGATCGAGTGACGGTGACGATATGATCTTCAAGCGGCTGGCGAAGCGATTCAAGCGTCGATCGGGTGAATTCTGGTATTTCATCAAGATATAGAACGCCGAGGTGAGCAAGACTTATTTCGCCAGGTTTAGGGCGTGGTCCGCCGCCCATAAGCGAAGTGCGGCTTGCGGTATGATGCGGTGATCGAAATGGTCGTGTCGTGATGATATTGTCAGTCGCTGATCCTTCAAGGCTATATAGCTTTGTCACCTCAAGCTGTTCGTTGATTGACAATGGCGGTAAAAGACTTGGTAGTGTTTTTGCGAGCATTGATTTACCAGCGCCGGGTGTGCCAGAAAGCAGCAGGTTGTGGTGGCCTGCGGCTGCGATAACGAGTGCTCTTTTTGCTTGTTCTTGGCCGAGAATGTCGTCAAGTGTCGTGCTGTCGTTTGATGTGTTGTTGTGATGAATGGGTAATGCTGTACGCTGTATGGGCGTGATAAGCGATTCTTTTTTCAAGTGTAGGTATAACTGTTTTAATGAATTAACAGGTATGATTGTAATGTCGGCAACAAGCGCTGCCTGTTCGGCATTTTTTGTCGGAAGATATATTGTTTTTATATGAGCGTTTCGCGCAATTTCGATAATACTAATTGCACCAGAAGTGGGGCGAATAGATCCATCAAGCGCAAGTTCGCCGGCAAAAAGGCTATTAGCTATATCCGTTTGCGCCAGCTGCCCGCTTGATAGCAGAATTGCTAGGGCAATCGGAAGGTCATAGTGCGTGCCATCTTTTGGAAGCTCGGCGGGCGCGAGATTAACAGTGATGCGCTTAGCTGGATATTCAAGTAAGGAATTTGATATGGCGCTTTTGACTCGCTCTTTTGCTTCGTCGATCGCTTTGTTGCCGAGCCCGACAATTTGTATGCCCGGCAAGCCTTTTGTCGCGTCGCTCTCAACCTCCACGACACTCCCATCAAAGCCAATAGGCGCAGCAGTTAATACTTTCGCAAACATACCCATTTACATAAAGTTAACCATATTGCTTTTGGTATGTAAATAGTGTTATAATAAGGCAAACGCGGGGCTGATATAGCATTCGACATTTGGACTTTAACAGGCTGTTTTGCGTACCGATTTCTGACGTAATCAGAATTAGTAATTGCAACATTTGCAAAGAAAGCAAAAGCATTTGTCGCATCATTGATGCCGAAGCAAACTGCTCTTGCGCTTGCTGCGTAATATACTGCAGCCATGCTTAGTTCCGATGCTTGCTAGAAACTAAGTGTGTCATATTTTGCAAGATCGATTCATGCGCATCCGCTTGAGTGCGGTGAATTTAAATTTTTCAGCTCGTAGTAGTTGTATGTTTGTTTGGCTTCCGGGCAGCTACTGTGGTTATTGTAAAAACCAAACTATGTACGTAGACGAACAGCGTGTTACCAAATGGACCCGGGGGCGGTACCCGGCAGCTCCACCATGTAAGGTTAGCGACCAATTGGGTCGTATTTTTTATTGCGTGGAATTAAAAACAACCACCTGCGAGTAGTGGTTGTTTTATCGTGGAGTTTTCGGAAATATGTTTATTTTTGGTTCTTGCACAATTTTTTTGCTCAAGAACTACCCCTATAATATGACGGAAAAGTGCTTGTGTCAATAACTTTTTGGAATTTAATCAAGTAAAAAATACCACAAATTATAGCAGCTGTTCTTGGTGTGATTTTGAAACTTTATTCCTAGGGCGGGGCGAGGACGGCGACAGTGATAATTAACTGATACCTATCTTCATAATGAGAAAAATGTTAGCATCTCGGTTGTGCTATAGGTTTGAGGATTAGATTGATTGTGTGCCAAAAATGATAGTTTCTTGATTTCATATTCAAAAAGCGACACCTATTTTTGTACGATGAAAATCTATAGGATCCTCTCGGTATTCTGTCGTTTGAGACAATAATCTAATATAGAGGAGTTCACTGACTCATGCTTATACTACTCGGAAATGCTTAGTAAAATTAATCTGAAAAAGTTTAAGTAGAGTAGCAGTCTATGTTTAAACTTTTATCGTAACCACGTCTACTATATCAGAAAAGCTTGTCTTCAAAGTATGGTAATATCGCAAACTCAATAACATCAAAGCTAAAAGGCTACTACTAATATATTCAACAAGACTGTAAGTCCAGAACGAACCAGGAGGGCAGAGGGGATCAACTAGGAGGTATTAGGGGAGGACGTTGGATAAGTAAATATTCCAGAAACAGCCAGATTAGCACCTAGCGTATGGCTATTGGGGGGGCGCTGTGCGAGAAAAGCTATAGCGGTTACCTGGTCATGTTTGCTGAGAGAGGGGTGGTTGGATTGGGATTTTGTATAAAAAGTCATCAAAGAGAGAAGAGAGAATGATAAACGCGTCCTTGCTCGTCTGTCAAAGTATTTGAAGCCGAAGCATCATGTTAGAGATAATGGCTTTGAAGTGAACGACTATAAATAAGGCTATAAAATCTTAAAAAAAGATATCGGCGAAAATGCCTACTTCGCTTCGTCCGGACGCTCCTGGGGCAAGTTGCAACGAAAACTTCAATTGACTCAATGAGGGCTATTGCATCATTTTTTCGAAACGGATACGTTTTAGTAGTTGCCGAGCAGTAGGTTGACTCTACGAACGATCTGCTTAATATTAGACGTAAAAACGACATCTGCGGATGCAGCAAAACAGACTGTGTTTTTGCCGCATAAATATGAGTGTTTTCGCTTCAATGTACAGCGTACGTGGCGCTAATGTTTTTTGATTTGTATATAGTAGCGATATTGTTGTGTACGAAAATAAATCAACATAGAATGCAATCCGTCTTGTGCGCTTTGCTGAAGAATAGGCCGCGTCGCGTGTGCACTAGTTTTGATAGACGTTTATTATTAAGGCATGTCTTAATGTAGCTAGGATCTATGGCATGCAAGCTCATCGGGTCGCGCAAGGGCTAAGGACCGGCACAGATGGATGTGTACTCGAATTAAATTCCATATTTATTGGACATAATATGGCAAAGTTGTGTGAGTTGATCGTTCTTTGTTTGATCGATTATTTTCTTAAAAATATATAGGAGCGTCACCAACCTTGACGCCTTACGACTCTGCTTTTTGTTCTACTAAAATAAGCATGATACCTGCTAGTAGAAGTAAAATGTTTCGTTGTAAAATAAACAAATATCTCTCTAAGTAGTGTAAAATGGTTGAATAAACGACAGAAATTTTCTTATTGTTGTTAATTTAGCTATATGTAGGTTAATCTAATACAAATAACACAAAACAGGGGTAATATTGATGAATATAATACAACATAGTAAATATATCTACGAATTTAATACCGAATATATTGACGTATGGCGTTGTTTGTGCTAGTATTGAAACATAGCTTTGACAAAAACAAAAAAGCGACAAACATTAACAATTTAAAAATACAACACCTTGTGAAGGTTACGTTGTGCGACGGAAACTAGGTGGCAGCACAGATGCTATTTTATGAACGTTCTGTGAAGAAATTTTTCATAAAATAAAGTTCGTATTTTATACGATACGTGATACCACCTAAGCTCCGCCGGGATATGCATCCTTGGCGTTGTAGCGCGCGAAAGCTTGAGCGCTGCGCACCTGATAAATCCTTGACGAAGCGATCGTCGGCGAGAATCAGGTGCGTAGATAATAGACTCGCAATCGCAAGACTAGATGCTCGCGTCACGCGAGCGGTCAATTAGGCTATAAGCAGCTAGCGGCGACCCTAATAGTTGTTTAGAAAGGTGCTTCGTTTTTTTCGCGAAACTGCTTATATGCCTTTAAGGGCGGTGGTATCATAATAGTATGTTGAAACGCATAGCAGCTTTTATGACGGTTTGTTCAATCGTTGGGGTTCTCGCCATCATGCAGTCGTCTACTCCTTCGCATTCAAGCCCATTAATCATACTATTGGTATTTCTACTTTTATATATGGCGGCATGTGGGGTGCTGACATTTTTGTTATATGGCGTACGGCTTGCTGTTGTGCGTATCGGTAAGGGCAAATTGAATGATCACACTAACACTCTTTTCTCTCGGTCAATCGCATACGGGAGTGTTTTGGCGTTCTCGCCGATTATTCTTGTGGCTGTGCAGTCTATCGGCGGGCTGAAATTGTATGAAATTATACTCGTTGTTGTGTTTGAGGTGGTGGCAATATTCTATGTTTATAAACAGCGGTAAACCTTTGCAAGCGCTAGCAATATTGGTCGCTCTTATGGTATAATTTAACAGATATGGAACCTAGGCAGCAGGAACAATTAGCGCCAATTGGCGAAATTCAGCCGGCAGCGTCTCAATATGAGGCGGGTGCGGCGCAAAATTCTCCTGAAGTGGCGCAGAGCGGTGTTGAAAATCGCCGTGAGATTGGGTCTGTTCGGGCGGAAGCAGTTCAAGCTGCGATGGCAGCAGCTCCTGCACTTCCTACTCCGGTATTGTCTGCGCAGTCGGAGAATAATGCGGGCGCTGTGGACGATACGACGGTTATGCTAGCGAACGATGACGATCTGATTGAGAAGGAGTGGGTCGATAAGGCAAAGAAGATTCTAGCTGAGACGAAAGACGATCCATATCGGCGCGAGTATGAAATAAGTAAGCTGCAAATAGAGTATATCAGGCAGCGCTATGGGCGAGTGATAGGGCAGGCAGAAGATTAGTATGGAGGCAGAGTGGGCGCACTAATAGTACTTTTTGTTACGGCGGCATTGATTGCGGCTGGTGCAACAGTTATATTTTTCGTGTATCGCGGCACATTGCGTGAAGCAAAGAATTACGAGCGCGGATTGAAGATGGTGCCGATTTTAATTCATCTGCCACCGGCGAGCGACGACATTGCAGGTGAAAATCGCGACAAGCGCGACTTGACCGAAGAGGTGTTGTCGCAGGCGCAAGTGATGTATAACATTATTGCGAGTACTGCTACGAAAGGATTTAAGAGCCGAATCTACGGTCAGCGCCATCTGTCGTTTGAAATCGTGGCGCGCGACGGACTTGTGTATTATTACGCTGTCGTACCAACGGTCCTTACGAGCGTTGTGCGCCAGGCGGTGGCAGCGGCATATCCATCAGCGCGACTTGAAGAGGTAACGGAGCACTCGGTGTTTAGTAAAGTGGGAAAGATGAGCGGGACGATTGGCGGTGAATTTACGCTTAAGAAGCATTACTCATATCCGATTGCAACTTACATGGAGTCGAAGCGTGATGCATCGCGTGCTTTGCTGAATGCGATTTCGGCAGCAGGACGTGAAGATGGCATTGGGCTGCAATTTTTGATTCGCCCAGCGCGCGACAACTGGTCGAAGGTCGCTGTGTCAATGGCTGAGAAAATTATTAAAGATAAACAGAATGGCAAGAAATCTCCGCTTGGTTCGTTTTTCTCGCCAAACGAATTGATGGAGGCGCTATGGAAACCACCGACTGGATCGACTGACGGCAATAAAGGTCCCGGCGAAGAGAATAAGCAATTAAATGCAGTTGAGCAGGCAACGGTTGAGGCGATTCAGGAAAAAACGCGGTACCCTGGCTATGAGGTTTTGGTTCGTGTTGTCGTGTCGTCGAATACAGCGGCGCGTTCGCAGGGTGTTTTGAAAAATATTGTTGCAGCATTCGCATTGTTTGACTCACCAACGTTTAATGGATTTAAGTTTAATCTATCAAAGAATATTGAAGAGTTAACCTCATCGTTTATCTTTAGATTTTTCCCACAGCAGGTTAACCAGAATATATTGAACAGCGTAGAGCTGGCAACGCTATTTCATTTGCCGGATCAAAACAGCATACCAACATCGCAAGTGAAGCGGCAGATGAGCAAGCAGGTTGATGGTCCGACACAAGTCATGGAGACAGGGCTATTGCTTGGCTATAACGAGTTTCGCGGCGTTAAAAAGCCGATTCGTTTGAGCGATAAAGATCGTCGCCGTCATATTCATGTGATTGGACAGACTGGTGTTGGAAAGTCTGTATTGCAAGAGAATCTAGCATATCAAGATATGCTAGATGGCCGTGGCTTTGCGTTCGTTGATCCGCACGGTGACTCAGCAGAGGCACTCTTAAGCAAAGTGCCGAAGGAACGCGTTGAGGATGTTGTTTATTTTAACCCAAGTGACATGGACAATCCGATCGGATTGAATATGTTTGAGTTTGACCACCCCGACCAAAAAGACTTTTTGGTGCAGGAGGCGATTGGGATGCTATATGGACTGTATGACCCTGGACATACGGGAATCGTTGGTCCACGTCTTGAACATATATTCCGAAACTGCGCGTTGCTACTGATGAGCGATCCGGGCGGTGGTACGTTTATTGATATTCCAAAATTGCTTATCGACGATGCATTTATGAAGAGTAAGCTGAAATATGTTACCGACCAACAAGTGCTTGACTTCTGGACGAAAGAGTTCCCGGCGTCGCAGCGGTCAAGCGAAGCGGGTGAAGTTATTAGCTGGGTCGTATCGAAATTTGGTCCATTTATCTCTAATGATGCAATGCGAAATATTATCGGGCAAAAGAAGAGCGGATTTAATTTTGCGGATATTATGAATAATCGTAAAATTTTGCTCGCAAACTTATCAAAGGGGAAGATGGGCGACTTGAACTCGAAGCTCCTTGGTATTATTTTTGTGATGAAGTTCCAGGCAGCAGCAATGGCTCGCGCAAACATACCAGAGGAAGAACGTAAAGATTTCACGTTGTATGTTGATGAGTTCCAGAACTTTGCGACCGATAGCTTTGAAACGATCCTTAGCGAAGCGCGTAAGTATCGGTTGAGCTTGGTACTTGGCAACCAGTTTATGACGCAGTTGCAGGAAAGCTTGCGTGAGGCAATTTTAGGTAACGTGGGTACAACGATCACTGGGCGCATTGGTATTACCGACGCGGAGATTATGGTAAAGCGCTATACTCCAGTGTTTGACGCGGAAGATCTGACGAAGTTACCAAACTTTGAGTCGGTTTGCGTGGCGCAAATAGAGGGCGTGCCTTCGGCGCCGTTTAGTATGAGCTGGGTTCCGCCTATGGGACAGAGCAATCAGCAGCTTGGTGATGCGCTGAAGCGGTTGTCTGCAGTGAAATATGGACATCCACGTGCGCAGGTAGAACGAGAAATCTTCGAGCGGCTCAAAACAGCAGATGCTGCACAGTCTGGAGCAAAGACGGGGAGAGCAGGTGTGGCTCCATCCGCTGGGGCGAAGCCTGGTGGTGTTGGTGCGCCAAAGTCTGGCGGCTCGTCATTTTTAGACGAGTGGCTTGCCAAACGTAAGCAGATGACGGGAGGAAGCGGGCGCTCGTCGGTAGCGAGCGTTGCGAGTGCGGGCAAAATGATGCCGCCACAGCCAGCCGCCCCGCCAATGAGTCCGCCTCCAGCAACCACTCCTGGGGCGACGAGTAATCCATTCCAATCAGGTGCGGCTTCGGGAGTGAGCGGCTATCCGTCTGCTAGCCAGTCGGTGGCTCAATATGGCAATAATACACCTCCGCAGCAGATGCTGCGTCCTGGGTTGGTAAATCAGCCGCCATCCTCTCCGCCGCAACCGGCGAATAGCCTAATGTCTACGCCGGCTACCGCTAGTTTACGCGACAATTTCAATACTGTCACGCCCCCTGTGTCGCAAGCCGAAGCCGGGATGGCATCGCCGCCACAACAACCATTACAGCGGCCGTCTGACGGGCGTATAGATGCAATATCATCCCGCCAGGACGATGAGGTGACGATAAAATTGCGGTAGGCTTACCGATGTAAAGGCGGTAAACCTGTAAAAGAGTTCTTCAGGGTAGAAGATAAAAAAGCGCAACTATAGAATCAGTCTACCCTGCGAAGGATAATTCCCTAGGATTTTTAGTCTGGCGCTCTACCTATCTTTACCGATAATAAGTAGTCGGAAATAGTCATAGACGAGCCCGATGACCCACCCAAGCCCAAAAGCAGCAATCGTTTCAGTACCTGACAATTGGTAGCCATATGCGCGCGCTACGAGATAGGTGATGAGTACGAGAACGAATGAGCAAACGGCTCCTGACAAGATAGCGTTTGGTCGCGCAACAGAATTACCGACAACTTCGCTAGTCTTTTCGACGGCTTTGTTATGGATAATTTTACTAAAGGTACGACTCGGTGCTGACATGTGAGATTGTACTTCGTCCATCGTTCTCGCGAATGCTTTTTCCCGTTCCTGCTTAGAGATTGGTCCTTTACGTCGTTCGGCTGGTGATGGGTCGCTCCGCTCTGTCTCTTTGCGATTCTCTTTTTCGGCTTTTGCAACAGCTTCAAGCGTTTCGCGGCGTGCGTTTTCAAGCCTTTCTGCTTTATTTTCACGAGTTGATTCTCGTTCGCGGTTCTCGTTCGCAGCTTCGTGCTGCTCGGCGGCGAGCTTACGTGACTCATTTAATGACTCTCTTTTTTCGGTTGATCCTGGTAACTTTTCGTTGTTCATATACCACCCCTTGTTTTAAAAATATGTGTTAAATTGTGCCAGTATTAAAGTCGCGGCGTATTAAGCGTACTTCTTTTTTCAGCTGGCGCGAGCGTGCGTAGAAGAACGTAACGACGGCGAATATAATTGCTGCGAATGCGATGTTCTCGTTGGGGCCAGTATGCGGCAGCTGGGCGACAACTGACTCAACTTTCTTCTGGACAGGGCAATCGACGTTGATATTGACAGTGTTTCCGAACGTGTTTGTCATGACGCAGTCGTAGGAATTTGGGTTGCCTGTGCCGGCGCCTTTTGCAGCAATCGTGCTCGCGAGTTTTACGCTAAATATGCGCGTCTGTGTTTCGCCTGGTTTTAATGTTACTTTTGGCCATGTCAGCAGTGTTTTTGTCGCGATTCCGTCTGATGAATTGTCGTCTGTAAGCGTGCCGCCACCGGTGTTTTCTAAGCTTGCATATTGCAAAACGTCGGCTAGATCCTCTTTGATCGTATATTCTGTCGCTTTTAGCCCTTTGTTGGTGACGTTAATTTTGTATACAATCTGATCAGTGGCCTTTGCTGCAATCGTTGTGGCATCGGTGTTGTTCTGTGACGTATTTTGTGCGGTCTTGGTTTGAATAATTTCAGCGTTGCATTTTGTATCGTTGATCCAAATCGTCGAGTCGCCGGGGCATGGTTGGCAGTTTGGATCTGTCTTGAGCAGGGCTGGGTTTTGCGGGCATTTTGCCGGCGGGGCGATTGTAAATCCTTTGGTGCACCCAGCACTCGTTCTATCGCCAAGCGATGTTTTGATCGTTAATTTGACCGAATAACTGCCGGGAGTCTTCTCCGTATAAGTTGCGACGCTTGAACTACTCTCTATCGTCTTAATAAGTGCGTTATCGCGATATACCTGGAATATATACTTTGAAATCGTCGCGCCATCCGTAACAACCCCGCTGCCAGTGAATTGATAGGTATCTCCGTTCTTTTTGATGTCAAGTGCTGAGCACGTTGAGGTTGGGTTTTTAGGTGGCGTTGAACAGTTAGGATAGGTTCCCACTTGACCTGGAGGGCACGCTGGTCGCGGCGGGATAGTAAACGTGATTAAGTTGCCGCACGAGCGCATAATACCGAACCATAAGCCAGTTGACGATGATCGCCCGACGTAGGCAGAATAAGAACCGCTATTTCCCCAAAGCCGTTGCGGCCGGTAATAAAAAGTACGCGTGCCGCCGCTCGTTTTCACGGTATAGCTTCCTTCGCCGCTTGAAGCGCCAAAAACAGGCTTCATGCCCCAGGAATACAACCCTTCGCTGCTGCGGTGATATTCTAAATTATCAGTTGCTCGTTGGATGTCGGCACGAGAAATGCCAATAGCGGTATACAGATCGCGAATGTTGTTGACGTTCTGGTCGTAGCTGGACATGACGGCGCTTGGCGTGTGAGTGCCGCCGTATACCATGTCAGTCGCATCGGCTGCGCTTGCTGGTTCTGGCGCTTGAAGCATTGTAAACGACTGGACAATAAGCGCAAGGGCGGTGAATATAAGCCCAAGGCGGCGTGTTGTCTCTTCTTTTCTCAGACGCTTAGCATAAAACCCTAGTTGTCCGACGAGTGCAGGGCTAAATGAAAGGTTTGATACGAGCTTTCTAAACATAGTGCAACCTTTTTGTGTTAAAATTTCCGAGATAAATCTCTTTTGACTATTAGTTTAGCATATGCGTTTATAGATAGCAATAACTTGAATGAACAATTTTTTTTATGGTATAATCGGTGTAGAAATGAATAATCTGAGTTGACAGTAAGCGAGGGAGATTCCATATGGCTAAACAAAAAGACGACGGTTCTTATGATGGTTCGCAAATTCAGGTCCTTGAAGGTCTTGATCCGGTTCGCAAACGCCCAGGCATGTACATTGGAAGCACGGGTTACGACGGTGTTCATCATTTAATTAAAGAAATTGCCGACAACTCTATAGACGAAGCGATTGCCGGTCACGGCACGCGTGTTGATGTACGAATCCTTGAAGATGGCGGTATTACGATTACTGATGATGGGCGCGGCATCCCGGTAGATAAGCATCCGAAAACTGGTTTGAGTACGCTTGAGACAGTGTTGACGGTGCTACATGCTGGCGGTAAGTTTGGCGGCGGCGGCTATAAGGTTTCGTCTGGATTGCATGGTGTTGGTTCAAGTGTGGTGAATGCTTTGTCGAGTCGAATGATCGCTGAAGTCGCAAAGAATGGTTCAATATATCGAATTGAATTTGAGCGGGGCAAAACAGTCGTGCCGTTCAAGAAAAGCCGTTTGACAGACGCGAATTGGACGCGCGGCACGCGGATTACGTTTTATCCCGATCCTGAAATATTCAAAGAAACGACGAAATTTGACTATAGATGGGTCGTGAGTTATCTTCGCCATCAGGCCTATCTGACAAAAGGCGTGTATGTAACGGTTTATGATGAGCGCACCAAAGAGCGCCAGGCATTTTACTTCGAGGGCGGTATTCGCAGCTACGTGAAGAACCTCAACGTCGGCAAGGATGTTCTTGGTAACGAAATTTTCTACGTTGAAAAGCAGGTTGACGATTCAATGGTTGAAGTAGCAATTCAGTATAATGATTCCTACGTTGAGACAGTGAAACCGTTCGCAAATAACGTGTTAACTCCAGATGGCGGTACGCATTTAGCTGGTTTTCGGTCGGCGCTCACGCGCGTTATAAACGATTATGCGCGTAAAAACAATCTGCTAAAAGAAAAGGAAGATAATTTATCTGGCGATGATATTCGCGAAGGTTTGACGGCGGTGATTTTAGTGAAGCTGCCCGATCCGCAGTTCGAAGGCCAGACGAAAAATAAGCTTGGTAATCCAGAGGTGCGGCGGTATGTCGAACAGGTGATGAATGAATACTTTGCGTATTTTCTGGAAGAGAATCCAGCGGTTGCGAAGAAAATTGTCAATAAAGCATTGCTTGCAGCTAGAGCGCGCAAAGCAGCCCGAGCCGCGCGCGATAACGTGATTCGCAAAGGTGCGCTTGATGGCGCTAGTCTACCTGGTAAGCTAGCAGACTGTTCAAGCAAGAATCCAGCTGAGTGCGAGCTCTATATCGTTGAGGGTGATTCAGCTGGCGGTTCAGCGAAGACAGGGCGCGATAGTCGTACGCAGGCGATTTTGCCGCTGCGAGGCAAGGTTTTGAACACTGAACGGGCTCGTCTTGATAAAATGTATGCAAATCGCGAAATACTAAGTTTGATAAAGGGCATGGGAGTCGGTATCGGCGATGCGTTTGATATGCGCGGCTTGCGTTATCATCGTGTTGTGATTATGACCGATGCTGACGTTGACGGTAGCCATATCGCGACGTTGCTTATGACATTCTTCTTCCGGTATATGCGTCCGGTTGTTGAAGGTGGTCATATCTATCTCGCGAAGCCGCCATTATTTAAGTTGAAATTATCGCAGCATAAACAGGAGTATTTGTATAATGAGGAGGCGCTTGATGTGAAGTATCAGGAGTTGATTGCTGCTCGCAAAGAAAAAGGCGTCGCGATTGATCCGAGCGAGCCGCTCGTTCGACAAGCAGGGTTGAGCGAGTCGTCGTTACAACGCTACAAAGGTCTTGGTGAGATGGATGCTGATCAGTTATGGGAAACAACAATGAACCCGGAAAATCGTGTTTTGGTGCAGGTTTGGCTTGAAGATGCGGAGCGTGCTGATGCGATTTTTACTAAATTGATGGGTAATGAGGTCGAGGTGCGCAAAAACTTTATTCAAGCAAATGCAAAGAAAATGAGTCTTGAGGAATTGGATGTCTAATATGAACGAAGATAATGCAATGCAGCAACAAGAACATAAACCGGTAGAAGGCGAGGTGCTGACGCAGACTGACCATAGCCATTCAAAGACTGTTGAAATTCGTACCGTTGAAGATGTCATGGAAGACAATTTCCTGCGGTATTCAATGTCGGTCATCGTTGATCGTGCACTGCCTGACGTGCGCGACGGCATGAAGCCGGTGCATCGTCGTATCGTGTATGTGATGGATAAAATGGGCATTGGTCCGGCCTCAAAGACAGTTAAGAGCGCTCAGATCGTCGGTGAAGTGATGGGTAAATATCATCCGCATGGCGACTCGTCAATCTATGATGCAATGGTGCGTATGGCGCAGGATTGGGTCGGGCGCTATCCGCTTGTGCAAGGCCAGGGTAATTTTGGCTCTATGGATGGGGATCCGCCGGCTGCAATGCGTTATACTGAAGCAAAAATGACGCGTGTGTCCGAGGCGCTTTTGGCGGATATCGACAAAGAAACGGTTGATTTTCGCGATACATACGACGCGACGCATCGGGAGCCTGTTGTATTGCCAGCGAAGTTGCCAAATCTGCTGCTTAACGGGCAAGTTGGCATTGCTGTTGGTATGGCAACAAACATTCCGACACATAACCTCGGCGAGATCGTTGACGCAACGGTAGCGTTAATTGATAATCCAGAGGCAACGCTTGACGACTTAATGAAGTATATTAAGGGTCCTGACTTTCCAACAGGGGCGGTTGTGTATGGCGGTGCGCCAATGCGCCAGGCGTATGCGACCGGTCGCGGCAGTGTGACGATTCGTGCAGTGGCAAATATTGAGGAAGCAAAGCGCGGACGCCATCAAATTATCGTAACAGAGATGCCATATGGTGTTAACAAGGCGACGCTTATTGAAAAAATTGCTAATCTAGTACACGATAAGAAACTCACGACAATCAGCGATCTGCGCGACGAATCGGCGCGTGGTAGCGTTCGCGTAGTGATTGAGCTAAAAAAGGATGCATATCCAAAGAAAGTATTAAATCAGCTCTATAAACTAACGGCGTTACAGACGAATTTCCATTACAATATGCTAGCGCTTGTTGAGACGGGTACGAATCCAGTGGCATTGCAGCCGCGAGTGCTTGGTCTGCATGATATCCTGCATGAATTTATCAAGCATCGCCAAAAAGTGGTGCGGCGGCGTACGGAATATGAACTGCGCAAGGCAAAAGAGCGGGCGCATATTTTAGAGGGCTACAAAATTGCGCTTGATCATATTGATGAAGTAATTCGAACGATTCGCGCCAGCAAGACGCAAGATGAGGCCGAAAAGGCGTTGATTGAGAAATTTGGTTTGAGCGTTATTCAAGCAAAGGCAATTCTTGCGATGCAACTGCGTCGTTTGACGGGCTTAGAGCGCGAGGCGATTGAGAATGAACTGGCTGAGCTGCGTAAGAAAATTGCATATTTCGAAAAAGTCTTAGCGGATGAGAATGAGATTTTGCGCATTATTAAAGAAGAACTTCTTGAGATTAAAGAGAAATATGGTGATGAGCGTCGTAGTAAAATTATCAACACAGAAGTTGGTAAGTTTAGCGATGAGGAACTAATCCCAGAAGAGGATACTGTTGTGTTGGTAACAACAGAAAATTACATTAAGCGGACACTTGCGAGCGACTATCGCCGTCAAAACCGCGGCGGTAAGGGTAAACGCGGCATGACAACAAAAGAAGAAGACGTTATTGATCAGCTTGTGCCGGCCAGTACGCACGATTGGCTGCTGTTCTTCACAAATAAAGGTCGCGTGTTCCGCCTCAAGGCATATGAGGTGCCGGCAGCGAGTCTTGCGGCTAAGGGCGTCGCAGCGGTTAACCTGCTTCAATTGCAGCCTGAAGAGAAAATTACATCAATCATTAACCTCGCGAAAGATGCGGGAAGTGATGGCTATTTGTTTATGGCGACAACTAAGGGTACTGTAAAAAAGACAGCAGTTTCTGACTACGCAAATATTCGAACAAACGGGTTGATCGCGATCAACCTAGATGATGGCGATGAACTGCGCTGGATTAAGCAGACTGATGGCAAAAGTGATGTGATTATATCAACATCTGCTGGTCAAGCGGTACGGTTTAACGAAGAAGAATGCCGACCAATGGGGCGAGCGGCGCGCGGCGTGCGCGGCGTGCGGCTGCGCCTAAATGATAGCGTAGTTGGCATGGATGTTGTAGCATCAGCAGATCAAACGCTCTTGGTCTTGAGCGCAAATGGCTATGGAAAAATTACGAAAGTAGCGAATTTCCCGAGTCATAAGCGTGGCGGCGTTGGCATTAAGGCGGCGACAGTTACAGCAAAAACTGGTCCGATCGTTACTGTGCAAACGCTTGAATCAGACGCGGTTGAAGCGATTATTATCAGCCAAGGCGGACAAACGATTCGTGTCGGGCTGGGCGACATACCAACGCTGGGGCGTACAACGCAAGGCGTGCGTGTGATGCGGCTTAGCGACGATGATAGCGTATCGTCAATCGGTATTATGCGCGATTCAGGAGAAGACGAAGGCTAGCGTGTAATATGACGATATCTCCATATTTAGTAGCGGTTGCTGTTGGATGGATTATTGCTCAAGGCGCTAAATATATTACGGCAGCAGTAAAAGCGCGCAGTTTGCATGTGTTTGATCGGCTGTACTTGTCCGGTAATATGCCAAGTGCGCACAGTGCAACAGTTGTGTCGATTGTGACGCTTATTGCGCTACGAGATGGCGTTGATAGTGGACTATTTGGTCTCGCAGCGGTTTTGGCGCTTGTCGTTATGTACGATGCTATGATGGTGCGCCATTCGGTTGGTGAACAGGGAGCGGTTATTAAGCGCATCTTGAAAGAGTCAAACATAGCAGTAAAAGAGCCTCATGTAGCGGACGGGCATACGCCGCTTGAAGTGGTTGTTGGTGTATGTATTGGCGCGCTTGCTGGTATTATTGTATTTTACACTACAAAATAGCCAAAAACAGTGTTGACTTGCTGAAAAAATCGCGCTACAATGATGGACAGTCTAGTTGCGAGATGGAAGAAACTGTAGTTCTGTTGTGTAGTTAGACGCAATGCTGTTTAACAATTTAATTGTGCAATAATCATCGTCAGTCTATTTTTGAGTAAGATAGACGTTTCAAATCAATGAAACATCTTTTATGGAGAGTTTGATCCTGGCTCAGGATGAACGCTGGCGGCGTGCCTAACACA
>CALIMZ010000009.1:0-144154 GCA_938045235.1 uncultured Candidatus Saccharibacteria bacterium
AGTATTTGGCGAGGAATTATACGCAACAGTATTTGCCAAGGCAGCGGCGTTGATGTGCGGGATTATTGGCGACCATCCGTTCGCTGATAGTAACAAGCGTACAGCGATACTTGCGGGATTGACTTTGCTGGAACTAAATAATTATCACTTTGATGCAACATCGGGCGAGCTTGAAGATTTTGCTGTCCGCATCGCTACGGATCATCTGAGTATAGCGGATATTTCTGGTTGGTTGCGGGCGCATGTGAACGAAAAAGAATTGCAATAAAAGGCCTCTGACTGCTTGAGGGCGACTCAAGAGACGGTATACGCACGCAAGCGGCGTACCTATGAAGCGTAGAAGGCTTTCATGGCAGAGCTGCCAGCAGGCCGTAAACCATTGAGAAAGGAACGATAGCCCTGCGTGAGCGGGGCTTCTCTCATGGTATAATTTTGTTATGGACAGCGAATTTGCGACTATCGTGCAACGCATAGGAGATATACTTAAAAATAAAGAAAAAGAACCCTTGCGTGTACTGGGTGGCTATATCGTTGGCGCAACAATCGTGCGTGATGACTGGGAAGAGAAATTTCAAGCGCGTTACCCGCTGTTGAATGAGATTGCCGAATTGGGCGCGGATCTGGAAGTTACTGATGACTTGAAACGTGCTGGCAAAATAGTAAAACAGATACAATATAAGTTCACACAGCTTCAACTGCCGCAAACTGGTGTATCTTGATGTAATAATGTCTTGCTATGAGTAAAAAGAGTTACCCGCAGATGGCTTACGAGCAAGTAGTCGAGCACTGCCGGCAGTATGCGGATATAATTAGAGCTGATGGCATTGACCTTTTCTTGTCGGACATTGGTGAGTCTGCGGTTATCTCAGACATGCTAGGATACCCGCTTGAGATGCAAGAATGGATCAATGAAAAGCAGTACCCGTTACTTTCGGAGATAATAGAAGCTGCGGCTGATGTAGATCGGTATCATGCAAAACGAGAATCCTGGAAAAGATTACTAGATTTGATCGATAAATTGTAGGTAGTATGGAACATAAAGTTATTGAGCAGTTTTATGAGTACGTAATCTTGCCAAACTATCATGAGCTTGATGCGGCGACAATTCGCTGGAAAGATCATGGTCGAATTGGTCCTGACGCTTGGGCGCATTATTTTGAAGACGCAAAGGGTTGTGAATATGTGCTTGTTTTTGAAGACTTTCCTGGCGATACATTTCTTGATGACGGGCTCACTCATGAAGTGATATCTCTTAATGGCGAGGTTTCTATAGAGTTTGGTGTCAAGAATAAAGAACATGCCCAATATGTGCCGAATATAACAGGCTACTTTACTCTATATAGGGAGCGATAATTCGTTATACTGCAAATGAATAAAGATGTAGTAATAAATCAGCTCAAAAAGTATGCGCGCCAAAAGGTAGCAGACTTAGCGCAGTATAATAACGATTTACAACCAATTAACTATTTATTACAGAATAATTTTGCCGACACACCCTCAGACACGCGTCTGCTTACTGATGACGAGGCATATTCTTTGACGATTATTCCCACTAATACGAAAGCGCTTCCTCCTCGTGTGTTTGATGTAAAAACGCGTAGCGCATGTCTCGATCTAGCAGAAATAATTTGGCGTATTGCTGCCGAAACTAGGAATTGCCACGACATGGTACATGTCGCTAAAGCGGTTTACTCGTTACTCTCACAGGATTCTGCAACGTTCAACGGCGGATTTGATTTAGTAGAATGCATGGATTGGTATTTTGACGACGATGTGCCTATAGCGGAAAAGCGTCAATACGCCAAAGAGCTTACCGACGAACTCCGAACAGTTGTTACAAAGACCAATGCTCGTTTTACGGATTTTTTAGAGAAGGTTACGTGTGCGGTTGCGAAAGCTGCAAATACGCCTATAGAGGAGCTCTGCGAGCGTGGCGACTACACTCAGACGCATGGCGTACTAACGAAGCCTGGCGAACTGATAGCGAGTGAGCTGATCGGCCTTATTGCACCGCGTACTGATGCTGAGCTCAAGGCAACCGGTGACGAGTGGCTTTTTGAGGATATCCTTGAGATAGCTGGTCGTCTTGACATTAGTGTCGAACGAACGGAAGACTGGCGCTTATTGTGTTCATACCTGCCGCGTTTGCGGGCGTTGCAACACAGACACAATAGAGAGGGGTGAGCTTTGCCCCGCGTTAGCCAAGAGTAGCGTGGGGCTCTTTCACTTTGGTATATTTTTGATAAATTATGAGCATTTATTGAAATTTCTCGCATGATATAATCAATTCATGAAAGAGGCGTGAAGGGCTCTCGGAATAGTGGCAATGGTGAAAGAATGTGGCAAGAAATGAAGGACTTAATTGCGAAATTGTAGTGACTGTATGGACACTCAATGGCAAGCCACTTTAGCGCAGGATATCATCCATGCAGCGCGCGCGTATCATAGCGACGCTCAAGCGCTTGAATATTTAGCTGATTTTGCTTTTTCGCTTGCGCGCTGGTTGAATGACGCGAGCGTTGTCGAATGGGATAATATTCATTCTGTGTGCGAACAGCGATATGTCTCGCTACAGTCCGGATCAGGAACTTGTTTTGATGAAAACATGCTTGGCCGGTGCGAAGCATATATCGCAAAGCATACAAAGAGGGCGCAGCGCGTTCGGCAAGACATAGGACAAAACAACTTTCAATATACGTATCAAGCTATTCTTGCGCGTGATATAATTTCAGCAATAATTCAATATCAGAATAACATCCAAATGCTTGCATATTTGGCACGGTTTATAGATAGTATTGTCAGCGGTATACGAGTTGCGCCAGCTATTGATTGGGCGGATGTGCGTGCAATTTGTCGGCATCGGCTTGAATCGCTGCGCCGACAACGTCAGCCAGTGCCGATTGATGAGGATGCTCTTATTACTTATCAAACGGCGCTTGTATCGCTTATTCATAAATTTTTATCTTCGTAATATATAAAAAATTCAGCGAAAATGCGAGAGGAAAATAGAACGCAGCTACCAGCATGAGAGTAACTACTGCGAATGAATGCGTTTCCGAGTATACTATAAGCATGGCTGTAAAAAGTTCCGCGCCGCAAACCATTAAGCGCTATTTGAAATATGCGCTCTACCGGTATCGTGATAGTGACAACAGCGAAGTGGCATATTACTTCGCGCAGCTTGCGTTTTTGCTGATGTGCGTATGCGGCGATACGCTTGCTAAATGGCGCGGCGTTTTCCGCGAGTACGACGCATCGGACTACCGCGATAGCAAGCAGCAACCTGAAAGTGCGCAAATGACGTATAAGCAGGCGATAGCGCATTGCAAGAAATCAGTCAAAATGATCGCGAAAGATGGGATTGACACACTTCTAGCAGACGAGCATGAGGCGTTTGATGAGGCTGACGTGTTAGAGTATCCGCTTTATCAACAACGCTGGATGACCTTGCGCGATTACCCGGTGCTCTATATGATATACGGGGCCGCAGATGAGGCGCTTGCTATCCGTACGACGCGCTTGATGTGGCAGAAAATTCTACTGTATGCTGATATGCTTGATGCGCCGATTGAGCATCCCGCTACATATCTTACTGACGCTTATCGTGCTTGCCTGAAATATTTTATTATTCTGAATACAATCGGCGTACTGCGCGCGCATAAGAACGATCCGGCGGTGCTACATGATGTTTGTACGGCGGTATCACTCGTGGCAGATCTACTAGCTAATGACGAGGTGGTGAATTGGCGTGAAATTTCGGCTATTTGCGACCAATGCGCCGCCGCTTTCCGCTACAGTGATGACATTACTCCGTATCGGAATTACTTGAAGACGCTGCGTGCTACGTATCAGCGCGCGGTGAATGTATATTTTGATGATACCTATCAAGGGGAAGCTCCGCGCTGTCCAGGATAGCAGCTCTTGAACTGTGAGGCATCAGCTTACTTATGCCGGCAATCTTGGTACCGACAGGATTAAACGTGGGAGTAGAGCAGCGCCCGCCACAAGAGCGGTCAAATAAGTGTTATTATGATATATGCTCTAGAAAATGTAACTAATGGACAAGGATAAGATTGGGATGTACTCTAAAAAACCTTTTCTCCTACTTCAATCGCGCTCGGAAGACGAAGCGTCAGATGATGAATACCAAGCATTTTTGAAATTTGGCGGCTTGAAGCCGGCAGAGTTAACGCGGCTGCGGTTAGATACGGGCGTGCGACCGCAGGTTGCTTTAGATGATTACGCTGGCGTGCTGATGGGCGGCGGAGCAGCAAACTTTGCGTACGATGATACGCAGAAATCACCTGAACAGCGCGAGTTTGAGGCGTATATTTTGCCATTGATACGGCGGATTGTCGCTGCCGATACGCCGTTTTTGGGTGCATGTCTTGGTGTCGGCGCGCTCGTGACGGCATTGGGCGGGCGAACGAGCTTTGACTATAGTGAAGCGGTCGGCGCGGTTGATATTCGGCTAACTCCGGAGGCGAAGACTGACCCATTGCTAGTAGGCATGCCGGCAGAATTTCGCGGCTTTGTTGGACATAAAGAAGGCGTCGTAGAACCGCCGTCTCGTTGCGCGGTGTTAGCGCGGTCAAGTACTTGTGTGCAGATGCTGCGGGTTGGTCGTAACGTGTATGCGACGCAGTTTCATCCGGAACTTGATGCTGATGGGCTTGCGCTGCGCATTAATATATATAAGCATGCTGGCTATTTTGCACCAAGCGAGGCGCAGGCTCTCATTGATGTTGTCCGCCGCGAACATGTTACCGAGCCTGTTAAAATATTGCGGCAGTTTATCAAACGGTATAAGTAGTCATTACAATAGAGGCTAAGCTTCCAATAGCACGAAAATGTAGACGCTTAAGTACCCTTGACGCTTAAACATGAACGGGCGTACACTAAAGGTAAGCGGTATCAGTATCGCGCTAACCAAAGGAGGATTAGTATGAGTAAACTTGTCAAATTTGATCCGTTCGCTGAAATGGATGCGTTGCAGCGCCATTTCTTTGACAATAACGTTTGGCCGCGCCAGATGCGCAGTGTCGCTGTGCCAACGACCGACGTCTATATGGACGGCGATAATCTCGTAGTTGAGGCGCATTTGCCGAAGTTTGAAGAGAAAGACGTCGATATCTCAATTGAACATGGCAACCTGGTGGTTCAGGCGCAGCGCCATGAAAAAGAAGAAGATAAAGGTAAGAAGTATGTCGTGCGCGAGTCAAGCAGCAGCTTTTACCGCAGCGTACAGTTGCCGGAGCGTGCTGATACGGATGCGATTGAAGCGCATCTGGAAGACGGCGTTCTGAAGGTTGTCGTGCCGGTGACGCCCGCGCCTGAGCCGAAGAAAATCGCAGTGAAGGCAAAGAAGAAATAACTAGTCTAGTGAGAGCTTCTGTGGCCGCCGACCATTTTGGTTGGCGGCCGTTTTTGAAGTTCGTTACACTGAGTTTCTCTGCTGGAATTTATGAAAGAGAAGAGCCTATAAATATAATATAGATTTTTATATATTTTATGATATAATATGCGAGTGAGACGTGCATTTTTCCCAGAGACAGAGTATGATTTGGCTGCAATTTTACGTGTTAATCAAAAGAATGCAGACTATCTAAGTGGTGCCATTGATCCTTTCGGCGAAGGAATAAGAAATATGGCAACATGCGCCCTAAGGGAGATAAGAAGAGATGTTGATGGTTTCTGTGGCGGTTATGGAACAGGTTTCCCGTACCATTCATCAGGAAAGGACCATCAAGTTATTAAGGATCAACCGGAATTTACACGCTACACTGGCGAATTATCGAATTTGATACGCAGAGAGATGGCTGTTAGGGCTTTATGGCCATGTCCGAGTTGTCAGTTAGGAGCTGATTTTACTCCGTCGCAATGCGCCGACTGTAACATAACCCCACTGAAGCCTCGTGCTATCATGAAAGTCATGCCGGATATGGATACGTTCGTGATTTGTGATGAGAATGACAAGAAAACGCGTGACGCTATTTGGTCAGTTGCTCAAGATAAAGGGTTTACGCAATCTGATTTCAATACTAATGAGAGTTTGACGCGAATTGAAGGGGTGCTTGATGCGTGGGCAGAAGGGCGTAAGCCAGCAAGTTATTTACCAATAGATCTACATGTTATAGATAAGAATGATTTTATACAGGCTTGCGCTGATATAGGTGACGGCAAACTTGCTCATCCGACCATATGGTCGATGTATGCAGAATGGAAAAATAATAAAAGTATTGATTTTTGGTTTGATTTTGTGTTTAGCATGACGCCTTACTCAAGGGTGACGGATACTGAAATATTAGATGCAGTTGACGAGGCTCGCTCAAGGCTGACGAGATGCTATAGTGTTGACCAATTGGTTGATATTGTTATGAAGCGAAGTTATCGTGCTCGCCAGCTTTTGCAATATGAACCAACGATGGAGGCGCTGAGGGAGAAGTTAAGCTCATGGCAGCAGATCTGATAGACCTACACACCCACACGAACTGTTCGGATGGTGATTACGCTCCGGCTGAGCTGTTACGCTTGGCGAAAAAGCGAGGCGTAAAGACTATCGCTATCACCGACCACGACACGGTTGATGGCTATGATAAAGAGCTATTCTTGCTAGCGAAAGAGCTAGAAATTAAGTTGATTCCAGGGATTGAATTTTCGACGATTGACGAAGAAAGCGGACAAAAGATTCATGCGCTTGGCTTGGGTATTGACTCGGATAATAAGGCGTTGAGAGAGAAGTGCGCGAGGCTCCGCGCCGATCGAGTCAAGCTGATGGGGCAGATTGCAGAAAAATTGGCGAGCTGCGGTTTTATTTTGCGGGTAGACGAGCTAGCGGCATCTGGCGAGATTATTACCAAGGCGCACATCGCGCGCGATGTTTTGGCAAATGAAGTGAATAGGCGCCGGCTGATTAAAGCGCACGGAAACATGCCGCTGCAAGGTGAATTTATTGAGAAGTGGTTGATCAAAGGCTGCCCGGCATTTGTGCCAAAAGCGAAACCACTACTAACTCATGAGGCGATTGATATAATCCATCAGGCTGGCGGGATTTCGTCGTGCGCGCATCCGAGTTTTAATGTCATGAAGGGCTTTTCATTTGAGAATATGAAACAGTTAATCTTGCGCAATAAATTTGACGCGGTTGAAGCGGTCAATATACAGTATGATAAAGAAAACGGCGATCAGCGATTTGATATGATCCGAGAATTTACGCAATTTGCGAAAGAAAGCAACTTGCTGATTACTGGCGGCTCGGATTATCATAGTGACAATCACGAACTTTGGGGAAATATGCCGAGCCTGGGCATGGCAGACGAGGTAACGCGTCCGGGGCGGGAGTTGGTGGATAACTTGAATCTGCTCATTGCTTCTCGCGCTACGATTGCCGAGTAGCTGACTCAATCAATATTTACTGCGAACTTGCAGGACGAAATCGTTACAAGGTTTAGTAGGGCGAACATTTGTTCCCGTATTATTTTCCGGAAAAGGCGGAAGTAGTGCGGACTACTTTTTATGGCGAGTTTTTACAGATTAACACTAGTCTAGTGTTGGTGTGGGGTTGTGCGCAATTTTTCCACTAAACCATAAACACTAGATATGGGCACACTATATATAGCGTGTGTGCAATGCGGTATACTAGAATAGGGAAAAGGAGGATGATATGGGTTGGCTACGAAATTTCATATTTGGTATAGATCCGGCATATGATGATGCGGGTTTGCCGAAGCAGGTGCGTGATTGGGAGGAAGCTAAAAACAGCGATATGTCGCTACAGCAGGATAATGTGGCGGGCGATGAGAGAGAAGAAGGGCGGCATGGCGGCGACCAGCGCACGGAGCCAAACGCCTATCGAACCGCATCGGGTACGAAAGTGCTGCCGACACTCACTGTCGATCGCGTTGAGCCGCATACGTCGAATAATCTTGCAAATTTAGAGCTATGGATTACGCTGCATAATCGCTCGCCGTACGATATTGAAATTACCAAGGTTGATTTGTTGAAGCAGAGCACTGATCCGGATCGATTTTTGCGCGCTGGCGAATCGCACGAAATCCGCGTGTACCACGGACAAACGCCGCGCGACCGCGCATACACCAAAGCATATATCGACTTAAAAATTACAGGGACGGGCGACTATTTCCGCCAAGAATATATGGTTAACTACGATCTGAAAACGAGCGGTGGTACGAGCTGGTATGTGCCGGATGCATTGCAAAAATCACTGCCGCCGCGAGACATTTAAGTGGTACGATAAAGTAATGAGAATCTTTTATACTGATGGCAGCGCTAGTCCAAACCCGGGGCCAGGCGGGTTTGCGGTAATAGAAAACAGTAGGCCGGTAGCGCTCGGCTCGGAAGACGGCGAAACGACGAATATTCGCATGGAGGGATTTGCGCTTGTAGCGGCGATGCGGCTAGCAGCGGGCGAGCCGTGCGAAATTCATACCGATAGCGAGTTTTGGATCAATGTATTAACGAAATGGGCGCCAGGCTGGGAGGAAAAGGGTTGGCGCAAAAAAGGTGGCGAGATTAAAAACCTTGAGCTTGTGCAGCAGGCGTACGAATTATATCGCACGGTGCAGCCTAAGCTCGTATGGGTGCGCGGGCATGTCGGGCATGAACAAAATGAACGAGCAGACGAGTGGGCGAATAAAGCACGCCAGGGCGCGCGGCTGTAAGCGGCGGTAGGAAGCAATATTGACTTTAGTTTATAGTTATGATATAATAAAAAATATGAATTCAGAGACACCAGTGTTCGTTACAGTGCGTTCATGCTTCAATGAGGAGTCAGACCCTGATGCGTTTCGCACCTCCGTGGTTTACGATGTCAAAGTATCGGAAGGGGACGTCTTGAAAGAAGTGAATATGATAGTGGGTGATTCATCTGGGCATGGTGAATTGCTAAAAGAAGCCATTGATGGAATAGATGAAATTAGCGCTTCGGGCACATTTGATACTTCGTCAGAGTTAGTTTGTGATGAGATTGCTGTACGCTCTTGGGGTGATCCGCAGGACAGCCAGGGGAACCCAGGATATGGCGAAACTATTATCGGTATTGGATATGAAGACGAACGCCAAGAAATTAATCATGCAGATCAAGCGGTGTTAAAGTGCCTCGGTAGTGTGGCGGCTTTTGTAACTCTTGACGTGCCGATGCAAAAGCTGATGGATGATGAAGTTATTGTGGTGTCGCCTGATGACATTGAAGAGGCGAACGAAAAATATCCCGTAGAAATCAGTCAGTAGGCTTACACTCCCAAGTAGTCTATACTAAAAAGAGTGAAACAGTCTCTTGCACTCGAAATATTACTAAGTGGCGAAAGTGCATTGCTAACTGGACCGGCAGGGACGGGCAAGACGTTTGTGCTGAATCAATTTATTCGTGCGAGTAAAGATGAGGGAAAGTATGTGAGCGTGACGGCAACGACCGGGCTAGCGGCGACACACCTGGGCGGCGCGACGATTCACGCCTGGGCGGGGATAGGCGTACTGGAT
The DNA here is from genome assembly GCA_938045235.1 of uncultured Candidatus Saccharibacteria bacterium. Taxonomy (GTDB): domain Bacteria; phylum Patescibacteriota; class Saccharimonadia; order Saccharimonadales; family Saccharimonadaceae; genus Saccharimonas. The sequence continues at coordinate 9,499 of CALIMZ010000009.1, forward strand.
TATCTACCGGATCGATTCGTCGATCATATTACGAAAGGACGGCGTGAGATCATCGAAAAAACAGATATTTTGATCATTGATGAGATTAGTATGCTGCACGACTACCGTCTAGATATGGTTGACGAAGTATGCCGTCTGGTGCGTAAGGCGCCGGACGTACCGTTTGGCGGTATTCAGGTAGTAATGTCGGGCGACTTCTTCCAGTTGCCGCCAGTGAATCGGGCGGGCAGCCGTGAGGGCGGTTTTGTGGTGCATTCGGATGCGTGGCGCGAGCTGAATCCGGTGATTTTGTATTTGGATGAGCAATTCCGCCAGCGCGAGGGTGATGCGCTGCTTGATATTTTGACAAGTTTGCGGACAAACGACCTGCGCCGCCATCACGCCGAGAAGCTGCTAGAGCGCACCGAATACGAGCCGCCAACGGACGCTGACTTGACAGAGCTTCATACGATGAATGTTGACGTCGATCAAATCAATAGGCGAAAACTAGCAGAGCTAGCAGGCGACGAAGTGCAATATACGCAGCATACCACCGGCAGCGTAAACTACGTTGATAATTTGCAGCGCAGCGTGCTTGCACCGGTGGAATTAGTACTCAAGCTTGGCGCGCTTGTTATGGCGGTTAAGAACGATCAGAGTAAACGTTATGCGAACGGTAGTATCGGTATGGTAGTTGATTTTGAGCCGGCAACAGATTATCCAGTTGTGCAATTCCGTAACGGCAGAACGGTAGTAATGCAGCCGGATATCTGGGAATTACGTGATGGCGACAAAAAGCGGGCGAGTATCAGCCAGATTCCGCTGCGCCTAGCGTGGGCGATTACAGTGCACAAGAGCCAGGGTATGACGCTTGATGTGGCGCGCATTGACTTGCGCAAAGCGTTTGTACCGGGCATGGGTTACGTAGCACTCAGCCGCGTGCGCGATATTGATAACTTGTACCTGACGGGTATAAACCGTACGGCGCTCCAGATGAGCGACGAAGCATATACGATTGACGAGCGGCTGAAAATGCGTGCGGCAAACGATCGCGAACGATTTCAATACTTGCAAAGAAAAGCTGAGGAGCGTGCCTCTAGGCCGCTAAAAAACCTGAGTAAAAAGAAATCAAGCAGCTGGTCTGAAAAAGTTGCTAAAATGCGCGAGACTCATCCGAACGCATACAAACCGTGGCAGCCGCAGGACGACGAAGCACTAAAACTTGGATTCATTAACGGCGAGTCGATCAAGCACTTGAGTACACAGCTCGGTCGCCACGAAGGCTCAATCAGAATGCGGCTGCAGAAGCACTTTGGAGAAGACGCGGTGCAATAAAATTAAAATTTACCACTGGTCTTATGTTGCGCTTGACGCTTGGAGATATTTTATATTTTACATAAAATCATCATGTCGTGATGTAAAACAACAAATAGCACTAAGTATTGCTTTTTTGTAAATATTATGTTATAATGTCACACATGAGTGAGAGAGTTGATCTAACATTAACCGAAAAGCTAGGTTTAAATGATGCGTATATACCGCGAATAGATGTGCCGGTATCTGAGGTTACGCTTTGGCGTGGAGATGAGAGGGATATTCCATCAGCGCGGTACTTCGGTCGTGTATCAACGAGAGCGGGGGAAGAAAAGATTGTTACCGCCGAAGTTGTCGTGCCGGTTCGAGATGAGCGTTTACGGGGAGCACTTGGTCGCGATGCGCTCCATGTCGCGAGTTTAACAGCAGAGGGTGTGGTGTTTTTGGATGGTTCAGAAACAAGCTTTGGATATGCGACATACAATTCAGATGGCAGTGCAAATATATTGCACAAAGCAGTGAAAATCGGGCGAGATTATCAGCCAACACTACCGAGTTGGGTGTCGCGCGATCACTGTGTTGTTGAAGATGATAGCGGCACCTTAGGGCGATATACATTTCATGTCGAGGATCATTCCACATTTGGAACATCAGTCCTTGTGCCTGATGTGAGTCGTAATACGCTACCGCACGGTGACTTTCGCGACCGCGAAGCGGTGCGGCGTATTAGTGCTGCTGTAGCTGAAAGACCGTTGCATGGTGAGGATGCATATTGTTTAGATAATGAGCGTAAGATATTTGGAGTATTTGACGGCGTCGGCGGGTCAGCGAATGGTGCGCGAGCGTCACAATTTGCAGCGAGAGCGGTGCCTGTTTATGCTAATCGATTATTAGGACCGAATGCAACACGCCAGTCGCTGAAAGAGGCGCTTGTGTGGAATCGGCAAGTATTAAACAAAATCTCAATGACAATCGCAAAAGAGCCAACTGCTGGCTATTCGACTGCAACGCTGGCGAGGGTTGTTGAGCAAGACGATGGTAGAAAGTTTTTGGCATATGCGAACATGGGTGACTCGCGGCTATATCTCGTGCGCGATAACAAAGCTTGTCAACTAACGCGAGATGATGGAGAAGGGTCTGTCATCTCTGCTGCCTTGGGAAACAGCGGTAAGGCTGGGCAAATCTCAATGGAAACGCCGTGGCGAATTGGCTACAAAGAGATATTTGCGGGCGATACAGTTCTCATTGGCACGGACGGTATTTGGGGTGATTATCTTACTGATGTAATGTCGGATGGCGAGATATCAATGTTGATTAAATCCATGCATGATAGAGGTATACGCGAGCCAGAATCAATAGCGCAGGCGCTACTTAGTCGATCGCGCAAGAACGATGATAAGACGCTTGTCGCTGTGAGCTGTTTGTAAGGTAATGCTCATCTGATTTGTACAATCGTATGAATCAGATGAGCTTTTTTCTGCTACAATAAAGCCATGAATACAGAACCAACTAACACGACCGAAAACGAGATGCAAGAGCCAACTGATATTTTTTTGTGGGCGAACCAGGCGGATGCGCACAAAGAGGCGCTTGAGGTCGATCTATTTTTGTTTACAAAAGGCTATACGGTGTATGCCACGAATTATGCTAAGGAATTAAAGGCACAACTGAAAGTATTATTCTTGTACGATATGATCAGCCAAGTACAGACTGGAGCAGCGACGGGCATGCACGTGCGTGATTTTGAGGCGGCTGCCGCCGAAGAAAACGTGCTGGAGCGCACGACGCTTGATAAGGTCGATCACGCGCAAGAGGTGATTGAACAAATTCGTTACGGTGAAGAAAGTTTGGAGGTATTCCGCGAAGGCGACCACGAGTTCAAGAAAGTAAAAGGAATTGTAGCGCGGTTTAGCCGTTCAGGCGCGGAACCGTTTTTTGTGGCAAAGATATTGCCGCAATCGCAGGTGTTGAAGGGTGCAACGGCATGGATGTATAACGGCGACTCGTTCCAGCCGTTTAGCGCTGATGCGGGCCTAAGGATTACGCCGGATAATCAGGTTCTAATCGCCGGAAACGACATTTTTGCATTCAGCGAATCAAAGTTCATCCGGTTGTTTGGGTATGATGCTAAACAATTTGCAGTAGCGGAAGAAAAAATCGCCGAAATCGAGCAAAGCTTTAAGCTGAAGTTTCCTGAAGGTATGACGTTTGACGCGCTGGTGCGCGATACGAAGTCGCTGGTGAGCAAGCTGCAAAAAGTCAATGTTGGACTAGTGACGCAGGATCAAGTGATTGAACAAGCGGACGAAATGGGCTTAGAATTGATGACGGACGAAAACACGGGCGAAATTATCATTATGGATGCGAAAGACGCGGCGAAATTCGTGAATTTGCTTAACGACGACTATGTGACGAGCGATATGACTGGCATTCGGTACGAGCTTAAAGGCAAAAAAGAACTAAAAGATGCCACGCCAGGTGATATGGGAGCGCCGGCTGAGCTGTAGCGCTTACCATGTTGCTTATGAGTGGTGGCGGGCGGCATTGCCTAGCTCTGGTATAATAGAGCTCATGAGCGAGCGGAGATTGAAGCTGAAATTTCCGAAACGGTTTTTGTGGGGCGCCGCAACGTCAGCGCACCAAATTGAAGGCGGACTGCATAATAACTGGACGGTTTGGGAGCAGGAGAATGCGAAATCGCTGGCAACGCAAGCACCGTACCAATACGGCGATTTAGATAATTGGAATGCGGTGGAATCGGCGGCAAAATCGCCTGATAATTATATTTCTGGCAAAGCGACAAATCATTACGAATTGTATGAGCAGGATTTAGATTTAGTGCGCAAGATGAATATGAATGCGTTTCGCTTGAGCATTGAATGGTCGCGGATTCAACCTGAGAAGGGTGCGTGGGACGCGGCAGCGGTTGAGCATTACAAGGCAGTGCTCGCGGCATGTAAACAACGTGGCATTGAGCCGATTGTAACGCTGTTTCACTTTACATTGCCGGTATGGTTTGCAGAGATTGGCGGGTTTGAGAAACGCGCCAATGTGAAGTATTTTGTCGAGTTTGCCGAGCATATTCTGCAGGAATTAGGATCGCGGGTGCGCTATATTATCACAGTGAACGAACCGTGCGTGTATGTGCATGAGAGCTACCTGCGCGGCAGCTGGCCTCCGCAAGTGCAAAATCGGCGGCGCATGCGCGCGGTGCTTAAGAACCTTGCGGCAGCGCATAACCGTGTAGCCGACATCGTGCACAAAGTGAATCGGCGCTACAAAGTGTCGGTAGCGAAAAATAGTGCGTATGTCTATCCGGGCGACGATGCGGTCCTGACGGTGCGCGCAGCAGGGATTATGCAATATCTGCAAGATGATTATTTCTTGAAAAAAGTTGTAAAGCGCTGCGACTTCATTGGCGTGAATTATTACCAAAGTGCGCGCGTGTATGGCTACCGTGTGCATAATCCCGACATTGAGGTGAATGATCTGGGTTGGGATATGCAGCCGCAGCACCTGCAGCAGGTGTTAGAGCGGCTGTACGATACGTACCATAAGCCGGTGTTTGTGACGGAGAATGGCGTAGCGGACGCGGGCGATCAGTATCGCAAGCATTGGTTGGCGCAGTCAATTATGGCGATGAACCAAGCAATTGAGCATGGTGTTGACGTGCTCGGTTATTTACATTGGAGTTTAACCGATAATTTTGAATGGGACAAGGGATTTTGGCCGCGCTTTGGACTATTTGATGTGGATTATACAACGTTTACGCGGACGCCGCGGCCAAGTGTACTATGGCTAGCGCGGTTTTTGAAGCAGCAGAAGGAGATGCGAGATGGCAAACGATGAAATTACCGGTGTAAAGATAGTCGTCATCGGCGGCGGGACGGGCAGTTTCACGCTGCTGCAGGGCGTGAAACGCTATGCGAAGCATGTGACAGCGCTCGTTAATATGGCGGACGATGGCGGTTCGACAGGGCAGCTGCGCGATGAGCTGGGTGTGCTGCCGCCCGGCGACGTACGCCAGTGTTTGGTAGCGCTGAGCGATAGCCCAAAAGTGCGCGACCTCTTTAATTATCGGTTTGATGAGGGCAGTTTGAAGGGTCATGCGTTTGGTAATTTATTTTTGACGGCGCTTGAAAAAATGACAGGCAGTTTTGGCGAGGCGGTTGAACTGGCAGGGCGCGTGCTGAATATTGAAGGACGCGTTGAGCCAGTGACACTAAGCGATGTTACGCTGTGCGTTGAGGGTGTAGACGGGCGTCCAGTGAAAGGGCAATTCACGATTGCGCACCAAGAAATTGCAAAGCGACCGAAGATTTGGTTGGAGCCGACCGCGGTGGCGAATCCTGCGGCGGTGCGGGCAATTTTAAGGGCGGATTTAGTCGTTGTCGCGCCGGGAAATCTGTATGGCAGTTTGGCGCCGGTGTTGGTGATTGATGGAATTCGGCGCGCGCTGCACGAGACGCGCGCAAAATGCGTGTATGTGTGTAATTTGGTGACAAAGCCTGGTCCAACGGATGGGTTTACGGTGAAAGATTTTGCGAGCGAAATTGAACGCTTGGCGGGCGGCGAGTTCTTAGACTATGTCGTGTTTAATAATGACGAACCGTCGCCGGAATTGATGGAAAAATATGCGCACGGCGGGGAATTGGTCGTGAAGTACGATCTCAACGAGCTGCGCCGGCAGCATTACGAATTTCGCGGCGTACCGATTCTTGCGAAACAAGCGTGGACAGGGGCGCAGGCGAGCGACCCGATCGCATCGGCGCGCAGTTTCATCCGGCATGATTCAGACGCGGTAGCGCGGCAGCTGATGCGCCTGTACTTTGCGTAATTTTTTAGGAAAGGCTGGGCGGCTTTCGCGCTGCTTGATAATACGTAAGCAGCAAAATGTAGCAAAAAATGCTACGCTACATCATTGATAATTTGTAAAAATACCTCTGTTATTATCTTGATTTTTCCACAGTTTTGTGGAAAACATAACCACGTTGTTTCAAAAAGTCAAAAAAGAGGCTTGCGAAATACCTATAGGCCGGTGTATCATGAAACCAGTGGCAAAAGCATTACCGATACACGGTAAAAACAAACACCACAAAGTAACAATACAGAAAGAAAGCAGGGGAATTATGACGCAAACCATGGTGAGCCAGTCGGTAGATTCGGTAGTTGGCGCTGTGATTCGTGTTCCTCAGACCCGGGTTTCACGCGTATCGCTTGCGCTTGGCGTATAGCGGCGTCTGTTTGATGCACCTTTACAATTTGTCGGCATCCTCGAGATCAACAATCTGGTAGTGAGCACGTGGATTATCGACCCACAATATAAAAATAGTCGAATGCACCTTACTCTAAAACACCTCCCAAAAACTCCACCTCACACACAAGTCTCTCAAAAGGCACCGCTTCTTAAGGACTATGAGTTGTTTGACAATTCTCCTATACTAAGCGTTGCCCGACTTTTACAAAAACAAACACTACCTATGCGAAAACAAACAGCTCGCTACTGGTTTGGTGATCTCGAGTTTCTCTATCGTCGCCGAGAGTGGTATGATGGAGAAAATGAGTATTAAAGAACATCCACCACTTCATGTTCCAGTTCTGCTTGATGACGTTATCGCGTTGCTCACACCCCGTTTAGGCGAGACCTACCTTGACCTAACTGCGGGCTACGGCGGGCATGCGCGGGCGGTATTAGCGCGAACGCAGCAGTATTCCGGCACCGTACTGGTCGACCGGGATGAGTTTGCTCATACGAATTTAAGCGAGTTTCTAGCGAAAGGAGCTCAGCTTTTGCATACCGATTTCGTGTCGGCTGCGCGCCAGCTGATTGAACAGGGTAGGCAATTTGATATGATTCTACTTGATTTGGGGGTGTCGTCACCACAGCTCGACCGAGCTGAGCGAGGATTCTCGTTCGCAAAAAGCGGACCGCTGGATATGCGAATGGATCGACGCCAATCGTTAACTGCTGCCAACGTTGTCAACACGTGGACGGTGGAGCGAATCGCGCAGATCATTCGTGATTTCGGCGAGGAGTCTCCGCGCGCTGCTATGCGGTATGCGCGTAGTATCGCGGCGGCGCGGCCGCTTGAAACAACGACGGATCTTGCTCGCGCGGTAGAGCAGGCGTATCGTGGGCCGTATCGGCGTACGCATCCCGCCACTCGAGTCTTTCAGGCGATTCGAATCGCTATTAACGACGAACTCGGGCAAATTCAAACGGTCATGCCATTGCTTCCGGCGTTGCTTACATGCGGCGGAAGAGTGGGGGTGATTAGTTTTCACAGCCTTGAGGATCGAATCGTGAAGCGGTACTTCGCCGAACAGGCTGCCGCCGGCTACGAGGCAAACTTTCGTATTATTACGAAACATCCCGTTAGCGGTGCAATTAACGATGTTCACAATCCGCGTTCGCGCAGTGCTAAATTGCGCGCCGCTGTGAAAATATAACACAAACAGAAAGGGGGATGTAACCATGACGCGTCACATCCAAGTCCAAGACAAGAACGAAGCTGTGCGCAGCGTTGTTGTGCGCCGCAAGGTATAGTTTTTGCACTTTCACGCGCTTAAGCGCCCCCGAAAAAAGGGGTGCTTAAGCTGCCGAGAGGGTAATACGATGAAATGAACAGAGCAACCGATGCGTGTTGCCATAGTATTAACATAAACACGAAATATTCCACCACCATGCCATATCATCGAACAGTACAATTTAATAGCCGGCGCCAAGGTAATTATGGGCGTAACCGCAATACAGTTGCTTTTGCATCGGCTGTCAAGCTTGGTCCCGTGTCGCATACAGTGATCGTTGCTTTGATGATTACGATTCTAGGTCTGATATACTTAACACAGGCGACGCGCGTGTCGAGCTATGATTACGCGGCGAATACTATGTCTGATAAAATTTCGTCGTTAACTGAGCAAAAGAATGATTTAGCGGTCGAAAATGCTCGCTTGACAGCACTTCAGTCGGTGAAGGGGAGTAGTGTCGCGCAAGCAATGACGTCGCCAACTGATACGCAATATGCGAGCAAATAAGTAAGTATGAATATAGGTAGTCGAGGCGATGCGCGGATTAGCGTGTTGGGTATTTTGACGCTTGTAGCGCTGCTATTAATGGTAGCGCAGCTTTTTCGCGTGCAGGTACTGCAGCATAATTATTACGTTCAGTTGGCAGATAAAGAGCACATCAAAAAGTTTACGCTACGCGCGGCGCGCGGGGAAATCTACGCGATGGACGGCAACGCGCCGGCGAAACTCGTGATGAATACGACGGTGTATACGGTTTGGGTTGATCCGACGCTCGTGACAGACAAGCAGAAAGTAGTTGATGTGATGAATCGTGTGGCGGGCGGCAATGTGCGCAAAGATTTTCGTCAATATTTAGATGCAAAAAATACGCGCTATCAAGTGATTGCGACGAAAGTTAACCGCGTGCAGGCGCAGAAAATCAAAGACGAGAAGCTTGCCGGCGTCGGGTTCGACGCATCAACGCAGCGCGTCTACCCGGAAGGAGCGCTTGCGAGTCAAGTGCTCGGTTTCGTGAATGGCGAAGGGCAGGGGAAGTACGGTTTTGAGCAGGCAAACGATGAAACGCTTGCCGGTAAAGACGGCGAACTAAAAACTGTGACCGATGTGCGCGACGTACCGTTGACTGTGACCGATAAAAATATCAAAAAACCAGCGGTAAATGGCAAAAATATGGTGCTGACAATTGATCGCAATGTGCAATCAAAAGTTGAAGAAGCCCTTGTGTCGGGTGTAAAGCGAAGCGGTGCGACGCGGGCGAGTGCGATCGTGATGGACCCGCAAACGGGCAAAGTGCTCGCGATGGCGAATGTGCCGACGTACGACCCGTCTAATCTAAATGTGAAGGACGTGGCGGTCTTTAATAACAGTACAATTTCAAATCCATATGAGCCTGGTTCTGATATCAAGACTTTTACGGTTGCGACAGGTATTGACCGCGGCGTGATTACACCTGATAGCACATACGATAACACCGGTAAGATTAAGGTTGAAGACATTACTATTAATAACGCAACAAAGAACGCGGTAGTGACAGGAACTATCACGATGCAAACAGCGCTGAACTGGTCGCTTAACACTGGTATGGTGACGATCGCGCAGCGTTTAGGTAATGGTACGTATATTACGCGTGCGGCACGCAATACGATTTATGAATATTTTCATGACAAATTTAAGCTGGGCGAACTGACCGGTATTGAGCTTGCGAATGAAGCAAAAGGCACGATTATTTCGCCGCTGCAGCAAGAGGGCAATGCGGTGCGCTATAGCAACATGGTATTCGGGCAGGGTATGGACGCGACGATGCTGCAAGTGGCGAGCGGCTTTTGCGCAGTGGTAAATGGTGGAACGTATTTTGCGCCGACGATCATTAACGGTACGATTAGCAACGATGGTGTTTTCGCGCCAGCGGGCACAAAAGCTCAAGCACGTGTCATTACTGAAGCAACATCAACGACGGTGCGCGAGATGGTTCATCAATCGCATTACGCAACGTATAATCCGAAAGACGGCTCGGAGCGCTATCTTGTGGGCGGCAAGACCGGCACGTCTGAAACGATTGTGAACGGCAAGTATGTCAGCAATCAGACGATTGGAACGTATTTGGGCTATGGCGGCGAGAAGGGGCAAACTCCACGTTACGTCATTATGGTTGAAATTGCCGCCGATGGTAAAGATATGGGCGGCGGCAGCGACGCAAAGCCGATTTTCAACGACATATCAAATTGGATGCTCAATTATTTAATGTTAACGCCGCAAGGCTAGACGGGGTATACTGGATAGTATGACAATCGTAAATTTCTCAAATGAATTGAATCAAACTTTCGCGTTGAGCGTGGCAGCGTTTTTGTTGGCAATGATATTAACGCCGGTTTATACACATTTCGCATATAAATATAAGTTTTGGAAAACGCAGCGCAGCGCAGCAGTAACGGGGGAACGGCTAAAGATTTTTAATATACTGCACAAAGAGAAAATTGCGCGGCACGTTCCGACAATGGCGGGCACTATCGCGGTGGTCGCCATTACGGCGATTACGTTGGCGCGCAACCTTGACCGGGCGCAAACTTGGCTGCCGCTCGCGGCCTTGCTTGGTGGAGCATTTGTCGGGCTGATCGATGATGTACTCAATGTGTTCGGCTCAAATCGTAAGGATGCCGGGCTGCGCAGCTGGGTGAAGTTCGCGATGATTACTGCAATGAGTATTGTGCTTGGCTGGTTCTTCTACACGAAACTTGGCTACAATACGATCCATATACCGTACTTTGGCGAATGGCAAGTCGGCGCGTGGATTATTTTCTTTTTTGTATTAGCAGTGGTGTCAACGGGCAATGCGGTGAACATCAGCGACGGGCTTGATGGATTAGCGGGCGGTTTGTTGGTAATGTCGTTTTCAGCGTTTGGCGTGATTGCGCTATTACAGGGGCATATTAAGCTGGCGGGCTTCTGCTTCACGGTAGTAGGCGCATTACTGAGTTATCTGTGGTTTAATATTTACCCGGCGCGGTTTTTCATGGGCGATGTTGGTAGCTTTGCATTTGGGACGAGCTTAGGCGTTGTTGCGATGATGACGAATACGCTGTTTTTACTGCCGATTATCGGGATTTTATTTGTGGTTGAGGCGGGTTCAAGTCTACTGCAAATCATCAGCAAGAAACTATTCCATCGTAAGATATTTGTCTCGGCCCCAATCCACCATCACTTAGAGGCAACAGGTTGGCCGGAAGTGAAAGTTACGATGCGCTTTTGGGTGATTGCCGGCGTGGCGGCATTTATCGGCATGCTGATGGCGCTGAGCGGAGGGCATATTACATCGTGAGCGGTGGTCTAGCCTCATCACGCCGGGAAGCGATACGTGCTCGTACGAACCATCAAAGGCAGCGGCGGCATCGTCCCGACTATATGATCGTCATGTGCATGGGCGTACTGATGCTGATTGGCTTGGTGGTTATGTATGCGATTGGTCCGCAGCGCGCCAATGTAATGAATGCGGCGTATAATGGCTCGTATTCGGCGACATACTTTGCAGTTAAACAATTCGCTAGTTTGCTCATTGCGCTTGCTGCGTTTGTCGTATTGGCGTTTGTGCCGTTCTCGGTGCTAAAAAATCAAGCGGGAAAGTTTATGGCTGCGGCACTTATTGCGTCCGTATTACTGTTTTTGGTGGGAAACGTTGCGCATATTGATACGCTCGCGCAGGCAACGCTCGGCGCGTATCGTTGGTTTAACTTTGGCAGCTTCGGCGGATTCCAACCGTCTGAGCTAATGAAGTTTGCTGTCGTTATATTCATGGCAGTGTTTCTAGGCAACCGTTACCAGCAGGGCAAAATTAACAACCCGAAAGAAACAGTTTATCCGATGGCAGGACTTTTGGCGTTGTTGCTGCTTATTGTTGTTGTTGTTCAGAAAGACATGGGCACAGGCGTGGCGATTGCAGCAACGGTCGTATCGATGTTCATTGTTAGTACGATGAATTGGCAGATCCTGGCAAAAATTGCAGGCGTTGGCGTTGTTGTAGGGCTTGCGCTGGTCGTGTCGTCGCCGCACCGCATGGAGCGCATCGGCACATTCTTTAGCTCGAGCAACGATGTTGCTGCAGCAGATGAACGCGATAATAACTATCACATCAAAAACGCGATGATTGCTTTAGGAACAGGCGGGTTGCTTGGGCGCGGAATTGGCAAGAGTATCCAGGCGACCGGATATTTGCCCGAGGCGGTAAATGACTCGATTTTTGCAATCATGGGTGAGATTTTTGGGTTTGCCGGCACAGTTTGTATCATTGGGTTATTTGGTATTTTGTTATTCCGCATTTTGCGCATTGCCGATCAGCTCCCCGATATGTCTATGCGAATCGCGGCAGCAGGCGTGTTTGGCTGGCTGCTTGCACACGTTGTAATGAACGTTGCTTCAATGATTGGACTGATTCCTCTCACAGGTATTACGTTGCCGCTGCTTAGTTTTGGCGGAACGAGTATGATTTTTATGAGCGGCGCGCTGGGTGTCGTGTTTCAACTTTCGCGGTATACTAATCATAAGTCAGTTAACATGAAGGAGGACGCTCGTGCGGATTTTGGCAGCAGGCGGCGGGTCGGGCGGACACGTTACGCCGGTCGTCGCAGTATTGCGTGAATTGCGGAAAATAGAACCAGACACAGAGATTCGGTTCTGGGTTGACCATGCATTTGAAAAACAAGCACGTACTGTCATGGGGGGGTACGATGATTCCATTCGTGTTGATACAATTGTGAGCGGTAAGTTGCGTCGGTATCATCACTTGAAATGGTGGCAGCAGTTGATGAAGTTTCGTACAATTACGCTGCCTAATATCATTGATGCGGTTAAGGTGAGCGTTGGGTTTATGCAATGTCTATGCAAGCTAGTTGCGTGGCGTCCGGATGTCGTTTTTACGAAAGGCGGGTACGTGTGTTTGCCGGTTGGTTTGGCGGCGCATGTGCTGAGGATTCCACTTGTTATTCACGACTCTGACGCGCACCCCGGCTTGACGAATCGCGTTTTGGCGCGTTGGGCGGACGCAATTGGTACGGGTGCGCCGCTAAAATTCTACCCATACCCGCGCGAGATCTCGCAGTATGTTGGTGTGCCAATTATGGAAGATTTTGTGCCGTATAGCGATGAGCGGCGGCGTGACGTCAAAGTAAAGCTTGGATTTGATCCGACGCGGCCGCTTGTCGTTGTGACAGGCGGCGGCCTTGGTGCGCGGCGCATTAATGATGCGGTTGTTGCAATGCTACCGCAGCTTACGAAGCAAACTAACGTTATTCTCATCACCGGTGCACAACAATATAGCGATATTCGCGCACGCGTTCCGAATGATACTAGCCAGGCGCATATTCATGATTTTATTAGTAGCGGGCTGGTTGATATGCTTGGTGCGGCAGACATTGTTGTGGCGCGTGCAGGCGCAACGACGATCTTGGAGCTTGCGGCGCTCGCCAAACCTACGATCTTAGTGCCGAATGGCTACCTGACGGGCGGCCATCAGCTAAAAAACGCAGCGGTATACGAAGAAAAAGGCGCGGTGAAAGTAATTGATGAATTGCAATTGGACGACCACCCTGAGGTGCTTGTTCAGGCGATTGAAGCACTGCTCGCGGATCGTGCGGCAATGACTCGTATGGGCGCCGCATTTTTGGCCTTTGCTCATCCGCACGCGGCGCACGATATGGCTGAGATGGTCGTCCGAACCGCTAAGCGTAAGTGATATAATAAAGATATATGCTAGGAAAATTCGGAAAAGCCGTGCTGCGTCGCCGCCCGCCGCAGCCAGTGCGTCGGCGGGCAATTGATCGCGATGATTCGGCGCAGCCGGGTGATTTAACGACAGCGAGTAGCTATGCTTTCCGGCGCAACCGCACGCTGACCGGCAGTCTTCTTTCCGAAATTTCGAGCCCAAGTGAACACCGCGCTGATCTTAAGTCGCCGCGCGTGCAAGCGCATACATTACGCTACCGTCGTCGTAAGCTTGTATTACGATTATTTGTGCTTTTGGCGGGCATCGCTGGCCTCGCATGGATACTTTATCAATCAGTTGTTTTGCCAAGTGTTACGCTTGTTGGCGTTGACTCGCCGTCTGCTGAAACGACGCAGCGCTATGAAAAAGCAATTCAGGACTACCTCGTGGCTCGTCCGTTTGAGCGGTTGCGCGCGCTGATAGATGTCAAATCTCTCGTTGATTATCTGCAACATGATTATCCAGAGATTCAGTCTGTCGAGCCGACGGTCACCTTTGCCGGGTTTGGACGCGCGAAATTTTCTATCGTCATGCGCCATCCGGTTGTGTCGTGGAAAGCGGGTGCGACCCTCGTGTTTGTCGACTCTAGCGGCGCGGCGTTTTACCGGAATGTGCCCGAGTCGCCTGTCGTGCAAGTCATTGACCGTACGGGCGTTCAAGCGACGACAAATAAGGTTCTTGTGAGCAATCGGTTTTTAGAATTTGTCGGCAAGGTCGTTGGGTATTTCTCGGCGCAAAAGTATACTGTTTCAAGCGTAATTTTGCCTGAAGGTACAACTCGTCAAATAGAAGTGAAGCTTGATGGGGTAGGGTATCCAGTTAGACTGTCGATTGATCGTGCGGCAGCCAGCCAGGTTGAAGATGCGGTGCGTGCTATCCGATATTGTGCCGAACATTCAGTCGACCCGGCATATCTTGATGTACGGGTGAGCAGGCGAGCATTCTATAAATAGAAAAGGTCACTTCTCTTGCCGATTGGGAGATGTTCTATCTTTGTTCGTTTTATCGTAATTGAGCGAGTGAGAGGAAAAACTATATAAAAATATAAAATCGTATAAAAATCAAATAGGACAGAAAAGCCAAAAAAAGATAGTGGGGGAATGTTTTTAACAAAAATGCAAATTAGCGGTAACCAGATATTTTTGTGGATAACTTATGCGAGGACTAATTTCTAAGTAAGTATATGTTATATGTTGTTGTGAGTGCTACTAGTAGCACTCTAATGAGATCTCTCGTATGATTTTAATTGAATGCGACTGCCGCCATTTAGGTGTATTGGCGCATGTTTAAGTGATAGAGATGTAAATCCCCTACGAAAGATAAGAGTAGTTTTTTTGTAAAGTAAATTAGCGCTCACAGCAGATGGATGCTAATTCATATTCTTGCACGGTATTTTAAGTCGTAAAACGGACATTGTGCGACGTTAGACTTTTGTATTGTCTTTTGATATGGTGATTTTATAAATATTTAACTGGAGGTCTCCTTTTATGCAATCATCAACAAAATTACCAGACAATCTTAAGTCTCGCCTATCTCGTGTGTATTTTGCGCAACGTTCGTTTACTGATGATTCTGGTAAGTCTATTGCCTATGAACGGCTCGTTCTTGAAGTTTTAATTAAAGATAAACCTTTTAATCTTGAGTTTAAGATTTCGGATAAAGATAAAGCAATATTATATTTGGCTGATGTTGTTGATCGGTCGGTTATGAATGATCAACCGAATATGCTCTAGTTCGTATTTTGTTCTATTTGACCAGTCAATCATCTGTCGGTAGTTCTCGTTTTGCAGTTCAGAGAGACATTCTCAGTAGGTGGCGTGAGCCCTCCTCGTAGGCGCGGCGGATGAGTTCGTCTGTTTGGCGTATACGTTCATTGTGTTGGTGCTGTTTATCAAGCCTCTGTTGCTCTGCTTCAGAAAGCTGTCGCCCCTCATACTCCTGCACCGCCCGCTGTTCAGCCTCAGCAGCATCCTGGTTATCGCGTGCATTGGCCTGGGGCTCTTGTTGTTCTTGGTATTGTTGTCTACTTAATTCTTTGCTGGTCTGCTTCATCTCCTGGATTGTATTGTTGTTTTTGGCTTCCCATGCTTCCTGGCGGCGTTCGAGCTCTTCGTCTCCTACTTCGTTTGAGGCGTGGTCGTATACGTCGTTTTGTGCTACTGCTATTGCCTGCTGGCGGATGTTCTCATCGGCGTATAGCCCGCGGATTTGCTCTTCCATTGCTCGTATCTGCTTATGCAGTTCGATTGGCTTCATGATAATGTCCGTGAATTCTTCTACCCTGCCATCGTAGCCGGCTTCTGCTGCGAGGGTATCAAGCGGGAGGGCGTCTTTACGGACGTATGCGAGCGGTACGATTTCGCGCCAGGTTTTGCCATAGAGGTGTTCAGCGTCTTGTGGGCGTATCTTTACGTTGTGATAGTTCTCTAATATACCATCCAGGACTTCCTTGGTAGTGGTGTATGTTTCAAAGAGCTCAGGGTCTGATTCATAGGCAACAGTTTCTAGTGCGGCGTTATAGTCTGCTTTCGTAGCGGATAGTCCATACGGAGCAAGGTCGGCATTGACGCTATCTAGTTCTGCACGTGAGACACGCGGGGTTTTGAGGCGGTAGCGAGAGTCGGTATCGGTATTGCGGTTGACAATTCTAGGGAAGTTTGCTATATTATCGTTAAGCTTGGACTTCTCCGCGCTTTCGGACGTACTCCTTGGGGCTTCGGCATCAGGACTGAGAGATGAAGCATTATAGTAGGAAACCACGTTGAGTGCGTTTCCTCTTTTTATTGCCTCAACAACTGCTACATGATTGCGTGACAAACGCTTACGCAATACAACTCGCTGGTTATTACGCTTAAAGTCTCCAGGTGTTGCTCTATCTGGTGAGTTTATAACCGTTACGATATCAGCGAGGTCTGCATCGCTCAGTTTTGCTGAATCTTCACTAAATTCTCCATGTCGGTTAAGAATATGGCGAGCATAGCGCGCGTCTATCTCAATATCGGCATTATTATTCATCGTAACGCCAGATATTTCACTGACGATATTAGCTGTAGTTGGCGATACTGTTCCGAGCGTTGCTTTTCCAAACCTTTTCTTTGCAAGGTTTTTTATCGTCGATACGATACGAATAGCTTGGTTCGGGTCGGTACGATATTGTACGCTCTCTTGCAGCGTCCGCACCCCCGCTAACCCTCGTATTTCCTCATTCACCTGTGCGATTTGCTGGCTGATGGCTCGGCGGGTTTGAGGGTCGAGCGTATTGTCCCAGGCGCGCTGGAGGTTGGTACGGTGGTCTTGTAGTTGGAGCTGTTCGGGGGTAGCACCGTCTCGGATAGACTTATCAATGACTTGTTCATCGGCATACTTGCCGCTGTATAAGTCGTCATAGAACTGCTTGTATTCAGGCGTAATAGTACCCTGGTGAGTTGCTTGGGCGACGATATGCTGTATACGGCGTAGTACTTTTTCAAAGACTGCTTTGATTTGGTCGGTGATACGCGGCTTAGCAAACTTTTCGTTGTTGCGTGCAGCGACGTATTGAATGAAGTCCTCTGCGACGAGCTCTTCGACTTGCGTTTCTGTCATGGAAGAATCTACGCGGTTGTCTGCGGCATAGCTCATCATGATATCGGTACGTTCTTGGCTTGTCATGAAGTCGTTGAGGGCTTTATGGACCGCTTCATGGAAGTAGGTGGCTTCTACATTGCCTTGGTTGCGGGCAATACGGATTTTGCTTGGACCGTTCGGGGTATCGATTGTTTCGCCCATTGCTGGTTCGCCGGTGCTGGTACGGAGGTTATCGGCAAACTCTACGTTTGGCGCGTCCATACCAAAGAGCTGATTGTTTGCGCGCTGTACGGCAAGCATATCGGCGCGGGTTGCAGTACCGGGGGTTGTACCGGCGCGGTATGCGGCTTCAAGGGCGGGAGTCATACGCAGGTCTTGGTTGCCGGCATCTAAGCTAGCCGGCTGGATTGATTGCGTTGCCGGATCATCTTGAATAAACTGCGCCTGCTGGTTGGAGGTGCCGGTACCCGCGCTGGCTTTGCTTTCAATATAAATAATTGCTCTCTAGGGCACAGGGAGTTGTTTTTTAATGGGCGTCAGTCAATCAGTTAGGCGATTAAGCTACATTTGCTGCGACTATTATCAACGCATAGGGACTTGCTTAAGTATAATATTACTCATTACTTTTTGCGGCGGTAGTCTTCTTCCGTCTTGATCGCGTCCGCTTGCGCTTTGGTTTTGCGGCGGCGTCATTGCTTTCGGATTCACTCTTGCTTGGCGTAGGTTTTGCTGGCGTAGACGAAGTGCTCGCGGCTGCCTTTGCTGACGGTTTGGCGTGTCCATGGTCAATTTGCAATACGCCAGACTCAATGGTTGGCGATAGCGTCTTTTTCGAAACGTTCACCTCCCCTGCTGGCTGTGGCTGGGTTTGGTTTTGTGCTTGCTGACGGGCTATGCGATCGGCGGCGCGCTGTTCGGGTGTCTTTGGCGGCGTGTAGGCTGGTCCGGGGCGCTTGACGGTGAGATTTTCGGGCGGCAGCATACGCTCGTTGATTTCGGCTTCAATTTCGGACCGTTGGCGCGAATAATGCTCGCGCGTCCACTGAATGATCCGCCCCGTATTGTCGTCTTGGTAGGTTGGCAGATTTAACGTTTTTGCGCTAAATGCTGGTGCCTTTTCGCCGTTAATTACCATATTAATGATGAAATTGCGGTTATGCATTTGCAGGAGATCGTTTGGCTCAAACTGCGGCTCAAATTGTTTAGCGAGGATCGGGCTGTCGTCGGCGGAGACGCGGAATGAAATCATTGTACCGACGTTGCCGAAGACGGCGTCGCGCACCGTGTCTTGCATTTGGCTGATATATTGATTCGCAACCGTGAGGTTGAGCCCGTATTTGCGCGCCTCGGACAAAATCGTTGCAAAGCTGTCGGTGGCGAAATTCTGGAACTCATCGACATACAAGTAGAACGGGCGCCGATCTTTAACATCGGGAATGTCGCTGCGGCTCATAGCGGCGAGCTGAATTTTTGTGACGATGAATGAGCCTAAGATGCCGGCATTGTCTTCGCCGATCAAGCCTTTACTTAAATTAACGATGAGGATTTTACCTTCGTCCATGATTTGGCGGATGTTAAATGTTGACTTCGGCTGGCCGATAATATTGCGGATGATCGGGTTTGCGGTAAAGGCGCCGACTTTGTTGAGTACCGGCGCGATTGCTTCTGCTTGGAACTTATCCGTCCAGCTGGCAAATTCAACATTCCAAAATTGCAATACGACAGTATCTTGGCAGTAACTAAGCGTTTCTTTGCGGAATTTTTTATCGGTGAGCATGCGCGTAATGTCAAGCATTGTAGTTTCGGGGCGGTCAAGGAGTGCGAGGATCGTGTAGCGCAAAATGTATTCAAGGCGCGGTCCCCAACTTTCGCCAAACATGCGCTTCAATACGCCAATAACTTCTGAACTGATATTATTTTTTTGCTCGGGGTTTGTCACTTCAAGCGGGTTGAAACCGAGCGGAAATTGCGTATCGGCTGGATTGAAATAGACAATATCTTTCAGGCGCGAGCCTGGGATGAAACGCATATTGTTAATTGCGAAATCGCCGTGCGGGTCAATAATCGCATAACCTTGCCCATGGAAAATGTCGCTAAGTGCGAATAGTTCAAGCAACCCTGACTTCCCTGCTCCCGTTTGCCCGATGATATAGACGTGGCGCGAGCGGTCGTAGCGCAGCATGCCGAATTGGTGGTTGATACCGCGGAAATTCGTCATGCCGAATGCCGAAATGTTTTCGTCTTGCGCTGGATCGCCAGTGAGGACTGGCAGCTTTGCCGGCGGTTCGGCAGTTTTGGTGCTTGCCCAGACGATGTTTGGCGTCTCGACGTTGGTGTGCGGCAAATGGAATACGCTTGCGACCTCCTCAATATTCATCAAATAACCGCGGTCGGCAAACAACCGCGTTTTGTATTTAGCGAGCGCTTCTTTGGCAAAACTGTCGTTTGTCATCTTGAAGCCGTTGAGATTAGTTGAATTAAATTGCTTAAATGTGCCAACAATCCCCTGCATACGCAGACGTGCATCGCTGACGCTTTCTCCCAGATAGGCAACGCGGATTTTTACCTGATAGCCAAGTTTTGTGGCTTTTTTTTCAGCCTCGGCGATGCGTGTTTTATCGCGTTCGGACAATTCTTTTGCTGCGCCAGTTCCCTGCTCTGGCGGCGCCCACAATGCCTCAATCAAGCTGGCAGCCCATCGTCCGCCGCCGCCTTGTCCAAATAGATTAAAGCCGCCCGTTTTGATTGATGTAATCCAGCTGTCTGCTGCTTTGTGCCAGTCGTCGCGCACCGGACGTACGAGCATTTGAATCCAGATTTCCTCGTCGGTGTCTTCAAGCTTGGCGAGCGTGCCGGTAATACCGGCGAGCGGGTCTACTCCAAAGCTCTGGAACGTTTTAATCGGCAGGAATTCTCGATCAGTTAGCGATAGCTCTGACGTATAGACGACGGTATGGTGGCGCTCGTGCGTGACGTAATCTTCTTCGGCGGTGTGAATTTGTACCTGTGGATACTGCGCATAGATTTGTCCCTCAACGAAGCTTTGCAGCGCCTTCGGCGTCCAGACGTAGAATTGAATGCGTCCGCCAACCGAGGCAATTTCAAAGCTGAGGTGCTCTTGGTATCCGCCATTCGCCTTGAGTTCGCGCGCATCGCGCAAAATACCGTGCAGGCTCGCAAACATTTGTTCGGCGGCGAGCTCTGACTTGTCGTTTGTTTTTGGAATTTCAAGCATCAGCAGAACGCTTTCAATGTTCTTCACGGCGTCAATACTGCGGTAGTTGCGCCAGGTCATATACCCTAAAATGAGTACGATTGGCGTCCAAACGTACCACTGCATGAGCAAGCTGACGACTGACAAAACGAATGACATAATATTCTTTTATATTATACCATAATATCTGCGTAGTGAGTACTGCTTGCGCTTTTTCGCTTGCTTTAACCGCTCGGGCAAAATCAAAAAGCTTATCTCGTCCGCCGCATGACTATGTCTCGGTTTTTTAAGAGAGCGAGCCTGTTTGCGTGTTTCTACGCGGCATCAACGAGCGCGTATGTCGCTTTGGCGACGCGTTTGAATTCCGGTTTGCTCTGCAGATTGAGGAGGATCGTCGTTTCTTTGACGCGGCGGCTTTTGAGTACGCGCCTGACAATCTCGTCGCGGTGCAGCGGCTCGCCGGCGTCTTTGAGTACGTTTGCGATGATTTCTGATACTGTGCCGCGCGAGTAGCCCCATTCTTGCAGCGCGTAAATGCCGCGGCCGATGAGCACGAATCGTTTGTCCTTGATGAGTTCGTTGTGGATTGCCTGCGTGGTAACATTCTTGCGCTTGAAATCGCTTGTTTTAATCGCTTTAGCGATTTCCGAGAAATGCAACGGTTTGCCATTACCCACGAGGATGACGTAGATTTTGTCGCGGATATTTTTTGGATTGACGGTTGGCCATTTCGTGAGCCCCCAGACGTCTTTTAGGCTGGCGAGCTGTTTCGACAGGCTTGCGAGAGCGCGGACTTGCGCCGGGCTTTCGTAGGTGAGCATGCCATGGAGCGTTTCTATATCAACAGGTTCGCCGTGCTTTTTGATCGTTTTAACAATGGTGTCGATATTGCTGCGGATTTTCTTCTCGTCGCCGTTTTCAGCGATACTAATGCCCTGGTGGTAATTGTCGGTTTCGTTGATAGTTGTGAGGCGCGGCGAGAGTTCGGCGATAAAGGCGATGTGCGTGCGGATAGCTGTCGCCTTTCCGGGCGATAAGCGTTCAGCGATGTCGTTGACGCGCCCGATGCGGCCATTTTCCGACAAATCGCGGACGATAAGGCGCTCGACGGTGCGGATGGCTGGAATGTCGCCTTCCTCTGCTGCAATTTTTAGACGAATGAGAATCGCCTTCTCAAGCTGGCGTACGCGCTCGCGAGTGATGCCAAGAAGCTCGCCGATTTGTTCAAGCGTTTCTTTGCGGTCAAACAAACCAAAACGGCGCGTAATAATCTCGCGCTCGCGTTCTTGATCGATCGTTTTCAAAATGTCTTGAATGGCGGTTTTGATTGTCGATGCGGTGTCGGTGCCAGCAACTTCGGTCATATAGTATCTCCAGCCTTCGCCTCACCCGAGGCTTTTACGTGTTAGGTTAATATAAATGATTTAATGTTAATTATAATATATAGTATTATAGATGTCAAACCCTCACGGTTCTATAAATATTGTATCACAATATCGACGCTTATGGTAAATGTTTTTTTGGCACTTTTTTTACTGAAAAAGAATGATAAGGCTGGAAATATTTTTATATCCTGTCAAATTACCTCTGTTGAATTGCCGATAACATGTACAAGACGACGATAAATCCACATCATAAATATCATGATGAGTAAAATATAAGCAATATTATAGTACGGTTTAGGACTGAGGACCCGGCAGCGGCGTAGCGAAATTAAAGATAGGTACGGTGCTCGCGGGCGTATGCGAGTACCGTGGCGTATCAATGTCGGTCGATATGTCAATCGCTGGCGGCGTGGACAAGAGCGCTTGCGTATCAATATCGTCAATGTCATCAAATACGCCGTCCTCCAGGCTGATTCCGGTGTGCTCGGCGGCGAATTTCACAATAGTCTCACGGATTTGCGCTCGCGTTAAATTCGACGCGCCAGTAAACTCGTGTCCAGCGTGCGATATGCGAATGAAACGGCTGAGCGGTTGCCGTACGACGATACGTTCATACAATAAATGCGACTGGTCGGGTGATACAACCTTGTCCTTGGCACCATGCAGGAATAAGAACGGCGGCGGCGTGCCGGCGATTTTATGGTAGAGCGGGCTGGCTTTTTTAGCGGTTGCAAAGTCGGCTGACCCGAGATAATTAAAGGCGTTAGGATTGCGCCGGCGTCCTAATTTGAGTTGGCGCACCAAATCAGTTGTGCCGTATAGACTCACGACGCCGCGGATTGTCACGGGCGGTTTGGCGGTAGAAAGCGCGTAGGTGCTCACTAAAAAACCGCCGGCGCTGTCGCCTATTAATATGGCACTACGCGTATTGATGGCATACTGGGATGCAATTGCAGCGAGTGTATTGATGGCGCAGGCGGTGTCGTTATTCTGCGTTGGATAGCGATGCCGTGGTGCTAGGCGATAGTTAATCGACGCGAACGCAAATCCGGCGCGCACCAAAGCGGCGCCGTAGAAATCGGCGATTGCGTTGCGTTTATCGCCTTTGCTCCAGCCGCCGCCATGAACGTAGATAGCGAGTGGATATGGCGTATGGGTACGAGCCGGACCGACCGGTTCTGGCGGCAGGTATAAATCAATCGTTTGTTCAGCGTTGCCGCTACAATACGGTATGTCGTGAATGATGCGTGCTATTTTGCCTAAGCGGTACATAGCGTAAAAATTATCGGCTGGATTTTTGATCGACAGCGAATAAATCGACGTAATACAGACGGCGAACAAACAAAGCAGAAGCCAGTGACGTACCTCGCGGAGGCGTTGACGAAATGTCATATTTATGATAATACACTGTTACGATAATGGCGTCAAGGCGTGGTTTTTCGGAGTAGCTTAGCAACCGCAAGCGCGCCGCGCGTGCGACGGCTTTTTTCGCGTTTACGCTCTATGACAATGCAGCAAGACCTACTTTTTATTTGTCTTTGCTGATGAAGCGCGTGGTTTGCTGGTTTTTTGCGCAGCACTGCGTCGTCCACGTGCGCGTCTGGCGGGTGCAGCGGCAATCATCTCGCGTGCTTGTTCGGCTGTGATTGTTTTCGGGTCGATGTCTTTCGGGATTTTTGCGTTCTTTTTACCGTCGGTGATGTATGGTCCGAAGCGCCCGTTGAGTACTTTGACGTCGCCAAAATCGGCGATATGTTTCTCAGCCTCGGCTTGCAGTTTTGCGGCGTATAGCTCGCGTGCTTTTGCTTCGGTAATTTCGCGCGGGTCATCTTCTTTTAGGCTGACATATAGCTTGCCGACTTGAATGTATGGTCCGAAGCGCCCGATGTTGGCTTTGATGTCCTGTCCGTCTTCAGTTGTGCCGACAAGCCGCGGCAGCTCGAACGCTTTGAGTGCTTGCTCTAATGTGACGGTACTGATTTTTGCGCCGCGCGGTAATGGTGCGAAGTGCGGTTTCTCGCCGCTATCGGTGCTGCCGAGCTGGAGCATCGGCCCGAAGCGCCCGAAGCGCGCGATGATTGGTTTACCGGTTTTTGGATCGGTGCCAATGTCGCGCGAATCGCCAACTTTGCTGCGGTCAATTGCGCCCGATTGCTCGATGCGGGCATGAAACGGCTCGTAAAAGTTATGCAGCATAGCGTTGCGCGTTAATTTATCGCTTGCGATGTCATCGAAATCTTTCTCAACATTGGCAGTAAATCCATAATCAACAACTGGCTTAAAATGATCAGTAAGAAAGCCACTGATAAGTTCGCCCGCTGGCGTTGGTACGAGTTTGCCCCGGGTCGAGCCGGTTTTTTCGGTCTGGATACCGCGTTCAACATTCCCGTTAATACGCTGCAGCACGATAACGTCTCGCGGCTCGCCTTCGGATTCGCCGCGTTCAGCGTAACCGCGCGTTTGGATTGTATTCATGATCGTGGCGTAGGTGCTTGGGCGGCCGATACCAAGCTCTTCAAGTTTCTTGACAAGCGTGCCCTCGGTATAGCGCGCAGGCGGACGGGCAAAGACTTGGCGCGCCTCCATGGAATATTCGTGCACAAGATCGCCGGCGGTAAATGTCGGTAGGATTGCATCGTCTTTGCCGCCGCCGTAGACGCGCAAGAAACCGTCGAAGACGATGGTATGCCCTTTGGCTTCGAAAACGAGGCTGTCTACATTAGCAGTACTATTGATCGCCTGTTTGGTGCCCGCCTGTTCGATCCAGATCGTCGCCGTCGTGTTCTTTATTTTGGCGGATGCCATTTGGCTGGCGAGTGTACGCCGGCGGATAAGGTCGTAGAGTTTTTGGTCGTAGTCGTTGCCGCTGACCGACTCGCGCGTGACGTCGGTTGGACGGATCGCTTCGTGGGCTTCTTGCGCGCCGGCAGATTTCGTTTTGAATGTACGGACGCGGCTGTATTCAATGCCGTAGAGCCGCTTGATGTAATCGGCGCTAGCGGCAATTGCCTGTCCTGATAGGTTTACGCTGTCGGTGCGCATGTATGTGATGCGTCCTTCTTGATATAATTTTTGCGCGCTTGCCATAGTGGCGCGGCTGCTCATGCCTAGTTTGGCGTTGGCTTCTTGCTGCAATGTACTAGTGGTGAATGGCGCGGCGGGGTTGCGGGTTGAGGGCGACGTTTTTATATCTTCGATAATGTATTTTGCGTTGTTGAGCGATTCTAAAAAAGTGCGCGCATCAGCTTCGGTGTCGAACCGCTGCTTAAGCTCGGCTTTGACTTCTTGCCCGTCGTATAGAAATACGGCGGTGACCTTGAACTGAGAACTACCCGCGAACTGCTCAATTTCGTGCTCGCGCTCAACCAGTAGGCGTACAGCCGGACTCTGTACGCGTCCGGCGGATTTACCGCCTGGGACTTTTTGCCAGACGACAGGGCTTAGTTCAAAGCCAACGAGGCGGTCTAAAATCTGCCTTGCCTGCTGCGCCTCAACGAGCTTCATATCAACAGTGCGCGGGTGCTGAATTGCTGCTTCAATTGCCGGTTTGGTAATTTCGTGAAAGGTAATGCGCTTAGTGGTGGCAGGGTCAAGGTTTAAAACTTCGCATAAATGCCAAGCAATTGCCTCCCCTTCGCGGTCTTCATCAGTAGCGAGCCAGACGTTTGCTGCGCCGACTGCCTTGACGGCTTTTTTTAGCTCGGTGATAATTTTTTTCTTTTCGGGATCAATTTCGTATATAGTTTTGAAATCGTGTGCAACATCAATTGGCGGCGTGCCGTCTTTGGTTTTTTTTGCAATAGAGCGGATGTGTCCTACGCTTGACAAAACATGAAAATCATGCCCAAGATATTTTTCAATGGTTTTTGCTTTTGCCGGCGACTCGACGATAACGAGGTTCTTCATATCTGTCTATAATATAGTGCATTGCGAAAAATGCCAAATTGCTTGAGGCGGCTATTGGGCAGCTTGCCGCACGTACGCGTATGAGGAATGAAGCGCGCATGGCAGCGATGCAGCGAAAGCGAGCCCGCCAACAGCCCGAGAAACTGCCGCGATCGTTTCGTGGCCGCTTCGTTCTGCTGCGGCGCCGATACCGTAAGCGAATATTGATGCCATTTCTCCAGCCATCGCGAGTTTGCCTGATGTTGTCGGGCGGATTGATTTGCCGGGATATTTCAGCATGGTCGCGGTGGTTGCAAGCGCATTGGCGGTTTGTAAGCCGGCGAGCGCGGCTGCGATTTCCTTTGGCATGATACCTTTCTTCGTGAGTTCGTATATAATTTTTGCGGTTGCGATCTTATCAAGACTAGCGTCTGTTAATGCGCCGAAATTGCTCGTTTGACCGGTGGCGCGCGCCACTTTGCCGTCAAGCGCGTCAAGCCCCCGCCCAGCGATAAGCATAGCAGTTCCTTTAGGCGTTTCCGCGGTTTCGGCGCCTTTCCAAGCGAGCGCCGCGCCGCATAGGCTTATTGCGTTCGGTATCGTAAAAATGTCGCGTGTAGCGACGAGCGGTTTGTCTTCTGGCGAGCGGTCGTGTTTCATTGCAAAACTGTAACGCAAACAGAGGCAGTTTTGCAAGCGCGAGCGGTATCTAGCGTAGCATCCACTGATTTGCGCCGAGCGAGCAGATGACGCCGTTAATTTCGAGGAGCGTGAGCGTGGTGCTGAATTCGACAGCGTTTAAGCTGGTCGCGCGCTGGATTTCGTCGCCGTCGCGTATGCCGGCGGCGAGTTGTTTGATGATGGCGGTTTCGGCGGGCGTAGCGCCGCGCGGCGGCGTGGACTGCCGGGCTTTTTCGTGCGGCAGCAAAACGGCGATAATATCGTCGGGGCTAGTAACGGGCGTAGCGCCCTGGCGAATCAACGCGTTGCAGCCGGCGCTCATCGGGCTGGTGATATTGCCGGGGACAACAAAAACTTCTCTGCCCTGCGCGAGCGCGTGTGCGGCGGTGTTGAGCGTGCCGCTGCGGGCGGCTGCTTCGGTGATGAGGATTGCGTCGGCGAGCCCGCTGACTAAACGGTTGCGCGTGAGAAAGCTCCATTTGCCGACGACGTACGGTTTAGGCTCGTCAATGCAGTGCTCGGACAAGATCGCGCCGCCTTGCGCGATGATTCTTTCGCCAAGCGCGCGGTTGGCGGCGGGGTAAATATCCGGCAGCTGATTTGCAATAACCGCGATTGTCGTGCCTTCAGCCTCCAAGCAAGCGCGGTGCGCGAGCGCATCGACGCCGAGTGCGAGTCCGCTCACAATAATAATTCCTTGCTGCGCTAAGTCGCCGGCAAATTTCGTCGTTACTTCAATGCCATAACGTGTTGGCTTGCGCGTACCAACGATTGCGAGGGTCGGCACGCGCTTTGTTGGCAATATTCCCATGCAATATAACACGTGCGGCGCGTCGTCAATATGACATAATCTCTGGAGATAGATATTATCATCTGGAGCAATTTTATTGATTTTCATACAAATTTCTTGTAAAAAGTATTGACACTTTGTCAACTGTGTGCTAATATTGGAGATGATTGATTGACTCGGAAGAGGAAAATCAAGCACCTTATACCCCCTATTCTATAACAGAATTCGCCGTCATGGCGAATCTCAAGTTAGGTAGCGCATAAAGTGCGGTCATTAGTAACCTACCCTCCACTATGATCGCCGCTACAGACAGCTTTGTGCGTTTACTAACCCCTTTGTCCAGCGGATCACCAGTATGTGTGAGGTGGATCACGTATACCCAAGACGGGTGGGACGAAGGGCAGTATGGCGCCAGGTGATGCCCACCCTTACCTGGCGCTTTTTTGTTGGTTTATTTTTTGATAATTGCAACGTAAATTGCAACAGATTTGCAGTATATATACACCCCGTTTTACAATACGAGGCTATGAGAATTGCATTTTTAGGAAAAGGCGGTAGCGGTAAAACGACGACATCATCGTTCGTGGCGCGCGTGGCTGCCGAAATGTATCGCGAATTATACGTGATTGACGCTGATATTAACGTACATATGCGTGAGGCGCTAGGATTGTCAAGTGGCGAAGCGCATGAATTTCGGCAAGTGTTTGAGTATGTTGAGACGAAAATTCGTCATGATCGTCCTGATGTCGCAGCGCTTAAAACCTTGCCGCGAACGCTGCCGCCGTGGCGGCTAGAAGATCGGTGTACGCTGAGTTTTGAAGCTGCGCCATGCAAAGATTTGCGTCGCCATGACAATATGTTGCTATTCGAGCTAGGCAGTTATACTGAAGATACGATGGGTTGGTCGTGTCATCACGGTGCGCTCGGGACGTTACAATTGGTGCTAGCACATGTGAATGATGGCGAAGATCAACTGATTATCGCCGATTTGACGGCGGGTGCGGACGTATTTGGCGTCGGTATGCTCGGATTATTTGATATAGTGTTCGTAGCGGTTGAGCCGACGATGAAAAGTACGAACATTTATAATCAGCTGACGGACTTGGCGGTAGCGGACGATGTTGCGCTGTGTCCGATTGCGAATAAAATTATCGACGAAAGTGACGTTCAGTTTATTGAAACGCGAATTGGGCAGTCGGTGAAATTTGTAATCGGCATGTCGAACTTTGTCCGGCGGCTGGAACGCGGCGAGGCGGTAGGAATAGCAGACATTGAGCCACCAACACGTCAGGTACTTGGCGAAATCGTTACGTATATGCAGAGTGTGAAGCGCGATGAACAGAGAATGTTTCAATCGACGCTGGCGGCACATCGGCGGGCGGCGAAAAAATGGCCGAAACAGAAATTCCCGATTGACCTTATGACATTAATTAATCCGGAGTATGAACGATGAAACCAGGTGAAATATTATTTCTGACGCGCGACGACGTGATAGCACTTGGTGGACGCGATATAGCGTTTGCGACTAACGTGATTGAAGCTATGTTTGCGGCATGGGTGCAGGGCGATGTATTGCAGCCGGTGAAAACATCGTTGAAGTTTACCGACCGCGTGGCGAATGAGTTGATAGGCGGTGTGGTAAATGTGTTGCCAGCAGCGATTCGCGTTGGTGATGATGCGACGTATGGCGCGAAATTACTTGGTGCGATGCCGGCGAACGTGTCGCAGGGCGTGCCACGTGCTACGGGTGTGACGGTACTGTTTGACGAGGCGCACAAAATGCCCATTGCGATTATGGACGCGCAAGTTTTGAGCGCGATGCGGACAGGTGCGGTGAGCGCACTGGCGGCGCGAAAACTGTGCCGGCAAAATACAGCAGAGATCGGTTGTATCGGTGCGGGTGTTAACATGTATACGCAGTTGCTCGGTGTACTGAGCGTACTGCCGCAGGTGATGCGTGTTAAGATATATAGCCGTGGTGAAAGCAAACAGCGCTTAGTGACGAAATTACAGCGCAAATTTCCACAGATTGAGTTTATGCCGGTTGAATCGGCGCGCGGTGCGGCGCAAACTGCTGATCTTATTGTCACTTGTGTGGCAAATACGAGCGAGCCAGTTGTGCAAATACGCGACGTACTGCGGTCGGGCGTGACAGTGTTTAATATCGGTTGTTTAGAGAATGATCCGGAGCTGTTGGCGCATATGGATATAATCGTGTCGGATTTTTGGGAGCATACGAAACATCGCGGCGTGCAAACGCATGCAGTTGCGTATGCACGCGGGCTGATTGCTGATGAAGATGTCGTGAACCTCGGCGCGATTTTACGCGGTGAACAGCGCGGACGCGTGAATGACGAACAGAAAATATTTTTTGGACCGACGGGTTTAGGCGCGGAGGATATTGCGCTTGGTCGAGCGATATACCAGCGAGCATTGAAACGCGGCGCCGGTACGAAGTTAACACTTTGGAGCGGCGAATCGTGGATTTAGCCAGACAACGCGCCTGGCGTGAGCGTTTAGAGCAGCTGACATCGTCGGAGCGATTGGATGCACGGCATGCTATCCAGCCGATTGTAATGAATGGGATTCAGGCGTCATTGTTGGCTTCGCCAATTTTTTTGAAACCTGATGTAAAACGGACGCTGTGCGAGAATGCGTCGGCGTTAGTCGACGCAGCGGTTGCGCTTGAGTTCTCTCCTGATTTCCACCGCGGTATGGCACTGTACGATCGGTTGTATGAGTCGCTGAGCGAACGCGGACGGCAGCTGATCAACCAAAATGTGCGCTCTGTTTCACGGATTGAGGCGCAGCGGCGATTTCGCCGGCTTGATGGGTTTGTTGGAACGGACGGCACGGTGCAGTTTATCGAAATTAATCAATCGGCACCATTGGCAATTAGTTTTTACGAACGGGCGCGGGCGTATTACAATCACTTGACAGGCAGCGATGCGGAGGCGAACCAGACATCGTTATACCGGCAGTTGGCAGTGTGGTTACTTAATGCGTCGCCTGTGCCAAACCCGACAATTGCTGTCAGTGTGGAGCGTGGTTATCCGGCAAAGTTCGTTGATTTGCCGGCAGCTGCGCGCGGGATTGAGGCGGCCGCACGTGCGATGGGCCGTACGCTCACGTGTATCGTTGCGGAGCCGACTGAGTTTCGCTATGGCAATGACAACTGGACGGCGCACGGTCATCATATTGATATGCTGTGGCGTAATACAGTGTATCTTGATAACTATGACACACCAGATATCATTGACTATGCGGCGTTGCGTCGTTCTACGAATGTGCCGATGGTGAATGATTTACAGACGTGGCTGCTGCGTTCAAAGGAATTTTTGGCGATGATTTGGGATGATTCACTAATCGATGACTTTCGTCGCCTAGGTGTGAATACTATGAAGTTACGAGTATGTGTACCGTTTTCGTGTTCGCTTAGTAATATATCGTCAGCGTGCGACAAAAACCAGTATATTTTGAAGCGCTGCGACGACGGATTCGGCAAAGGTATTGTGTTCGGCGCTGACATTACTGACGCTGAATGGCGACGCCGGTTGGGCGGTAGTTGCGGTTCGGATTGGATCGTGCAGAAATTGGTGCAGCCGATGAGTATGAAGTTGCCAGTCATTGACGACGCGGGTGCAATTATTGATACCGAAATGGTCGTTGACATTAACCCGTATATGGTGTGCGGTGAAACGGGCGCGTTGCTCGTGCGGGCGCAGCCGACGACGAATAGCGGCACAATGAACATCGTGAACGGTGCATCAATTGGATTTGCGATGTAGGCGCGGTCCTCGTGGATGTGAATAATCTTAAACGGAAAGGAATCTCTTTAGGGCGTATAATAAACGTATGGCAAGACGCGACAGCGACCTGGAATTTAGTATCAACGCGGCGTTCGATGACGAGCGTGCGGTTAACGATACATTGCCGCTCTATCTAGTGAATGGTTCGCTGGGTGCGGGCAAGACGAGCGTCTTAGAGTTTTTGCTGCGATTGGATGAGTTTGTAGGTTCGCGCGTAATTGAAAATGAGTTTGCGAACGAAAACGTCGATGGCTATCGGCTGGAAGGCTTAGCAGACATTGTTACGACGCTGGCGGGCGATTGTGTCTGCTGCTCGTCGGCGCATGCGCTCACACGGATGCTGTATGATTTTAGCCGCTCCTCGCCTGCTCCGGTATTTATTGAGGCGACAGGTGTAGCGCGGACGATGAACCTAGTTGAGCGATTAGTAAGCGCTGGCGTGTTTAAGCGGTATGAGCTGGCGCATAGTTTTTATATTATTGACGCGCATGAGATCTTGCGTGGTATTAGCGCGGCGCAGGCGCTTGAGGTGCAGGCTGCTGACACCGTGTTGGTGACAAAAGAAGATTTACTTGCCGAGACGGAACTGGCAGCTTACCATGAAGGGCGTACTGCCCTGCCCTACGCGCGCGTCCTCAGTGCGCCGCACGGACGATTTGACGCGAAGGATTTACCGACGCCATCCGGTTTACTGAATTTTTTCGATGAGTATGATGGCGAGCTGGCAATCCCAGACAACCCAACCTATAGCGTTATTGATACGTCATGCTTGCAAGCGGACGGCAAGGCATACGAAGCGCTGTGGCCTGAACTGGTCCAGGCGTATGGACTGCGCCGGCTTAAAGGCGCGTTTGCCGATTATAGCGGCGCGCATCGGCATATTGAGGCGACCCCGACGCATATAGAATTGTGCATAGCGCATGCCGACGAGCCGTTAAAAATCGTGCTGATCGGCGATCGCGCCGAAGAGATTACGCACGACGTGTTTGCGTCGCAACTAATGATGTTTGGGGCGTAGCAATAGAAGCCTTTCGTTATCTATGGCAGCCGGTAGCTTGTTGCGCTGATCGTGCCCGCGATAAACTGATCAATGGCGCGAGCGACAGTTGGCGCGGTCCACTCTGCTAGTATCTGCGCTTCGTCGCGGTTAAATTCACTCAAAACAAAATCGACGTCGCCGATTTGCCGCCGGCGCAGATTGTCGGCGCCGATACGAACGTGCCAAAACGCTTGCCCGATGTGCTGATGAAGCGACTTTAATCCGTTATTGCCGGCGTCTTGCCCGCCCCGCCGAATGCGCACCTTGCCGAAATCAAGCACAATGTCATCGTGAATAACCAGCAAATCATCGCGCGATAGCTTGTAGAAATCTATCAGCGCGCGTGCGGCAATACCGCAGTCGTTGTAGTATGTCGTCGGTTTGGCAAAGATGATTGTTTCGCCGGCAATTGTTGTACGAGCGGCGACGGCGTGAAATTTTGCTTGTTCGCGCCATGTAATTTCTTGTGCTGCCGCGTACCAATCAAGCATCGCGAAACCAACATTATGGCGCGTATTGTCATAGCGCGATTCGGGGTTGCCCAAGCCGACAATTAGCTTCATAAGCCCTACTATAGCAGAATTGTGTAATTAGCGTAAGGTATATGGCTATAATATTGACTTTTAGTCACTAAAATAGTATAGTGTAAGCATGATGCAGCACGAAGATGAGTACGATCAATTCCGCCGCCAAGAATGCAAAGAGATTACGACAGAAATGTTTCATGTTGATTTGCCGGTTGATGAGTTTTTGTGCGACGATGTCGAGACGGGCACTGGCTCGTATGCGACGCTTTTTCGCAGTGGCAAAGAGGTGTATGCGTTGCTCGTGGCGCAGCCGAGCGCGATGCAAACAATGGCTGACGTGCAGCGTATTCTGAAAGGTATGGGCTTGACAGTTGATAAATATATGCCACCGTATGCTGATCCGACGTACTTTTACCGCCAGGCGGCAGCACTGATTAAGCGGCGTTATCCGGCTAGGCGGTGTTGGACGGTTGAAGATTTGCGGTATTATAGCCGCCAGACGGCATACAGCCCGGCGCTCGTCCGCGTGGCTGCAATTGATGGCGCCGTTCGCCGTTATAACGCGGCTGGTAAATCATGGCAGGATGTGATGGAATGCTCATTCCGAAAGGTGCGGGTCGCGTATGCCTGAGTTTTGCGACGTGCACGCGGTACAACTGCGCGAGCTTGATAAGTGCGCCGAAACGCGTCCGCTTTTGTTTCGGGATGAGGCGCGCCGCGCGTATGCGAATTATACGCGGCAGCAGCGTCGAATTGCTAAGCGACTTAAGACGCCCGAAGTAACAGCGTTTGATTTTTACATGGCGTGGCGCGATCGATATATGACGCGCATGCAGCGCATAATGTCAGCAGTCCAGGCGGGCAAGCTTGATAAGATGTTGGCGCGCGTGTTGCTTTTGCCGGATGACGCAAGCGTAAAGCAGCTGACGCAGGCGCTGATCGAAATCCGTACGGTGTGCGAGCGCCAAGCGCTGGTTGACACGGTATATAATATCCGCCGCAAGCGAGCGCGCCGCACAGCGCAAGCGTTGGTTGATATGGGCGATCAGGCGGTGGCGCATGATGTTGAGAGGTTTGTAAATTATCATTTGTACCGCACGGTGGCGCGGCAGCGGAATGTTGTCGTGGTAGATCGACACGCGAATTTGCTTGTCCGTATGATTCAGCACGTGCGTGCGCGCCGGCAAACGCGTAAATTGGTGCGCGCGGCGCGGCGGCGGCTCGCAGACATTGATACTGAATTGTTTGCAACCGAGCAGCTGCATAACGGCTTGGTGGCGCGCCTGTTTAGCCTCGGGATTGATTTGATTGAAGTGCTGGCGGCGCGGCATGAATACGAAAAAGCGCTTGAAAAGATGAGCGCAGCGGCGCGTAAGAGCCCGACAAAGAAACTAGAATTGTATGAGAAGAAAACGGCCAGCATCCGCAGCGCCTATCTTGATTCTGTGCCAGGATTGGCGGGGCTAAAAGATGTGCAGAAAGCGGCGAAAGAGATTGACGACGCGCTTCTGAAAGTATTTGACTTTGATATGCAGCAGTGCAATGATTTGATGCGTGCTCTGAAGCGTTACCGCACGCTAACGCGCGAGCGCAAAGAGCTAGAGCTGCGATTATCGCGCGATTAGGACTATCCGCCAGCCGCCAGTTTCTGCGGGCGAACGAATACTGCCGAATTTAACGATTGCGTTTTTTACTCTTCACGCCAGGCTCTTCCGTTTCTTTCGCCTGCTTGTATGCCTTCGTGACCGGCTCTAAGCCTTTGGCGGCGCGTTCACGGTTAGATCTGATTTGTTTTTCGTCGCGGAAGCTGAGTTTAATCGGCGTACCAGTATAGTTGTATGTGTCGCGCAGCTGCCGCTCTAAGTAGCGTTTGTAACTCCAATGGACGAACTTCAGGTTGCTGCCGTAGATAACAAACCACGGCGGATTGGTATCAGTATGGACGATGTAGCGCAGCTTCGGATGTGAATTTTTAAGTCCGGCGGGCGGGTGCTCTTGAATGGCGCGCTGCAGCATATCGTTGAGAACGCGCGTTTTGGTGGGCTGCTGGCGGCGCGCGTGAATGTCAAGCGCGAGGTCGAATAATTTTGTGACGTTCTGTCCTGTCGTGCTGCTTGTGAAAATCAATGGCGCCCATGGTACGAAATCGAAAGTGTTGGCAATTCTTGGCGCAAGCGCGTCGCGCGTGTAGGCATCCTTACCCATTGCGGCGTCCCACTTACTTACGACGAGCACTAGCCCCTTGCCGGCATCGTTAATAAGTCCGGCAAGGCGTTGGTCAAGCTGAGTGTTGAGCTCGTTAACGTCCATTAATAGGAAGCAGATGTCGGCTTCTTCAATTGCCTGCAGACTGCGCAAAACGCTGAACTTTTCGATGCCGACCGCTTGTTTACCCTGGCGGCGGATGCCTGCCGTATCAATCAGTTCAATTTTATGTCCGTGATAACCGAGCGTAACACGCCCAAGGTCGCGCGTCGTACCAGCGACATTAGCGACGATAGCCTGCTGTTTGCCGGCGAGCGTGTTGAATAAACTGGATTTGCCAACATTCGGGCGGCCGATGAGTGCAACTTTTACAATGTCGCTTGCGGGTTTGTCATGAATGATCGGGATTTCAGTACAGACGGCGTCAAGTAACTCATGGATACCGGTGTTATGTTCGGCGCTGGTGCGGATAATTGTTTTGATGCCGAGGCGGCGAAACTCGCCGTCCGGCAGGCTGCCGCGCAGGTCGGTTTTATTTAGCAATAATATGACGGGTTTGCGGCTTTTGAGGGCGGTTTTGGCGACGCGGCGGTCTTCGTCGTTTGGATATTCAGTGCTGTCGGCGGCGACAAGAATGACATCGGCAGCATCGGCAGCTTCGGCGATTTGTTCTTGGATTGTGGCTTCGAACTCGTCTTCAGCGGGCTTAAGTCCGGCGGTATCAACCAGCCAAAATGTATGTTGTCCGTGGCGCGCTTTACCAATGACGTTATCGCGTGTTGTTCCCGCTTCGCGTGCAACAATTGCCTGCTGCGCGCGCATAATGCGGTTAAACAGCGAGCTTTTACCGGCATTCGCCCGCCCGATGATTGCAACTGTTGGAAGTTTCGTTGCCATAATACAGTATATTATAACAGAGGTAATGGGAATGTGCGAGCATGAATAAGTTCTCTAGAGTTGGTGGGCGAAGTTTTTTTTGAGCGGTGCCGCGAAAAAAACAGTTCGGTGATTTGCCTGCCTATCTTGGAGATTAGTTTTTAGCTCGTTCAACTCGCGCTTGCTCCATCGTTTTGATCGACTCCCTTGCTGTTTCGCGTAAATCGTCCATATGATTCAAGAAAAATCCCCGCGTTAGTTCGTACACGTGCCACAGCTCCGCCTGTTTCTCCGGCGTATCAGCGGCTGGCAGGCAATATTTTGTGAGATGCTCGGCGCTGAGCGATACGTCGTGTAATTGTTCGGCTGTTAATGTCGAATCATCATGCTCTAGGTAATGCTTCATTTCATCAAGCATTGTTGGTATCACGTTGTCGTGCCAATCGGCGATCCAGTCGGTCATCGGCGGGTCGCCAAGCATAAGGGCGAGGTACTCGCCAAAGTTTATGTCAAAGTCAACTTCACCTTTTGTGGCATGATGCCATATACTTGTCTCCGCGAACATCAATATCTTACCACGATAGTCATATAATTCGCGCGGCTCGCCATAATAATATTTATCGGTTAAGTACTGTAGCGAGTCGACAAACGGTACGAGTTCGTGTGATTTGATCATAATAATAAATATAAATCATGTTAAATATATTATTTATGATATATTTACCTTTCGCCATTCTCCTCGATTTATATCACCCAGCGCATAATTACCGAAGTTCGTGCGGTGTAGCCGAGTGACGGTGTAGCCGAGTGCTGCAAATGTGCGGCGGATCTGCCGGTTGCGTCCTTCGCTCATAGCGACGTGCCATTCGCGGCGGTTGTCGTCGAGGCGCGTGAGTATGAGTTGGCTGCGCCCGTCGTCAAGCTCTATGCCAAAGTCGCTGATCATTTGCTGGTGGAGCGGCTCAAGGTCGCGGTCAAGGCGGACGCGATATTGCTTTGTCTTAGCGAATTTTGGGTGCGTCATGTGGTACGCGAAGTCGCCGTCGTTGGTGAGAAGCAGTAATCCAGAACTATCTTTGTCAAGGCGTCCGACCGGTTTGAGTGCGTGAAATTCGGGCGGCAGCAGCGAATAAATTGTCGGCGTGCTGCCTTGCGCACGGCGCGAACAAACGTAGCCAACGGGTTTATTGAGTGCGATGTAGCGTAGCGCGGCAGGCTTATGGGAGACTGGCGCCCCTGCGACGTCAATACTGTCGCTCGGCGTAATACGCGCACCAAGCGTAGCGAGCGTATTATTGATTGTGACAGTTTCATTTTCGATCAAAACATCAGCCTCGCGGCGTGAGATGCCGAGCTGCCGCGCGAGAAACTTATTGAGCCGTTCCGATGACTTGTCGGTGTCGTGCGGAGTATTCATGCTGTATAATTTGCCTGCGGATTATAGCATAGTTTGCGATGCTGGCGTATCTGCTCGGGCAGTTTCTTCAAATTCTAAGCCAGATCCGGATGTATTGCTGCTAGTGGTTGCGGGCGTAGGAGTTGGCGTTGGCGTTGGCGGCGTAGAAGAAGCTGGGAGTGGCGGCGTGGCGGCTAAAGGAGGCGTTGTCTGGTTTGTGGCAGGTTGCTCTGTGCTACCTCCTTGTGCGGGTGTGGCTGGCTGTGGTGTGATTGGTGCTGATTGTGCTGTGTATGATGGTGATGGTGTTGTTGGCGCTGATGTCTGCTGCTGCGGAATGGGAGATTTTTGCGCTTGAGGTGCGAGTGACGTTAATGGCTGAGGCTGAGGCTGAGGCGCGCTTGGAACTGGCGATGTTATTGGCTGCGGCGTATTAGCAGCTATCGCGCTTGGCAGTGCCGGCTCTTGTTTGAGCGAATCTGAGCCTGGGCGATTGGTAACAGTGGACAGATCAATAGGAGGAGTATCCGGTGCTGTGGGTGCTGTAAATGCCGTTGGTATTGCTTCAGGTGTGGGGCTGGCTGTAGTGGTCGTTGACGGCGAAACGGGTGGTGTGATTGGTGCTGGCTGTGGAGTGGGCGTTGACACAGACACAGGTTGCGGTGCAGGAATAGCATCGATCGTCTGTGTACCGGCGAGTTCTTGGCTCATGCGTGCGGTGATGTCGACAATATCTTTTGAATTATCGTGCTCAAGCGGCTGAATAATATGTCCTGATGAACCCGGGCGCGGCGTCGAAAATGGCGCGACTGGCTGCGGTAATGTCGACGGTTGCGGTGCGGTTGTTGCGGACGCGATAGACATGGTTGAGCTAGCAGAACTCACCGGGACTGGTGCTGTGACGGGCGTTGGTGTAGCTGTAGTTGCTGGCGGAGACACGGGTGGTGTGATTGGTGCTGGTGTCGGCTGAGTAATGATGCGTGGTTGCGATGATTGCGGCGCGGCCGATGGATTTGGGCGCGCCGGCAACGTGATTGACGATGTTGTGCTAGGTCGCGGTGGCGTCATGGTGGCGGATGTTGATTCTGTCTGCTCGGGTGCGCTTATATCATAGATGTCGTCATCGGTGTCTTCTGAAGACACGAGCGGCGCTGGTCCGGTTGCGGCCGACGAGTCATCCTCAAGCACTTCGTGCACCGTACGGACGACATCTTCAATGCCGACCTGCGATTTAACAAGGTAGCGGTCTGCGCCAAGTGCTAATCCGCGCCGGCGCTGCTCTTCGTTTGACAGCGCGGTCATCATGATTACTTTAACGTTTTTGGTCTCGGTAGTGCTGCGCAAAATGTCGAGCATATCAAAACCGCTAATCTTTGGCATCATCACATCGCTCACGATGAGGTCGGGGCGCTCTTTGATCGCCAGTGCAAGCGCTTCTTCGCCGTCGCCGGCAGACACAATGTCGTACCCCTCGGCGCCGAGCCGAACGTTATAGATTTCACGCAAGCTCTTGTCGTCTTCTACTAATAATATTTTTGTCATCTTACCCCCTATTGTACCGATATTGTTGTGAAAAATCCATAGCGCTTACGGTTATTTTGGCGGATCGCGCGGCGGAACTGATAGTGAAACTTGCTGCCGCAGCTGTTTGATGTACTGTTCTGGATTGGCTTCAATTGATGATAGCGGTGTATTGGTGTAGGGGGTTTGTGCGCCCGGTGCGGTGGGCGGCGTGTCGATTGGCTGCGGCGTTGGTTCGGACGAGGATTGCGCCGGCGTCGCTTGCATTGTATTTTGGGCTAGCGGCTGGTTTTGCTGCTGCGCTTTTGTGGCGGCAATTGATGCTTTGAGCGCGGATTCTTTGATTAAACGCTGCGCGGTT
Source organism: uncultured Candidatus Saccharibacteria bacterium (assembly GCA_938045235.1). Lineage (GTDB taxonomy): Bacteria > Patescibacteriota > Saccharimonadia > Saccharimonadales > Saccharimonadaceae > Saccharimonas. The sequence continues at coordinate 48,328 of CALIMZ010000009.1, forward strand.
GCATTATCAGCGCGCGGAATTGATACGAAGAACGTACTTCCCTTTTTATACTCGCTCTCAACCCATAAGCGCCCGCCGATCGTTTCGGCAAGCCGGCGGCATAAGTATAAACCGAGGCCGGTGCCATTGATTTCGCGCGTGTCGGTGTTGTCGACGCGGTAGAATTTCTGGAATAAGTGCGCTTGGTCTTCGCGCGGAATACCGATGCCAGTGTCGGATACGCTGATAGTGACGTGCTTGTCATCGCCAGTGATATCGACAGCGACCGAGCCGGCAGGCGTGTATTTAATAGCGTTTTCAATGAGATTTTGGACAATTTCACGCAGATGATCGTTATCGACATTAGCATAAAAGATCGGGCTGACTTGTTTGGCGCCATCCTCGTTTTCCTCGTTTTGTGTCGGCCGGTAAATGAGGTCGAGTCCTTTTTCATCGGCGTGCGGCTTGAGTCCTTCGACGATGTCGCCGATGAACGGAATGACGTCAATGATGTGCGGGTCGTTTTTTAGGCGATGGTCGTCGGCTCTACTAATGTCAAGCAGGTCGGAGAACAGCCGCCCTAAGTGCTGCGCCGACTCGTGCGCTTTTGTAATGTAGCCGCGCGCACGATCATCGACTGAAGCGGTTTGCGGGTTGAGCGCTAGCCCCAAATAGCCTTCAATGCTTGCGACGGGCGTGCGCATTTCGTGGCTGGCGGTGCTGACGAATTCGGCGCGCTGGCGCTCGTCGCGGCGCTCGGCGGTGATATCGCGGAATACAACGATGACGCCGTCGTGCGCGTCGTCTGTGCCGATCGGGCTGACGGAAATGTACGCTAAAAATGATTTGCCAGATTGCGTTTGCACGCTTAACGTATCGTCTTTTGCCGGCTTATTGTTGCTGAGCGCGATCATGACCGGATCGGTGCTGTCTGAAATATCCGTGCCGGTTGACGTCTGTAATTTCAAGATGGTCTTGTAATTGAACCCGACGGCATCTTGCTCTCCCCAGCCGGTCATTTGCTGTGCGGCGGGATTGATAAGCTTCACCGTTCCTTTGTCGTCGAGTGCGAGTACGCCGTCGCCGATTGCGTTAATGACAACCTCTGATGTGCTCGCTGCTTTGTCAAGCTTGGTGGCGAGCTCTTGATATGAGCGGTCTTTTGCGGCATCGTGCGCGGCAGCAGATTGGCGCAGCCAAAATGGCAAGCCGGCGCAGAATGCGATCGCAAGCACGGCGATAATCGGCAGCGACTGCGCAACGGGCATGCTTTCCATAATAACCTGCTGTGCGGCAAATGCGACGACGAGCCCGCCGAAGAGCGCAACCATTTGCTTACCAAGCACGCCGGCAATCGGCGCAAACATGACGAGTAAACTCATAAACGGCGAACGAACGCCGCCTGTCGTCATGACAAGCGCAACCGCCATCACGCAGCAGAGCGCATAATTCAGCCAGCACGACACGGTAAGTTTATGGTACGGTGCGGCGAAATACGACGCTACGGCGACGATGAGTGCCATTGCCGCAAGAATGCCCGGTATAATCGGCACGAATAATCGTTCGCTCGCAGCATCTGATCCGGCGGCAAGAGACCACGCGCATAGCCCGACGATAGCGGCGCTTATAATCATAATCGCTTCGCTCAGCCGACGATGCCAGAACCGGTTAATAAATTGAGCCGTAGCGCCCCCTAATTTCGTTAGTGCTTATGTCTGCTTAGTAGTATATCGGGTTGTCTCGGAGGATTCAAGCGTTGGATGCTCGTTGGTTTTATGCGAATCCTTGCGGTATAGTATAGGCGAAATAATTTTTAGCTATTTTTAAGGTTGTCGGATATAATAAGAAGCATGCGACAGATTTTCAAAACAACTCTTTTGATGACAGTGCTGACGGTCTTATTTATGGCGGTCGGCTATATGATTGGCGGGCGATCCGGTATGCTGCTGGCGCTTGGGTTTGCAGCGGTTTCTAACGTTGTGACGTATTTCTTCAGCGACTCAATTGTACTGAAGATGCAAGGCGCCCAGCCGCTTGGCGATCGGTATCCGCAGGTTGAGCGGATTGTGCAGCGCCTCACTGCTCTTGATAACCTGCCAATGCCGAAACTATATTATGTCGACACACCGATTCCAAATGCCTTCGCAACAGGACGCTCGCCGAAGCATGCGGCAGTGGCGGTAACGTCGGGTATTATGGAGATCCTAGAAGACGACGAGCTTGAGGCGGTGTTAGCGCATGAGCTCGGACATGTGAAGAACCGCGATATGCTCGTGTCGACAGTTGCCGCAACGGTGGCGGGCGCAATTAGTTACTTGGCACAATTTGCATTTTTCTTTGGCGGCTCGGACGACGAGGATACAAACCCGCTTGCGATGATTTTAATGGCGATACTAGCACCGATTGCCGCGATGATGATTCAGATGGCGGTGTCGCGCAGCCGCGAGTATCTGGCGGATGAGCATAGCCACGATGTGCTTGGCACAGGCGAGCCGCTTGCACGGGCGCTCCGCAAGCTTGAAGATTGGAAATATTCGCAGCCGCCGATTGGCGCGTCGCCTGCACAGGAAGCGTCGGCGCACCTCATGTTTGCGAATATGTTCTCGATGCAAGGACTGGCGGCACTCTTTTCGACGCATCCGTCGACCGAAGATCGTGTTGAACGGCTGAAAGAGCTTGACGAAGGCAACTAGTGGCGCGTAACGGCTGGCGGGATAGGATTGTTCACCGGTGGCTGCATATTCCCTATCGCCTATCAGTGCGGTACAAGCGGCTGCGGCGTCCGTTCGCGACGACGTACGTACTGATTCACGGGCTCGCGGATACGGGCGCGTTGTGGCAGCCGTTACTTGCACAACTGCCGAAGCAAAGTAATTATATCGTGGTGGATTTGCTCGGGCATGGTGAATCTCCGCAACCGCATGATGAATCAATTTATCGCGCGTCGGAACAGGCACGGCATGTGCTTACGACCTGTGTGGCGACAGGGTTGTCTGGTCCGGTCGTGCTTATTGGACACTCGTTCGGCGCGCTAGTAGCGACGGAGTTTTCGCACATGTACCGCGGGATTGTACGGCAGGAGGTTCTCGTGTCGCCGCCGATTTACCGCGATGAAACGGGCAGCCGGCGCGATTGGCTGCGCCAAGATAAGTTGCTGCGCAGCGCGTATCGCCAGGTATTGAAAACGCCCGACTTGGTAGTGGCGGGCTATGAGCTGGGCGATAAGTTGGGTGCGCTTGGATTTTCGCGCACGCAGTTATCGAAAAACACGTTTGCGGGATTTGAGAATACGCTGCGAGCGGGTATTATAAGCCAGCGGACGGGGCGGCTATTGCGGCGCATAACGATTCCGACAACAATCATCTACGGGCGGCTTGATCCGCTGTTAGTGGCGCGCAACTTTACCGCCCTTGCGCGTGCAAATTCATATATTACCGTGCGCCCGCTCTCAACTGGGCACGCGATTCGCGCGCGTACGCTGCGCGAAATTGTGGCGGTAATACAATCCCACTAGCAAAACGTGCGTTTGAGAGCGGTCCTCATCGGCTGAGCGGTGTTGCTGGTCTCTAGCTGTTACGGCTTACGGTAAGTGGAGCCGCTATTTGCCTCTTAATTTAATATCGCGGCGGCAATTCAATTGTGTAATCTGTAGTGATGTTGCCTGTCGTGTTGGAAATGTAGTTTGCCGCCCAGAGGTATGCGTCGGCGCGCATGTTGATAATTTCGGCAGGATCATTATACCCATCAACATCTCCCGCTCCGCGCCTGTCGCTGCCGAATGTCCGGCGCAATTGAAGCTCGCGCGCAAGCACGGGGCCGTTAATCCGCAGCTGCTGGTTGCATGTATTAGAATTGAGCCCGTTTGCGTAATTAACGCCGCGCGCACGAATCGCCGTGAGGTTTGGCGTTTCGTCGACTTCGCATGTCGAGACGATGCCGTCTTGCGTGTTGTTTTTGTTTGGTGTCGCCGCAAGCCACGCGTCCACCTGCGTGACATTATTTCGTATGATGATGTTGCTTGCGATGATGACGAGCTGCGTGATATCGCTTGATTTATGGTAACTTGACGGCGCGTAGGTAACATTGCCGTCAATAATAACGGTTCCTGCGCTTTTGACGATAATTGATTTGCCTGCTCCTACCTCGCCGCTAATTTTTACGACGCGCGCTGTGGCGTTGTAAACGCCGGATGCCATGCCGCCAAGCGAAACATTGCCGGCGTGATTACGCACGTTTGAGGTAAACTGCCCGCCAATGTTTGGTTGCGCCGGAATTGTTCCCCATTTTCCGTAGCCGCCGCCTGGTATGCCGGCGTTTGCAAACGATAAATTATTGCGGGTTGTTTCGGTTGATGTGCTCGCGTTTGCTGCGCCCGCGCCGACGCCCGACAGTCCGCCAGCTGACGCCGACCGAATTACGCCGTTCTGCGGCGTCGTCATGCCGTATTCACCCCAGCTGCCGAAGAGCTGTCCGCTGTCGGCGAGAGAGCTCATTGCGGTGATGATTGACGATCGCGTGTATTGCGCGGCGGGCAGCCCGGTAACAACGCCGGAGTTTGATCCGACGCGAATACCATTACCCCAAACTTGTACGGATGGTTTTTTCGCAATACGGTAACACTTTGGATATGCAACCCGGCGGTGCGTATCGCCGCCTGCACGTGTGTCCCAATTGTAATGGCGGATAGTCATGGTTCGGCATACGAGATCGCCGACTTGCGCGCCTGTCGTTTTCAGTTTTTCATTGTTCACTTGGTTGCCGCCGCTGCTTAATGCAGAGACGATAGCGCTTGCGAGCGTATTACAATCCGGCACATATGCGTGCAAGTCTGGATTGCCTTTCATCCATTCGCAGGCGTGAACAATTGAGCCAAAATCAACTTCGGCGTAGCGCAGCGATCCGGAGCTTGTCTTGTTAAATATTTGATTAAAAATAGCTGTTATGGCACTCTCTCCGCCGGCCGATTGGATAACAGAGTTCGGGATTTTGAAGTCGTATGTACCCCAATCTACCCCGATATTACGCAAAACACCGCCTTCGTTTTGGATGATACTTGGCGCATCGACTTGCGTATCTTGATTGGTAGCGCCAATTGACGTGCTGCCGTCGCCGATTTTTGGAATGAGGTCAAAGGTTGATTTGACAACAAAGCAGGCCGGAACGGAGTTGTCCCATACATGATCTATGGAAGTGTTCCAATACCATGCAACTTTTTGACATACATACCAGCCTATTTTGCTGCCATCACTTGGTATGCGCATGCCGAGGCAATCATCGTCATAGCTGTATAGACTGAGTGCATCTGGTTTAATAAAAATGGTATCCCAACTGCGGTATTTTTGCCCCGAGCACTGTGTCTTGGCAGGAGGATCTGCACCTCGCCACACAACTATTTTTGTGTCGCTGCCACAGCTGTTCCAGTTTTGGCGCTCACAATTTACAACCTCATGATAATTGCGGAAAAATGTGTTTTTGATATTTATTTTTAGCTCAAGCTCTTGTCTTCCGTATCCAGGTAATTCAACGTTGCGTAAGTTGCTCGAAAAGCGTGCGAGCTCACCTGAGCCTATTGTCGGCTGATCGGATGCATGGTTGATTGCACCCCATCCATCCGGCTGAGAATTCTTATAGTTTTTGTAAGATGTGTAGCCAGAACCAGATTTGGCGACAGCATACGTCTGTCCGTTAACATCCCAGCCTTGCGGTTTGGCGCGCCGGCGCAGCCAGAAATTTGTGCCCTCAGTGTCGCAATTAACAGATTCTCCGCTATAGGTTTTTACGATATTTCCGAATTTTCGTGCCAAGCAGCTCGTCCCTCTGAATTTCACTCTTTCTGCGGGACCGCCAGGTTTAGCGACGCCGTTAATATCAATTTCTAGCTCAAGCTGGTCGTTTGAATTAATCCACCACCATATACCATGTCCGCCGCGATGACCTCGATCAAAAAATATACTACCGTTAGAGTCTTTGTGTCCATTCAAATTGAGTACGCGTACATTGCGTCCGCTCCCACCGATGGAAAATAATGAGTAGATGTGGGTGTCGCTTGAAAGCTGCGTGTTCCACGATCCGCGGATATTTGCACGCAGCTTAGTAGCATTCCAGTCTACCCAAATAGGATTATCTGGCGTCGACCCCGCCTCGCTTAAGTAGCTAGATCCTGGATTTGAGAGCCAGAACACAGCGCATGGGTACGGAATGAGTCTGCTGTCTCCACATGGATTACCACCCCAACTAGTTTCTTCTGCGTGATTTCGACCCGAGCCCTTTCCGTTGCTACCTCGCCATGCGCTTGCTGGTTGATGCGCGCATGCCGCCAGCACGAACACTACGCCTACCACCAATAAAATTGTCCGTGCAACATTTTTACCTAATATCTGGTTAAAATATGTACGCATTACTGTGGTTTACCTTGGTTGTTTTGAGTGACACCTCCGCGCAAAGCCTCCATTTGTTGTAAGCTCGTCATCGTTTGTAGCTTTGGATTTGGGTAGATGCCTTTATCAGCGAGTGCGACTATTTTGTGGTATGTATTATTAAGCTCATCGGTTTGCGATCCGGTATTGATAAGTGCAAGATAGTAATAGCGCATATACAGGCACGAGGCGTCATTGTCGCTGCCACTTTTTGATGCGATAGTTGAAACAAGGTCTTTTAACTTAGTGGTGTCAGATAACGATTCATTATATTTCGCAACAAGATTATTGTTGCAGATATTTTTTGATACGACCACTCGTTCATCTAGTTGTTTTATACCGGCATATAACCACCCTATGGCGAGTGCGCCGCCGATACCGCCGATGATAATAATTACTATAGCAGCACGACTTTTTGTGCCCAGCGTAATCCCTACCTTTTTCTTGCTCATGCTTCCAGTATATCGCAAGACAAAGCTGTCGGCAATAATAAAACATCGCCGCAGGGTGCGGCGTGTATTGATGAGGCTTATTATAATTTTCATTGTGAGTCTCAACCAATATAAAATATGGAACTCCTTTTCGTGATTTATTTTGCCATTCCATTTGCAGGCAAATTCATCCTTGGCGAGAACTTTTGGCGGCGAATTGTCGGGTAGCAATACCAAGTATTTATCGCCCTGGATTTGCGCAAGAACGGCGATTTTTTCTTCCTTAAACCCGACAATAACTGGTAACGGCAATTTGTTGAGCACCTTTGCTTTGACAGCGGTGGCGCGCGCCTTGAACTTAAACGATTTTGCGACACGGAGCATATCTCCCTCACTCATGCCTTCGCGCGGATCAATCGCCAGCGCATGCGTAATCTGTTCCGGATCGGCAGGGATATTATGAAAATGTGCGAGTGTAATGAAGCAGTATAAGCCAGGGTCTATTTTTGCGCGAGACACTCTTCCGTGCGTGTTTGTTCGTCCCGGAATTGCCGCTGTCCTATCAATGTCATCCAGCGGTGCATCTGTATTATTTTTCACGCGCCAATCATCCTCACTTTACGGGAATTTTACTTATGCGAGCTTTATTGTATCAATAAGTAAAATATCTGGTGCTAACTATAGCAAAGACAACTAATGATTCAAAGCTTAAGCAGTTGGTGCTGTCCAATATTGCGACACGATGGACTGCACTTGTGACGGTTGCGCTAAGACTGCTTGCTCCCAGGTCATACCGCTATCCTTTTCAAACGATGACATCGCCTGGATGAGACTTTCGATTTGAGTAGACGAGATGCTATAGCCATCAGATGACTTCATTGTTTCTATCTTATATCTGCCATCGTCTCGTTTCCATGAATCTACTGATATAGAATCCTTTGAATTTTTATATCTAATCTTCATATTATAGTAATCTTCGTAACCAAATATTATACTATCACGCGTATATCCCAATAAGAACGTATCGGCTTCCCCATTATAATCATCAACATAATCATTACCGTGCCCGGGCTCAAACACATAAGTGTCGCTACCTGCGCCACCCCATAGACGATCGTTACCCGCCCCTCCTGTGATTAGATCAGCGTCATCTCCTCCATTTATAGCATCATCACCTGCGCCTCCTTGCAAAGTGTCCATTCCAGCACCACCAACTAAAGTATCTTCTCCGTCATCGCCATACAACTCATCGTCATAGCGGCTTCCCTCCAATGAATCGTTACCTGCTAAACCTCGGAATACAACCCTATCTCCGTCGTATGAATATAGGCGATCTTGACCGTCCGTCCCGCTGCGATTATGAAATTCATGGTAAATGTAGTCCCGAGTCCAGACAGTGCCGTCTGCAAAAGATATTTCCTCCATTTCCCTGCTGGGCGTTCTCTCATAACCACGAGACGAAGACTCACCAAAGTGGTCTATGATCGTAATGCTATCCTTGCCGCCACAAATAGATAAAACTAGGTTATAATAACTACCATTTTCTACCACCAAATCCATCGACACGTCATTAGGCTTTATGGTATCGCCAAACTGAATTTTATCAAACCCGCTATATTCGCGAATTGTGTCATGTCCATCGCCTCTATCAAATAGATAAGTATCATTCCCTACTTTCTTATAACCAGACGATGTAAAGGTATCATTCCCAGCGCCCCCCGAGAGAATATTATTTCCACCGCTAGCTCCTATCGTGTCGTCGCCATCTCCTCCGTATAGCGTGTCGTCGCCGTCTCTGCCTATTAGGCAGTCTGCATCTGCGAGTCCGTAAAAAGTAAACCCATAATCGTCAAAGGCTGTTAGTGTATCTTTACCGTCGGTGCCATATGATACATGTGTCATCGCACGAATATCATTTTCATTCCAGACAGTACCATCCGCAAAAACCACCTTTTCAATCTTATTACCAGCCATTTCCTCATACCAAAACCATCCTTGAAAGCCATAGTAATTCTTTATGGTTACGCTGCCAGAATCACCGACATATAATACTAAATCGTAGTCTCGTATGCCATTATTTTTGTCGCCATAGAAACTCTCCACGCGTCTTAATTTTACATCAGCAGGTTTTATACCGCTACCAAAAATAAGCGTATCAGTGCCTTTGATGTCTGTAATCTTATCATGTCCGTCACCTAAATTATACACATAGGTGTCATCACCATAGTGATCACCGAGCTCATCATCTCCTATTCCACCAATTATCAAATCATTGCCAGACCCGCCGGTCAAGTGGTCATTACCTCTGTTGCCATAAAGCCTGTCGTGCCCTTCTCTTCCCTCTAAGTGGTCGTCTCCCTCGCCGCCTATTAGAACGTCATTACCTTCGTCGCCGATTAAAACATCGTTTCCTGAACCGCCAGATACAAAATCATCCCCTCCCTCTGCCTTCACATAGTCATTGCCGCTCCCGGCATATATTGTATCGCCCAACTCAGTTCCCTCTACCCTATCATCTCCACCAAGAGCCTCTACGTAAGCAGCTTTCTTGAGAACCAAACCTCCATTTGTTCTCCAAGCCTCAATATCATCTTTCTCGTCAGTGCCTTTTATATATACATCACCGCCCAGCAGCAGCCCAATGCCCAACGCAACGGACTCGGATATTTTAGTAGTCGTCGCAATAGCGTCAGCTAATACACCCGCTGCAATACCCACAGCCTCGCTAGCACCCCGTATGATACTACCGCCAACTTGTGCAGCAACCTCTATGGCAGCCGCCGTTACGGCAATTGTTATTTTTATTTCAGCCAGCGGGATATCAACGAAAATAAACTTTACGCCATTCGCCACAAAGCTTGATACATTTGCAGCGCCCTGCAAAGCATTCACTTTCCAGGTTGCATTACTGCCAGTAACGGCTTCGGACAACTTACCATTTTCTAGCAGCGATCCGAGTTCGTGTGTTGGCATTTTAGACCCTTGACTATCTTTACCGAATAGAGCTTTTTGAACCGCATCAGCGACTTCAGGCGGTATCGGCGTACCGCTATTTGTACGAGCTTTATTGACGATTTCCGCGACGAGACGCCTGCTCATTTCGTCAACAGCTCCATCTTGTTTGCTTGTATCTTTCAAATATATCGTATCGCCAAGCTGAACTCCATATTCCCCGATAATGTCATTTTGGTTAACGTAATCCGTAATGTATCCTTTGAATGATGCCGGATCGACATGTGGCATTGCCTGCCCGATACCAACCGCATCAAATGTCACTGACTTACCCGTCTTGTTTGTGATGTACGTCATGTATTGTGCAATCCCACCGCCGAGACTATGACCAGTGAAGCTGTAGCCGCTATAGTTGCCCTTGCCAATCTTTTTCAGCGTTTTATCGAAAAAGGTGAAAGCGTCGTTAAACTGATTTGGCTTGCCGAGCGCATTGCCGCTAACAGCGAGCTGCGCATCTGTGATTGCATCTTGCAAGAATGTATAAATGTCCTTGTTTGGCTCGGTACCGCGAAAAGCAAAAACAATCTCTTTCGTATCAGGATTCTGAAAGGCCGCGGCAGCAAAACCGGAGGTAGTGTTGGGTTGGAAGTTGATTAGTTTCCAGGAACGGAGAGGATTAGATTCGTCACGTAGCGAAGATAATTCAGGTTTTTCATTCAAATATTTTTCTGGAATTGCTTTGCGTAATATTAGCTCGTTAATAGTTAGACCTTCTAAGGATTTGCTAAAATCAATATACGCTAACGCGCTTAGGTTTATGTAGCTTACAGTATTTAATGACATTTTCTACTCCTGTTTTATTATACATTTCTCTATATTTTCTGCTGAGCCTCGTTTCTTCCTACTAAAGAACACTTCGCACCGTACGCCTGAGCCACTGTTTTTGTTTGTGTCAATATCTACACTATAAATACCTTTTTCTCGTAGTTTTCCTACTATAGAAAAAAGGTAAGAGGACTTTTTATCAGATTTTGGAGAGTTTATAATTAGCCTAAGTAGAAAACCGCTATCGCTTGTCTTGTAGCTATGATAGTTTGACTGCTTAGTGACATTATCGACAAGGTTCCCAGATAGAATAACTTCTGCGCGAGCGTTGTCAGCTTTGTAGCCAGGGAACTCTTTATTGACTCGGCTTACAATTTCTTGAAGTTCCCCGTTAGCTTGAATAGACCAAAGGGCAGCTATGTATTGGTCGCTACAGTCCGACGGATCAGTAGAGCTGCAGTCAATATCAAATCTTAAGTCATTGTTCGACTTAGGGTAAGCATGTGCCGACCAAACACATTTAACCGCAAAACCACCTCCTTTACATTCAGGTTTTTCTACAGTAAACTCTTCTTGATATTTTTTATTTAGATAGGTTGTCATTTTTGATTCTACAGACCAATCAATCTTACTGACTAAATAATATCCAATGAGACAGACGGCAACGATGGCCACAGTAATTATAAGCATGACGACAGCCTTGCATAGCAGCCCAACAGTTTCTGTTCTTGAATTTCTTTTTAGCTTATCATTCTTCATCGCTGTATAGACCGAACTCTCTGAATTGTATTCTCACCATATATTTTCATTTTACCTTAAACATAAGCGTTACACAAAAACAAAGGTTAAAATATCTAAAGATGGTACTTAAGCACTCTTGTTTGGCTCGGTACCGCGAAAAGCAAAAACAATCTCTTTCGTATCATGATTCTGAAAGGCCGCAGCAGCGAAATCGGAGGTAGTGTTGGGTTGGAAGTTGATTAGTTTCCAACCACCTAAGCTCGCGAGGTGTTGATATTTTGAGTTGATGATATTAGTAGAGTCGTCTTTGTAGTCGGGAATCTTACCGCTACCTATCAGATAATTGATCGTTACACCTGATTTACTTAATTCTTCTATTATACTCGCATCAAAATTCGTATAGCATACTGCAGACAATGCTAAGTATTGTTCGGATGTTATAGACATTTTACTCTCCCTTCTTATATAGACGTATATCTTGTGCTGTCCTTATTCTCTCTATTTCAGTATTTTCCATCCAATATTCACGCCCGGAAGTTTGACAGCCGACTGCTAGAGATATATTATATTTTCTCAGATCATTGATAAGACTGAATAGACGATTCTCTAAATCTATATACGTAGATTTACTCTTAATTGCCACCGTTAAATATATGCTCTTTTTGTATGTGCTAAAAGCATTATTATAACTTGGCATAGGGCTTGTTATCTGATTTTTTATAGCATCACTACTAGTTAAATCCACCATGCTTAAGCTTCCGTCGGGTAAATGCTTGTTAACTGCAGCCTCTAACGTCGGCTTTAACTCTTTTAGCCATAAGGCTTCTGGATATCTATCTTTATACCTATAGCCGCCTCGGCTATTCCTTAAACGCCACATTTTAAACTTTAATGATTCGTCATTTTTCGGATATGCTCGCGCCTCTAAATATCTATCAGATCCAAGCCCACCTGCATACTTTACATCTTCTACAACAAACTCTTTATTATATTTACCATATAAATATTTCATCATTTCAGAGCGCTCATCAGTGTGAATTGCAATTGAAATAAGGTATACGATCGCAATGATAAGCAACAAACACGCAATAATTAAAAATACCCGACCCCATATAGTTACTGACTTATGTTTCTTTATGGCTACTATTTGCGATGCGGTTAACCTAGATTGAACCATTATAAAACCTTAAAAACCTTTTGAAATTTGCTTACGGCTAGATTTTACTACAGAGTCAAAATACGCTAACGCGCTTAGGTTTATATAGCTTACAACATTTAATGACATTTTCTACTCCTTCGTTTTTAGACATGTTTCCAAGTCTTCTATAGCTCTTGGTTCTTTTTTATCAAGAAATAGAGTGCATCTAGTACTATTGGGCGCTATGTAGTTCTTATTCGTATCTATCTTGATGCTAGTTACCCCTCTTTCTCTCAGCTTCTCTATTATTCTAAATATGTACGAAGATTTTTTATAATTTGTAGGGGCGTCTATTATTAACCTAAATAGGAAATTGTTGTCATTTGTTTTATACTCATCATATCTAGACTGTTTATCAACAGCATCGACAAGGTCACCAGATAATACTATTTCAGCGCGAGCATTGTCAGCTTTGTAATCAGAGAACTCTTTGTTGACTTGGCTTACAATTTCTTGAAGTTCCCCGTTGGCTTGAATGGACCAAAGAGCAGCAACATACTGGTCGCTACAACCGTAGCTGTTACAGCCTACGTGGAACTTGAGATCTGGGTTAGACCTTGGATGCGCAAAGTCGGTGCTCCATGTGCCTTCGACGGCAAAACCGCCATTTTTATATTTCGGCTCTGGTACAACGAATTGTTCGTTGTACTTCTTTTCGAGGTAGGAGGCTAGTTCCCGTTGCCTGCCGACAGTACTAACATTTAATAGAGAGTATACGACCGCACACACCATCGCTATACTTAATAAAACAAGCGCGAGAACGCCAAGACAAATCCCCCAAGAGCGATTACGCCTATTGGCTAATGCTGGCGGCATAGAGGCTTTTATCATATTTACGCCACTCTATAGACCGAATCCTCTGACTGTATTCTCGTCATGTATGTCCATAATTTTATTGTATCTTAAGTATAAGCGTTATGCAAAACAAAGGTCAAAATACCTTAAGGATAACACGTAAGCGCTCTTATCCAGCATATCATTACAACGCAACCGATGCCTAGAACACCGCCAAAGCCTGCAAAACCAAATTAGGGCGACCGTGGACAGAAATGTTAAAGTTAGAAACTCACAAAAACAGCCCGCTACCAGAGGTAAGCGAGCTGTTTCGAATCCGAATGGATGATAAATCCTTTCATGGTGATCGTACCGGGAATCGAACCCGGATTGTCAGGATGAGAACCTGATGTCCTAACCGTTAGACGATACGACCTAGCGCCATCTACTATATCAAAATTACTCGTTCGCGTCTACCGCTGAATTGCCAATCTGCTGTACGATTTCAAGCAGGCGCCGCGGTGTGATCTCCGCTTTCACGAAATATGCGTCGACATCGCGTTCAATTTCTTGGCGTGTTTCTTCGTCTTGATCAAAATTCGTCATGACGGCAACATGCGAATGCTTTGCGACCGGATTCTTTTTGATCTCGCGCAAGATTTCTTGTCCGCGCAGTTCTGGCAGCATGATGTCAAGCAGCACTAAGTCGTACGCTTTGTTGGTTGCCATCACCAGTCCGTCGCGCCCGTCGATCGCCCATTCGACGTCGTAACCTGCCTGGCGCAAACTGCGCACATACATTTCGCCGATGAACCGGTCGTCTTCAATCATTAAAATCGTTTTTATCGCCATAGTGTAGACTCCTTTACCCTGAATAGGTTGCGTGATTGGTAATTGATTCGCCATGCCGCGCGACGAGCGCCGTGTTAATATGCCCGTTTGCTTGCAAGGTTTCGGCGACGCTGGCGTAGACCGGCAGCGTGAATGAAAACGTTGAGCCGACGCCTTCGGTGCTTGATACGCTGATCGTGCCGCCGTGGCTTTCAACGATTGCTTTACAAATGTACAGCCCAATTCCTGTGCCGGCGACGGTTTCGCGCGAGCGGTGCGAGCGGTAGAATTTGTGAAATAGATTGCCGACGACGTTTGCCGGCATACCGATACCATTGTCAACAACCGAAACCTTCACGAACGCGCCTTCAACGGCGGCGTTAACGCGCACAATGCCGCCGTTATTTGAATATTTGATGCCGTTGTCAATCAGGTTTGATAAAACTTCGCTAATGCTTGACGGGTCGGCAGCGACAGCCGGCAAATCCTTGGGAATATCGACAACGAGTTGGCGGTGCTGTGACGAAGCGCGCAAGTTCATGTCGTCGCGGATTGTTTGGTAAATGTGCGCGAGCGACTCTTCGCTGAGATGGATTTTCAAGTGCCGCCGGTCGTATTTGCTTGTGTTCAAAATATTGTTGATATAGCCGGACAGGCGGTTGCCGCTGACGATGAGGCGCTGAAATAGCTCTTTCTGCTCGGCGGTGAGTACGTCTTCAAGCTCAAGCGACAGCACATCTAAGTAGCCGCGAATGACTGTAATCGGACCGCGCAATTCGTGCGCCGCAAACGAGATGAAGTCCAACCCGTCGTCTTCCGGCTGGTAGATATCTGATTCGTCGTACGCGATTAGGACGACTTCGGTGGCGCTCCCCTGTTCAAAGCTGGCGGTTACGTTGAAGATTCGCCGGTCCTCGTCGCCGATGATTTTATTTGGTACGCGCAGCCAAGTTTGCTGGGCGTGTACCGTGTTGGTCTCGCAAGCGGCGAGCCAATTTGTAAAATCGTCTGGCTCATCGAATAATAACTCTAATTTGAGCGCACCCTCTTTCGTTTGCTTGACGGGTGCTGCGCGGTTGGCGAACGAAATCTCGCCGGCGGTATTCATGACGACGATGCCGGTGTTTGTCTGATTGAGCGCAGTGAGCAGCGTTTTATAGCGCTGTGAGGCATGCGAATTGTCTGTATTATCAGCATTGTCGGCGGAATTATTCTTGTAAATATACAGCAGCATATCGTGAAAGCCGTCTTTAGCATAGCGCGGCAAATTTGGATTGCCGAGCGGCTGGTCGACAGTTTGTCCGGCGGCGCGCGCGATCGCAGTTGCTAAATCGCGCAAGGGAGCTAGTAAAAACAGCATTAAATAAATATTCAGTGCTACTGACGTTATAATTGTTGCGCCCATCGTGACGATAAATGGCAGCGCGTCGATGTGCGCGCCTGCCACGATTAACGCCCCGCCGACTACTAGTGCGACGAGCAGCTGCGTGAGAAGCGAAAGCAAGATCGCATTTCGGCGGTAAATTCTCCAATAGTCGCGCATTTCGGCGACGCGCTTCGGCGCATGGCGCGTGTTTTTTCCTAATGCCACGCGACGCCTCCTCCGCTATTTGCCGCCGCGCCTATCCAGGTTTGCCCGCGATTGAGCGCGATTTCTTTGCCGTTGGCGTCGAAAAAGCGTAACGGCTCGGCGCGGCTGCCTTTGCGCCATGTTGCTTCAATGACCGTGCCGTTTTGGAAAACATGCGCCGCGCCGCTCCCGACTGTGACGATACTTTGCCGCCAGCCGTCTTCGCGTACGGTGGTTTCGTCGACGCGCATGGCGATGACGACGCTTGGCGCGATGCGGCCTTCTTCGCGGTCGTTGCTGGCTGCGCCGCCAATGCTGCGCAGATATGAGTTGCTTGCTTTATCGTAGTCGTAGTGCGTGTTGTAGAGCGGACCGCTAAAGTTGATATCAATACTCGTGGCGTTTGGCTGTTCGCTGGCTGTGCCGTCGGCGCGCGCTTGCCCGGAGAATTGCGAGTTTTTGTAGCCTTTCGCGGCGTTGAGCGCGTCGAGTTTTTCAAAGTTCGTGTAGACATTGTGCGGCGCATATCGGTCGCGAGCGCGCCAATAGCTGCCGCCGTTGAAGAACTGGTCAATGTCACGGTAGCTGCCGTTGCGGATTTCGGCGAGTGCTGCTGCGCTGCCGCCGACATGAGCAACGCTTGCTTGATACGGCGCGAGCCAATCAACGTAATACATGCGCAGGCTGCGCACTGGTCCGACTAGACCTGGTTTATGCTGTTGGTATAAACACAAAAATCGCGTGATGCCGCCTTCGGCGATCGCTTCATAGACGACTTCCGCCTGCTTCAGCCCGGACTGCGGGCGCGAATCCGGCGAGTTCTCAATCATCACTGCAGTGACCGGTTTGGTGACAGCGGTTTCGTCGGCAACTTCTATTCCATTGAGCTGCGAGTAGAATTTTGTCGGTCCTGTTTTCTTCTTGCGTACAATTGGCGTGTGGTCGGTTTGCGCAACAGGCGGCTGATAGGTTAAATAAAACGCCGTCGCACTGCCGATAAAAATGAGCAGCACGCCGCAAATCAATATCGTCGCTAGGCGGTGGCGCTCAATAAACGCGCGAAACCGTTTGATCTTGCCTGGCTGCTGTTTGGCGAGTAGCTTGCGGCTGAGCTCGGTTGATCTTTTTGTGTCCATGCTTATGGTTATTATAACAGATTGCGTACCGTATCGCGGCGTTTTGATGCGATACTTGCGGCTTAGTATCGTTATAGGTTGAAAAACAACAATACTATTGCTAATTTTATATAAATATTATATAATAAAAGGATAATGTCTACGAAAAATCATTTTGAGCATACGCTGCCTCCTCTGTCATTGGCTAATGGAACGCAGCTGAGCGCCGGGTTGTACAGTGTTGAAGGCGGAACGCGCTATCGAATGGTATTTGGCGATCATCCTGAGCGCCTGAGTTCGCCGCGCGTCACGTTTAACTCAGAGGCTGGCAGAATTGCGCATTTTGCTGGTATGCTATTTCGCGGTGCTCCGCGAGATTCCATGGCCGGCATGTCGATGATTGACTATTTTACCAAAGTGGCGCAGGGAGAATTGGGGCTGGCGATTGGCGAGACTTCAACGATGCGTAAGCCTATCATTGTTCGTTGCCTCGCAAAATACGGTTTTCTCGCGAGCCGGCTGGAGAGCACGAGTGTGCGTGCCGGGCTGCTGCCGCGCGGGATTGACGACCATCATCCGAATGTTCATTTTATTTCGGGCAATCAATTGGAATTTGAAGATTCGCGTTGGCGGCGGTTTTATCGCGTCGTGAGCGAAAGAGAGCTCCCTTACCGCTACCCGCTTGAGCATCCGTCAACAGAGATAGATCTACACACATCGTTCACGCTAGAATGACGCTAGTCTCCTGAGCGTTGTCTCTTTACCGAGTAGCGCGAGCGTGTCGTTGAGCTGCGGGCTGAATGGCGCCCAAGTAGTAGCGATACGAACAAGGCCGAATAAGACGCCGGGTTTTTGACCAGTTTTTTCGAGTAAATCATTGAGGCGCTGCTGGATTGATTCCGGCGTCCAATCGGTGAGCGTGGCAAGTGAGTCGCGTGCAGTACGCACGAGGGCTTGGCGCTCGTCGGGCGAAAGTTTTTTGAGCTGTTTGTTTGCCTCAATGAGCGAGTCGTCGCGCGCGGGTTCTTCAAAAAAGTAACTAGTGAGCTGCGGCAAGCCGGCGAGCGTTTTTAAGCGGTCTTGCGCCAGGGCGAGAACGCGTTTTTTGTAATCTTCGCTCGCCTGTGCTGCGGCGGGCGGCCAGTAAGTAGAAGCAGCCGCAGATTGCTTCGAAGACCTGTTGCTGGCAGGATTGTTCACTCTCGTATACAAATCGTCCAAGCTCAGGCGCCGAATCCACTGTCCGTTCACCCAAAGCAACCGCTTTTCGTCGAAGCGCGCGCCGGATTTTTGCACGCGGCTGAGGCTGAATTTTTCAATTAGCTCGTCGCGACTGAAGATTTCTTGCTCAGTGCCATCATTCCAGCCCATGCTTGCGAGAAAATTCAGCATCGCTTCGGGCAAAATCCCATCGGTGCGGTAATCGGAGACGCTTTTTGCGCCGTCGCGTTTACCAAGCTTTTTCTTACCGTCGGGCGCCATGATGTGCGGCAGGCACGCTAAGACCGGCGGCGTCAGCCCAAATGCTTCGTATAAGCTTAAATAGCGTGGAATCGACGAGATGTACTCCAGACCGCGGATGACATGCGTGATATGCATTTCAGCGTCATCTACGATGTGTGCAAAATTGTACGTCGGGTAGCCGTCGGCTTTGATGAGAATGAAATCATCAAGCGCTTCTGGTCCAGCAGATAACTCGCCCATTACCGGATCGTGCCAAGTGTAGCGTTTCGGATTAGCGACTTTGAATCGCAGCGGCTGCGTGCCGTCCCATGCCGGCGGATTTTCGGGGCGGTAATCGCGGTACAAAAATGCTTTTTTAGCGGCGCGCGCTTCGTCGCGGAAGGCTTGCACTTGCTCCGGGCTGTATGGATCAGCATATGCTAGTCCTTTGTCGATTAACGTTTGCGCCCACGCACGGTAGATTTCGAGCCGCTCGGATTGGTGGTATGGACCGTACTCGCCGCCGCGCCGCGGCCCCTCGTCCCAGTCAAGCCCCAGCCACTCAAGCGTGTCTAAAATTAAATCTTCCGCACCCGGCACGAAACGCGCGCGGTCGGTGTCTTCAATGCGCAAAATAAACGTGCCGCCCTGCTGCCGCGCTAAAAGCCACGGAAACAGCGCCGCGCGGACATTGCCGACATGGATATAGCCTGTCGGACTCGGTGCAAATCGCGTGCGAATAGTTGTCATATGGCTAGATTATAGCATAAAAGCAAGGGCTATAGACTTGCTGCCAGCCGTTCTATTTGATCTGGTGCGAGCTGTGCGCTGCCCTGCACGGTGTATAAGATGCCGCCGTTTACCCACGCGGCATTGCTACTGTAGGTGTAGATTGTTAAGCCGTTGATGGTGGCGGTGCTGTATTTGCGGCCAGCGGCCGGTTTGACGTAATTTTCGAGCACAGCGCTTGAGTCCCAGTTTGATTTAGTCTGCGCGAGCGTGAACGTCTCGCTGCTGCCATTTGATGCGAACTTCATTGTGACGCTACCTTTATCGTACGCAACGGGTCCATTTAACGTATAGCCTGCCGGTTGATAGCCCGGGTATGTAGCATTGATTCCCGCTTGCGCGGCGGCGACGCGCGTGCTGAGCGCCGGCATATTTAAGTACGTAAAATACGCGCCAAGCAGCATAACGGCGAGTGCGACGCTTGCCGTGCTGACGAATTGGCGGAATTTGGAATATTTTTTCGGCTGCTTGATTTCTTTGCGCTCGGAGCGCGGTTTCATCTGCTTGGTGGCAGACTCAATCGCTTGCTGCTTGATGACGCGGGATGGTAGTACGACGCGCGTTTGTTCGGCGGCGTTTGCTTGGCGTTTTTGCTCAACTGCCTGTACTATCGCGTGTTGCATCGGTGCAATGTCGGGCGCGGTTTGCTGTGCTGACGCTCGGGTTTGCGCGCGTGCTGGTGTCGCTTTTGCGAAGTGCGCGACGCGCGGGTGCGTGATTGCTTGCGGCGTGCGTTTCACGGCGCGATGCTTCTGGATTGCCGGATGCGACTGAGTTTGCGGCGGCGCTGCTATACGCGGCGCAACTCTGGGCGTTGCTGACGGTGTAACATGCGCAGCAGGTTTGGCGCACGCTTTTATGCCGTTGATTGATTTGATTTTATTGACGTAGCGGCGCTGTAGTGTTTGCGAGCGTTGTGGGCGGGCATGAATATCAACCGCACGCCGCGACGCTGCATTCTGTACGCCCGCACTGCGTTCGGCGCGCAGAATTTTGCCGGTTTCGGCGTCGTAGATTGTTCCGTTGATGCTTACTTTTTTGTTCATACCCTATCCTCTATCGCTACATGCTTATACTTATCATACCACGCAGTGCGCTATACACAAATGGCGAAATAATAATGATATAATAAGTGAAAGCTATGTATGAGCATGATTCTAAACGCAAACTGCGTCTGAGACTAACATTCACTTACGCAGTGATGATCTTGACGACGCTTGGGCTTGTCGTGGTGGCGTTGTTTATCGCGCTTGGCTATCGTTACAATCAGTTTGACGGACGATTTGAACAAGGCGGTATGATTCAGTTTAATTCGCGCCCGAGCGGCGCCGAAATCCAGCTGGATGCAGTTAAGCTATCGAACCGTACGGCGACGCGAATCACCGCAACAGCTGGCAACCACGCCGTTATGGTGTCGCGCGACGGCTATAAGCCATGGCAGAAGCAAGCTACGGTTAAGCCGGGCGCGGTGCTGTGGCTCAATTACGTACGGCTCGTGCCAACCGACCCGAAGATTGAGACTGCGGCGACATATGGCAATATCGCGAGTGTCATGGCGAGTTTCGACCGCTCGCGTTTCGCAGTAATTGAGAACGACACGCAGCCGACCGTCACTTTTTCGCGTGTGCATGATGCCAACGTTGAGCACAGCTCAGTAACAGTGTCGGCTGATAAAATCACCGTGCCAAGCGCTGCCGGTTCAAGCCGCTTCTCGCTTGCCGGCTGGGATTATGCGAATAAACGCGTGCTCGTATTGCATACATACGATGATGGTAAAACTGAATATTTGCTTGTGCCAAAAGACAGCGGCGATCCTGCGCGCAATATTTCTACCGAATTTGGTATTTCGATCGCCGAACTTCAGTACGATCCGACCGACAGTAACATCGCTTACGTTCTCACGACGAATCACGATGTTCGCCGCTTGAACTTATCAACGTCCACGTTGTCTGGTCCGCTTGTAACAAATGCAAGCTCGCTCGTCGTAGCGTACAACGGCTGGATCGGCTATGCCACGCATCCTGACGCCAGCGGCATCCGCACCGTTGGCTATGTGTCGAAAGATAAGCTTACTGCCAAAACGGTGCAGACATTTACGAATATGTCCGGTCGCAGTCTTAGCTATACGATCGCGAATTATTATAATGAGCTCTATCAGCTGGTTGTGGCGGGCGACAGCGCGACCGTATATCGCGCCGAGCTGCCAGGCAGCGATTCCACGGACGCCATCAAAAGCAAGACGATTGCGAAATTATCGCTTGCAAAAGACGTCGCATTCGCTGGTTTCTCGCCGCGCGAGCAGCGGTTCGTTTACATCCAGAACGGGCGCGACATCGTGACGTATGACTTGGAGCTGTCGTCGATTGCTACCGTAGCTCCGTCTGCGGCGCTCAATGCTAAAATCGGCTGGCTTGACGATTTCCACCTGCTGAGTGCGGCAGACGGCGCGATTGAGTTTATGGATTACGACGGCACGAATATGCAAACGCTTGCCCGCGGTGCAAGCCATGCCGCGACATTGCTTGCTGGCAATGATAAATTCTTCTACTATTTTACGCGCGACGAGGCTGCCGGAATGGTACGTTTGATGCGGCTGTCGCTGACGACGGAATAGTAGCGGCAGTGAAAAGCAATTCGACTTTACCTCTCCAAATGGGCAATGCTGCTAGCGCGCACCAACACCAAACAACCGTTCAATAAATGTCGGCGAGTTTGCAGGCATCTTCTTGGCAGAGTTGGTTTTAGCTGCTGGTTTGGTCGTCTCTGTGGATGCTGCCGCTTCGTCTGGACTCGGGCTAATCTGCTCGCCGAACACCAGCAGCCGGTTGAGCGCTGTGCCGAGCGGTACGCACGTGATAAGCGTGATATACGGCTTGTCGCTGCCGATTTGGAGCGCGCTCACATCGGTCGGTTTGACGACTTGCGTGCGTGTGATTTTGTACGTGTAGCGCTTGCTGTTGTAATTGACATAGACGACATCGCCGGCTGCCATTCGTTCAAGCCGCGCGAAGACGAATTTATGATTGCCGCTATCAAGCCAATCGTTTGCAGAGTGCCCCGACACGACGAAATTGCCGCGCTCGCCTGGGCGGGCGTTTGCGCCTTGCATGTTAAACCACACTACGCCGCGCGTCATAGCAGCATTGAGCGAGTCTTGGCTGGACGCATCGGCGTCCCAGACGATCGGTTCGTCTACGGCGATTTTTGGAATGATGAGCTTTGGGTCGGCGGATACGGGCGTCTCTGCGTTCGACGATACGATGATCGATTCTGGATCCATCGCGCTTGGCGCAACGTACGCCTCGACGTATGCAAATAAGACGCGGTTGTATTGCAAGAACAAAAATACGAGCAATACGCCGAGCGCCGCCATGATTGGCACGAAATGGCGGCTCTTGCGTACTTTTGCCGCGCGTTTTCTGATTTTTTGCCGCAGCGAACCGCGCAAGTCGTCGATTGCCTCATTCGGCGTGAGCGCCTCTGTGTTTTCGACCGCGCGGAGTTTTTCGGCGGCGGTACGGTGGACCTCTGCTTGGTCGTTGAGTGATTTTTTAGCGGCTGCTACTTGCGATATGTAGTACCGCTCGTAGTATTGTTGATAATATGATTGCCAAGCGCTATGGTACTTTTGCCACGAGTTGTCTTTGGTTTTGAGCGGCGAATCTTGGCTGAGTGTGCGGTTGTATGGATTTTCCTCGTGTGTATTGACTGCGCCTGGTCCAGGCGCAATACGCTGCTGCGGTGTTACTTGCGTTTGCGCGACGGTGCCGGTTGGACGGGCGTAGCCGTGTGTAGATTGGTTTGTTGTTTTTGATGTTACCGGCGCGGTCTTGCTTGGCACCGTGCCAGTTGCATGCGGATCATTCTGGTAGATTGTGTCAATCTGTCCGCGAACAATGTTTGCCGCCGCCTGCTTCTGTGCAGGATTGCCAGAAACACTAATATCGGCGTCCGCAGACTGCCGCGACGGCACCGATAACGAGGACCGATCATCGTTCATATATGTGTCATAGTATAGCGTATTTAAGGCGCGAACACAAAAATGCTTGTTGGTTCCTATGTGCTCTTGAATGCGCTGGGATAGGCTTTGTCTCGCCCGTTTTTAGGTAAAAATAAAAGCCTCGCTCCAAGCGAAACTCGTTCATTTTGTGGTACCGCGGGCCGGACTTGAACCGGCACGTCCATAAGGACATCAGATTTTGAGTCTAACGTGTCTACCAATTCCACCACCGCGGCGTAGAAATTGTCTATGTAAGTATAGCATATGCCGGCTTTTTTAGCGAATCTCGCTGAAAAATTTGCCAAAATTATCTAAAAATGCTAAAAATCCGCCGAATTCCGCTTATTTTTATATATTATTATTGACAATAAATAAAGATTGTGCTATTATGGACTCATAAGCCAATGTGAGGTACAGAGGCGTAAAAGGAGGAAGTAATGATAAGCCTAAAGAAAATTGTTATCGGAGCGGTCGCGAGCGTCGCGGTTGCTGCCGGTATCTGGTATGCGTTGCCGGCACATGCTGTCTGTGATGAATACATTAACGTTGTAAAGTGTGGTACGCCAACGCATCAGTCGTTGAAAGACACGTACTATGGCAGTAGCCACATGAAGACGCTTTACAACCGATACTATATTAATGACAGCATGATTAACGGTACTGGCATGAAAACAGGTACGGTTTATAAAGACGGTCGTGTTGTCGTTGATGGCAAGATAGTTGCAACAGGCGCGCGCACAATTCAGAGTAATACGCGTCATCCAGAGTCATCGTATGGCACAGATACAGTTGATGGCCATACGTATTACAAGTTTAATGTGCAAAATAGCTTCGTCTACGATCACTTTGAGGTGTTTGCATGGTTTGACAGCTATGGCAAATTCATTGCCGCAGTGATTAAGGATTGTGGAAATCCAGTGTGGGCAGTAGCAGTCTTTGAATACAAGAACATCCAGGTTTGCGACCTGACGACGAACAAGATTGTTACGATTAAGGAAAACGAGTTCAATAGCAAACGCCATTCGAAAAACATCAATGACTGTAAGCAAATCCAAGTCTGCGACCTGGCGAGCTACAAAATCGTTACGATCAAAGAGAAGGAATTTAATAGCAAGAAGCATTCAAAGAACGTGAATGATTGTAAGAAAATTCAGGTCTGCGAGCTTAGCAGCAGCACGATAGTCACGATCCGCGAAAGCGAATTCGACAGTAAAAAGCATTCAAAGAACTTGTCGGACTGCGAAAAGATGCAAGTCTGTGAACTGAAAACTGGCAACATCATCACTATCAAACAAAGCGAGTTTAGCCAGGAGAAGCACTCAAAAGATTTGTCAGACTGCGAGAATGTGAAGGTTTGCCGCATCAAAGACAAATCAATCGTGACAGTCAAGAAGAGCGATTTGAACGACGAATATACGACTGATATGTCAAAGTGCGAGACGCCGACGACTCCGCCGACAACGCCGAACGAATTGCCGCACACTGGTTTGGGCAGCATGGTCGCTCCGCTGGTTGGACTGGGCAGCTTAGCCGCCGTCGCCACCGCGTACGTCATGAGCCGCCGCCAGCTGCAATAAACAAATCTGTACCAAACGAAATACCCGGGAGATGCTCCCGGGTATTTTTGTTGGGATGATACAGGTGGTAGGTGTATTTCACTTTCCCCCTTTTTTTATATTCGGTATATTGTTTTTTAACTTGTTCTGCGGGGTGTTGCATTACGGATTAAGTACGGCGACACTTGTTGCAACAGCCTCAAGCGGTTGGCTCGGTGTCCATAGTAGATACGCGGCGGCGCGCGCTGCGGTTTCGCCCCGCCATATGCGCATCGGGTCGCGCCAATCAGTCGTCACAACTTCGCCGCCGTGCGCAATGATGAGCGTATCGCAGTGCAGTGTCGCGATCGTTAGCGGGTATGTGATGGTAAATTTATGCAGCGCTTCAACCAGCTGCATCAAGGGCATGTTGAATGTCAGAATCTTGGGATAATACAATTCGCGGAATAATTTTTGCAGCTGCGCAAAACTCAGTACGAGCACTGTGCGCGGGCGCGTGGCGATTGCCTCGGCGTCGTTGCGCACGAGGTCTACTGCGTCGCGCGTGACAACAAGCGGACCGTCGTATGTGCTAAGGAGATCGCTGTAGACAATAGTAGTTTCGCTATTGCGCCCCGCATCGCCTGCGAGTAGCAGTCCTGTGCTCCAGCTGCTGAGCGCGCGCAGTTCGTTAATAGCGCCGCGGGCTAAACTGCCGCTTGGATTGCTTGGCGCAAAGATGACATCGGTCATGGCGGGCGGAATTGAGCGTTTCAGCGCGTCTGGTAGTACGACGCGAACTTCCCCTGCTCCGGTGCTTAGCGCGGTTTGGTATGCTTCGGCAACGCCCGCGAAGCCGAGTTTATTGCCGCCAACAATTCCGAGGCGCCCGCGCTGCGCTCGCTGCTCTGGTTTTGCCCATTCAATGTCGGGAAACAGCGGCTTCGCTGGGTTTTGTTTGCGCCAATAATCGTATTCCATTCGTGCTCTTTTCGTTATTAATTCTTCCTGGCTCAAGCATGTCTTTGTGTACCTATCATACCATTACTTCCTGTTTTCGTTTAGGCAGCGTATAGTGGAATTATGACGAATGATATGAAGCAGCATGAAGCAATGATAAAACAAAGACTAGAACAAACGCTATCGTCCGGTGAGCTTGTGCAGCTCGCGGCATTCCATGCGCGGCGAATCGCGGAGTTTCAGCATGAGCGGCTGGTCCATCTGTTAGTGACGATGTTCTTCGCGTGCCTGCTGTTTGCGGCGGTTGGGCTGTTTTTCGCGGTAATCCCCGCTGGTTTGTTGCTCTCGGTGCTCATGGGTGTGCTTACGCTGATTCTATTTGTGCTAGAATTGTTTTACATCCGCCATTACTACTATCTGGAAAATGGTACGCAGCGGCTATATCGGCTGACGGTGGCGATTGAAAAGCGGCGTGCAGGCGATAGGAATGATACTGTAGCTATATGAAAAAGCCCGCCCCCGAGAGTGTCCGCGCCAGCCGCTCTGGAGCGGGGGCGAGCTTTTTCGAGAGAGCGGGCGCCCTACTTGTTCATGCGATCACGTTCAAAAATAAAAAACATGATCGCACAAACTACAAGTGCAGCGCTTATGTGCCATAGATGCTGGACTGCTGCAAAAACAGCAGCACCGAGCATCCATGTCAGCACGAAAGCTGTAATAAGCTCACGAACATGGCGGCTCATGTGCCACCTCCTTTCATAGCGTCGACCAGGTCTCTGAGAGATCTGAAGCGCGGGTGGACGGGGGATATTTGAGTTGCTCTTTGAACGTGCAGGGGCGACTAATCGCCCGTAAATACGAGCGAAAAGCTGTTATAATAATAACAGACATTAGACAGATAGTCAATAGTATAAGGATTTATGTACCTGCGTTTGTTCAGCGACGCCTGCATGACGCGCGCTGCCCGGATAGCATTTATATGCTGCATTTATGTTAGATAGTGCATGCTCGAAGCGGTCTATGCAAATTCAACACTCACCGGGCAGTGGTCGCTGCCCATTTGTTTGGCGTGAATTGCTGGGTTTTGTACGCGCGGCGCAATTGCGGCAGATGCCAGCCAGTAGTCAATCCGCCAGCCGACGTTGCGCGCCCGGGCGTTCGCCCAATGCGTCCACCAGGTGTAAGCGTTCGCTTCGTGCGGGTGGGCGGCGCGGAAAACATCAATAAACCCAGCGTCAAGATACGTTTGAAAACCAGCGCGCTCTTCGTTGGTAAAACCATGTTTGCCGGCGTTTGATTTCGGGTTTGCAAGGTCAATATCGGCGTATGCTACATTCATATCGCCGCAGTATAAGATCGGTTTAGCGGCGCCATACTGCCCCGTCTCCAATTCTTGCAGATATGCGAGACACGCGGCGTCCCAGCGTTGGCGCAGGCTCAGCCGGCTCAAATCGCCTTTGGAATTTGGCGTATAGCATGTCACAAGCCAAAAATCGTCAAATTCTGCGGCGATAATGCGCCCTTCGCCGTTCGGATCGCCGTAGCGGTCGCCTGTTAGCTGAAATCGCTGGACGATGCCGTTCGGAAAGCCGTCGCGGTAGCAGCGCGCCGGCGTTTTTGAGAAAATCGCTGTGCCTGAATAGCCTTTTTTTGCCGCCGAGTAGAAGTGCTCAGTGTACTCAGGCAGGTCAATTTCTACTTGGCTCGGCGATGCTTTCGTCTCTTGCAGGCAAACGATGTCGGGGTTGTATGTGCTAATGAACCGCGCGAACTCGCCTTTACTGATGACGGCGCGGATGCCGTTGACATTCCAAGAGAAGAGCTTCATGGACCTAGTATAGCGTATAGGTATGCTATTCATACAATTTGTTCGCCGAGTATTTTTAATCAAGCGTACGGATTTTGCGCAAATTCATGCTATCATAGAATCTAATGGCCAATCCACTTCCCAAGCTGGTAACGTTCGACGGCGATGCGCGCAGCGGCAAAGGTACGATTGTGAGTTTGGTAAAAGATTACGTGCGCGATGAATTATTTCTGCCTGTTATGCTGATTGATGCGGGGCAAGTCTTTCGCGTGCTCGTGGTAATGATGCAGGAATATGGCGTAGATTTGGACGATCCGGCAGCAATTGATGCATTTCTTGCCGATAAGCGTAACGAAGACGCCTGCGTGCGCCGCGTGAAATTCGTGTATCATCTGCCGCGCGCAGACCGCGACGCGTTGCTTTACACGCCGGAAATCAGCGCGAACAGCGTGAAAATTGGCGCCCGCCCGCGCAGCCAAGCATTCAAAGATGCGCTATTGCGTAAATGGCTGCGCGATGCGCGCGAAGAAGGCGTAGAGATTGTACTGCTAGACGGGCGCGCACTCGGCGAAGTCGGCGAAGAGCTTGCCCGCGCCGGATTGTGCGAGCATGTGCTTGATTTGTTTTTCGTGTGCGACCCGGTGGTGAGCGCTCAGCGCACGCTCGGTATGATGCCGCGTCCGTACGCTGAGTTAAACGCTGATGACCGCGCGCATGTTGACGACCAGGCGGCGCAAATCACCGCCCGCAACCGCGCCGACCGTACGCGCTTAGTGCAACCGGTCGTACCGCCCGCTGGCGCGCTCACCTACCCTGTGGGCGAGCTGCCGACGGTGCTCCCGCCGCGCGACCCTTGTCCTGCTGCTATTATTGATCGTAGCGTAGAACTGCCGCGCGAAACCATGGCGCTGCCGGTGATTCGGCTGGTGGAGGCGTACTGCTGTCCACCTGCGCTTGATTTGAATAAAGATGCGGAGTAGTTGAGCACTCTGTTTGGCTAACGTGTTCTCTTTCTGCACGCTTGTTTCTAAGCACTAATATGTTCTGACGGCGAGCTAGGATCGCTAAAAGTTTCTCTTCTTACTTGAGAGCAGCTGTTGATATAGTTTGATATACGCGCGCGCGGTTGCCTCTGGTGACAGCTCACGGAAGACTGACTTCGTGCCAATACTTAGGCGATGGCGGGTTGATTTGTTGGCTAATTGGCGCATACCGGTGGCGAGCGCCTTGCAGGACGGCTCGACGAGCAGGCTGTTGCCTGGGTGCAGTCCGACGTCAAGCCGGTCGTCGCAGTACAATACGGGCAATCCAGCGGCGAGCGCTTCGGTGATGACGATGGGCTGGTTGTCGAAGCGGTATGACGCGAGAATGAATATATCGGCATCGCGCAGATGCTGTACGATCTCTTGCTGGCTGCCGACATGCCCGGTGAACGTAATGCGCGTATCGCCCCGAGCGCGGGCGCGCAGGGCGGCAAGCTCTGCGCCGTCGCCGATAATGACGAGCTCGCTGTCTGGGATATCTGCTTGGCGGAATGCGTCAATAACGACTGCGAGGCGCTTTTCCTTGACGATGCGGCTGACGCTTATGAAGCGTAATGCATGCGAGGCTCGTTTGCGCTTCGTCTGCGCGATAATCGCTTCAAACGAGCGGCTGTAGCCGGTAGGAATGCTAGCATTTGGAATATGCATACTAGCGCCGGCAGCCTGAATGTAGCGCAGCATGTAGCGTGATGGTGTAGTGATGGCGTCAACGCTCGCCGCCATGAGTGCTTGCGATCGCCAGTCAAACAACCCGAGCGGTGACTCTTCGTGCAGTATAGTACGATTGATTGCAGCTAGGGCTTGCGTGCTACCGCGAATGCGCCGTAGCTTGTATGCGCCTAGCCGGTAGCCAATGCTGCCGAGGAGCGCGACAATCGGTGCTGTACTATGCGCGCCCGCCATGTTGGTATGAAAAGTATGTATGTGCGGAATATGCTGTATGCGTGCTATATGCGCCGCCAGCCGCACGGCGCCAGTGTCGGTTTGGCTGTGAATAACATCAAATTTATGCTCGCGTGAAATCTGTTTAGCGAGGGCATGGGTGCTGACGATAATTCGCGTGTGCTTTGGCAGTCCTGGGAAGCGATATGACGGCAGGCGAATCGTTTCAGCGTTTGCGGGTGGCACTAGCCGTACGGCAGGTGCGAGCAGCGCGACGCGGTGTCCTAAACGCACCAGCTCTTCAATTTGCATTTGCACGGAACGGCTGACGCCGCTGGAATCAGGAAACATATCCTCAAGCACGAGCGCAATATGAAGCGTTTGCATACTTGCATTATACAATATACAGTAGCTTTTTTGCCGTATGCGCTCTATAATACGATGGCATGAAACGATCAACACGACCGCCAAGCTTGAGACAGATCGCTAAAACGCTCGGCTGCGAGGAGCGCCAGCGAAACGGAATCTGCTGGTTGGAGTGTAATACAAGCGCCGACAAAGTTGCGATTGTAGTCCACGGCGTGACGGGCGGCAAAATTGACATGATGCCGCTTGCCGAGCAGTATGTACGCGCCGGTTACGCTGTGTATGCTGTTGATTTGCCGGGGCATGGCGGCTCGGAGCTGCCGGAATTGCGGTCATACGACGATTTAGCGGCGTGGTTGGCGCGCGCGGTTGATGCGATTGGGCGGACGCCGGATTTGCTGAGCAGCAATTCGTATGGTTCGTCTGTCGTGTATCGGTATATGGTTAACGGTTTGTTGCCGCAGAAAACGCGCGTCGTGCTTGCTTGCCCGACGCCTCATACGTCGCATGTCTCAAATGTATTGCAGATTGTTTCGACACACATGCCAAAAAAAGCGTTTTGGGCTGTGTACAATATCTACCTTGGGCAATTGATTCGCGGCGTGGTTGGCATGAATACGTATGATCGCGGCATGTGGTTGTGGTTTCTTGAGTCTGAAAAATATAAAAAAGCAACAACAACGCTGCAGACATCGACTATATTATCAACGCTACTTTATAACGATAACCCATTTACAGCGTCCCCTTCCCTAGAAGTTCAGCGGCGTGTTACGGTTGTAATGGGGGCAAGAGATAGGGTCGTCTCTGAGAAGGCGCGCAATGCGATGCGCCAGCTTTTACCTGAGGCAAAAATTCGTATCGTACCAAATGCTGGCCATATTCTGCATTTTGAAGCTTGGCGCGATTTGCTGCCCGAAGAACCAGACGCCCGCAATATGGTATACTAGAGGCAGTTATGAGAATTGGACTGTTTATCGACGATTACTTACCGTCGGTGCACGGCGTGGCAACGTCGACAGCAACATACAAGCAAGCGCTGGAGAATTTAGGGCACGAGGTGTTTGTTGTTGCGCCGAAAGTCGAAGATTACGACGATTACGACGACCACGTAATTCGCATGCCATCGTCGAAGAACTATGTGTTTGAAAAGCGCGAGGTGGCGTATATTTACCCGGGGCTTGCAAAGCGCCTCGACGAATACGACTTTGATATTGTACATAGCCAGACGCAGTTTTATTTAGGCGTGTTAGCGCATAGCGTTGCGAAGCGCCAGAATATTCCGCATGTCACGACAATCCATACGCTCTACACCGAGCTCATCGACGATTATCCGTTTATGGTGACGGCGGGGTTGATCGCAGCAACGGTAGCGTTTCCCGTAGTGTTGAGAACGAAGCCGATTATGCCGAAAATGTCGCGCGAGCAGATCCGCGAACTTGACCGCAGTAGAATCAAAGATATGCTGTCGCGTCAAGGTTGGCGGTTGACGGCAGCGTTTGCGAATAAGTGCGACGCATGTTTATCGCCGTCGAAACATTTAGCGAAGATTCTGGTTGATGAAGGCGGCTTGACGACGCCGTATTATATTTTTCCGAACAGTATTGATACAAAAAAATATCGCCATGCGCGTGCTATAGACTCGCCAATTGCAAAAAAGCGCGGTGAAAAATTTATCATTTGCGTGGCGCGGCTCAGCCCCGAGAAACGGCAAATGGCGCTTGTCGAGGCGATGCCGCACATTGCCGATGAAACAATCAAGCTCGTGTTCGTCGGCGGCGGCCCGTACGAACGCGAACTGCGTAAGCGGGTGGCGGAATTAGAGCTAGAAGATCGCGTGATATTTACGGGGATGTGTTCAAGCGCGCAGGTAGCGTCGCTGCTGAAACAGGCGGATGTGTTCGCGCTTGCATCGTATCATTTCGATAATCAGCCGATGACGTTTCTGGAAGCAGCCGCAGCAGGTTTGCCGATTGTGTACTGCGACGAGCGCTTGACTGAGGCGCTTACGCCGAAGAACTCAATTTTGACCGGCGGTATTGAGGGCGAAGATTTTGCGCGCGTCTTGACTGATATACTCAGCGACCGCGAGAAACTTAAGCGCTTATCGGCAGGCGCATTGCGCGTCGCGAAAGCGTTCGACTCAGAAACGATGGCGAAAAAGCTTGTTGAATTGTATCAGCGCCTGATTGACGCGCGGCGGGAACTTGAGCAATAGCTTGAATGCCATAGCATCTAAAACGTTTGAGTGTATTTTGCTGTTTGCTGCGCTTTTGTCGTGCGAATATAGCGTTTGGTTGGCGTGCGGCTTATCGGAACGTTTTAGCGCATCAGCCGTTTTGCTTCGCGGTCTTGATCGCGGCGTTTGATTGTTTCGCGTTTATCGTAGCGCTTTTTGCCCTTGCCGAGCGCGATGACGAGCTTGATAAATCGTCCCCGTGTCAATAATTTTGTCGGCACGATTGTCATGCCTTGCGTACGGCTTGCGGCGAGCTGGTCGATTTGCCGGCGGCTTGCAAGCAACTTGCGCGGGCTCGTGTCAACTGTGCGCGCTTCAGGCTTACCGCGCTCGTTATGGCGTAGGCTGAAACTAGCGTTATTCAGCCATAATTCCCCATTTTTTACTGTAACAAATGCGCCTTTTAGCTGGACGTGCCCGTCGCGGGCGGCGCGTACCTCCAGGCCGGTGAGCGCTAGCCCTGCTACAATTTCGTCGTCCAGCGTATAATCAAACCGCGCCCGGCGGTTAATGATCGCGGACGAGCCAGCGTGTTTTTTGCTGTGCGGATGCTTTTTGCTCATATTACATCATTATATCATTGCAGCATAATGATATTACACACTACATATAGTGGATAACGATGTATTTTACACATTATATATAGCGTCATAATGACATGTGCGCTATACTAGAACTCATGAATTATGAGGGTAGCCAGGTGCCGCGAGTGTCTAAATGTAGCGCTGAATTTAACGAATGCGATATGTCGCAGCTGCCGTTTCGCGTCAATGAGCTGCCGCAGATTCGCACAACGTATGATCCGGCGGCGCTACAAGAACTAGCAGTCTCGCTTGATGGCGGCGCTGAACCGCCGCACTTGCGCCAGGTTAATCCGATTCAAGTTAACGAATTTGATGATGTAGGTAAATTACAGGCATACTTAGATGAATATCGCGTATTTTATAACGGTGATGGACATACGGTTGCAATTCCGGATAGCAGTGAACTTGAGCGCCGCCCCGACGGTACGTGGCGGATTTTGATCGCTGGGCATCGCCGCTGCCGTGCTATGCGTATAGTCGCCGATAAATATGGGTATGCGCTTCGCGAGAGCGATGTGCGCATTGACGTGTATCATAATCTGCCATTTGCCGACGCGGTGAGTTTGCAGGGGCGCGAAAACGAGCATCGTGAAGTTGATCCAGCTGAAGCAGCGAATGATATTGCGCGGCATTATTATTACTTTCAGCATAAGCACGACGGACGTACACCAACGCAAAAAGAATTAGTATTGCTAACTGGCTACTCTGCCGACCGTGTGAGCAAAGCGTTGCGCTACCACTCTCTGCCCAATGAGTTGAAAGATTATTATACGAGCGGACAATTGCCGTTTAATATTGTGGCGCGGTTACGTTCGCTGTACGATGCTGAATATTCGTATCGCACGCAGAAGTATCCGCAGCAAGCTGTCGAATGCTCTGATGAATTGTCGCGCGATGCGTTGCACCAAACCGCAGGCTTTGCGAATGAGTTGGCGGCGCTTAAATCGAAAGGTTTCGGCGCTGATATGCTGCGTGAAAAGTTAAGTGCTAAGATGAAATCACTTGAAGTCGTGCAAGATGAACTATTTATGCTAGAGGAAACACCGGTTGAATACCGCACGCGTACGCGTCGCCGTCATGTTGATGTAATGGCGCAGCAACTTGGTGCGGAGATTGATACACCGCCCGAAACATGGTCGCCTGCGTTGCGGAAATTTATCGCGAAAGCTGCCGTCCGTGCAGCAGAGATTGACCAGGCGGTAATTCAGCGCGCTGAAGATGATGCCCGCGTTGCTGCAGGTAGTACGGCGCAAGTAATGTTTACATAAGAGTGCATTAAGCAAGAGACACCTTACAACTCAGGGGCTTTTATATATTATAAAATAAAGTACACCGAAAATCAATACTGAGCTATGGTATACTATTCCGTATGATTGCCGATGTTCGCATTACTGAGAAATCGTTTGGCCCTACAGTGTTGATGGCCGGAGTGAAGTTTAGCGTGGACGACGGCGAGAAAGTCGGGCTCATCGGACGCAATGGCGCAGGAAAAACGACGCTATTTGGTATATTGACAGGCGCGGATAAAGATTTCACGGGTAGCGTAATTTTTCGCCGCGGCAGCGTGGTCGTGGCGACAGCGCAGGAGCATCACGATGTCGGCGATATAACAGTGCTGGAGTATATCTTGAGTGGGCTGCCGGAGTACGCACGATTGCGGCATATTCTGCATACCTATCCCGAGACGATGGGTAATGACATGGCGAAGATCGAAGAATATACGCAGGCGCTTGATCGGTTTGGGCAAAAAGGATTCTATCAAATTGAGGAGCTTGTGACCGAAGAGTTGAGGAATTTTCAGATGGATGGTGTGGCGGAGCGCCCTCTCGTCTCGCTGAGCGGCGGGCAGAAGCGGCTGGTCGAGGTGGTGAAAATTATGCACGCGCAGGCGGATTTAGCACTGATTGACGAACCGACCAATCACATGGATTACCTAGCAAAGAAGCAGTTTATCGATTGGATGAAAGCGTCAAAGCAAGCGATGCTGGTGATTACGCATGACCGCGATGTATTAAAAGAAGTTGACCGAATTGTTGAACTGAAGGACGGCGCGGCGGTAAATTACGAGGGCAACTACGATGCATATTTGAAGCATAATGCGTTTGCAACGAGCAATGCGATGAATGAATATGAGACGGCGGCGCGGCGGATCGCAAATCTAAAAGATAAGGTACTGCAGTTTCGGCGCATGAAAGAGCGGGCGCGCGACCCCGATACGATTAAACAATTCAAGCGGCGCGAAAATCAAGCGGCGGCAGAGCTGGCGGAGTTAGAAAAAATCGAAATGCCAACCTTTTGGATTGACCGTGAGCATGTGGCGCAGTTGGACTATAAGGTTGCGGATCGTTACCAAAAATTCAAGGCGCGCAACATCCATTTGCACATAAAGGACGGCGCGATGCGCTCGCGGCGCAAGCTCATTGAGGCGCGCGATGTGGCGCTTGGATATGGCGATACGCTGCTGTTTGAGGGCGTGAATATTGATCTGCGTGAAGGCGAAGCGGTAGAGCTGCGCGGGCGCAACGGCGCGGGTAAGACGACGTTGATTCGGGCGCTGTTGGCGGGAGCAGTGTGTAGCGAGATAACTCCAAACACCGCCGCAAGTGACGCTTCAGAAAAAATCTGGGCTGGCTCTGCGGGTCCCGGATTGTTTTCTGACAGCGTCCGAGCGGCGAGTGATAACCTCGGTGCTACTGGTAGCTTTGGGCAAACTTGCATTGAATCTCTATCAAACATAGCGCCTGTACTTTATGGCGGCACACTTGCTCTTGACCCGCATGTGCGCGTGGGTGTATACGAGCAGGAAATCGCGTCGACGTATCTGAATATGCCGTTACACGATGCGATTGAGCAAATGTATATTGACCGCAAGCTGGCGATTGGCGAGACGAAAATCCGCCAGCTAATGGGTGATTATTTGTTTACTGATGCTGATGGCGCGACGCCGCTTATTCGGTTGAGCGGCGGGCAGAAGGCGCGGTTTCAGATTATTAGCATGCTGGCAAATGATCCGCAGTTGCTAATTCTAGATGAACCAACGAATCATTTGGATTTGCCGAGTATTGAAGAACTAGAGACGGCGCTTGAGCGCTACGCGGGTGCAATACTTTACGTTAGCCACGACGATTATTTTCGCCGGAAGATCGGCGGCGCGGTTGTACAGATTGGCGCAGTGTAGACTGATAGTTCCCCTGTCTTCTTAATCCTATAACTGGCGGCGATTGAGTCGCATACTGTTTTATCATGAGTAGCATAAGAAAATAGCCCCCGAAACGGCTCAAGCTGAACTTTCGGACAAAAGCCCGAGAATGCTTAACGAGAAAGCATTTAATCAGGCTTGATGCCGAATCGGCGAGCTATTTTCAGAGGCGAGTTAGTCGCTAGCAGCGAAGCGCAGCAACCCTGCTACGGTCATAATAAGAAAAACGACCAAACAAGACTGGAAGAAAGATACTGCTGGTACCCCATCCAGCCCGGACGCGTGAAGCGCGCCCAAGAGGATCATAATGATCCATGCCGGAATGGCGATAACAATTGCCATACAGGCAACAAATGCAATAATGAACAAAACAACAATGAGAGCAGTCTCCATTGCCTTATCCTCTCCAAAGAACGACCTCTCCGCGCGGGATTGCGCGAAAAGCTATTCTATATATATCATGTATGGTGTGATTGGTCAAGCGAAAGCTAAGCGAGCAGTCCTTTGCCGCGCAGCGCTGCATCAATTTTAGCGCGGTCAAAGCCGCGGACGATAACGCCGGCAATGTCGGTAACAGGGACACTGCTGGCGCCTTCGCCAACTTTGGCGAGCAGCTCGTCCATTGCTCCCTCGTCGGTTTCAATATCGCGTACGGTAAATGGTACGCCGAGGTGTTCTAGATATTGCTTTTCAGTTTTGCAAAATGCACACCAGGCGGCGCTATAAATAATGACGTGTGATTGTGCAGCTTTTGACATTATGGTCCCTTTCCTCGTTAACCATAATCATTATACGCACAACATGTAGCGTGCACAAGAGCTTATTGAGCGCTAGATGTGTCGCTTGTCAAGTACCAGCCGCCGTCGACAGGCGATTGGTAGCAAGTAAGCTTCAAATCCAAATGGTATTTTTGCAGTTCGCGAATAGCACGCAGAGCGTCGCTGCGGCTGGCGAAGCGCTTTTTCTCGGGCGCTCGGGCGGAATTATTACGGTAGCGCTGGTGCTTGGGGGTGTGATTACGGTGCGGCATGTTTGTAGTATACGAGGTTCGGGCTTTACAGACAATCTGGTTGCCTGATACAATTAACTGCGTATGAGTAAACTCTCTGGCGATAGCGACAGCCGTGCGGCGGGCGCCACATCCTCTGCGAGCGTGCCGGCGTCGGCGATTATGGCGACGATGGCAGATACGACGTGGCGCATGTTTACGCCGAGCGTTGGATTAACGCTGGCGGGCGTGTGGCTGGATGCGCAGTTCGGTACGAAACCGTGGCTGATGTTTGGCGGTATCGCGCTAGGATTTATCTGCGCGTTTGCACTCGTAAAGCGGCAAATCGCAGGCGGTACGCGGCGAAAGGCGGCGCAGCGATGACAGCGGCTGGATTCGGGCTAGGCGCAGCAATAAGCGGCGCAGGTATGATGATTTCTGATGGCGCGGCTAGTGGTGCCGTGGCAACGCTTGCGGCGGCTGGTCCGCATATCTCGGTGAAAGCCGATACAGTCGCGACGATTGGCGGATTTGCGGTAACGAATTCGCAGGTGCTCGGCGCGTTTGGGCTGATCGTGCTCGTGTGGCTGATGTTTCGGATGCGCTTGGCGGTGTTGGGACGCAAGAAGCACACGTTTGCAACGCGCTTGATGCAGTGGACGTTTGAAGGGCTGTACGGCACAGTTAAGCAGGTGATTCAAGATGAGGCGTGGGCGC
The DNA here is from genome assembly GCA_938045235.1 of uncultured Candidatus Saccharibacteria bacterium. Taxonomy (GTDB): domain Bacteria; phylum Patescibacteriota; class Saccharimonadia; order Saccharimonadales; family Saccharimonadaceae; genus Saccharimonas. The sequence goes on from CALIMZ010000009.1 coordinate 85,709, forward strand.
GGCGAGTTGCACCGCTAACGATCACGATATTCTTTTTTGTAGTGGCACAATATTGGTTAGGCTTGTTGCCTGTCGTTGGCCCGATCACAGTCGGCGAGCACGGCACCCCCCTATTGCGTGGTGGCGTAGCGGACTTGAATATGACGTTTGGATTGGCGATTGTGACTATTGTCGCGGCGCAGGTGTATGCGTTTAAGTATATGGGTTTCCGCGGCAATATGGGGCGCTACTTTGTAAACCCGCTACGCGATCCGATTATGTCATTTGTCGGTATCTTGGAGCTGGTAGCGGAGTTCTCGCGGCTGCTGGGCCTGAGCTTCCGCTTGTTTGGCAACGTGCTAGCGGGCGAAGTGCTGTTAATTATGATTGCGTATTTGACGCAGGTGATTTCGCCGATGGCGCTTCAACCGTTTTACTTTTTTGAGCTGTTTATTGGTGGCATTCAAGCGTACATTTTCTTTATGTTGTCAACCGTATTTATTTCCCTAGGTCTCGTGCCGCATGGCGACCATGGCGAGCCGTACGCTTCAGTTGATCATTCCCCTGTTGATAGTCCGAAACTAGCGGCGGAGAATGAATCATAAATCGATAACAATAATATAAGGAGAATTATCAATTATGGAAGCATTATCATTTGCTCTCACTTATGCAATTCCGGCAGCGTTTGCGGCGATCGGATGCGGTATGGTCGGTACAGCTGCGATGAATGCGGCTGGGCGTAATCCAGAAAAGATTAACGACTTGCGCACGATGATGATTCTTGGGATTTCATTTATCGACGCCTTGGCAATTATTGGTTTCGTGGCGGCAATCGTCGGAAAGGTTATGTAAGTAGCAGGGGTCATCGTGATAGAAAGTGTGACACAATTTGCGGCGGTGCACGCGGAAAAAGCGGATATGTTTACGTCGCTCGGTCTCGACTGGAAAGCGCTTGGTTTGCAAACGGTTGCGTTTTTAGTGTTGCTTGTCTTGCTTCGCAAGTTTGTGTATCCGCCGCTCGTTGAGGCGCTGGATAAACGCGATGCTGAAGTTAGAGCGGGCGCTAAAGCAGCGCGCCAGGCGCAGAAAGCAGCTGACGAAAGCGAAGCGCGCACCGCAGCGATGCTCAAAAATGCGCAGCGCGAGTCGCGGGCGATTGTGTCGTCGGCAAAGCAAGAAGCGGCAGATATGATAGCCGATGCCGAGGCAAAAGCGTCATCACAAGCAAAGCGGATTATCGAAAATGGGCGGCGCGACGTGGCGGCAGAATTAGCGGCGGCAAAGAAAAGTTTGCGTAGCGAAATGATTGACTTAGTAGTCGAAGCGACTGCCGGCGTAACGCGCCACACCGTTGATGCGAGTAAAGATACGCAGCTGATTGAAAAAAACCTCGGGGAGCTGCAATAAATGACGCAGGTGATTTCGCGGCGGCGGCTGGCGAGCTACGCGGCTGATGTATTGACGGCGGGCGGCGATCGCGGTTTGTTGCTGCGCGAAATTGCGGCGTATTTGATCGAAACAAAAGCGACGCGTACGGCGAATTTGGTTGTCGCAGCGATTGAAGAGGAGTTGCAAGCGCGCGGCGTCGTCGTCATTGAAACAATTTCGGCGCACCAGCTAAGCAATGAGCTGCGCGCGCGTATACGTACACTCGCTGGAGGGCGCGAGACGCATTTTCGCGAGCGCATCAATCCGGATGTTATTGGCGGCGTGAAAATTACCTTGCCCGATAGCGAGTTTGACGACACGATTCAACGTAAATTAATCGCCCTCAAGGGCGCGAAGTAAAGGAGCAATATGGCTGATAACGCAGTGGCGGAATTGTCTGAGAGCCTGCGGCGGGCGATCGCGGGACTTGAGGCGAAAGAAGGATTAGAAAAAGTCGGTATCGTGACGCGCGTCGGCGACGGCGTAGTTTGGGTACATGGGCTGCGCCAGGCGGGCTATTCGGAAGTGCTGGAAGTGCAAACAGCTGACGGTATTGTCGAAGCGTTCGTGCTGAACCTGATGGAAGACGAAATTGGCGCAGTACTACTAGGCAGCGACCAGGGTGTAGCGGCTGGCGATAGAGTTAAGCTGAAGGGCGAAGTACTTAGCGTGCCGGTTGGCGAAGAATTGCTTGGACGAGTGGTCAATCCGCTTGGACAACCGCTTGATGGTGGCTCGGAGATTAAAGCAAAACATCGTTTGCCGGTAGAGCGCGAAGCTATTGGCGTGATGGGTCGAAAGAGCGTGCACGAGCCGCTGATGACTGGTATTATGTCGATTGATGCTATGTTCCCGATTGGGCGTGGACAGCGCGAGTTAATTATCGGCGACCGCCAGACGGGCAAGACTGCTATTGCGCTTGATACGATGATTAATCAAGCGCGCCAAAAAACCGGCGTTGTTAACGTGTATGTAGCGATTGGTCAGAAATTATCGAAAATTGCTCGACTGGTTGAACGCCTGAAATCTGAAGGTGTAATGGATCAAACAATTGTTGTGGCAACGAGTCCGAGCGATCCGGCTTCCCTGCTCTATTTGGCGCCATACGCCGGTACGTCAATGGGCGAATATTTCCGTGATAGCGGTAAGCATGCGCTAATGATTTACGATGACTTAACGAAGCACGCCGTGGCATACCGCCAGATGTCGCTACTGCTACGTCGTCCGCCGGGTCGCGAAGCATTTCCGGGTGATGTATTTTACCTGCACTCGCGCTTGTTGGAGCGTTCGGCAAAATTATCAGATGAATTAGGCGCCGGGTCGTTAACCGCTCTTCCAATTATCGAAACGCAGGCAGGTGATATCTCTGCTTATATTCCGACCAATGTAATCTCTATTACAGACGGCCAGATTTTTATGGAGACGGATCTGTTTTATCAAGGCATTCGCCCGGCAATTTCTGCAGGCTTGAGCGTGTCGCGTGTCGGTGGTGCTGCACAAACAAAGGCGGTAAAGTCGGTCAGCGGCAACCTGAAGCTTGGTCTCAGCCAGTTTCGTGAGCTTGCGAGCTTTGCGCAGTTTGGCTCGGATCTGGATGATGCAACAAAATCGCAAATTGAGCGCGGCCAGCGTTTGACGGAGCTGCTCAAACAGCCGCAGTATCAGCCAATGAGCGTTTGGGAGCAAGTTGCATCAATCGCGGCAGTGAGCGAAGGGTTATTCGATGATGTGCCGGCAGCAAAGATTAAAGAGGCGCAGCAAGCACTATTGGAGCGCTTGTGGGCTGAGCACAAAGATGATATGCGCGCGCTTACAAAAGGCGATAAAAAATTCGGCGAAGACGAAAAAATTGCAAAAATCGTGAGAAATACTGCTAAAGCGATCGCGAAAGGATACGAGGAATAAATGGCGTCAACTCAGCAACTAAAATCGCGCATTCGCTCGGTGAAAAGCACGAAGCAGATCACTAAGGCGATGCAGATGGTAGCGGCTAGCAAAATGCGCCGAGCGCAAGAGGCGACAAAGAGTTCGCAGGCGTATACGATGGCGGCGCGCGAACTGCTTACGTATCTAGCGGCGCAAGGTGCGACGAATGGGCATAAATGGTTCACGGTGCGTCCAGTGAAGTCCCGCTTGCTTATCGTCATTGCGAGCGATAAGGGCTTGGCGGGCGCGTATAACGCGAATATTTTGAAAGCTTACGTACGTGAATTAAAAACTGACGATGCGGCAAATATTGCAAACAAAACGATTGCAGTAGGGCGTAAAATTGCTCAGGCGGCAACGCGCATCAAAGACACGGAAATAGTCGGTACCTATGAGGATCTGCCGGATCATTTTTCGGGTGCTGAGTTTCACGCGATTCTGAACACTGCGAAAGATATGTTTGAAGCGAATCAGGTTGATGCTGTGGATGTCATTTTTACGCGGTTTGTTAGTAGTCTAACGCAGCGAGCAGACGTAGTTCGCCTGTTCCCTGCTGGCTTCACACCAACTGATGATGTGCAGCCTGATATTGCCGAAGCAAGATTTGAACCGAGCCCGAAGCAGATTATCGACGATATTGCCTATCGGTTAATTAGTGCGCGCCTGTTCCAGGCACTGATGGATTCGCGCGCCAGCGAGCATAGTATGCGCATGCTTGCTATGAAAAATGCTACCGACAACGCGGCTGATCTCGTTGATGCACTGACGCTTGAAATGAACAAGGCGCGCCAAGCGGCGATTACGCAAGAGTTGACGGAGATTAGCGCTGGCGTGGAGGCAATGCGATGACGAAAATAGCACAACTGGTAAATCGATATAATCCGGATTTGGTTGATGTTACGATCTGCGGGTCAATGGCGCATCAAGAGAAATTTGCGGCAGTCGCTCAAACGCTTGAAGCAGCTGGGCTGCGTGTTCGTGTTCCCGCTATTGAGGAAAATGTCGACTGGTTATCGTTCACTGAGGATCAGGCGCTTGCAAAGAAAAAAGATTATATGGACCGGCATTTTGCGAATATTGCGCGCTCTCGTGCGGTACTGGTGTGTAATTATGAGAAAAATAACGAACCTGGTTATATCGGCGCAAATACGCTGATGGAGATGGCGGTGGCGTATGTAAGCGGCGTGCCAATATATTTGCTCGAGAAGCCTGATGGCGGCATAAATTCGAAAGCGCTTGAAGTTGCGGCGCTTGGCGGAATCGTGCTGCCCGATGGCGATGTCACAGGATTGATTGACGTATTGAAACAAGGAGAAGATCATGAGTAAAAAAGTAGGAAAAATTATCCAAATCATGGGCGTGGTGGTTGATGTCGAGTTTAGCGATACGGAGTTGCCGGCAATTTACGACGCACTAACGGTTACCCGTGGCGAGCAAATAGTCACGCTAGAGGTGGCGCAGCATCTAGACAGACATACGGTGCGAACCATTAGCCTGCAAAGCACTGATGGCTTGCGGCGTGGGCAGGACGTAACAGCAACGGGTGCGCCGATTAGCGTACCAGTTGGTGAAGCGACTCAGGGGCGAATGTTCAATGTGGTTGGTGAACCGATTGACGGTGAAAAAATCGCAAAGGATGTACGTCGCGCGCCGATTCACCGCCAACCGCCTGAGCTGACTGAACAGTCAAACAAGACGGAGATTTTAGAAACAGGTATCAAGGTGATTGATCTTATTGCGCCGCTTACCAAGGGCGGTAAGGCTGGTTTGTTCGCGGGTGCAGGTGTCGGCAAGACGGTGCTGATTCAGGAGCTGATTAATAATATTGCAAAGTTCCATGACGGCAACTCAGTATTTGCCGGTGTCGGCGAGCGTACACGCGAGGGTAACGATCTCTACTACGAGATGAAAGACGCCGGCGTGCTCGACAAAACATCGCTTGTCTTTGGACAGATGAATGAACCGCCAGGAGCACGCTTGCGCGTGGCGTTGAGCGGACTGGCGATTGCTGAAGCGTTTCGTGATGAAGGTAAGGACGTGCTATTGTTTGTTGACAATATTTTTCGCTTTACGCAGGCGGGAGCCGAAGTGTCTGCCCTGCTTGGTCGTCTGCCGAGTGCTGTGGGTTATCAGCCGAACTTGCAGCAAGAAATGGGCGCGTTGCAAGAGCGTATTACTAGCACGAAAAAAGGCTCAATTACTTCAGTGCAGGCAGTGTACGTGCCGGCCGATGACTTAACCGACCCGGCGCCAGCGACGACATTCGCCCACCTGGATGCGACGATTGTGATGAACCGCGCATTGACGGAAATTGGTATTTACCCGGCAGTAGACGTGCTTGATTCTAGTTCAAATTCGCTTGACCCGGAGATTGTTGGCGACGAGCACTATGCTGTGGCGCGCGAAGTGCAGCGCGTGTTGCAGCAGTACAAAGAGCTGCAGGATATCATTGCTATTCTCGGTATGGAAGAGCTGTCGGACGACCAAAAACAGACTGTGGCGCGTGCCCGTCGTTTGCAGCGCTTCTTAGCACAGCCATTCCATGTCGCCGAGCAGTTTACCGGCAATCCGGGTAGCTATTTCAAACTTGAAGATACAATTCGCGACGCTAAAGACATCTTGTCTGGTAAATATGATGATAAACCAGAGAACTGGTTCTACATGTCGCCTGTACCACTAAGCGAGAAAAAGGACTAGCCAAATGCAGTTTCAGTTGGTGACATTGGCTGGCGTCAAACTTGACGAAGCAGTCTATGAAGTAATTCTGCCGACTACCGAGGGTGTGATTTCGGTTTTTCCAAGCCACGAGGCGCTCGTGACGGTGGCAATACCCGGTGTGGTAACAGTGCGCCGCCACAAAGAGGATCGCGATGATGAGTTGGAATATTTTGCGATTTCGGGCGGCGTGGTTGAGATTAACCAAGAGCGCGTGCGTATTCTGGTCGACGAAGCAGAACACGGCGATGATATTATTGAGGCGGAAAGCCAAGCGGCGCTAGAGCGTGCACTGAAGCTGCAGGAAGAATCAAGCGACCAGGTTGAGCTAGAAAAAGCCCATCAGCTGGTTGATCGCCATGCGGTACGGTTGAAGGTTGCTGAACTGCATCGACGCCGACGCCGGCGTTAGTAGCCAAGGATTTTTTCGCTTTCTCGTAAGCCTCTTTTAGTAATGCGCGCATCCCTTCGGGCGTTATAATAGCTTTGATGACGACTCGCAAGAACCAATCGTAATTCTTATAAAAAGAAATGTGTTAGATGATTGATCAAATATCCGTGTAAAAGAACACAATAACGTATGGGCGGGTTAAACAGACCTCGGGTTTCGTGTTCGTGTTGCTACTTTTTGCGCGCAGTAGCTAATAACGTGATCGAGATAATTGCGATGATGATTGTTGGTATCGTAGACTGTACGACTTGTGCTCCTGTATTTGGTGGCTTGATTGTAGGTTTTCTTGTGTTGGTTCCTGTCGGTACTCCTGAAGGATTGGGGGTGGCACTAGAAGTAATTACCGCATCGGCTTGTATAGCATTGTGGTCTGAGGCATAGGAGTTGCCATATTTTGTTGAAACAATACGATAGGTGTTGATAGTTATATTTTTGCCGTTTGACGCAAAGATATGGTCAATCCGATTTTCGCCATAGCTGAGTTCTCTTGACAGTGAAAATCCGTTATAACTTGACCGTGTATTATTATCAAACGCCTTGTTCTCGGCTAGAGTATATGCATCGGAAAAGCCAGACGATAAAATGCCGCTAGTAAGCGTTGGCGAACCATCTTTTGCGTTGTAGTCCCCTGTCAAGAATACTGGTAGATTAGATCCCGAGGCTATACGGCTAACACTATTCATGAGACTCCTAGCTTGCTGGAGCGAATAAGCTGCACGTTCTGCGGGTGTTGCGGTACCAATATTACCGTCTGAACCAACAAACTCATCCTCATAGGATAGGTGTGAATTAAAGAGATAAAATTGTTGATGGGAGGTCTTGTCTTCAAGTTTCAGCCACGTAGCGATAAGTGGGCGCGGTAGTCCGTAATCTTTTTTGAACAAGTTTGTCGGTTCGGAAGATATGGAAAAGCAACCATTTCCTAGCATAGAATATTTAGCTGTTTTGAAAACAATCGGGTTGTTGTACGGCTTATATGTCGTTGTTGGGTCGGTCGACCAGCTGGCGCTACAGCCGTCGTATTCAGAGTTGGCTAAGGTGTATCCGGCACTCTCTAGGTTGTTTTTTACAAATTCTAATTGACTAAGCGTGAACGTGTTGTCGTTGCGGCGAAATGCCCCGCTCACCTCCTGAAGTCCAGCTACATCCCAGTTATTATCAACAATGGTTTTAATGATGAGATTCTTTCGGAAATCTGGCGCATCCCACGACGTAGGAGTTCTGTCGTTGTTGGGCCGGTATGTAAGCATGTTAAACGACGCCAACCTGATTGGTGTAGAGGTGGACTCTGCTCGAGTGATCGGCGAGGCAGTAAAAACGAGGCCTATAGTAAGTGCTATACCTATAAATACTTTTTGCATTTTTATTTTCCCTTTTACTCTAATCTATACTTACATGATACAGGTTATGGTTATTGTTGTCAATGATCTAAATTAGGTAATTCACAGATAAAACGATTGTGGCTAAAATCGGCTACATAGAAATCATATCGCGTAGCGGGTGTTTTTTATGAAATTACGCGCCTCATCGGTTGACGTTGCGTGCATCAGCTGGTCGCGCAGTTCTTTTGCGCCGTCGAAGCCTTTAACGTAGATTTTGAAGAAGCGTTTAAGTGTTTCGAACGGTCGTCCAGTTTGCGGCTGGTAGCGATCAAAGAGGTCAAGGTGGTAGTTGAGAAGGTCAAATAATTCTGTGTATCGAGCTGTTACGCTATCGTCATCTATTGAAATAACTTTGTTCTGCTCCAGATTGTTCTGAGAGTGTAGATATCCGGTGTCGCCTGCGGCGAAACAAAACGGGTTCGCAAACACGCCCCGTCCGATCATAATACCGTTGACGCCAGGGTGCGCGCCCGCGAGCGCTAATCCATGCCCCCGATCGCGTATGTCTCCGTTAATCATTAGCAGCGTATGCGGCGCTACCGCGTCGCGCAGCGCGACAATATCGCCAATCAGTTCATAATGCGCCGGCGCTTTGCTCATTTCTTTTTTTGTCCGCAGGTGAATAGTTAGGTTGACGATGTCTTGCTCTAGTAGTGTTCGTAGCCACTCGCGCCATTCCTCAACATACGTATAGCCGAGCCGCGTTTTGACGCTGACGGGTAATCCGGTGGTTTTGGCAGCGTGAATAGCGTCAATCGCGACGTCTGGACGGCGAATCAGCGCTGCTCCGCCGGATTTGATGGCGCTCTTCGCTGGGCAGCCCATGTTAATGTCAATACCGTCAAAGCCAAGCCGCGCGCAATGTGCCGCGAATTGCTCCATATCGCCTGGCTCGCCGCCCCAAATTTGCGCTACTAGCGGGTGCTCGTCGTCGGTTTTGAGCAGTCGTCCGGCAATCGCTTTATCGCCGGCGTGCACCCAGCCTGTTGCATTGGCAAATTCGGTGAAAAATATGTCTGGCGCGCCCGCTCGCTGCACGACATGGCGGAACACAACGTCCGTCACTGCTTCCATCGGTGCGAGCGCAAAAAATGGCTGCGGCAGGTTATTCCAAAATGATTTCATCTTTGCCATTGTACCACGGAAATAAATAAGCCCCTACCTCGTTCTTGAGGTAGGGGGAGGCTCGACGGCAATGGTGCCGGAGCTATAGAGAGGGGGCGGAGTGGAGAGGTAGGAGGAGAACAGCCCTTCTCCACTCCGGGCGGGAGCATATGCTCGGGAGTGCGGTGCTATTTGCCGCGCTCCAGCTAACCGCCGCCGTTCGTCGCACCCGAAAAGACGAACGACCCCAGTGGGCGCGGCGGGAATTGAACCCGCCACAGCTTGCGTGCAGGGATGTGCCTCCATGCACGCTGGTTGCCATACGCGCCCGGCGATTTCTTTTGCCGCTCCGCGCATTAACTGCGCAGACAGCCGGGAAGAAATCGTAAACCCGACCCGTTTTACGTCCGGGTAAGAATTGTCGGCGAACCCCGTACGAAACGCTCCCGTACCAGAGCGTTTCGGGTGTGCTCATCGGGAGCACTGCCAGGACCCGCTCGGTTGGAACATTTGTATCGTACCATGCTCTGCAGGGTTGGTCAAGTTTATTGCTATAATTTGGGTTGATTAGGATATTTTTAATGATTGCTGCGCGCTGGGCCGGGGCGTGTCTTAGGCTCGTTTCGTGCGGGTGGATCAGCGTAATTCGTGCAGGCAGCTAGTTCTGTGCACCTACTTCGTTTCCTGCGATCAAATCTTTCTCAAATTGCAGCATACCCTTATAATCCGCGGAGTAATCGCTCGCGTCTGGCAGCTCAAGCGTGATGATACAGCGCCAGACTGCGGCGATGAGCGTAGTGAACTGCGCGAGCTCCTCAGCACTGAACGTTTGGTCGAGGCTGTGAATATTGCCATGCGAATCCGGCTCAACGAACTGCAGGATCGCGCCGTCAAACTCGTAACCGGCGTAATCGCGCGAGTGCTGGCAGAGCAATTGGTAAAACATAAGCTGTTGGCGGTATTTGTGCAGCTTGATTTTTTCGTAATCGCCCCGCCCTGTCCAGCTTGTGCTTGGCTTGCCAGTTTTGTAGTCCGTTACGAAGATATGGTTGCCGTTGATGTCGACGAGGTCAAGCGAGCCGGTCAAGCGGGCGCCGCTCAGCGTGACCCCTTGCGATGCGAAGCTAAGCTCAGCTTTTTGCGCAGGCGTGAAGCTGTCGTATTCGGCGTGCAAGAATTTGCTAAGCGCATCGGTGCCGCGCTTAGCGTAGTGGTTGAATTCGTCTACGCTGAGGCGCTGGTCGTGTAATTCGCGGACAAAGTCACCAATGACGTCTTCGGCGGGGCGGCGTTCGCCGGTGGCGCTCAAGTGAGTGTGGGCGCGCTGCAATGCAGCGTGAATAGCGGTACCGAAGCTGGCGCCCGCGCTTTTCGCTTGTGGAAAGCGCAGCAAATTATTCATCAGGAATCCTTGCGGTCCGCCGTGCGAGATATCAATGAAATTATTGAGATGCGTGGCGGAAAGCTTGTACTGTTCCAACATTGGCGCGAGTAATGCTTTCATGCTAGCGGTTGGCTTACGGATAATGCGGTCATGCCACGCGGTTTGCGCTTGCGCGGTTAACTGCGCGACTGTTTCTGGCGTGCGGTGTACGATTGGCTGCAAATTCACGCCAGTCAGGAAACCGGCGACGAGCGTATCTTTGCCGTTTAGATCGGCGCGCGAGTACGTTAAAAACAGTTGGCGTTTCGCGCGCGTCATAGCGACGAAATAGAGGCGCAGGCGCTCATCGTAGGTGTCGGCGTTCGGCGCAATGGTGATATTTTCCGGGTAGCTGATGTTGCGGTTGCGCCCGCGGACGCGCTCGCCCCATTGCGCGTCGATGGAATTAATGACGTAAACAGTGTCGAACTCAAGCCCTTTAGACTTGTGGGCGGTCATCAGGTTGATAGCGTCGTCAATTGTATCGCTGCGGCGGCGGACGCTAGTGATCGGCGTATCAAGCTGGCGGTAGTCGTCAATGAAGTCGACGAAATCGGCGATGGTGAGATGGTCGCCGCGATAGTCGCGCAGTTTGCTGCGGATTGTGCGCAGGGCTTCAAGCGCTTCAAGGTACGCTTCGGGATTTTTTGCGAGTATGTCTGCGCTGAAGTAATGTTCATAGAGCGGCGATGTAAATTGCCGCTTTTTGCCGTTTGGTACGCCGATGAGCTCGTCGATAAACTCTTCGACCGATTCGTGCGCGGCTGCCCTTGCCCGCTCCAGCAACCATGCTGCAAATGGCGCAAGCGCGGGCGTTGCAAGCATGGTGTTAATCCACGACGTGCGGTTGCGGTAGGCGTTGACGCTTAGTTTCCAGATCGTTTCAGGCGAGAAATCGTACATTGGGTGCGACACGAGCTTGGGCAGTAGGCTGTCGGCTTCGTTGTGCTGCCCGCTGGCGATGGCGGCGGCGGTGCGCGCGAGCAGTTCAATTGCTGCGATGCGTTCGTCATCTAGCACGTTATCGCGCCGTTCGTAATTGACCGCAATGCCGCGCTCGTGCAAATACGGCAGCAGTTCGACTAAATCGCGGTGGCGCCGGCTAATTACGGCGATGCCGCTTGGTCGAGCGCCATGCGCGATCTGTTCGGCGATATGCTCTGCGATCCAGGCGCGTTCGTCTGCGGGCGTAGTATGTTCGTGCAATTCAACCATCTTGCTTTCTGCTACATGCGATGTCAATTGTTTATTAATCTCCATCGTTGTTTCTAAGCGTCCGCTTGCCTGCGTAATGACAGCGCGCGCGTTGTCAAGGATCTTTTGCGCTGAGCGGTAGTTTTCGGTGAGCACGACATGGCGGTAATTTGGATAGCGCTCGCGGAACCGGTGGATATTGCCGACGTCTGCGCCTTGAAAACTGTAAATTGCCTGGTCGTCGTCGCCAACCGCCATAATATTTGGCGCGTCGCCTGTTGGGTTATCGGTGAGATTAAACAGAATACGCAATTGTGCTAGATTCGTGTCCTGAAATTCATCGACGAGGATATAATGATAGCGTTCTTGTAGATTGAATTTAAGTTCGGGCGATTGCTCAATTGCTTGCACAACATTTAGAATCATGTCGTCGTAATCGTATAACGCTGCTTTTTGCATCAGCTCGCGGTAGCGGTTATATACCGGCGCCATAGCGCGCAATTTAGCGTGGCGTTTGCGATCCTTAAACACAAATGCGCCGGTTGAGTCTTTCTCCATCCAGGCGTTGCGCCAGGCAGTGATTGGCGTGGTTTTGCCGGATTCAACCGCAGCGTCGAAGGCATGCGCCAGGCTAAGCGCCAGATTGTTTGCAAGCGGCGTAATTGCGGGCGGTAATTTCGGCAGCGGCAGCTCGGCGACTGTTTTTGCGATGGGCGCGATGAGTGTGATTGTCGTTTTGCTGATTCTGTTTGCAAAAATTGACGCTACATTCGCTTCGACTGCGTTAAGTGTCTCGTCGTTATTATCAATAATTTGCAGCAGCTCCCCGCTCGTTAGGCCTGCCTGCTTCAGCTCGCTGATCACTTGCATCGCATCGCGCAAATGCGTGTATTCGCCATTCATTTTGCTTGCGAGCGGATTGTCGTGGTGCAGCTCGTCGAAAATTTGCATCATAAATGCGTGCATCGTTAAATCGTCAGCCGGTTTGAATGCTGCGCCATGGTAAAAATATTCGCTGTTGTGATTGATCGTTTCCGTGCCAAAACTGTGGAATGTTTGAATCGCTACTTTGTAGGCATCAGGCCCGATAATACTTGCGAGGCGCGCCCGCATCGCTGTCGCGCCGCTGTCGGTAAACGTGAGGCATAAAATGTTTTCGGGCAGCGTGTCGGTTTTATGTAAAATGTTTGCGACGCGCATACTCAGCAGCTCGGTCTTGCCGGTGCCTGGCCCCGCCACTACGAGCAGCGGTCCGTCGATCGTATCAACCGCCTTGCGCTGGGCGGCGTTAAGTTTATTGTAGCGCGTGTGAAAAGTCGTCATTGCATTTATTGTACCGCATATCAAGTGCCGCAGGCTACTTGCTGATGAGAGTTTTGCGGCGTCTCGTACTTCTCGCTCTTGAAGCGCGTAAACGCTCTGAGTTTACGCCTCGGCGATTATGCTATAATTATCCTATGGAATCCGACCAGTTGGTTGATAGTTTGGCGCTGGAGCGGGCGGCAAACGAGTTGTTTGGCATGCCGATTGAAGTCGACGCGATAGTCGCGCAGCGCCTTGATTGCGGGCAGAACGCGCAGGCGACGTTTTTTCTGTCGAAAAAACGCCAATTGTATTGCTATATTGAAGGTCCGGCGCATTTAACGCTCGGCGATATCAAAAAAATGGCGACGCGCATGGGCGTACGCGTGGAAATGTTTGTGCCGCCGCGAGGCCGCCCGATGTACTTTGACGATGTTGCGCGGCGCAAATTCGTCGCTATCTATCCGGGCCGCCGCGATATTCAGCCGGATGACTTGCGGTATTACCGTACGCTTGCGCCGTATTGCCCGGCGCTTCTCATCATCAACGAGGTGAAAGACGATATGATTTATTGCGCCGATCATGACGCGCGTACTGGTTGGCGTCCGGCGGTGAAGCTAGCATACCGGAGGATTCTGACTAGCTGATGCGCGATTACGCGGAAATCATAAAGCGGAATGTGCTTTCGCCCGTCGTACTGGCGGTTTTTGTGTTGGCGGGCGCGTTGCTCTACGTGCGCGAGTATCGCGATGCATGGTTTATGTCGGTGGTGATTTCTATCAATACGGTGATCGGTGTCGTGCAGGAAATCCGCGCCAAACGCGTACTGAAAAAGCTGGAATTAATGAATGCGCCGGTTGCGCGCGTGGAGCGTAAAGGCAAAATTATTGAGATTTCGTACGATAAATTGCGGCTTGGCGACACGCTGCACATTCGCGCGGGTGATGAACTGCCGGCAGACGGCGACATTGTACGGTCTCACGGGCTGGAATTGGATGAGAGCATGCTGACCGGTGAATCGGCGGCCGTTGAGAAATCGGCGCACGACCGCGTATACGCTGCAACTGTCGTAACGGCGGGCGACGGCGTCGTTACCGTGCAGGCGCTTGGGGCGGATACGCGCGCTGGTGCGATTAGCGCGGTGCTGAAGCGCTACACGCCGGCGCTTACGCCGCTGCAGCGCGCGATCCAGGCGGCGATTACTTTTTTGACATACGGTGCAATTGTGCTATCGCTGCTAATTTTCGTGAGCTATTATTTTTCTGGATTTGATTCAATACAGATTTTGAAAACAATTACCGTTGCGTCGGTGACAGTGATCCCTGAAGGGTTATTGCTTGCGAGTTCCCTGCTATTAGCGTTTGGGTCGCTGCATTTGGCGCAGGCGAAGGTGCTGCCGCAAAAGCTATCGGCAATTGAGGCGATGGCGCTCCTTGGCGTGCTCTGTGTCGATAAAACTGGTACGCTAACGAGCGATGAAGTAACGCTTGAGTCGTGCGAATCGTTTGATGCGCATACTGATACTGCTCGCCTAGCGGCGCTCGTGGCGCGCGAAACGGGCGGCGGCAATATTACGGCGGCAGCAATTTTGGCGGCGGCTAATCCGCCGGCTGATGCGAATATTACCGGCGTTCTCGCTTTTTCGTCGGCGCGAAAACTGGCGGGCGTCCGCGCGGTCATGAGCGGCAAGACGCGTACGCTCGTTATGGGGGCGCCGGAATTTGTGGCGAAACTTGCGCCATTAAGTAGTAAACAGTCTGAGCAAATTGACTCGTGGGTGTCTCGCGGCATGCGCGTGCTGCTGCTTGCCGGATTCTCCGACGCAAAAACGCCGCTTAAAAACCTTGCGCGCGGTTCGGGCAAACCGCTTGGAATCGTTATACTGCGCAATAGCTTACGCGATGGCGTACAGGATACGGTGCGTTTTTTGCAAGGGCATGGCGTGTCGATCCGTGTGATCAGCGGTGATAATCCGCGCACAGTGCAGTATATTGCGCGGGCAGCGGGCATTCATAACCCCGAAAAGTCAATTACGGGCGCCGAGCTGGCAAAATTAAGCGACGAAGCCTTTATGCGTGCTGCCGACGAGCACACGATCTTTGCGCGTGTCTTACCGGAGCAGAAAGAGCGCCTGATCGCCCATTTCCGTAATCAAGGAAAATTCACCGGTATGGTTGGCGATGGCGTAAATGATGCGCTTGCGCTTAAGCAAGCCGATCTTGGCGTCGCTATGCGTGCTGGTGCGCCTGCTAGCCGCCGCGTTGCCGACTTGATTCTACTGAACAACTCGTTTACGTCGTTGCCAGCTGGCATGCAGCTCGGCAATCGGATCATTCAGGCGATTGAAATTATCGCGATTCTCTTCTTCCATAAGATTATCTACGGCGTCGTGCTGCTATTTTCGACGATTATGCTTGGCGTTGTCTATCCATATGCGCCGCGCCACGTGACGTTTTTGAATATCTTTCTCGTGACGATGCCGACAATTATGTGGACGCTGTTTCCGCCTTCGCCCGAGCACCGTGTGGATCCGCGTGGTTTTTGGCGCGATACGCTGCGGGCGGTTGCGCCGATCGCGATCCTCACAGGCTTGACGATTGCAGCTGTATATTGGATTATGTTGAAAACGCCTGGCGTCCAGCCGCCGCAGGCCGCCACGATGACGGTGCTCATCGCGACGTTTTTTGGCGTGTATCTCGTGTTTTTGGCGGGAATTATGCTCGGTGTTACGCTTGATAATCGCGCAAAGTTGGCGCGAGCGCTGTACCTGGCGGCAGTTGCGGTGGTGGCAATTGCCGGTTTCGCAATTGTTCCGCTGCGCCGCTTTTTTGACTTCACTGCGCCAAATGCGGCGTTACTGTGGCCTGGCGCGGCGATTGTAGCGGCTGTAGCGGTTGTGCAGTATATCATCGCTGGGCGCGCCGGCTTGAGGATTGAGCGCGGTATGGACGGGGTATCGCGCACGTCAGATACTACATCCAATCCAGATCTCAAAAAGAAATAACCCCACACGAGTAACCCGTGCGGGGACGCCTGGACTTCAGACGGTTTTACTGGTTAATTTATTTTGCACCCACCAGCTGGGCGCAGACACCTTACTAACTCTCCTCTTCCTTCTTCCTCCTCCTCTCACTCTCCTCTTCGATGGCCAGTCCCACAAATGGTGGGACAACCATCATTAGGGTAAAGTCTACGAGTATGGACATTATTGCATAAGCCTGGGGGTGTCCCCCCACGCTTATCATTTGATACTGAACGCCGGCAGCGCCGGCGATACAGAACATGGCGGTGAGGATTGTTATCGTCCTACTTCCTGCCGTAAGCTGCCACGCCGCATACGGCAGCGCAACAGGGACCATGAAGGAAAGGATGAACAATCCAAAGAGAAAAGCCATTTGAGCTCTCCCTTTCTGTATTCTATGAGGTGCCAGCCTTTGGCGCCTCAAGTCTTCAAGTATCCGACTTGAAGACGAAGTGCCTAATGATAGCTAGTGCTATCAAAAAGGCTAATATATATATCATATAAAGACAACAAAGTCAATACTTTTTATAAAAATTATGTCATAATATCAAAAAATCAGCTTCCGGAAGCCGATTTCCCTAGCCTCGCGGCGAAATGTGCGCTACAGTGGGCAGTGAAATGACGAAAATAGAGAAAGCAATAGTGCGCGGAGCAGGACTTCACCCGGCGCAGACCAAGATTTTGCGGGAGCTGCTATTTATGCCGGCGGCACGCTTCGCCGAGCTGCAAAAAGCCAGCGGGCTAGAAAGTGATCATGCAAAATTTCATATCAAACGGCTGGTCGAGCTGGGCTATGTCGACAAAATCGGCAGTGCGTACCAGCTCAGTGTTGCGGGTAAAGAATACGCTAACAAACTCGACACCGATGCCGGCGTGATTGAACGGCAGCCGAAAGTCGCTGTGCTGCTCGTCGTTGAGCGGTATAATTCCAAAACGCATATGACGGAATATTTGCTGCAGAAACGATTGAAACATCCCTACTTCGGCTTTTGGGGCGCGCCAACTGGCAAGGTACGTTGGGGTGAAACGCTACTAGATGCTGCTACGCGCGAACTAAAAGAAGAAACCGGACTAACCGGTGTATTTGAATATCGCGGTATGTACCATGAGCGCGTGCGCCGCCAAGCGGCGGGCGAAATCATTGAGGACAAATTGTTCCAACTGATGTTTTGCGATCGGTTTAGCGGCGAACTGCAAGTGGAATTTGACGGCGGGCGTAATACATGGCGTACGCTTGAAGATATGGCGTTAGAGTCGAAAAAGTATAAAGGCTTTGAAGCCGAAATAGCGGCGTGTTTAGGCGGCGTACCGCTTACCGAGCGGATGTATGATTACGGCGACGAATTTTGATACCGTAAAAAAGCTTGCCAACAGATAAATTAGTGAACCAACTCTGTTTGCGTGGGGGTTGGTACGCTTTTCGGCGGCGGACAGAAGCTACCCACCTACCCACCCCCGTCATCATTCACTACCACTCAGACTAAGAACGAGGAAGAACTGCTGTAATTTATATATTACAGCACCATCGCGCGGGATGATGCACCACGATGGGCACGGGTCTCGTAGTCCTTCCTCCTGTCCCTGGTGGCTTCATGGCTGTACGGGACGTTTGCCTGCGGACATAGCCGAACCTCCTTGGCTAACGGCGTGAGCCGCCTGTCCGTACGGCCGCTCGGTGGACGATGAGGCGGCCTACAGGACAGACAACGCTAGGAGGAGCGGAGGAGTCCAGGGGCGGATGAGAGGAACGCTGAGGGCAGAAGAGGGCTGGCGCTTAATTGACTATGACAGTAATACCGTGCGTGCTGATACGGTATGGTTGTCTCATCAAAAGCGAAACGTTGTTTTACCGTATTGTATTCATAAATATTTTCGATACTGCAATCATTATGAACCACCTTCACAAAAGCACCTAAGGCATTTCGAAAGAGTGCGAATATATGAAGCGCAGTCGGAGATAAAAGTAGTGATGCCGTGACTTTCTATCAAATGCCAAGCCCACAACATCACTCATCCGATAACAAGCATCAAGATTATACACAGTAAACGACTTAAAAATAATTTCCAAAAATAACCCAGAGGACAAGAAGAGGCAATTTTTGAGATTATGTGGGAGTTTAATAACATTGATGAGAAAAAGAACACCGATGCGAGTTGGCTAATAACAACGACATTATACAATAACTTAAGCCACTGATGTGATGGCGTTTTATCTAAAAACCCAAATAGTACTCCACCGCTCAGAAGTACACTAACTGAAGAAATCAGAACTATTCTAGGCACGGTGAGCGAATAGGTCACGTGCTCATGCTCATCGTGTAACGACATATACACTATAGATAATGCGGGGAGTACTGAGGCGGTAGTCACAATGGGCTCTAGTGAATCATTTTTCCCGTCGTACCCATAGAATGCTGCGAACATAGCAACAGAAATAAACAGAGATATTATCGATACAACAAGAGCTGGTATAGAAAAATATGCAGCCTTGGGGACAACTGATATATTGATAAAGTACTCAACCTTGCCTTTTAATATATTTTTTAAATACCCAGGTAGACCTATGTCCTGGATGTCTACAGAACTAACCAGGCGTGTTATTCTCGTCCATCTGGCGTCAACCACCACTCGCCCAGTGGATCTATTGTCGTCAGTGACTCCCGTAAGAGCCGTTCCACAAATATACATTTCTTTTGGAAAAATTATGCGGGCGCGTAACTTAGCATTATCTCTAAACTGGTCAAGCCTAAGCCTGTATGTTGCCGGGAAAAGACCAAAACCGCTCCTCCACCTGCCCCGATCTGTTTCAGTATATGAAACTTTCAAGACAGCCCTTAGCGTCTTTCTGTCGCTAGGAATATTCAAAGTTAAGAGCATCCCCAGCGACAACTCGTACAGCATGTTGCGTATGTCATTATCAAGCCCTAACAACTTCATCGCTGGACTAATGATGGCCTGGGAATTTCTAGTTCTTCCAAAAAGTAAAGCACGAACAAGAGACGGGCCGTCTTTTCGCGACGTTGGGTGGTTCAGATAATCGAAAATCGACTTAATGTCAGAAACATAGATCTCTTTTGGCTTGAGAAGTTTTTTATCCAACATTCTCCCGAAGATTACAATCGTGGAAAGTCTCGCATTCTCGCGTCTACTTGCGAGAGAAATCTGCCCATTCCATGGACCATCTACGTCTACCTCTATAAGCTCATGCCGATTGAGTTGAGCTAAGGGAATTCTAAGTCTTCCGGAACGCAGGGGCTTTCCTGACAAAACATGTCGAACATATTGAAAATCAATATCAAAGCTCAATGACCGTCGTATAGACTGCCGATCGATGATTTCTGTCTTATCAATTGCTCGTATTGTCCATTCCGAAGACGTTGCGAATAGCCGATAATACGGCGACCCCAATTCGATGAGTTCTTGGACTGTCGGATAGTTCTTGGAGGCTGTTGACGACCGGAACATCCACTCCTCTTGCTCTCTGCTCGTCGAGACGAATTTTTTGCACATACGGCGTCGTGGGAATGATAGTACTTCCAACAAGGACTTCCCCCCAACGGACATGACTATTACTCCACCAGTGCTTATGGAATATATCCCGATCTGCTTTTTCGAGGAACTCCTTTATCTCCTGATCTTGCTGCTCTGGAGTCAATTTAGGGAACACCTGATCAAGTGGTGTCAATTTCGGTTTTTTTCGCATAGCTCTCACCTCCATTATAGTATCTCTCTTCCTTCGCTATTAAAACACAAAAGCCTTCAATACCAAAACGGGTACGATCTCATGGATACTCGACTAGTGACAATACGATGTGCGGCACAGCGTTTCAAAAACGTTGATGCATTTGCGTTATATTAATAGGCAGAGCCACCGTCCACTCCCGGTGCCCAGCAGGCGTATATACATTAAAGTGATGTACCTATACGCGGTAAAACGTTTTTCGCTGGGGAGTATATACTCTGTTCGCCGGCGCGATCCATCATAATACTGACATCGTAGTCCAACAGGTGTTTTTACTTATTTTGGAAACAGCATCTTCATAGCTTCGTCTAATTCTTTTTGTGAGTGCCGCTTCTATATAATCATCGTAATTTGTGGTGAGAATATTGACAGATTTTCCAGAACTTGCCAGATAACAGCACAACTCGACAATACTGTCAAAGAACCTCCCGCGGCTCCATCCAGAACCGCGATAAAGCACCTTGGAAATCATATTATCGGAAAGATAAAATTCTTCAAGAATGTCTTCCCTTTTTTGAAATAACTCGTCGTCACATTTGGCATTCAAAATAGATTCTATGTATTTACGGGCTCTATCTTTTGACTCAATTGCGAGTTCTTGATTAAGGACGCTCCACCCAAGACCAGTTCTGTCTTGGGTAACCCCAGACCCGCAGAAGAAGTTGACGCACGTAGCACTCATGGCTTCGCGCGCGAAATCGCGAACACGCTTCAAGTTAGCGAAAGTCATACAAAAAGACTGTCAATGTACTCAAGCTCGGCGCGCTCGCGACGCTCGCGAAGATCCTTTAGCAAAGGAGCGCCCTTCTCGGCCTTTTCGCGGATCCTCTTCCTCTCGTCTTCAGGAGATAATCCAGACTCTGATTTTCTCACGATAGAAATGCGCTCCAGGCTAGCGATAGCACGTTCTATCTCTGTCATCTCATCTCGTCCAATTCTCTCATGGCAGTGCGGGCAAACCGCTCCAACAGCCCGATCCCCCATCTCCCTCGCAACAACCTCTGGAATGCTCTCGTGCCCAGTCTCGGCTTCAGGATTTGGTGTCGGTGGTATTGCTTCGGTCATAACTAAATTACTCCATTTAACTATGCCGACCATTATAAACAATGGGATCACTTATAGCAATACGCATGCTGCGCGGCTAGAACTTCACTGCCTCCAGGTGCATTTATCTTTATTATGTCTCATCACGATTCGCTTGGACGCAACCGAACTTTGAACTCTCAGCAGACCGGAGTGCAACCCCCACGCAAACTATGCGGGAGCGCTCCCAGCAGGGTCTAGCCTCCGTCGCTCTGGTCGCGAATAGGTAGCGGCAGCGACGCAGGCAGAGCCACTGTCCACCTTCGGTGCCCAGCAGGCAACCACCCCTCCGAGACAGCTCTCCTGCGGTCGTCCGGGTGCGTTCCGCATGCTCACGCCTGGTGAACGCCATGTCGCACCTCTCTCCTCTCTGAGAAGATGTCTCGTCCAGCACCATTGATGATCCCGAGGCCTACGCGCCAGCACCCGGTACCAGGTACCGGGTGTCGCGAGACCCTGATCAAACAGAAATACACCTAAGGAGACCATGCCCTAGACGCACAACTGTTTAAGTATAAACGGAATGATCTGCCGCTCGACAAAACAGGTTATTGATAGAAGTGATACTTTTTTATTTTCTATCCAATACAACTAGATGTTCTATATGCGGCGTGCGCGGGAAAAAGTTGTAGCCGCGGTGGGCGCGGATGTTGTACTCCTCGGTGAGGAGAGCGGTGTCGCGGGCTTGGGTAACGGGGTTACAGCTGAGGTAGATAATGCGCGGCGGCGCAACTTCAAGCAATTTGGCTACAACGTCAGCGTGTAATCCGGCGCGCGGCGGGTCAACGATAACAACGTGGTTGGGGGTGATGAAGTCGAGAGCTTTTTCGCTGGGCGCGAGGACGGCGCAGGCATTGGCACGTCCGAGGGCGGTGATGTTGCGCTGCATTTCAGCGACGGCGGACTCGTTGATTTCGATGAGCGTGGCGTTATCGCCGCCGATAGTCAACCCGATCGTACCGACGCCAGCGTAAAGGTCAATTACTGGGAGGTTCTCTCCGCCGGTGTCATTACCAGCAAGCGTTGTGCATTTTGGATAGGAAACCCACTCTTGCATATCACGCAAAGCTTGCTCGTACACGGGTATGTTTACCTGAAAGAATCCTTCGCAGGCGTAGCGAAATGGCGTGCCAAGAATTGTATCGGTGAGTATAGTATCGCCAAATTTTGCGAGGCGTGCGGTGACGCGGCTAGCTGGGCTGCGCGGGTCAGAATAGATGATTTCCCCGCCCTGCGCGGGCAACATTTCTGCTTCTTCGCGTGTGATGATATTTGCCAGCCTATCTTTTGTATACAGCTGCCAAACGCAGCTTCCCTGTTGATTGCTACGAATGAGTAATGTTTTTAATTGGCGAGCAGAGATGTGCTTGCGGCGTAGTATATCGCGGACACTATGCGCGAGCGCTATGACTTCGGGCGGCAATAAACTACATTCATTGACGATGATTTTGCCTTTGCTGCCACGACGGAAGAATGCGAGGTCAAGCGTATCGGGGTACGATTCGCCTGCTCTCTCGCTAAACCAGCTAAATTCTACCTTATTGCGGTATTGAAATTCGCGTCCATCAGTATACACGTTGATTTTGTGCGGCAATACAATAGCATGCAGCTTAAAGGCTTCTTCAATCAGCGCTGCCTTGTAGCGCTGTTCGGCGCTAAACGTCATGATTTGCCACGGGCTTGTACTCAGGTAGCTATCGGCGTCGCGCGGTGCGATGCGCTCGGGCGAGGCGTGTAGGACTTCGGTGACGCTACCTTCAACAAAATGCGCTTTCTTTTTTGTTACGCGAAATGTCACGGTCTCGTCTGGCAATCCACCCCACACGAAGCATTTGCGTCCATCGCTTAGCGTTCCGAGTGCTTGCCCGCCGCCGACAATCTTTTCGAGCGTCACTGTTTCGTATCGTGGCTGTTTCACTATCCTATCTTACCGGTTTTGCAGAGGCTTGAAAAGCTTGATTGCCAGAGTTTATGCTACAATGGAAAAAAATAATGATTTGGAGTGAGGAGTAGGTGTTGTGCGGAAAATGAGGCAGCGAATTTTGATATATGGCGATTCAAATGTGTGGGGCGCACGTTTTGGAGGAAGCCGCATACCGTATAGTCGCCGCTGGGCGAATCAAGTGCGCCGTATGCTGCGCAGGCGGGTGGATATTGTTGTTGACGGTGTATGTGGACGTGTTGCAGGCAGTTTTCGTACTGATAAGCCGCATAAAAATGGACACGATTATTTTGTTGAATGTTTACATGCAGCACTTCCCGTCGACTTGGTGATTATTGCACTCGGTACGAATGATTTGCAGCAACGATTTCACCGAGCGGCCGATGATATCATAGCTGATTTAACATGGTATGCTGAACGCGCTAGCGGCGCGCATGTCGTATATATTTTGCCGCCGCCATTCGCGGTTGACGATACATCTGGGCCGGAATTTACATCGGAGTCGCTTGCGGTACAGCAGCAGCTAATAACGCGTCGTACTGAGCTGGGCGATACGATTGTCCTCGGCGAACTTCCACTGTCTGATGGACTGCATTTTTCACCGCGCGGGCACGACAGAGTTGCAAAAATAGTCAGAAATTACATTCGAGGAAGACTGTAACAGAAACAGCGCCTTAGTTCGTTTGCCCGTGCCACGCTTCTTCGGCGGTTTGCACTTCGCCGCGTGCTGCCGGCCATACCCAAGCGTCAATCTCTGGTAAATCAACGCCGTTTGTTTTGATATAAGCGGTGTTTTCATCGATTTTCGCTTGGTAGATTGCAGCGCGGTGCTCAGCTTCTTCAAATGGCATGACGCCGCGTCGCCCGAGCTGCCGCAGTGCAGCGATCGCGAGATCGTAGCGGCTGGTTTCGTTGCGTACGTGCATGTCAAACGGTGTCGTCGTGCTGCCGATTTCCTTGTAGCCGCGAATGTCAAAGCGGTGCGAGTGTACGTCGTAGTTAAATAGAATCGACTTGAGCGTTTGCGGATAGCCGTGGAAATTGAAAATAACCGGTTTGTCGTGGGTAAAAATCTCGTCGAATTTCTTCTGCGTCGCAACATTGCGCAGCGTGCCAAGCCCCATGGTCGTTAGGCTGGACACATTGACGCAGCGGATTCTTGCAGCTGGACACTCGGTTTTGATGATATCAATTGCCGCCATCGTTTCCTTTGTCGGGTAATCGCCACAAGCAGCCATCACGAGGTCTGGGTTGTCGTCGCTAGCAAAGTCCCAAATCATCAAACCTTCATTGACCTGCTGGCGCGCTAATTCGGTTGACAGCCAGCGCGGTTCAAGCGTTTTGCCGGCAACGAGCGCGTTGATTTGGCGTACGCTTGATAACATTTCTTCGAGGCATACAAGCGTGACGTTGCCGTCCGACGGGAAATAAACGTTCGAAAAATTGCTTTGGCGGCGCAGAATGTCGTCAATAAAGCCGGGGTTCTGATGGCTGAAGCCGTTGTGATCTTGCCGCCAGCCACTTGAGGTAAGAATGTAATTTAGGCTCGGAATCGTGCCGCGCCAAGCGACGCTACGGCTTTGTGTGAGGAATTTAGCATATTGATCAACCATGCTTGAGACAACTTGCAGGAACGCCTCGTAGCTTGCGAACATCGCGTGGCGGCCGGTCAAGACGTAACCCTGCATCAAGCCTTGCATGTTGTGCTCGCTGAGCATCTCCATGACGCGCCCGTCTTGCGAGAGATCTTTGTCCCAGCTCATGATCGGCCACTGCCAGCTGCGGCTGGTGGCTTGGAAAATTTCGTCAAGCTTGTTCGAATACGTCTCGTCCGGACTCATGAAGCGGAAGTTTTTGCTCTCGGCATTTCGGCGGAAGACTTCTGCCAGATATGCGCCGGCGCGGCGCATGCTGCTTGAGCCGATTGTGCCGGGTGTTTCGGCGTCTTCGGCGAAGTCGTCTACATTCGGTAATATGAGCGGTTTATAAACACCATCGCCGCCGTGTGCGTGTTTACTCATACCGAGGCGTTTCTCAGGTGTGTCTGGCAAAATATCGCCTACGAAATCTCCAAATCCGGTGAGCTCGCTAAACAGTTCGTTAAACTTGTAGCTCTTTAGCCAGTGGTTTAGGATCTTCAGTTGTTCAGGGTCGGACTTTGCCTCGCTGAGTACAGTCTGATGCGCTAGGCAGTTCCCCTCAATTTTATTACCTTCAACCTCTTTTGGACCCGTCCATCCTTTGAGCGTGCGCATAACAATCATCGGCATGCGTGGTGCAATTTTGTCGCTGCTAGCGCGGATTTCCGCAACGAGCGCATGCGCCCATTCAAGCGCCGCTGCCATTTCGTCGTGCGGGTCAACACCTTCTTTTGTCGCGTCGACAATACGAGGTTCGTAACCGTAGCCGCTGAATAATGTCATTAGTTCGTAATTGCTCATACGCCCGAATACAGTTGGTGCGGAAATTTTGTAGCCGTTGAGATGAAGAATCGGCAGTACGACACCGTCCTTGCGCGGATTGAATAGCTTGTTCAAATGCCATGCGCCAGCGGTTGGGCCGGTTTCTGCTTCACCGTCGCCTATTAAGCATGCTACTAGTAGGTTGGGATTATCCATCGCGGCGCCATAGCTCGTGCTAAGTGCGTAGCCAAGCTCCCCACCCTCTAGAATGACGCCGGGTGTTTCAGGGTTTGAATGGCTAGGAAATCCGTACGGCCAGCTAAATTCACGGCACAGTTTGCGGATACCGGCGAGATTCGGCTGCATGCTTTGATCAAAATGCCCGAGCGTACCTTCAAGGAATAAGTTAGCTTGCAGTGCCGGAAAGCCATGCCCCGGACCAAGCACAAACATAGCATCTTGATCGTGTTGTTTTGCGAAGTAGCTGAGGTGCGCGTATGCGAAATTAATCCCCGGTCCGCTGCCCCAGTGTCCTAAAATACGCGACTTTACATCATCAAATGTAACGTCGCGGCTGAGTAGATGGTTTTCTGCTAGAAAGATTTGCGCCACAGTCAGGTAATCAACTGCACGCAAGTATTGTTTGATAGATTGTTTATCGTGCGTCTTCATATTAACTGTATTATAAAGCTTATGGTTATGTTTTGCTAGAGCATTGTGCTGGGTTGGGTTGTTGCGGTATACTGTAAATGGTAGTAAATATTATCAGGAGGCGATTATGAGCAAGCTGACGGATATTATTTCATTAACTCATCAAGACGCAGAGCGTCTAGCACGGGCGGGTGTGTACACGATAAAACATCTACTCTTAGCTGGATCAACATCGGCCGGTCGAATGTGGCTCGCCGATCGGTCGGGGCTAGACGATCATGTAGTAAAGCGCTGGGTGCACCAAGCTGACTTGCTGCGTATCGCAGGAATGACGCCGCTGTGCGCCGAATGCTTATGTAAAAATGGCGTGCTTACCGTGCCAAAGCTTGCGTATCGCGCTGCCGCTGCGGTATATGAATTATGCGCGTGCGAAACGAATCTGCGGATAACGTACAGTGAGATAGCGGCATTTATCGCTGAAGCGAAAAAATTGCCAAAAATCGTACACCATTAGATTATACTAAAGGGTATGAAACGGCGTGTAGCAACTCATGGGCAGCATTTCTTGCGCGGTTCGCGACTAATCGGCGAGTTAGTTGGGCACAGCAATGTCCGCCGGTGCGACACAGTGATTGACATTGGCGCAGGCAGTGGCGCGATTTCAGTGGTGTTGGCGCGTCGGGCGGCGTGTGTGATAGCATATGAAAACGAGTCACAAGCGCTTATACTTTTGCGGCGTAATATGGCACGTTATGGCAACGTGAAAATCGTAGCACAGGATTTTTTGCGCGCTGAGTTACCGCGTGAGCCATATAAGGTTTTTGCGAATATTCCTTTTTCTTTGAGTTCAAAGATCGTCGCAAAGCTAGCATTTGCTGATACCCCACCCCGCGCGATATACTTGATTGTGCAAAAGCAGTTTGCTCAGAAGTTAGTGCTGGACTCAGCGCATTTTCATAGTGCGCTCGGACAAGCATTGGCGCCATGGTGGGCGGTGCGGATTCGCCGTCCGCTGCGTCGCAGCGATTTCACGCCGCCGCCTGCGGTTGATACGGTGTTATTAGAGCTAAAATTGCGTTCTAAGCCCCTTCTCGACCCCACCAAGGCGCGCGATTTTCATAGCTTCGTCTATGCCTGCTACCACGACCCGCGGGCATTTCGGCGGGTTTATCGCGGCGATTTAAAGCCCTCGCAGCTAAATACTCAGCAATGGCTGGCGTGTTTTTCGGATTGTGTGCGGTGAGGGCGAGTTAGACTTATTAGCCATATTTTAGCATAAAGAAGGGTTGTTTATATGATATAATATACGTGCTATGGATATTGAGAAGAGTATAAAGCAACCTAGTGAAGCCGAAGCTGTCTTGAAATTACAACTCCGACATAGAGAATTACTACAGGAAAGTTCTGTAATGGAAAAGATTTACACCCAGGCAATCCTTGGTGGTTATGACGAGTTGGTACAGCATGGGCAACCAGTAGTACTTGGGTCAGAATACAATGGTTTACGTTTTTTGTTTATAGCTCTACAAATGTCGTCTGAAATAGAGCCTGAAAAAGTAAAGTCTCAATATTTTACCGTAGGAAGATACGTAAAAGACGCTGCTCTGCCTGATGCTGGGCTTGGAATAACAGACGACAAACTTGAATTTGTGGATGCTATGTTCAATGAGGCTAAAGAGCTTGTCTCTTCTTACGCTCCTAACTATAGCTTAGAGTCTGGCATTCTTCGAGGTTAGTTGAATGTCAAAAGAACAGAATAATTTTAGCAGTTTTGTGATTGTTGGTCTCGGTCTAATCGGCGGGTCGATAGCAAAAGATTTGCGCACAAAGTATCCCGGCGCTTCTATCGTCTCGATTGACTCTGATAAACAGTCGATTGATGACGCGATGCAGCTTGGTATCGTTGATAAAGGGATAGACTATGCGGATTTGCCGCGTTTCGCACAGGTAGTTGTACTGACGCCGCCTGTTGGTCAAGTTATACCTTGCGCCAGGAGGGTTTTCGATTCTTTGAATAAATCTAAAAATCGCGCCTTTGAACGCTGTGTTGTTTTCGATGCTGCTAGCGTGAAAAAGCCGATAGCGGCAGAATTCAAAAAGCTTACAGCCAAAAGCCACGGTGTCGAGTTTCTAGCTACGCACCCGATGGCAGGCACGGAATTTAGCGGTTTCAGTCACGCTCGAAAGGACTTGTTTCGGGCTAAACCATGGATGGTGTGCCGCCACTCAGAGAATAGCGAGGAGGCTGTTTCTGGCGTTTGCGAGTTGTTGCGCGGGCTGGGCTCTCGCGTGGTGTTTATTGACCCCGATGAGCATGATAAATCGGCAGCAGTGGTGTCTCATGCGGTTATAATATTGTCGAATATTATATTTGATTATATCGCTAGCGTTCATCCTGAAGCGCTAAAGCTAGCTGGCGACGGTTTTACGAGCACGACGCGCATAGCTAGCGGCAATCCTGAGCTTCACAAAGATATAATTTTGCACAATTCAGAGCACACGGATGCTGTCTTGAAGGAGTTTTCGCAATTTCTCGACGATAAGATTGCGAGTCTTTCTGTTAGCGATGCGAAGTTGTTGCAAGAATATTTTACGCAAAACATGAATCGGCGGAACGAATGGATTCGCCGCAAGGAGTGAGTTGGCTTAAAGTTTTTAATTAAACCGGGCGTGTGGTATAATTATTTTCGTCCGTAAGCGGTGATAGTGGGTCGTCGCCAAGTGGTAAGGCACTGGGTTTTGGTCCCAGCATTCGCAGGTTCGAATCCTGCCGACCCAGCCATTTTAGAGAGTAGACCCAGTCGCCCAAATGGGCGATTTTTTGGTTGAGATTTTTTAATTTTTGCCTTTGGTAATAATTAAAAAGATAAATAGAAATGTCACCGTTCTAGGCGACGATTCCGGAAAAACTCTTATCGCGGCTCACTTTTACAAGTTTACTCGAACTTATTTTCAGACTACAGCATGATTCTAAGAGAAACAAATCAGAGCAAACCCCTGTTCGGCGAGCCGCCCGCACTCCGTCACTGCCGAGATTCTAGTGATTGCCTGGGGTAATGAATTTATAAAAATAGCATTATCCCATAAAGTAATACTTTTTACATTGTTACAGTATAATAAAATTATGAGCAGAATCTACCTTCACATCGCCAACGCCAATCAAACTTTCACTAATGCAGAAATTACGATATTCAAAAACGCGGCTCAAAAAGCCGAAGACTTTATCTCCGCCATATTCACACAGCTTGACTACGAAGTTGATGTAATTACCACCACACCGTCGCCTATGCTGCCAACCATCGCTGAGGATGGCATTGCTGGCAAGACACTTCATTCGCGCTTGATTATGATTTCTGCTGATAAAAACCAGCACAAAATCAATGAGGGTTTTATTTTCGAAACGATTTGCCACGAAATGTCACATTCGCTGCGTTGGGAAAAGTTGCCTGAATATGCCGAAACTATGTTTGACGGCATGATTCTGGAGGGCTTGGCGGTTGTACTAGAAGAGGAAGCGATGGCTGACTCTGGACGACGAGACCAACAATTTTTCTTGAGAGAAGTGCAGAAAACTTCTCAAGCTGAAATTGATAAGATGGTTGCTGCACTGAAAGACAGTCTTGAAAACAAAGTTTATGATTATAACAAAATATTTTTCACCGGCGACGATGTTTTGCCGCGCTGGGCGGGGTATAAACTTGGGTATTACTTTGTGAAACAACACCTACATCAAACTAATCAGACTATTGCGCAGGCGACTTTGGCAAGTTACAAGGATTTTATCCTATAAATTGAAGAGTCCCCGTCGCGATATGCGTAACAACGGGGACGAGACGTAGTTTTAAACTACGTTTTTTGTGATCGCACTATCCGACGTGAAGGCTACTTGCCGCAGCCGCAGCTATTGCCTCCGCATCCAGCGCCGCAGCAAAGCTTGCAGGCGTTTGTCTAAAACAGTGAGCGAAAACGGTTTGGTTACATAATCGTCCGCTAATCGATTAAAGCTGCTGATTTGGGTGGCTTCGTCGCCGAGTGCGGTTACGATAATGACTGGTATGTTGCTTGTTCGGCGTAATTGCTCGAGCACTTCTAATCCTGTCATGTCTGGTAG
Organism: uncultured Candidatus Saccharibacteria bacterium; assembly: GCA_938045235.1. Lineage (GTDB taxonomy): Bacteria > Patescibacteriota > Saccharimonadia > Saccharimonadales > Saccharimonadaceae > Saccharimonas. Next base: position 115,566 of record CALIMZ010000009.1, read on the forward strand.
CATAATATCAAGTATGATGGCGTCGGCTTGCTGGATTTGAGCGAACGCTGATTGCCCGTCGTTTGCTGTTAATACTCGGTAGCCGCGCGTGCGCAGAAATCGCCCCGTGCCTTCGCGTAGTGCCGGTTCGTCCTCAACCAGTAGAATCGTGGGGTGTGCTGTCTCCGGATCATCATGCGTCATATTGGCAATTATAGCATGAGCTCGGAGGCGGTTTGCCTGCTGCTCTATCGTCGGCTAGTAGCACGGGATATTTCGCTCTTCTGATTGACAACCGTTATCTTTGGTCGGTATCATAAAACCATATGCGTAACAGATTGCCGAGCGTGTTCCGGTATAAGCTGCAGTATTTGCCGTACGATATGGTTGCGGCGATCGTAGTGACAGCGGTGACTGTGCCGAGTGCGCTAGCGCTTGCTGCGATTGTCGGCGTGCCACCGGTAATGGGTTTGTATGCAGCGATGATCGCGCCGATTGTGTTTGGATTGCTGGCGCATACGCGGCGGCTGGTGGTTGGTCCGAACTCGCCGACGGCGATTTTAGTGGCGTCCGGTGCAGCGTTGGTCGCGGCGGCGGGTACGGCTGAGTATGTGAACGCAGTGTTTGTACTTGGGCTGATCGCCGGCGCGATACTGATACTGCTTGGTGCGGCGCGGTTCGGGTTTTTGTCGGATTTGATTTCGCGCCCAGTGATGATTGGTTTTTTGGCGGGTGTGGGCGTGCAAATCGTTGTGACGCAATTAGCGGCGTTATTAGGCGTGAAAGTTGCGGGGCACGGTGAAGTATGGCATTATATCGGCTCAATTATGTCGCAAACGTCGTCAATCAACGGCATGACGGTGACAGTGTCAATCCTTGTCATTGGCACGATGATAGTGTTTCACCGCACGCGCGTGCCCGGCGAATTGGTTGGATTAGTCGTAGCGGCGTTATTTGCGATGATATTCCACGTACAGGATTTCGGCGTAGCGTTTGCGGGAGAATTACCGCGCGGACTGCCGCGATTTGCCCTGCCGCATGTTGATTTTGATTTGGTAACGGTATTGCTGCCGACAGCGCTGTCGATCGTTGTGGTATCGCTGGTGCAAGCCACAACGATGATTCGTAATCTAGCGAGCGATCATGATGAAGAGGTGGCGCTGAACCGCGATTTTGTGGCGCTTGGCGTGTCGTCGATTGCGACGTCATTGTTCCAGGGATTTTTGGCGAACGCGACGCCATCGCGCACGCAGGCGGCGAGCAACGCGGGTATGCGCTCGCAAATGACAAATATTCTGTCCGGTATTATGGTTGGCGGGCTGCTGCTGTGGGGCGGGTCGTTGTTCCGCTACGTGCCGCAGGCGGCGTTAGCAGCGATCGTGTGCGTCATTGGATTCCAGCTGATTCGATTTCGTGAACTGCATAATTTGTGGATGGTGCGCTACGAAGAGTTTGTTGTTGCGATGATTGCGCTGGCGTGCACGGTGCTGTTCGGCGTGCAGCTCGGCGTGTTGATTGCGGTAACAGTGTCGCTGATGGAGCGCTTACGCCGGCAATATCGCCCGCACGATACGATTTTGCTGCGCGACGGCGTATTGTCGGATTGGGCGAAAGAGCGTCTCGGTCGCGAGCATAAGATACCGCGCGACGTGTTGGTGTACGGATTCGACGAGTCGCTATTTTTCGAGAATGTGAATTATTTTGTAGCGCGGCTTAAGCGAGCGATTATGCGGGCACGCCACACGGTGCGCTACGTGGTGATTGATGCCGGTGCGATTGACGACATTGATTATACGGCGATTGAAGAGCTGAAACGGTTGTACCGCGAGCTGAGCGAAGATGGTGTTGCTATTGCTTTTGCGCATATGTCGCCGAGTCTGCGCGCGCAGTTCGACATTTATGGCATGACAGATATTATCGGCGAGCGGAATTTGTATGCGACGCTAACGAAAGCATTGGCTCATCCGGCGAGCCCGCCGGCGCGCGAAATGGTTTTAGATCTGAATCTTGATCCAACGCAGTATATAGTGGTCGGCGGCGCGGTGCTTGATATGCTGCATTTGCGCGATACGCATGACGTTGATATTGTCGTATCAAACGAGATTTACGAACAATTCCGCGCGCAAAAAACCTGGCACGAAGCCGTCTGGACAAGCGGCAAGCGCGTGCTCGTGCGCGGGCAGTATACGCTTATGAAGACGTGGATGGGCTGGTCATTGCGGCAATTGCAGCGCGATGCTGAGCGCATTGAGCAAATTCCTTGCGTCTCCACCGAGCGGCTTATTGATGCTAAGCGGCGGATCGGGCGGCGCAAAGATATTTCGGATATAACGCTATTGCGCTCGCGGCGATCAAAGCGGCGTTCGCAATAGATAATTCCTGTGTGCCCTTATTCGTACAGCACAAAATAGCTCCTAGGCTGAGCTTCGGAATAAAAAGCCTGGAGAATGCTTACAAGAAAGCGCTTGATCGGGCTTGAGCCTAGTTCGAATCAATAGCAATATTAGCCGCGCCGCCTGTATAAGTCAAGTCTGTACCCTATCAGCAAGCCTTTTTTTCTCTTCTTAAAATCACGGCGGGGAAAATTATAAAGATATGGATTTAGCCACCTAACCCCCTAAACAACCCTAAACGTAAATACGTTAGCGGATCCTTAAATAACTTGAGAATGGTTGGCTCTTGTGTTATCCATTCTTTACACAAGTCTTGTAATTGGTAGAGTTAGTATTTAGTATACGTTTATCCATAAGACTTTCTCATAGTGTTGTTTAGCTATATGCACTCTATGCACTCCACGTGAGGTAAGTTTTGTAACCCAACCCCCAAAAGTTAGACCTAAAAATCTAACAATTGGAGATTGAATCATTTTACTGGGGTTTGTTTTAGTTTATCGATATTACTACAGAATATTGTTCTCTATTTTGCGTATCATTACCTTTAATTTTCGAGCACCTACAGTATATTCCACCGCTTCGCCTGCCTTTCCTCCTAATATAGCAGCGCCAAGAGGACTTTGAAGCGTTACGCAATCTATTCCGGTAGACTCTTCTTTTGGTGTTGCGCCAGTTAGCAGCAGTGTTTTCTTTGCTCCAGACGGCAGCTCTACCGTTACGGAACTGCCTAAGGTTACTTCAACACTCTCGTCTTCATTATTTGGCATATTGAACACCTCTGCTTTGTCTATTATGCCTATGAGCTTATCTGCTACACCTGTTAATACCCTAGAATCGCTCACTACAGCATCTGCTGGAGCGTTATCATGCCATGTTTCAGAGGACTGCTGCATCGACTCTCTTAAAGAAACACATAGTGCTCTCTGTTTTCTAGTACATTTCTCTAATGATGCTTTAGCGGCAGACAATTCGAAATCTAGTAGAGGTTGTCGCCCCGCCTCTAAACACTTTCGTATATTTTCATTTCGTTCGTTCATAATTTTACTCAAACTTTAGCTCTTTAACTTTCTTTAGATCAATCCCTTTCTCTTTATAGAGCTCGTCTGTATTTTTGCAGACTAAATCATTTTCTGAGTACCCTAATCGAGACGCTGTATTTACGACATCTCCACTGTTATTACCCTCAATTTCTGCATAGTCTTCAAGAAGCGGCCATGAATCTACTGTGACTTGCACGCTATCTAATTTAAATTCTTCTCGTACGTTTTCCTGGTAGCCACGCGGCGTCAGCCCTAGTGCGATCAACACTTTAAGTGCCTTGTCGAAATCATTTACGCTTATTTCATTTTCAATTGTGCCATCTATCGTGTCACCTACAATCTCCTTGCAGGTGATAGTTGTTTCGGTACCATCAGTTCGTAGACGTACCCATTTATTCTCACATACTGGGATCGTATCAAAAACATATCGTTTAAAATTATAACTGCCAACCCTCTTTGCTCCAAGCGCTTCTAGATGTTTTATGAATTTATCTTTGGCTATGTTCAATATTTTTGCTTCGTATTCAATGCTCACTCTCTTATCCTCCCTCTATATAGTGCTCTTAACGCAGACTCTTCATTATTTCTTAAATCTATAATTTCTTGACATATACCTCCCTGTAAAAACTTATCTACGTCTTCAGTTAGATCCATTCTTTGAATACAGACGCCAACTTTATAATTACCTTCTCGTAGATCACGATAAAGGCGCATTCCATAATAGCCCTCTAAACAATCCTCTGCATTGTTTAATGAGCATGACTCACAGGTTTTAGGGAGAATAGTCCTCCGTATTTGTTTAAAATAAATACTTCCGCCATCTGGTAGCTGATATTCAACTCTTGAATTTGAGCTACCAGCTTCAACGGATAGTTCTTTGGGGCGCGCACCGATTTCTGATAAGAATTTATAAATGGCAATATATGATTCTAACCCCGCCTCAAGATCATTTAGGATTCTAATTGACACGTTTGAACCGTACTCATCTATAATTCGGGCGACTCTCTCGGCATGGGAAAACTCAGACATTACAATGTTAGCGTCTACTTTTATGTTGTTTTTCAGCGCAGAGCTGATTGATTCATGGAGAGCGTCTAGTTTTCTCTGTGCAAGTTTTATATCATTGAACTTAGTATGTTGAACACAGGATAATTCCTCAGGCGTTGTCCTGAAGATACTAAAGTTAATCTTTGAGACTCCGGCATCAGCGAGCAGTTTCATATGCCTTGCTCCATTTTCGCCGTTTGACGTTACCTTTACTTTATAGCCAGCTTCAGTGGCAATCTTCACTATACCAGACAGCTCAGGGTGTAATGTAGGCTCTCCTCCTGTTAAGTGCAGCTCACGACAGTCTAGTAAATCTCTCATCTGAATGATAACCGCCATGAAATCGGTATCGGGGTTCATCTTCGCAGGGAGGAAATTAACGCCATTTGTATTTTCAAATATAGAAACTCTTCCTCCTCTATATCTTGGTAGAGGCAAAGAGGTATTCTTGTCATATGCACTAGCGACAGGGGTGCCCTCATTGTGGCAAAAAACACAAGTCATGCCACATGAGTCAATAATTTTCGCTCTCAGGCTTGTATCAACACCGATTTTAACCGGTATCCGACGTTCTAACTCGACGAGCTCGCGGATAGAATCTTGTTCATCATCTACATTTATCGTTTCAGCAAGGCTTCGTGCCACAAGTAATCCCCGCCTATCAGTTTCATAGCCTAAACCTCTCATTTTAGTATGATAACCCATTAAATCTATCTTAGTCAAGTTGGGACACTTAAAGTACCTTTAATTTAGCTCCGGGCGCTTGCCGAGGAATGTACGCCCGAACCATTTGTGCAACTCTAATACGATAATCGGCAGAATGAATGCGACCGTTGTTACGGCGGCGAAGTCGGTAGCAGTAATCGGTGCAACGTGCAAGTAGGGAGCGAATGGGCTTGCGACCGCGATGAGCTGCAGCCCGACCGCGACGAGCAACCCGACGAGGAACGGCGTATTGCGCTTTTTAATGCGCCGGAAGAGCGACTCGTAATCGCTACGAGCCTCAAACGCGCCTGCCCATTGCACTGTTGCAAGCGCGCAAAATGCGACTGTGCGCGCATAGTCGGCGCCATGCCAATGGTCAAACAGCGCGTAGAGCGTCAGCACAAGCACCGCCATCAGAAGTGCCATGATGATGATTCGCGAAATCATAAACGTACTGAGTAACGGCGCGTTGGCAGGTTTGGGCGGCCGCTTCATATTGCGTGCTTCGCCTGGCTCCATACCGATCGGAATAACCATGGCGCTATCGGTGACAATATTAATCCACAAGATCTGTACTGGCGTGAGCGGCAGCGGCAACCCAACGATGAGCGATCCGAGCGACACGAGCACCTCGCCTAGATTTGTCGACAATAAGTATGTCACCATGCGTTTGATGTTGGCATATACGGTGCGCCCTTCATGGATCGCCGATACGATCGACTGGAAGTTATTATTGAGCAGGATGATATCGCCGGCGTCTTTGGCGATTTGCGCGCCCGAGCCCATTGCGACGCCGACATGTGCGTTCGTGAGTGCGGGGATATCGTTGACGCCATCGCCCGTCATGGCGGTAATGTCGCGCTGCTTGAGGATTTCTAAGATGCGGTGCTTATACTCTGGCAGGACGCGCGCGCAGACGCGGATGGTTTTTAGGCGTTCAGCAAGGTCATCGTCGGACATCATACTCATTTGGCGGCTGTCAAACACCTCGCTGCGATGATGTACGAGCCCTAGCTCCCTGCCAATATGATATGCCGTTTCGAAATGGTCGCCGGTAATCATGCGCACAGTGATGCCGGCAGCTTGCGCGGTGGCGATAGCATTTTTTGCTTCCGCGCGGAGCGTATCGGCGATCGCGACGAATCCGTCAAACGTGATATGTTGACGCGGCGATAGTGCTTCAAGTGATTCCAGCGGCTTCTTAAGCGTTGCGTGCCCGAGCGCAATGACGCGGAATCCGAGTCCCGTCAGATGGTGCAGCTCGACAGTGGCGCGTTCGCGCTCGCCCTCTGCTAAATCGCAGCGCTCAACCATCTGCTCGGGCGCACCTTTGAGCGCCAGAATGTATTGCGTGCCGTTGTGATACAGCGCGCCGCTCAGCGCTAAAGCGTGTTCAAATTGGTAAGCTTTTATTGGTTTGCGAACGTTTGCCGGCGGATTTTTTGCGATAAATGAGCGAAATGCCGTATCAAGCGGATCGGCGACGCTGTGCCGCGTGTGCGGTACGATTGCATCTGCTAGCGTTTGCAGCGTGTATTTACGCTGGTTGCGCGGATGCCATAATTCTTGTACTGACAGTTTATTGTGCGTAAGCGTACCGGTTTTATCGGTGGCTATGGTTGTGATTGCGCCGATTGATTCAATTGATCCCATCGTGCGTACCAGTGCTTTGCGCCGCGCCATTCGCTGCATAGCGAGCACTAAGATAATTGAAATTGCGATCGGCAAGTTCTCGGGCACGGCGCTCACGCTCAGTGCGATCACAAACCGGAGCGCTTCGTCCCACGCGATCCCGCGCCACAGCGCTAGCCCCATTGTGACGAGCGCAACGAGACTAATGACGATAACGATCTGTGTGATAAGCGTATCGATTTTCCTTTCGACTGGATTAACTTCTTCGCTCGTCGCCGACAAGTCGCTTAGTCGCCCAAATTCAGTGTTGTTGCCCGTCGCTACAACGACGGCGCGCGCTTCGCCGCCGATAACGAACGAACCTTGGAAAACCATGTTTGATTGTTCGTAAATTTGCCGGTCGGCGCCGAGCGTTTCGACTTGCTTCGAAATTGGCAGCGATTCGCCTGTTAGTTGGGATTCGTCGACGCGAAACGACCGCGCTTCAATAATGCGCGCGTCGGCAGGGATTTTGTCGCCTTCGTCTAGCACGATGACGTCGCCCGGCACGATATTAACAGCGTCGACCGTAACGCTCTTGCCTTTGCGCAGTACCTCGACTTTTACCGTGGACCGCTTTTGCAGCGAGCGTAAGATCCGCTCAGTTGAAAACCGCTGTACGTAATAAATCAGCGCATTCAACAAGATGATTGCGCCGATAATTGCCGCGTCGAAATACGACCGATGCCATAGGCTAATGCCAATCGCTACAACAAGCACCGCCATAAAGACTGATAAGAACGGTTCAAGCAGTTTGCGCCAGAGCGGCTCGGTGCGTAATTTAATTGAATTTGTCCCGTATTGCCGTAGCCGCTGTTTTGATTCGATTGCCGATAGTCCGCTGCTTGTTGTTTGGAGATCGTCAAGCGTCTGTTTCACTGATTTTGTGTAAAAAGCCATAAGCATAGTATACTAGATCGGGTGCGCAATCTGAATGATTGCGCTATACTAATAAGCATGAAGGTAAAAATTGAAATTGACACAAAAACATTTATTCGCTTTTGGCTTGTGGTAATTGGTTTTGGTCTAGCGGGGCTAACAATTTATTTAGCGCAGACAGCGCTGGTTATTTTGGGCACGGCGCTGTTTTTGGCACTTGCGCTCAATCGTCCGGTGGCGCGGCTGGCAAAGCTCATTCCCGGCAAAAGCCGGTTGGGCGGTACAGCGCTCGCATTTACGCTGCTCGTCGTGTTTTTATTTTGTGTCGTGTGGTTTGTGGTGCCGCCAATCGTGCAGCAGACGGCGAAGTTTGCCGAGTCGGTGCCTGGGATTATCGATCAGGCGAGCACGCAGTGGCACGGTGTCAATCGGTTTATTGACGAGCATAGCATGCGCGAGCAAGTAAACTCAGTTTTGGAGTCAATCAGAACGCAAGCGTCCCACTGGGCGACTGATCTGAGCGGCAGTATTATCGGCAGCGTCGGCTCGCTGGCGTCGTTCGTGACATCGCTGTTTTTGGTCATTGTCTTGTCGTTTTTGATGCTGCTTGAGGGGCCGGAGTGGATGCGGCGCGTTTGGGGCTTGTATGATAACCAAGCGCGCATGGAACACCACAAACGGCTCGTTGGGCGCATTTATAATGTTATTACCGGCTATGTTGCTGGGCAGTTGACAGTTTCCGGTATTGGTTCATTGGTGGCAGGCGCATTTGTATTTGGTATTAGCCTATTTGTACCGGCGATTGACGCAAATTTGGTTATGCCGGCGATTTTAATCGTGTTCGTACTGTCGCTGATTCCGATGTTCGGGGCGACGATTGCCGGCGTGCTCGTCACGTTGCTCTTGGCGTTTAATAATGTACCGGCGGGAATTGCTTACGCGGTATTTTTCGTTGTATACCAGCAGATCGAGAATAACTTCATCTCGCCGGCGATTCAATCGAAGAAAGTCGAGTTATCGGCCTTGATGGTGCTGACGGCGGTGACGGTTGGCTTGTATGTTGCGGGTGTCGCCGGCGGTTTCATCGCTATTCCGATTGCCGGCACGATCAAAGTGTTCCTTGACGATTATCTTGAGCGCGCCAAAGCTAAGCGCGAAGAAAGCAAGCACGACAAGCCAGTGCTCGGCAAGCTGGCGAGCAAGCTTAAAAAAGCGGCGCCAGCAGAATAATATTGTTTTATGCGTATGTCCAAATTGTGTCGTGCGCTGTGTCGCGTACGACGACCCCCATTGCTTTGAGCTGGTCGCGTAACTCATCAGAGCGCGTCCAGTTTTTATCGTCGCGGGCGCGGCGGCGCTCCACTAGCAGCTGCTTGGCGTCGTCGCTGATATCCGGTGTTGAATCAAGCAGCTGCAGCCCGAGCACATCGTCAATTGTTTGTAATAATTCCACTAGCCCTGCGCGGTAAATTGCGCCAAGCGGCCGTTGGCTGATACTCGAAAACGATTCGTCGATAATACTAAGCGCTTCTGGCGTGTTCAGGTTATTGTTGAGCGCTTCGCGCATTGCACCGATTGCAGCCTGCGGCGATAAATGCTGCGGCGCGTCATTGCGTTTCGTGTCGTCGTCTAAACGGTCGTGAACTTGATGGCGCAGGCAAGCGGTGTCGCGCCAATTTTTCAAACGGTTGCGTGCTGCTGTTAGAATATCAAATGAGAAGTTTCCTTCGCTTTGATAGTGGCTTTGCAAAATAAACATACGTAAATCCATCGCCGTGAAGCCGCGCTCTTTTAGGTGAGTCATTGTATAGCCGTTGCCGAGCGACTTGCTGATTTTTCCGCCGTCAATTTTCAGGTGATTGCAGTGCAGCCAATACCGCGCAAATTGTACGCCGCTCGCTGCTTCGCTTTGGGCAATCTCGTTGGTGTGGTGCACGGGAATGTGGTCAATACCGCCGGTGTGGATATCAATCGTTTGCCCAAGCAGCTCCATCGCCATGGTGCTGCACTCCAAATGCCAACCCGGAAAGCCCATAACTGCGCCTGCCGCCCCGCTCGCCACCCTGAGCGTTTCGCGCTTGAGTGGATCAAGTAAATCTTCCGGCGTTTCCCACTCCATATCGCGGCGTTTGCCCGGCTCGGTAAATTTCCACAGCGCAAAATCCCACGGCTGGCGTTTTTCGCTATTAGCCTCAACGCGCGCGCCGGCTTTTTGCGCCGCTAAATCTAATTGTGCGAAATCTGCGTAGTGCGGGAACTTGCTCGTGTCAAAATAAATCCCATCGCTGGTTTGATACGTGTAGCCCTTCTCTTTCAGCGTGCGGACGAGCGCTAATTGCTGCGGAATGAAATCCGTTGCGCGTACCATATGCTCTGGCGGAACTAGCCCAAACTCGTGCATGCCGCGCACGAACGCCTCGGTGTAGTGCTCGGCAATTTCCCAAGCAGTTTTGCCGTCGCGCCGCGCTCCCTTCTCTAGTTTGTCTTCGCCGTCGTCGGCGTCGCTTACTAAATGCCCGACGTCGGTGATATTCATCACGCGTTCAACTTCGTACCCGTTAAATTTCAGCACGCGCACCAGCGTATCCCAATAGACGTAGGCTGCCCAGTTGCCGACGTGAAGATAGTCGTATACCGTTGGCCCGCAGGTGTAGAGCGTTACTCGGTCGGGCGACATCGGCGTAAATTCGTCAAGGCTGCGCGTGAGGGTGTTATACAGTTTCAGCATCGTGATGCTCCTTTAGCGCTTTATCCGCCGCATCAACGAGCTCGCGCACCGTTGCTTCGTACGCCTCGTAAATACGAAACCCTGCGGCGTATGGGTGGCCGCCGCCGCCGAAGTAGCCGGCGATTTGCTCGCCAACGGGGGTATTGCAGCGCAATTTGCCAGTGAGTTTGCCGTCCGGGTAGGTTTTGATCGCGCACGCAACTTCGACGCCTTCTACGAGCCGCATTTCGTCGAGAACGAGCATGCTCGGGTTGTACTGGTCGCTGTACGCTTGGATTTCTTCCCATGGAATATGCACGAGCGCTAGTTTTCCGTCCAGCAGATATTCGATCCGCTCAATCAGTCGCCCCTTATACGCCAAAATTTCCGGCGACTTTTTCATAAAATCGCGCCGGCGCTCTTCAATTGCCGCGTTGCTTGCGCCGAGCCGCGTCAGTTCGCCTGCGACCGTGAATGAATCGGCGTGCGTACTCTGCGTGGTCAGCCCCAGGCTGTCGCTCATAATAGCGATCAGTAAATCCTCGGCAGCTTGCGGGTTGATTGCCCAACCGGCGTCCTGTGCCAAATTGTAGATTAGCTCGCCTGTTGCGACAACGTCTTGGCTGATCATCGTGTGGTCAAAGCTGAGCGTACTGCCAGTCGTATGATGATCAAGTACGAGCACGGGGTGCGTCTCTAAAAAATGCCGCGCGCCTGGAGTCTCAAGCACTTTGCTGAGCAAAATATCGGCGCTCGTATCGACGATGATCGCCGCATCAGCTTTCGCGTCAAACTCTGCGCAGACACGATCCCAACCGCGAATATAGCGCAGGTACTTTGGGACAGCGACCGGACAATACAAGCTAACGCTTTTACCAATATCGCTGAGAATCTCCTCAAGCGCTAACGCTGAACCGACGCTATCGCCATCAGGATTTTCCGCTTGAATGACGACGATGTTCGTTGCGTTGTCGATTATTTTTTTTGCTTCAGTGAACATTATTACCTGTCTCCATTTGGTGTATGTACTTCAAAAATATAAAAAAGTTTTTGGACGTATCTAGAGCACTTCTTCATTATATCATTGAGCGCGCCATTATTCGTCCCGCATATCTTTCATCGGGTTGCGGCGCGTGTTGCGCGCAAGCGGTAGCATACTGCCAATGAGCGCCGCCGCAACGATACTTGCAGCGGCGAGCACGATAATACGCGGGTCGAATGCGAACAGCTGGAACGTCGTATTCAAATCGCGCGGCATAATGATATAGCGCGCTGCGGTCGAAAAGTCGGCTGAATAGAGCGCGTCGATGACGCCTGCACCGATCAGTCCGGCGGTGATTGCGAATAGTGCAATTAGTCCAGCGAGCAGCAGCGTGTACATTATGTAAATCTGCGCGATGTCTAGCCGCGTTGCGCCAAGCGCACGAAATATAGCAGATTCTTTGCGGCTGTCGGCGACTGTGCGTGAAATCGTTAACATTAAAATGAACGCCGCCGCGCCGATAACGCCGAGCAAGCTGTACCACAATATTGGCGTGAGTTGCTGCCGCAGCTCTTCAATAACAAGCGAGTTACTCCCGAACGGCTGCGTAAAGTTTGATACGCCATCCACGCATAAATCTTTGTTTTTCGGCTGATTATTGCACATGGAGGCATGATAAAATGCGTGGGCGTGTTCAGCGTCTGAAAATTCGTAAATAGTCGTATCTGATAGCCCGCCCGAAAGTTCTCGACGCTCCGTGGTGAGAATATTCGGTACATATGCTTTCGCGGCGCCTGCCTCAAACGTCTGTTTCGGTATAATCCAGCGCGATGGCATGTTGGCGTTGAGCGCGCCAGCCAGCTTGCCTTTTAGGTCATCGCCGTACGCTGCATCCGGCAGCAGCCCGACAACGCGGTAAGTTAGTTTCGCTTGCTGCGGCGTTACGTTCTCTGTTGAAAATTGCTGGTTGAATTTCTGCATTTTTTCGTCCATCGCTTTTTCGTCGGCGCTGCGATTATCTTTTTTCACGATAGCGCCGCCGCAACTATCTGCCGCCGGCAAGGCATATTCAATGCTTGGCTTGGCATCGGATTCGTTTTTAGTTTTGTTGGCGGCTGTGCGCTGCTGGTCAAGCACTTGCTGGATTAAATGAGCTGACGCATTGTTGCGATAGCACACCTGAATTGTTATGCTGCTCGCCTCGTTTCTCAGCTCCCGAATACGTTCAATATGCTGCTGCGGCTGCGCGGTCGTCGGTAGAGGCTTTTTGCCGAGCAGCGCCGCCGCGTCATTGTAGCTGATAAAGACAGGAATTTCATTGCTAGCTGCATGTGTGCGATGCGGTAAGAAATAATACTTGAGCAGCGACTCATCAAGAATTTCTTGATAGCCCGCCGCACTTACAAACTCGTTTAGCTGTTCCGGTACGGCTTCTTTATCGCGCTGAAAATCCTCGCGTCCGCCGATCATTACATCAAGCGACCCGTCGTCGCGCCCGCCAACATTCTGCACGCGGTATGTCGCGCTTGAGCCAAATCGCTTGGCGGCGGCGTCAATGCGCTCCGGTTTGAGCGGATTCTTCTCGGCGGTGTATTGTCTCAAAAACGTTTTTACCGCCCAACTATTGCGATTGAGCGAACCTGAATCATCCTGGTTTATTTTTGTAATTGGTTCTTCCTCGGATTTTTCGTCGTATTCGACGCCGAGCGCTTTCGCTGCCGCTTTTTTGTCGGCGATATGCTGTTTGTGCAATGCGAGTATGCTGTCTTTGGCGTCTTGCGGCGGGTTATAGAATAGGTCAGATTGATTTTCATTGTGATTGCTATACGCCAACAGATATCGCGTCGACATCGTATCGCGGCTGAATCGTTCAATACTCGCCATGCTGGCGCGTAGCACCGTCAAACCAAACACTACAATGCCAAATAGCAGCCCGGCTACGATAATTGTTGCCGCGAGCCGAATCTTGCGCGTGCGCAGTTTTGTCAGCGCAAGTTTGCTGGCGTCAAGTGTCCGCAACATCTAAAGCACCCTCCCGTCGTGCAGTGTAATTTCGCGGTCGGTCTGCCGAGCAATCTCGTAGTCGTGCGTAACAATCAAAATTGTTGTGCCAAGCTGGCGGCGGATTTGCTCGAAAATGTCAATGACACGCTGCGAATTAACACTATCGAGATTACCCGTCGGTTCGTCGGCAAGCAGGACTTTCGGCTGATTTAGTAATGCCCGCGCAATGGCGGCACGCTGCATCTGCCCGCCAGACAATTCCTTCGGCAAATGCTTCATGCGCTCTGCAACATTAACCATCTTAGCGAGTTCAGTGGCGCGCTGTTTACGCTCGCGCGGATTGGTGCGCGCGAACATACCGGGGATTTCTAGATTAGTCGCTAGATTCAAGAATGGCTGCAAATAAAATGACTGAAATACGAATCCAATTGTCCGCCCGCGGAATTGCGATAATTTTCGGTCTGATAGCGCGCTAAGCGCTTGTCCGTTGACGGTAACGAGTCCGCTTGTTGGTTTGTCGAGTCCGCCGATTAGCTGTAGCAATGTTGATTTTCCTGAGCCGCTTGCGCCGGTGAGTGATACAAATTCCCGCTGGCGCACGCTCAAGCTGACGCCGCGCAGCACCTCAATCTTTTGCCGCCCGACTTTGTATGTTTTTACGACATCTTTGACTGAGATAATTTCACTGCCGAGCGGTACAGTAGTTTTTGTCTGCGCAGTGGCATCGCGCGCCGTGTATTGCCGAACCGCTGCAACCGCCCGTTCCGGATCGCCGTCAAAATACCGCAGAAACGCAGCAATCACCCTCCCCTTTTCGTCGTCCATGGAATCATTGTAGCAACTGAAGTGCGCAAATGCTAGCAATTCCGTATAATACAACCGTGAACTATAAAAAATACTTTGCGCTTCAAACTAGGCTTGAATGGTTCTACGATTTTCATCCAGGTTTCTTTGATGATATTCCGGCGAGCCAAAAAGAGTTGTTGCAGCAGACGTTTCTATACGACGCGCCAGACGATGAATATCCTGAATCAATCCGAAAATTTTATAACGATATGATTGCAGGACGTCCGCAATTACAGCATGATATGTGTATGGCAGTCGACGCATTATATCGAGCAGCTGGCGCAGGTAGACTGATCGATTATGCTGATGATTAGAGCCTGTCTAGCGTGCTATGCCTTTGCTATCTAAATGGAGCTGCTTGACAAAATAAATATTTTGGTGTAGAATAAAACTAGTATTATTACTACACACCCATTGACCGCTCGCTTTTAGTTAAAACTACAATCCCTCGCTAGCTACAGAATTCGCCGTCCCTCAAGCGCATGACTGAGGGTGATTTGATCGGCATATTCTAGGTCGACGCCCACGGGAATACCGCGCGCCAGGCGCGATACCTTGACATTGAGGCGCGCTTCTTGAATGTGGCGCTGAATAAATAACGCTGTCGATTCTCCCTCAACGCTCGCGTTTGTTGCAATAATAATTTCTTCGGCGGCATCGTCGCGGATGCGCTTTAGCAACTCTGGAATGTGCAGCTGCTCCGGCCCGATGCCATCTATCGGCGAGATTGTACCGCCAAGTACGTGGTACGTACCCTTGAACTGTCCGGTGCGTTCTAATGCAACGATATCAAGCGGCTCCTCAACCACCGCAATCGTATGCTTGTCGCGCGCAGTATCGCTATAGAGCGGCGAGATATCTTCGTCAGCGTTGATAAGCGCGAACGTAACAGGACACGTTTTAACGTCGCTATGCAATGCTGTCAGGGCGCGCGCCATGGATTGGGCGGTGCGCTCGTCGGCACGCAACAAAAAATACGCATACCTCTCAGCAGTGCGCGGACCGACGCCCGGCAGCCGCCCGAGCTCATCAATTGCGCGTTCCAGCGCATTTGGCAGCAGCTGCGCCATTGTGTTTACAATCCCAGATTGCCCAAGCCGCCCATCAGCGGTTTCATTTTTTCGGCAGCAATTTCCTGAGCCTTTGCCATACCGTCGCGGATAGCGATCTCAATCCAGTGCTCCAGCTGATGGATATCATCCAAATCGACGTACGCCGGATCAATTTTAATTGATTTAATTTTCAGCTCGCCGGTAATTTGCACGATTACCGCGCCATCGCCCGCTTCAACTTCAACAATCTCTTTTGCGAGCGCCTTTTGCGCCTTGCGCAAATCATTCAACATCTTCATTTGGTTCAACGCCATGTGGCTAGTCCCTCCATATAACAACTAATCGGTAATGGTGATATTATACCGCATTATTGCGGTATTTTGTAGACATACAACCGGTCGCTCTGCTCGGCGCGCCCATTCGTGATAATCTGCTCAAGCTGCCATGATTCTGGTGCGGCGGACATAGCGCGGCGGGCATCTCGCGTGAGTACGATAGTGCCGGGCGATTGGTCAGCTTGGTCGCGCAGCGTGATTTTAGGCGAGCGCTCTGCTACGATATGGTAAAATTCGCGCTCCCGCTCGGTCGCGACGAGCGACATTTGGTCGTGCTTGCTGGCGTAAGCGTGCACGAGGTTTAAGTCGCTCGAATAATGCGCGAGCACGCTAGGCGCGTAGCGGTAGCCGTCCATATAGTGCGTGACATTTGTGGCAATGATACCGATTACTAGCACGGCAAGCGGCAGTAACCCCGCCAGCCGTGCGTACGGGTTGCGCGGAAATAGCCGGTACCAGTAGCGTATTAAGAAGTCAAATCCAGTCGCGACAAGAATTGTCATAACGAAGAAGAGAGCGCTTATATGTGCCGGCGTAAGCAGAATAAGCGGCACGAGCAAGACGCTCAAAATAATTGTCACGTAACTGCGCGCCGTATAATGCGTCGTGATGAGGCGGTATAACCCAATGAGTGCTACGAGGGCAAGCGTTAATGAATACGCCGGCCGCAGTAGCGCGCCCGAACTGTGCGCGCTAAATCCAGCTAGATCGAGAACCGCTTGCGGCGCCGTAGCGCGGATATGGGCAAACGATATGCCGCTGGGCAGCCCGGCAAGCTCAAGCGCGGTCGACGGCTGAATGACAATCGCGTAGACGAGCGGCGCCATGCTCGCTAGCCCCAGTATTGCCGCCATCAGCAACTTTGTTTTGCCAAGCCGCTTCATAATGTAGCGAATGTGCGGATGCAGTACCGAGGTAATAAGCAGCGACACGACGACGTAAATTCCAAGCGGCACATACAATGCTACCGCCATTAGAACGCCGCCTGCGATCTTCCAAAACGTATGAAAATATTTACCGCGGGTCACGCGTAATCCTGCTACGAGTAGCCAGACGGCGATTGCGTTAAATGTAATCGCCGGTGTGCCATCTTGCGCCATAAACAAAAATTGCGTTGTTGTAGCGAGCGCCATCGTCGTGATCATCGCAACGTTGCGCTTCAGCCACGATTGCGTGAGCACAAGTACGCCAAGAATGGTAAATGTCGCTAATACAAGAGACGGCAGCTTAATGGCAAATGTTGTTGCGCCAAACGCATAAATACTCAGCCGTTGCAGCAAATGATACGGAAAATTAACGATCATCGCTGGGTCAAGCGAGTTCTTCGAAAGCGAGCTGCTTGTTGATACGGATTTAATTTCCTCGGGGCGCAGTTCGCCTGGCGTTTGCAGCGCCCCGCCCCACACGATCACACCGATAATTACTGCGATTATCAACAATCCCAGTCCGAAACGCCAACGATAAAGAACATAATCTGTGACGTGCGATTTCATACCTCTTGATTATACCAGATATTTACTCGTGGCGGCGGTCAAGCGACATGAAACGCAAGCGTTCCGGGTGGAAGTATAATTGCACTTTGCCCGTCGGGCCATTGCGGTGCTTGGCGATAATCAAATCAGTGATATTTTGCACTTCAGGATTATCCGGCTCATAGTAGCCGGGACGGTAAATAAACGATACGAGGTCGGCATCCTGTTCAATACTTCCCGATTCGCGCAGATCGGCAAGCTGCGGAATCGGCGGTGTGCGGCTTTCGACCGAGCGACTCAGCTGGCTGAGGGCGATGAGCGGCACATTGAGTTCGCGCGCTATAAGTTTAAGCCCCCGCGAAATTTCGCTCACCTCCTGCACGCGATTGCCATTGTGATTGTTTGCTGCTTGCATGAGCTGGAGGTAGTCCACAACAATTAGTCCGAGCGGCTGGTCATGCATAGCGCGGCGAGCTTTGGTGCGCATCTCCAACACGCTGAGTCCTGGCGTGTCATCAATGAAAATTGGCGCTTCTGCCATCTCTCCCATCGCTTCGCTGATTTTG
Organism: uncultured Candidatus Saccharibacteria bacterium; assembly: GCA_938045235.1. Taxonomy (GTDB): domain Bacteria; phylum Patescibacteriota; class Saccharimonadia; order Saccharimonadales; family Saccharimonadaceae; genus Saccharimonas. Next base: position 133,244 of record CALIMZ010000009.1, read on the forward strand.
CTGAAATCATCGTCGCTTAAATTGCCGGTGCGGATATTCCAGCTGTCCACGCCAGAAGCGTCGGCAAGCATGCGGTCAATCAGCTGCTCTTTACTCATCTCTAGGCTGAAAAAGAGGACGGGCAGTTTCGCGATTGTTGCAATGTTGTAGGCGAGATTCGTCACGAGCGTCGTTTTACCCATCGCTGGGCGCGCCGCGAGAATAATCAAATCGCTGCGCTGTAATCCAGCCGTCATATTATCAAGGTCTTGATAGCCGGTGCGAATGCCGCGCAATTGTCCTTTGTTGCGGTGCAATTCTTCAATGCGGCTGAAGCTTTCGTCGAGAATACTTTCAATACTCACCAAGTCTTGTTTAAGTGACTGGTCGGATACGTTAAACAATTCTGCTTCGGCTTTTTCGAGCAGCTCGGCGGTAGATGTTTCCTCGTCAAATCCCATTTCGCCGATGTCGGCGCTTGCCTTAATAAGGCGGCGGCGAACGGCTTTTTGCGCGACAATGTCCGCGTAGCTGCTAGCGTGCGCGGCGGTTGGTACATAATTCGTTAGCTCGGTGAGATAACTGCTGCCGCCGACGAGCTCTAACTTATCTTTCTTTTTTAGCTCATCAGTTAGCGTCAGTAAATCCACTGGCTTGTGGCGTTCGTACAGGCGCATCATGGCGGCGAAGACGGTTTGATGGCGCTGGTCGTAAAAATCCGCCGGCTTGACAATCTCCGACGCGTCAGCGAGTACATCGTCGTCAATGAGAATCGCGCCGAGCAAGCTCATCTCGGCGTCAATATTTTGCGGTGGAATCTTAGCGTCAACTTGTTTCGCGGGCATTATAAACTCACTTCCTCTCCGCCGCCCATCATAGCAATAATCGCAGCAGTTTGGCTATCTTCTGGCGGTTTCGGCGCAGCAAGTACGGTGATTTCGGTGTTGGACAGGTCGATCATTTGCAACGATTCGGCGAGTGCTGGTAACGCTTTATCGATTTGAGTTTTGGCGAATTTTTTACCAGCGTAGATAGTAAGAGTCGCACCGTCGTAGCAATACTTACATTTAGCAAGAATACTGTGCGCGCCCGCAGCAGATTCCTTGAGCGGCGCGAGAAAATCATCCCAAGCAAAGGATTTTTCTTCCTTATTTTTCTTATTACTTGCCGGCGCTCTGGTTGATTTTGATGATGCGGCGCTGCTCTTGCCGTCTTTTATTGGTTTCGCGGGTTTTTGTGCGGGAGCCGCGCCCGAAGGTGCTGTTGCGCTAATGCTTGCTCGCGGGGATGCAATAGGTGTTTCTGGCGATTCGTCGGACGTTTTCGCTGTTTTGCTATGATCTACATTGGATATAGCAGTCAGCCGTATTGACTGGCTCGCTTGTGGGGTTAGTGCAACAAGTAGTGATGTATACGGCCATGGGCTGTGCATGACCTTTGCGAGCGGACCAAGCAACGCTAAGCGCTCTGGGTGCGAAATTACACTGCGTTGAATATTTCGCGCAATTTGCTCGGCGGCGATTGGCGCCGGCACGCCATTGTGTTCCATTGCGCCAAGCTGTTGTACGATTGCAGCTATATCGCCTGCTGCCGCCGCTGCGAGCAACGCGTCAATGTCCTGCGCGCTTGCGAGTCCGAGCGATTCTTCTATTAGCTGCGCGGTAATTGCGCCATCTGCGACATGCTGTAATTGGTCAAGGAGGCTGATGCTGTCGCGAAAACTCCCCTGCCCCTGCTCAGCAATAAGCCGCAAGGCATCGTCATCAATCTTGATGTGCTCGGCTTCGGCAATTGTGCGCAGGTGTGCTACCACATCTGCTTCGCCGATTAGCCGAAAATTAAATCGCTGCACGCGGCTCAAAATCGTTGCCGGCAGTTTATCGGCATCGGTGGTTGCGAGAATAAAAACGACGTGCTCCGGCGGCTCTTCAAGCGTTTTGAGAAGCGCGTTGAACGCCGACTTGCTGAGCATATGCACCTCATCAATGATGTACACTTTTTTCGGGGCGCTAACTGGCGCGATCTGTACTTTATCGCGTAAATCGCGAATATCCTCAACGGAGTTGTTGCTTGCTGCATCAATTTCGATAATATCCAGGTGCGTCGATTCGTCGGTATACGGTAAGTCGTTAATTTCGTGCGCCAGAATCCGCGCGATCGACGTCTTACCGACACCGCGCGGTCCAGTCAGCAGATACGCATGTGCTACTGCGCCGCGCTTTAGTGCGCGCTCCAACAGCCGCGTAATGTGCGCCTGCCCAACAATCTCGCTCAATTTTTTCGAGCGGTATTTCCGGTATAATGCCTGGCTCATATAGCTCTATTATACGCTATGGATAACGTTTGCACGAGCGTTGATTTGTGAAGATATATGATGAGCGTAATAATTTGTTTGGTGTGGCTGTTCGTATTGGATGAAGAATTTAAGGTCCTATTTACAGTTTACAGACTGTATGCAAATCGAGATAAGATACTAAGTATCGTCGAAACAGTACGCCGCTCTGAATTAGTACTAAAATAAACTCGCTTGTACTGGCGCGAGATTGAGCGGCGCGATATCGTCTGTAATCGTGATATAATTGCCAAGATATTGTTTCATAGGCAATACAAGCAGCCGATTTTGCTGTTCCATAATAAGCAATTGACCGAGCAATCCTACAAACGCGCCAGAAAGGCGCGGTTGATTCCATAGCTCTATAGCAGTACACGACGAAAGTGCCGCGCCGTTGATCATTATGCTTGATAATTCGGCAAATTGCGGGTTGGAAAATTGTATATTTAGTGCACGCTGGATTGCCGCAATCACCTGCTCTAATTTTCGCCGCGCCGCTACTTCGTCGTACGAGTTTTCGACTAAAATTTGCGCCTTTTTGCGCAACTGGACGCTTTCGCACAATCCAGGCAGCCGGGCAATCTGTGCTTCATACTGCCGCGCAACGTTGGCGCTCGGGAACGTTTCGAGGATTGCAGCACTTCGCGCGCCTTGCTCAAGCAGTCGTGCCAACCCGCGCTCGGCGTTTGAGATACCAACTTTAACAGTCTCTGATGAAAAATACGCAAGATACAACAAATGCGGTTTTTTGTTGAGCTCGGCTTGTTGCACGCTCAATTCTGTCGTGTTGTAGAACGCTGGATTAAAGCCGGTCTTCCGTTGGCATTCAGGACACTGTTCATATTTTTCAGAGACAGAGCGCTTACCTGGACACTCATAGCACTCGCCAGTTCGCATATCGTACCAACCAGTACAGCGTTTGTAGCTTAAATCAAATGTCAGCGTAAAGTCGCCAGCGGGACGAGCATACACAAAAACACCGCCGGCGTCCATTAGCCGAAAATATGGAACGTTGCGTTTACTATCAAAGCTAACCCTCGTGAATAGAAACTTTCCAAGCGGCAAATCAACTAATTCACGAGCCATTTTATCGGCTCTACAGCGCGGCTTCTACCGCCGCCCAACTGGCGTCCGGATCATCTTCCGGCACGATGATGGTAACTTGATCGCCAACATTGATGCGGAAGTAAGTGACGCTTGCAAGCAAGATGCGATACTCTTTGCCCTGCGCTTCAACGTAATATGCGCCGTCGTGTTGCACAAGCGTACCAATGATTTGCTTGCGCGAAACTGGCCCGATTTGTTTGTAGATGAAGCCGCCGTCGCTCGCAATGGTTAGCTTGAGAATGTCGCCTTCAACCAGTTTCGATTTGCTCGCATAGTTAGCTGGCACTGGATAATTCTTGCCGTCCGGACCGACCATGGTTTGTCCGTCGAACACGCCCTCAATAATTTTGCCGGTAACGTCGTCGCGGCTGTTAACCGGCGTCACAATTTGCCCGTCATCGCCCAAGATACTCATGAGCAATTCCTTAGCGGCGGCTAAATTTGTTTCCGCTTCTTGAATCAGCGACTTAAGCCGTTTGACTTGTTTTTCTGGTAATTCTGACATACTGGTTCTCGCATTCCTTTGTATGTTTCTTGATGATATCAATTTCATTATACGCTTTCATCGTTCGCTGTCAAGGATTGCATCGTTTATCCACACGAATAACAGTAGTTCCTGAAAAGTCGTTGTATTTTTTGTGCAGCACCATGGCTGCTATTTTGTAGGTGGTACTGGCTGTATAGAGATACGGGCAGATTTTGCGATGCCATGAAAAGCCTGCGGCGTTATCGATTGCGCGAGTTCATCGCGAGTCGTCTGTGTGAGGGTCTTTTCATAAAAATACATTGGGACAGCAGTGTAGGCTGGATGCGTTTTGAATACACGGACGAGCGGTTCAAGCATCTCATTAGTAATGCGCACTTCGTGAAAATGGTGCGCGATTCGTTTTTCCGCCGCGCGGCAATCAAACGGTTTTTTGACCGTAAATTGCTGCAGCACTACATTACCATCCTGATATGCAGTGAAAACGCCGTTCTGCTGCGGGTATGCAGCGGCCGCATCAAACGCGCTATCGCGCGCAATATCTAGTAGCGCCGGATAAAAACAGAAAAACGATCTCGTTGCCTTATCGCTTGCATCGCTTGTCTCTATCGTGAGCGCAGCGGTGTCAAAAAGCTCAGGGTGTTCAGCGATAATAAATGGGTTGTCAGCTGACACGCGTACATCGGTTGTGCCACCGACAATACGCTGGCATGCTGCGAGCTGGCTCATCAATAAAGCATCGCTCTGGACATTGACGACAGCCATCAATTCAGCTTCAATGTGCGCGAGTGATTCTGCAACAATGTGCTGGTTAATACTGGATTGTTCCGCGTAAAGTGACTGCTCAAATAACGCAATATCCTCGTCTGTGTATAGCTCGGCGTGAAAGAATATCGTCGATTCAACTGTATTGCCATCAACATTGCCGACAAACGCACGCGACCGGTCAGCCGCTCGCAATGACAGCAAAAACCGGCGAATGACGATATGCTCAAACAAGTGGCATACGTCGTGCGAAAATGGTAAATCGTAGAACGCGTAAAGTTTAGCAGCAATCATACGGCCAGTATAACAAAATTTACCTGGAGCACATCTTATTTATCGGCAACAAGAAAGATTCCGCGAGAGAGCATCATCACTAAAATTACCCCGCCCTATTTTAGAGCGGAGTAATTTAGTAATAACAATGCGATCTCCGTAGATATGTAGAAGTAAGCTTACGCCAGTTCGACGGCCGCGCCAGCGTCTTCCAGAGACTTCTTGGCAGCTTCAGCTTCGTCTTTTGACACTTTTTCTTTGATCGGGCTTGGCGCATTGTCAACAAGCGCTTTAGCTTCACCGAGACCAAGTCCAGTTAGCTCTTTTACCGCTTTGATAACGGCAACTTTTTGCGAACCAGCGTCCTTTAATGTGACGGTAAATTCGGTTTTTTCGTCGGCGGCAGCAGCGCCCGCGTCAGCAGCCGGACCAGCGACTGCAACCGCAGCAGCAGCCGGCTCAATGCCGTATTCTTCTTTCAAAACGGTTTTTAATTCGTTCACCTCTAGAACTGTCAATTTAGTCAGCTCTTCGGCAAGTTTCTTTACATCTGCCATAGAATTTCTCCTTTGGTATTTTCTAACATTAATACTAAACTTTGGTTCTTACGCAGCAGCTTTATCGGCGACACCGTCAAGCAACGCATGAAGATTGCCGGAAAGCGCGTTCGTAACGTCGTGAACCGGCGAGAGCAATTGCGCCACCGTTTCAGCAATAAGCTGGTTCTTGCTTGGCAAGCCAGCAAGCGCCGTTACTTCCGCAGTACTTTGCGCTACTCCTTCGCCACTGAAGCCAGCGACGAGCTCAAGTGCTGGATGAGTTTTGGCAAAATCATTCAGCACCTTAGCAGGCATAACTTCATCGTCCTGCGATACAGCATAAAGCAACTGTCCTGTGAGCGCCGTTGTATCGGTGCTTTCATAGGTGCCACTTTTACTCATCGCAACGCGCACCAGGCGGTTCTTCACCACTTTGATGACAACGCCAGCCTCGCGTGCGTTTTTACGCAATTCCTGCAACTCAGCCACGCTGATCCCCTGGTATTTTGCGACAGCCGTGCTTTTTGCGTTCGCGAACAGCTCGCTCATTTCTGCGACCAAAGCTTGTTTCTTGTCTTTGCTAATCGCCATAGACAAAATCCTTTCGTTTGCTTTGATAAATGAGACCGCATTGTTAAGGTGCGACACTGACAAAAAACGCCCCTGCATGCGCAAAGACGAAAAGCGGAGTAATTCCCTCGGTAGCATTCTTATCGGCGCTTCGCTTTTCACGGCTCGCCCGCTACGGTCTTTGGCAATGTCTTAGCTAGCATTGTAGCAGAAACGCGCCAAGATTGCAAAATAGTATTGACAGATAGTAATTTTTCTAGTAAAATACGCATTTGGTATGATAAAATCTCGTTGTTTAGCGTCGGCGCGCGAGGAGTATCAGCAGCCGCGTGATATATTGCTAGCGCACTGGCTGGATTACAGCGCGACGCCGCTACGTATTAAATCAGAGAACTGCGATTTATGGCGCGATGTTCAAAATACGCTGGCAGAGCGCGTACTTGCCCGTTTGGATTCCGATACATCGCCAGCTGTCCGCGATTTTGTGCAGCTGCACCTGCTGTCGCGCGGCGCTCGGCATACGACGAAGAATCAGCAGAATTACGAGAGCCGCTTGAACGAATGTATTGAGGGAGAAGCGCCGCTTGCCGGCATAGAGCTTGAACGGGTTGAAGCTAAAGCACTTGATGGTTTAGCGACACCAGCTGAACTGTTACGCTTGCGGCGGTCAATCGGCATGGGATCGGTGGAGCTAGCGCGCGTAACAGGAAACGACGAGCATTTGCTTGAACGCATGCACGCGGCGATAGCTGAAACCTTTGCCGAGGTTGGCGCGGATGAACAGTGCGAGCAAAACGAACGCATTAAATTCCGGGCATTCAACGTAGATATAACAGACGCGAAAAAAGCGCCGGAAGCAGTTTTGGCGACACGCCGCATAAACGTAGCAACGTGCGAGGTTGATACGCGAATTATGCTGCGCGAATCGTATGTATTGCCGCTTGCGAATTTATCAAAAGATGTTCGAGCGGAGATTTTATCGGCTGACAGGTCGCACGGCACTGAGGTGTGGGCTGAAATGCTCGCAAACGTTGATGATTTAGATACGCGTATATCGGCGGCAATTGATAGCGACGCGGCAATTCCAATTTCAACGACGTTCTACGCAGTGAGCCAAACCGTTCGACAAGAGCAGCAGCGCCGGCATGAAGCGGAGCGGGCGGCGTATAATGAAGAGTTTCGTCAAAAATACCCAGAAATTGTAGAAGCACGCAGGATCGCATCTGGCAGCAGTGCAAGCAGCGCCGACTAATTAAACCCCTATCTACGAAATAATCTGTAAAATCTCCGCCTGAATCTCTGCTGGCGTCTTGCGGTGATCCGGCGCGATACACTCAACGACGGGCAGCGCCATATCGCGGGCGAGCGCAGCGTAACCGTTATTTACTCTATACTGAAAATCATCAGCGCGCGATTCGAACGCGTCAAGACGCACTGAACTGCTACGTTCGGCGAGGCGGCGTTTGCGCTCGGCGTCGTCGTTCATAGTCAGAATAACTACATGGTCCGGCGCCATATAACGCGCATCAGTGAAAAGCGCGGTCGTTTCGCGAATATGATCAAGGTCAAGCCCTTCGCCGTAGCCTTGGTATGCGAGCGTCGAGAGATAATTACGCGCCGCCAGTACGACTGCATCCCGCTCAAGCGCTGGCGCAATGCTGTGCTGCCACAATTCTCGCCGCGCCGCGCTGAACAATGCCAGATTAATTTCTGGATCGCGCTGCAACCGTCCGTTTTTGATAACCGCGCGCAGATAACGCGCGGCAGGCGTCGTAGGCGCTGAGCCGCCGCCTGGCTCCTCAACAGTTACCACGCTATACCCCTGCTTATGAAAATATGTTTGCAAAAGGCGGACTTGCGTCGATTTTCCTGTGCCGTCATTCCCCTCAATAACGATATAGCGCCCGCGCGTGATCATTATAGTAATCCTTCGGCGAGCCCCTCAACTACCTGCGGCAGCTTAACGGGCGATGCGTAAGCGCGCGGCAGCAACATATCGGGGCGCCAAGCAGCTTTGATAGCAGCAAGGTCGGCACTTGGTGCAGATTGATAGTTGCCCGAAGCGCGCGAATATTCTGTCTCAACCGGGCCGGTAGCACTGAAGACAATTTGCGCGATACGATAGCCAACGGGCAATACGATATGTTCGCGCTCATTGAGATTATGAATTTCCATTGTCCAACGGTTGATATAGCCCGGATCGCCCCATCCCGCGCAATAGCACGCCGATATACCAATGCGCCCTGTAGTGCTGCGCGCCTGCATACTGGTCGTGCCGGGTGGCAAAATGCCGATAAATTCATGCGTATGCGCGAGAATCCGTTCATTCGGCCGCAAAACGATAACGGGGTGGTCGCTGGGAATGTTAGTAATCTCTGCGATATTTGCAATTGAGCTCGCCAAACGTTTCCGCGCGTCGCGCCATGGTTTCGCAATGTTGTACGCGCCAAAATACCGCTTAACGTCCGCCTGATCAAACGGATTGAACAGCGCATCGCCGTTTTTGGCGCCGCCAGCGTAGTAAAAATAATAGCCAAGCGTCACGTCAATGCTTGAGCCATTGATTCGCGCGGGTGCCGGATCGCACACAATATGCCCGCTCGCAAGCGCTTTTTTTATCTCAATGTCGCTATAAATAGCCGTTGATTCCTGCACAATTTCCCCTAACGTTACCAATATTGTATCATGAACGTATGGAAAAATGTATTGTCGTGGCGTACGATAAAAACCGCGGTATCGGCGCACGCGGTGATTTGCCGTGGGGGCGTGCACTACCGGCTGATTTGAAACATTTTCGCGCGCTGACAATAGGCAAATCAATCATCATGGGGCGCGCAACGTTTGAGTCGATCGGGCGAGCGCTGCCGCAGCGCGAGAATATCGTCGTGACGCATCGGGCGCTTGACGCGGCGGACGCTATAGCAGTTGATAGCCTGGCGCGAGCATATGAAATCGCGCAGCATCAGCCGTGTGTAATCGGCGGCGCGAGTGTTTATGAGCAAGCACTGGCGGATTGCGACGTTATTTACGCAACTGAAGTCAATTATTCGTTTACTGGCATCGACCGTTACTTTCCGCCGCTTGACGACAGCTGGCATGAGTGCGGACGCCAATCGTTTCCGGCAGACGATGCGAATCGGTATGCGTATAGTTTCGTGACGTATAAGCGTGCGTAATACATGTAGCCCTGCGGGTCTAATGTGATTACACTGCTACTGGCGCTTTGATGCTCGGACAATGCTGATAGCCGACAAGTTTAATGTCGTCCGGCGCAAACTCAAAGATATTATTGACCTCTGGATTCAACCATAGCCCCGGCAGCGGCAACGGCTCGCGGCTAAGCTGTTCATCAACCTGCGTAATGTGATTATTATAGATATGCGCGTCGCCGAATGTATGGATGAACTCGCCCGGCTTGAGTTCGGTGACATGCGCCATCATGCAGAGCAATAGCGCATAGCTAGCGATGTTGAACGGCACACCCAAAAACATATCAGCGCTACGCTGGTATAATTGGCAATCTAGGCGATCGCCGCGCACGTTGAACTGGAACATCGTATGACATGGCGGCAGCCCCGCTACTGCCATCTCGTCAATGTCAGCAACATTCCACGCACTCACAATGTTACGCCGGCTAGCCGGGTTCGTTTTGATCGTGTCAACAGCGCGCTGAATCTGGTCGATTTCGCCGCCCTTTCCATCTGGCCAATGCCGCCATTGATAGCCGTAAACCGGGCCTAAATCGCCCCATTGCTCGGCAAAAGCGTGGTCCGTCGCAATGCGTCCTATAAACGCTTTCATACCGTTACGCCACTCCGGTGTAGACGTTTCTTCTGGAGACACCTGGCGCCCCTCTGTCGCCTCTACGTAATGCCGGTACGGCCAGCTGTCCCAAATGTGTACATTCTGCCGTGCGAGCGCTTCTAGATTGCGGTCGCCGCTTAAAAACCATAACAACTCGCGCTTGCAAGTATCAAAATAGAGCCGTTTCGTCGTGAGTGCGGGAAATTCGCCGCTCGACAGATCGAACCGTATCTGCCGCCCGAACACGCTGCGCGTACCTGTACCGGTACGGTCATCCTTACTCTCGCCATTATCACGCACATCGCGCAGCAAATCAAGATATGCATGTTCTTGCGTTCTCATTCGTTCCCTCATGAAATTACCGTCAATTCCAGTGTACGACGAATATAAAACGAGTGCAAATCCTATTCCAAAAGAAAAGCCGCCCCAGACAGGAGCGTGAACAGACAGCTTATGTCTGGGGCGGCTCAACTGTCATGGGGCGATGGCGGGGTCGGATCCCGTCTCTCGCAGCTCGCACTCGCGCACAATGGCGAGTCCGAGCTTCCCGAGTGCATGATGTATTTCCTCGGGACTAATGACACCTTGCGCGAGACGCTCGCGCAAAGCGTCATTGGGAGTAAACGCAATAGCCCCGAAAAAAGGAGAATGTACCGAGTACATGCTCCTCCTGCGAGGAGACTTGCTTTCCAACGGAGTTCACCTCCTTTCAGGCTCTTCTTCTCACGCCGGTTGCGCAAGAAGCTGCTTATAAGTATACTACATGTTTTACATACAGTCAATTTGCTGCCTCCATTAACACCTCAACCGCAAAGGATAAGCTCAATAAAGACACGTTTCAATTTTAGCCCCGTGGTTTAATGGATTTTTGGAAAGTCTAATATAACCGGAAAGGACGTTAGAAACGTGTCTAACAACAAGTATATACAACTTTGCTACGATGAACGTATAGTTATCGAGAATAGGTTAAAGAATGGTGAATCATACACTGCCATTGCCAAGTCGCTTGGACGCTCAACCAGTACTATCTCTCCGTGAGGTTAATAGCTTTATTGAGG
>CALIMZ010000010.1:0-70681 GCA_938045235.1 uncultured Candidatus Saccharibacteria bacterium
CGCGCGATGGCAGCCTAGCGGCACATTTTGAACACACGATTTTAATCACCGAGCACGGCGCGGAAATCATTACGTAAGCATAGGCGATTTTATACAGGTTATGCTATAATAACCCTATATGCAAGAACAATCTCGATATGCAGTTGGTATTGATGTTGGTACGACGATGGTTCGATGTGTCGTTGGTCATATTGACCCAACGACTGGTACGCCGACGATTGTTGGCGTTGGTCAGGCGCCAAATAGTGGTATGCGAAAAGGTACGGTGTCAAACTTGAACGGGCCGGCGCAGGCGATTGATCAGGCACTTGGCGATGCAGAGCGTATGAGCGGTTACGAAGTAAACGCGGCGACGATTAGCGTGAATGGTTCACATATTGTCAGTACGAAAGCCGATGGTATGATCGCGGTCGGCATGGCAGATCATGAAGTTGCTGAAGAAGACGTGTCGCGATTAGAGGATGTGGCGACAACAGGTAAAGTGCCAGCGAATCGCGAGATCCTTGAGGTTGTACCGTTTAGTTATACGCTTGATGGGCAGGGCGGCATTAAAGACCCAGTTGGCATGACAGGTACGCGTTTGGAGATTAACGCAAATGTCGTGTCGGCAATGGCGCCGTATGTCGCGAATTTGCAAAAAGCCGTTGAACTCGCGACCGTGAAGCCGCACGCAACGATTCCGTCGGTGATGGCGGCTGCTAAGGCAGTATTGAATGAATCGCAAATTGAAAATGGCGTGGCGGTCGTCGATTTAGGCGGTGCAACAACAAGCGTGGCGGTGTTTGAAGAAGGTGATCTACAATACGTCGGGGTTGTGTCGATGGGCGGCGTTAATATTACGAATGATTTGGCAATTGGACTGAAAACTGATCCGGAAGTTGCTGAGAAAGTAAAGTTGCAGCATTCAGCGGCAATAGCACGTAGCGAGCCTCGTAAAGTAAGCATAAAACACGAGAAGGAAACTCTGTTTTTTGACCAAGCAGAGATTGATGAAATCGTAGAAGCACGGCTTGAAGAAATTTTTGAATTGGTAAATAAAGAGCTCAAAAAAGCGGGGCGTGCCGGTCGGTTGCCGAGCGGTGCGGTACTGACGGGCGGCACGGCGAACCTGAAAGGAATAGCGGAGTATGCGAAATCGCAGCTGGGTGTTGCCGTACGCGTCGGTAAGCCGCATGGATTTGGCGGTGTAGCAGACGAAATTGACAAACCGCATTTTGCAGCAGCGGTTGGACTGATGTTGGTTGATGCTGAGGCGGCAACGGTACGTCCGCATGGTGGCAGTACATCGAAAAAGTCGGGCGGGTTTATTAAATCGCTTCTGAGCAAATTCAAGCCGTAAGCAAAAGAGTGGTATACTAGTAGGTAACGTGAGGAATAGTAAGGGGTATAAGGAGTTGCAATGCCGGAAGTAAAACCAAGTGAGATTGAGACATTCGCAAGCATAAAGGTTGTGGGCGTCGGCGGCGCAGGCGGATCGGCGGTAAACCGGATGAAAGATGCCGGGTTAGTTGGTGTGCAATTTATCGCAATGAACACTGACGCGCAGGCGCTGCATAATTCAAAGGCTGATGTTAAAATCCACCTTGGTCATAGTACGACGAACGGCTTGGGTGCAGGAGCGGATCCAGCGGTTGGCGAAGCGGCAGCGCGCGAATCAATTGATGAAATTCGCGCAGCGCTTGAGGGCGCTGATATGGTGTTTGTGACGATTGGCGCTGGCGGCGGCACTGGTTCGGGTGCGGGGCATGTAGTCGCTGAAGTAGCGCGCGACTTAGGTATTTTGTGCGTTGGTGTTGCGACGAAGCCATTTAGTTTTGAAGGTGAAAAACGCCGGCAGAATGCCGAATGGGCGATTGCGCAATTGGGCAAAAGTGTTGATACGCTCATCACGATTCCAAATGACCGGCTGCTGCAAACGATTGACCGCCGGACGCCATTGTTGGAAACGTTTAAGATCGCGGATGACGTGTTGCGCCAAGGCGTGCAAGGTATCTCGGAGTTAATTACCGAGCACGGGCTTATTAACCTGGACTTTGCCGACGTGAAAGCGATTATGAGCAATGCCGGTTCGGCGTTGATGGGTATTGGTCGAGCGAGCGGCGAAAATCGTGCAGCGCAGGCGGCGCAGCAGGCGATTGAAAGCCCGCTGATTGAGGTGTCGATCGACGGCGCGAAAGGCGTGCTATTTAACGTCACTGGCGGCTATGATATGAGTATGGCGGAAATTCAAGAGGCGGCAGAAATTATTACGAGCGCTGTGTCGCCGGACGCGAATATTATTTTTGGCGCGACTCTAAAGCCTGAACTTGAAGACGAGTTGATTATTACCGTAATTGCAACGGGTTTTGATAGCGAGTTTTTCCAGCAGCAAGCCGAAGAATTAGAGCAGCCGGCAAGTTTGACGCCGGCGGCGCCTGTTGCGCCAGCTGAAGACTCAAGCACTCCGGTTGATGATATTGATATGAACTTGTCGCACGCCGACGCTGCAGCGCAGTTTGCCGGCGAGTCAACGACTGATATTTGGAATCAACCGATGGATGACGATGATGATGACACGCCAGCATTTTTGCGCCGCCGCAAGAAACATAAATCATCCGATGAATAGGAGAAGTTTTTCGCGATGCATACGATAAAAATTGGCAATAGCCGCGTCCTTGAGTCGCGCGAGTCGGCGGACGGAATCACAATTCGCCGCCGCCGTGAAACGCTTGATGGCAAACATCGGTTTACGACGTACGAGCGTGTTGAACGTCCAAATTTGGCGGTAATTAAAAAAGATAGTTCGCGCGAGTTGTTTGAACGGACAAAATTGGCAAACGCAATTCGCCGTTCGGTTGGAAAGTTTTTCAAGTCGGAGGTTGAAGTCGAAGAGATTATTGATCGGGTCGAGGATAGACTGTATGGTTTAGGTGAAACCGAAATACCGTCGCGTCAGATCGGCGAACTTGTGCTTGACGAGCTCGCCGCCTGCAACGAAGTAGCGTACGTTCGGTTCGCGAGCGTATTCCAAAAGTTTGAGACGCTTGATGATTTTGTGAAAATTCTTGAACAGCGTAAGCGGAGCAAGCAATCCTGATGCGTGTCGTTGTTGTTTCAAAAGACGATACTGATTATAGCCGCCAAGTTGCGACCTTTGTTGATGATATGGCGCGCCAGACAGGACATGAACTTGAGGTGCTTGATCCGGAATCGCGCGAGGGCGAGTCGTTTTGCCGGGCGTATGATATTGTTGAGTATCCAACGATTGTTGCATTAAGTGCAGATAGCCAGCTGCAAGCTATGTGGCGCGGTTTGCCGTTGCCGTTGATTAGCGAGGTGAGTTATTACGCCGTCCAAGACTAGCGCTTTGACAGACCGCCAGCGGGTTATTGTGTTTGGCGTGTTGCTTATTGGGTCGGCAATTGGGCTTGTAGCATCGATCGTATTGTCGCACGAAGCGCTAACGATTGCAAAGGACAGTAGCAAAGTGCTTGGCTGCGATTTGAACGCTGCGATGAGCTGCAGTTCGGTAGCAAAACATTGGTCGGCGCATGTTGTCGGCGATATTCCGAACAGTTTCGTCGGCATGGTGGCGTACCCAGTATTTATCACGATTGCTGTTGCTGGACTGGCACGTACGCGATTTCCACGTTGGTTTATGCGCGCCGCTGAGGCTGGCGGATGGGTGAGTCTGGGCTTTGCGGGTTGGATGTTTTATATGAGCTACATTGTAATTGGTGCGCTGTGCCCGTGGTGTTTGGCGACAGATGCAGCAGTACTGCTCGTGCTTTTTGCGCTTATTCGCCATAATGCACTGACAGGCAATCCGATGATTTCCGCAAAATTGGCGCCGTCTAAAAAATGTATTCAGCAAAATTACGACGTTGTCGTTTTTGTCGGTGTTGCCGTCGTGATATGCGCGTTAATCTTGCTTAAATACGGCGACAGGCTGGTGTAGTCTTTAAATACTGCTTTTGCGTGCTATACTTAAATATATGAAGCGCAACATAATTATACGAGCATATCTTGGTCTTTCGATTGTAACAGTAGGGATGCTTTTGCTGTTGCGTAACCTTCATGTTATCTCTTTTGACTATTGGGGAGAGCTATGGGGCGGGTTTTTGTCGTTCTTACTGATTCTCGTGGGGTGCATGATTCTTGTAAAGCGTTCGCGGTGGATTTGGGGATTATTGTTCTTGGCTGTAGGGACAACGATTGGTCTCCGTGCACTTCACGTTGTTGATGTTAATTTTTGGCAGATTGTATGGCCAATTTTATTTATCGCTGTCGGTTTTGTAGTATTGTTTTCACTCGTGAAAGGCGACAAAATAGCAAGAACGAAAGCTAAACATATGGCAGCGGTATGGTCGGGACAAAGTGAAAAAGTAGAAGGTGAATATACCGGCGGGGCTGTTTCGTCGGTATTTGGCGGCGTTGACCTTAATCTGCGCCAGGCTGATATCCAGGACGGCGCGGTTATTGAATTATTCGTTTTGTTTGGCGGCGTTGATATTATTGTACCGAACGACGTGGTCGTAAAAAACGAGGCTACTGCTATCTTCGGCGGCGTTGATGACAAGACCAACCCTGGTGCGAAAGCGAAAAAGACGCTGTATATTCGCGGTGAATGCTTTTTTGGCGGCATTGAATTGAAATAATATCGTTGCTTTTCGCTAAAAAAGCCCGTACAATTAAAGGCGAGGCATCTGAGCGGTTATCGCCCGCGATCTCTCATACGGGAGAATGCCCCAGGAAGAACAGCCTTTAGCTCAGTAGAACCTGGCGTTCACTCGGCGTAAACGAGTAATTAAGCGCTGAAAGAATCACTTCTTTTGGAATCGAGATGGTACCGTCCGCATGCATGCTTCTCGCGGATTCTCGAAGTCAAGAGAGGTGATTTTTGTTTGTAGAAAGGAGAATATGAATGAAATTTAAACACGGTACACGCCGGCGGGCAGCAGAATATGAAAAAGATTGGGTGAAGCGTTGGAAGGTCGACAGAACATTTGAAAAATCGGTCGAACAGCGTCCGGAGGACAATCATTATGTGTTTTATGACGGTCCGCCGTTTATTACCGGTGTGCCGCACCATGGCACGTTGCTTAGTAGTATTGTTAAAGACGCTGTGCCGCGCTATCAGACTATGAAAGGTAAGCGCGTTGAGCGTGTGTGGGGCTGGGATTGTCATGGATTACCGGCAGAAGTGTTTACTGAGAAGAAACTAGGTATTAAAGATCGCCGCGATATCGGTACGACGATTAGTCTGGAAAAGTACATCACGACTGCGCGTGAAAATATGGTACAGACTAGTAGTTTGTGGAACGATACGATTGATCGGATTGGTCGCTGGGTAGATATGGATAATGCCTACAAAACCATGGACAAAGAATACATGGAGAGTGTTTGGTGGGCGTTTAAAGAGCTGCATAATAAAGGCAAAATTTATGAGGGTGAGCGAGTGCTCATGTATTGCACGCGCGATGCGACGCCGCTGTCAAAAGCTGAGGTGACGATGGACGCGGGCGCGTACCAAGACGTGACCGACCCAAGTGTATATGTGCGCTTTCAGCTGGAGGACGGGAGAACGCTGTTGGTTTGGACGACAACGCCGTGGACGCTGCCGGCAAATACGGCTCTAGCAGTGAATGCTGATTTGACGTATGTCGAGGTTGAAGTTGAGGGCGAACGGTTTGTGTTGGCGAAAAACTTGCTTGATAAGGCATTGACGAATGAAAAACACGAGACGCTGCCGTATACAATTATTACTGAGTACTCTGGCGAGTCGCTCGTTGGTCTAAGCTATAAGCCGTTATTAGGCGTGAATCGCGGCGAGCACGCACACAAAATTTATGCAGCTGAATATGTGTCGGCTGATGATGGTACGGGTATCGTCCATATTGCGCCGGCATATGGCGAGGAGGATTTTAATCTCGCTCAAGCTAACAATATTCCCGTTGTGCACGTTATTGACGAAAATGGATTTTTCACCGAGGGTGATTGGAAAGGCGAGAATGTTTGGGAAAGTAACAAGCGCATCGCTAAAGAGCTGAAAGAACGCGGCGTCGTTTGGAAGATCGACTATATCCGTCACAGCTATCCGCATTGTCATCGCTGCGGCACGCGCTTGATGTATCGGGCGCACCCGAGCTGGTTCTATGATGTACAGGGGCAGAAGGAGCTGATGCTTGCGAAAAATTCCGAACAGATTACATGGTTTCCTGAGCACCTAAAGCATGGGCGGTTTGAGAAAAATATTGAACAAGCGCCAGATTGGAATTTGTCGCGCGATCGTTTCTGGGCGACAGCGATGCCAGTCTGGGAGGCGGTTGACGCGGATGGCAATACGCTGCGCGACGAACAGGGTAATAAGCGGCAAATTGTTGTCGGCTCGTATGTAGAGTTGAAAGAATTGAGCGGCGCAGAGCTTGACGACTATCATCGTCCGTGGATTGATGCGATTGAGTTTGACTTGACGCCTGAGGGCGATGTGCCGCTAGCTGATTATCGCGGCGAACGTATCCACTATACGCGCATTGATAAAGTGCTGGATGGATGGTTTGAGTCGGGCAGCATGCCATTTGCACAGTTCCACTATCCGTTTGAGAACAAAGCGAAGTTTGAGGAAAACTTCCCAGGCGATTTTGTGGTTGAGTATATTGGCCAAGTGCGGGCATGGTTCTATTATATGCACGTCGTTAGCGTTGGTTTGTTCGGCGAAAGCCCGTTTAAACATGTTGTGACGACCGGCGTGGTGGCGGGCAATGACGGTCGTAAAATGAGTAAAAGCTATGGTAACTTCACTGACCCAAATGAGCTGATGGATAAGTTTAGCGCTGACAGCCTGCGTTTTTTGCTGTTATCAAGTCCGCTGCTTAATGGCGAGGACTTTGCGTTACATGATAAAGATGTTGGTGACGTGGCGCGCAAACTTAGTATGATTTGGAATATGTATGATTTCTTCACAATGTATGCTGAGGTTGACGGTTGGGAATTTGACGGTACATTGCAGGATCCGCTTAACGATTTAACAAACCCGCTTGATATTTGGATTGTCAGTCGCTTGCACCAGCTGGTTGCGGCAGTTGAAAAGCATATGGATGGATATAATATCCCGGATGCGCTTAGTCCGATTTTGCCATTCTTAGATGATGCGAGTAATTGGTATGTGCGCCGCAGCCGCCGCCGCTTCTGGAAATCAGAGGACGACGCGGATAAGAATGATGCGTATAAAACGCTTCACTACGTATTAGTGCGATTAAGCTATTTGCTTGCGCCGTTTACGCCATTCTTAGCAGAGGAACTGTATCATAATCTAACGGGCGACAATGAGTCAGTTCACTTGAAAGATTGGTTGTCGGCAGGCACGGTGAATGAGCTGATTATTGACGAAATGGCGCGTGTGCGTGAATATATCAATGAAGGTTTGAGCTTGCGTGCTAAGGCTGGAGTGAAAGTGCGCCAACCGCTCGCGCGTGTGACGGTTCCCGAAAAAGGTAAAACGTTTGATTTTACGCCGATTTTGCTGGAAGAACTGAATGTTAAACGCGTGCTATACGGCGATAGTGTTGCGATAGATACGGGGATTACTCCCAAACTCAAGCGCGAGGGCCTGGCGCGCGAAATTATTCGCCACGTCCAAAGCGCGCGCAAGAAGGCCGGCTTGAGTGTCGATGATCATATTATTTTAGGCTTAAGGTCCAATGACAACAAGTTAAAGAAAGCTATTGATGAACACATGACAATCATTGAAAATGAAACGCTGGCGCAGAAGCTCGGGCCGGTATCACGTGGCATGTATGAAGAAGAGGTGAAAATTGAAGGCGATAAAGACTTGAAGATATCGTTGAGGCTTGCAGCGTGATTTATTGACAACAGCAGTTACTAAACGAAAAGGAGACTTGATGGCGAAAATCACCAAAGCAATCATACCAGTGGCTGGCTGGGGGACGCGGATGCTGCCTATCACTAAATCGATCGAAAAGTGCATGTTGCCGGTTGGCACTAAGCCAGTAATTGATTATGTAGTGCAGGACGTACTGCGGGCTGGCGTCAAGGACATTTACTTTGTGGTCGGCGAGCAGAGCACGCAGATACAGAGTTATTATCGAACAAATATTCAGCTCAATGACTATCTGCGGCGCGCTAGCAAAGAGGACAAGTTGCCTTTGGTGGCGGCGCTAAAGGGCGCTAATATCCACTTCATCACTCAGTCCAGCACCGGCGGTTATGGCACCAGCGTGCCGGTCGGGCTGGTCGGCAAATTTATCGACGAGGGCGAATCGGCGTATGTCATCATGGGTGATCAGTTTTTCTGGCGCCAAGATGGCGGCTCAAACGCGGCGGATTTGGCGGAGTTGGTGGCGGAGCGTGGTCTGGCAGCTGGGCTGCTGGGCAACCCGGTGGTCGAGGAATTCATTCCGCAGACCGGTATCATCGAAAAAGACGGCGAGGGTAATTTCGTTCGCATCGTCGAAAAACCAAGCCTAGAGGAAGCGCCGAGTAACCTCAGCAACTCTAGTTTTTACGTGCTGCCCAAGGAAATTTTTGAACTAGCGCGCACCCTGCCAGCTAACCCAATTCGCGGTGAATACGAGCTAACTGACGCTATCAACACCTACGTGGCGGGCGGCGGCAAATTAATCGTCGGCGAAGCCAAGGGCGAATACATGGAATGCGGCTCGCCAAAAGGTTGGTTAGCAGCTAACAACCGAATGTTCGAGCTAGGCGTCTAAAATTTGCATTTTCCGCCCAACTCTGATAGAATCAACGGGAGTAAATCGTAATTTTTAAAGGAACGAAATGAAAGCAGTCGTAAAAATCTCTGGCAAGCAGTATCTTGTCGGCGAAAAAGAGACCCTACGGGTGGATCTCCTCCCGGAAGGCACAAAAGAGCTCACACTCGACGCACTCATGACTATCGACGGCGATAAAGTCGCGATTGGTACTCCTGTAGTGAAGGGCGTGAAAGTTAAAGCAGAAGTTGTCGAAGCGCTGGTAAAAGGCGACAAGATCCGCGTCATTCGCTACAAAGCGAAAAAACGCGTCCACAAAGAGAACGGTCATCGCCAAAAATACTCGCTCATTGAAATTACAGCGATCAAATAGCAATGAAAAACTCCTCGTATAATCTCTCCGAGGAGTTTTTTCGTGTCTAGGATAGTTTTTTGTCTTCTTGATTCAGCTCATGGTATAATAGAGTCTAAAGAGAGGGAATAGAAACAGCGTGGCAACGATTATCGCAGTAACTAATCAAAAAGGCGGCGTCGGCAAAACAACGACGTCAATCAATCTTGCGTATTATTTAGCTAAGAACGGTAAACGGACATTATTGATTGACTTTGACCCGCAGGGTAATGCGACGAGCGGGTTGTCGATTGACAAACAATCGCTTGATACGACGATGACGGAAGTGATTATGGGCAAAAAAAGGCTCATTGATGCAGTAATGCCGACCGAGTTTACTAATCTGTGGATTGCGCCGACGACGCCGGAATTAGCAAATGCTGAGGTGGAATTGACGCAGGTGCAGCACCGGTTCAGCCGGCTAAAATATGCGATTCAATTAACGCCGACGCAGTACGATTTTGTTATTATTGACTGTCCGCCGAGTTTAAGTTTGCTGACGGTCAACGCGCTGATTGCGGCGCAGTACGTGCTGCTGCCAGTGCAGGCGGAGTTCTATGCACTTGAGGGCTTAGGGCAGCTGCTTGAAACGATGAAGCTGATTCGTAAAAACCTTAACCCGACGCTTGACCTGATTGGCGTGCTGCCGACGATGGTTGATGGCCGCACGTCGTTGTCAACGCAAGTGCTTGATGAAATTTCTAAGCATTTTCCAGCTAAAGTATTCAAAACGAAGATTCCGCGCAATGTGCGGCTCGCCGAAGCGCCGAGCCATGGGCTGCCGATTGGCGCGTATGATCGGTTTAGCAAGGGTGCGCGCGCCTATAAAGCAGTGACAAAGGAGGTGCTTGATCGTGTCGGCTAAAAAGGGTTTAGGGCGAAGTTTCGATTCATTGATTCCGACGGAGTTGCTAGACGAGTCGTTTGATCCGACATCTGAGCAGGATGACCGTGTAAGTGATTTGCGCTATATTAAGCTCGGTGAGATAGTACCAGATCCGAACCAGCCGCGCCGCGCGTTTGATGAAGTGTCGCTTGACGAACTGGCGGCGTCGGTAAAGGAGCATGGCGTGTTGCAGCCGATCGTTGTGGCGCCGGATACGCAGGGCTATAGAATTGTTGCGGGCGAGCGGCGGTTTCGCGCATCGCAGCGAGCGGGGCTTGAAAAGATTCCGGCATTAGTACGGACATTATCAAGCCAGCATAAGTTAGAGTTGTCGCTCATCGAGAACTTGCAGCGTAGCGATTTGAACCCGCTTGAGACGGCGACGGCATATCTAAAATTGCGCGATCAGTTTAATTTAACACTTGAGGAGATCGGGCAGCGTGTTGGCGGCAAAACGTCGGCGGCGGTTAGTAATACGCTGCGTTTATTGCGGCTGCCGGCGTCGGCGCGCGATGCGATCATAGCGGGCGATATTCGCGAAGGGCAGGCGCGCCCGTTGATTGGCTTGCCGGAGAATGTGGTTGACGAAATTATTCCGCGCATTATAAAAGAGGGCTGGAGTGCGCGTGCAATTGAAAGCTATGTGCGCCGCCAGAAAGCGAATGGGCTAAGCGGTCGTACGACGCGCCAGCCAGCGCCGCGTAAACCGCGCTACGTTAAAGAACAGACTCGTTTTGCCGATCGATTTAAGACGCCGGTTGAGGTGCGGACAAATCGCCGCGGTTCTGGGCAAATCGTTATTTCATTTCAGGATCACGCGGATTTTGAGCGGATTTCAAAATTACTTGGCTAGAGTTAGAAAGTCGTTATTTTTGAGAAAGGAAAGAGACGCACTGAAACCGGTCCGACAACGTCGTGGTTAGGAACAAAGCCGAGTCCAGTGCGCGAGTCGTACGAGCTGCTGCCGATACGATTGTCGCCAGCAACGAACAGTACGCCTTCAGGTACGGTTGTGTCGACGTCGCCGCTTGACGGGCTCTGTGGTCCGACGCCACCTCTGCGGTACTCGTCATCGGGGTGAAATCCGTTTGGATGCTCGCGATTGTATACAGTAAGCGTGCCGTCTTTGACAGTAACGCGCTCGCCAGGAAATGCGATGACGCGCTTCACGATGAACTCATCATGCATGCCGGCTAAAAAACGCGGATTTTTGAAGACGATAACTTGCCCGCGGTTTGGCACGTACGGCTTATTTTTGAGTAAAGCCGCAGTAACAGGCAGCCGGTCGACGATAAGCCGGTCGCCATCGGCAAGCGTATGGTCCATACTGTGTCCAGATACCGAAAAACTGCGAAATACGTAAGTATTGATCAGCAGCGTGCCGATCAGGACAAGCAAAACAAATCCAATGAAATTAAGAATGTCCTTCAACCGTGGATGACGCGTTAAATAACTTGCTTCCATCTTTCTTACTATACCCGCCGCGTCCCAAAAAAACAAACGGAAACCATAGCCGCGATGGTTTTATTTTCTGCGCATTTCCGCTATAGTAAACAGGAGTATGAGTAAACGAGCAGTAGATGGTTTTGTTCCGCGGCGCCAATTGCCGGAAGTATCGGCGGAAGGCTTAGGGCGTTCGCCGAGCGGCAGCGGCGTGCGGCGGCGTATCGCGGTGTCTGGTGCGAATCACGCGGAATTACCGAAGCCGTTATCTTCGCCGGCGATACCGCGAGCAGCACAGCGTCCGTCGACTATTAGAAACTCCGATCGCGCAGATATTGACGCGTCATTGCGAGAGATTGGCAATCTGTCTGATCTTGATGCGCCGACGACACCGGACGGTCGAAAAAAACGCGGCAAAAAATCTAAAAAACCAATATCGCGCCGCCGCAAAATTATTAAACGCGTGCTTATTGCGCTTGTTTTGATTATTGTGTTAGCTGTCGGTTGGTTTGCATACCGCGCGTTAATGGCGAGCAAGTCGGTATTCAAGGGCGACTTGTTTGGGCTGGTGCAGCAGAAACCGCTTAAGCAGGACGCAAACGGTCGTTCAAATATCCTTATTCTCGGTACATCTGAAGATGACGAAGGGCACGAGGCGGGATATCTAACCGACTCAATGATGGTGTTGAGTATCGACCAAAACAAGAAAAACGCATATATGGTTAGCGTTCCGCGCGATTTGTATGTGAAATACGGGCGCGCTTGCGACGCGGGGTATGCGGGCAAAATTAACGTGTATTTCAATTGTGTGAACAACGATTGGAAGTCAGATAGTGCGGAAGATGAGCGTCAGAAAGAAACGCGTTCGTTTGTGGGTGAAATTCTAGGTATGGATCTGCAGTATAGCGTGCATGTAAATTATTCGGTAATGCGCGACTTAGTAAGCGCAATCGGCGGCATTAAAGTGAATATTGAAAGCCGCGATCCGCGCGGAGTAATGGATAGCAATTTCGACTGGAAATGTGGTACGACGCGGGCGGAGAAGCAGGAGCGTTGCCCGCGCGGGCATTACATTAGCTATCCGAACGGCGAGGTTGAGCTTGACGCTGAACATGCGCTGTATCTTGCAATGGCGCGCGGCGATATCGCGCCAACCTATGGATTTGAGCAATCGAATTTCGACCGCGAGAAAAACCAGCAAAAAATTATGATGGCGATCCGCGAAAAAGCGCTTAGTACAGGTACGCTCACTGATTTCTCGAAAGTCACAAAGCTCGTTGATGCGATTGGCGCGAACTTGCGTACAAACTTTGAGACAGGTGAAGTGCGAACACTTGTTAGCTTGATGCAGTCGATCAAGCAGGATGAGATTAAAAGTGTCAGCCTGATTGATGCCGAACCGGCAATTCTAACGACCGGCACGGTTGGCGGTGCGAGCGCAGTGATACCGGTGGCGGGTACATATAATTACAGCGGTTTGCAGGCGTATATTAAGAAGCATATTTACGCAACGGCGATTACGCGAGAAGAGCCGCGCGTCGTTATCCTGAATGGTTCTGGAATTGCAGGAGCGGCGCAGGCTGAGGCGACTAAGCTTGAGGAGATTGGCATAGCAGTTAATACGGTTGGCAATGTGCCGAGCGGGCAAACATATTCGTCAAATAAGATCTATCGTGTGGGCGAAAAGACAAAATCAGCAACTGAAGAGAAGTTGAAGTCACTCTATCATACGAGTGTATCGCCAAGTAATGAATTATCGGGCGTGACATATAGCGCGAATACTGATTACGTAATTATCATTACGAAGGCGCAAAGCTCAAAAAGCCGGTAATTAAACGCGATTCATAGTATAATAAAAAACGATGGATTTGATAAAATCACACAAACGCCGTTCGCGTATTAGCGAAGCGATGTATATTTTGCTCAATGTGCTGCTCGCGCTTGCGATGTTTGCCGTGACCTACGTATCTGGATCGCCGTGGATTGCCGTAGCGCTTGTATTCATGAGCAAATGGCGTGTTTTGGCAGTGCGTCCGCGGTTTTGGCTGGCGAATCTGATTGCGAATACAGTCGACCTTATTGTCGGGCTAAGTTATGTGACGCTCGTATATTGTATGACAGGGTCGATTGGTGTGCAGGCGGCATTGACGATGCTCTATATCGTGTGGTTATTGATGATCAAGCCGCGTTCAAAACACACCTACGTTGTTATGCAGGCAGGAACGGCGCTTTTCTTGGGACTGACCACCGTTTCGATGATGATGTACGAGTGGAATCCAGCGTGTTTCGTTGCGGCGTCGTGGATTATCGGCTGTATCGCTATGCGTCATGTGATGAATACGTACGATGAGCCGTATAGCAATTTATACAGTTTTGTTTTTGGTGTCGTGACGGCGGAATTGGCGTGGATTTCGTACCACTGGATGGCGGCGTATGCGATCCCAGGCATTAGCCCGATTCGATTATCGCAGTTTGCATTGTTTACAACGCTGTTTTACTTTGTCGCCGAACGGACGTACCATAGTTATCATGCGTACGGTGAGGTGCGCCGTAACGACATCATACCACCCGTTGCGCTTACTGCGCTTGTCGTGATTGCTGCCTATGTGTTTGCCGCTATCTACGGCAGCGACGCGCTTTAAGGTGGTTTTAAGCCATATTTTTGAAAATGGTTCAAAGAAAGGTGAATGGTATGACAAATACGAAGAATACAGCAAAAAAGGCAAAGCATGAAACGGCTGCGCCAAGTACCGCGCCGACGTCTCCGGCTTTGGTCGCTAGCCCGCCAGTTTCACCGCCGCTGAAGCAACCGCGCCGCGCGCTTCCGTGGATTATTACATCGGCTATTCTTTCCATTATGCTCATTACAGGTGTAGTATCGGCGGGTGTGTATCTATATGTAAACACTCATCGTAGTACTACGCTGACGCCAACGCGTGATGGCAATACGACGGCAACAGCGAGCGAAGCGTCAGTCTCGAACGTGATAGAAAAAGTGTCGCCAAGCGTTGTGTCAATCGTAACAAATACGACTAAGCGGACAATATACGGTGCGGCGCAAGCTCGGGCGGCAGGAACAGGAATTGTCATTAGCCGTGATGGCTATATTTTAACGAATCGTCATGTTGTCGCTAACGCAAGTACTGTGCAGGTTGTGCTGGACGACGGTACGGCGTATGATGATGTGAAGATTGTCGGGGTGGATCCATTGAACGACGTAGCCTATTTGAAGATTAATGGCGTTACTAACCTGCGCGCTGCCGAAATTGGCGATTCATCTACGGTGCGCACAGGCCAGCACGTTGTCGCGATCGGCAATGCGCTCGGCCAGTACCGCAACACGGTATCAAGCGGTATTATCTCGGGCAAGGGGCGGTCGCTTTCGGCGAGCGATGAAGCGGGCGGCTCAAACGAATCGCTCAGTGACATGTTTCAGACTGATGCGGCGATCAATTCGGGTAACTCGGGTGGACCGCTGTTGAATTATGCCGGGCAGGTTATCGGCATTAATACGGCGGTTGCTTCGGGTGCGACAGGGATTGGCTTTGCAATTCCGATTAATGCCGTGAAAGGAACGATGAAGAGCGTGCTAGCGGGCAATCGTGTCAAGCGTGCCTATATCGGTATTCGGTACGTTGACATTACGCCGGCATTGGCAAAACGCTATCATTTGCCGGTGGCGAAAGGCGCGTATGTAGCGAGCGATGATCGTTCAAGCGTACAACCTGGTAGTCCGGCGAGCAAAGCAGATATTCAAGACGAGGACATTATTACGAAGGTAAATGGCACGGTAGTAGGCGAAAGTAATGGGTTTTCTAGCCTGATTGGTCAGTATACGCCAAATGACGTCGTGGAATTAACAATTTTGCGTGGCGGTAAAGAGCAGACTGTTAAGGTTACGCTAGGTGCCTACGCTGAATAATTTTAATTATATTTTTGAAACACGAGGCAAAATCCATCAGTGACACGATGAACGAGCTGTAGCCTTGATGCTCTAGTTATAATTGCTGTATGCTGTCGCGGATCGGCTTCAAGGTAAAGCCATCCGCTATTATTCAGCGCGGTACCCGTTTGAGTAAGCAGCTTATTAATCAGCGCTAGCCCATTGTTGTTCGCAAAGAGTGCCTCAGAGGGTTCGCAATTTGTTTCCGGCGAGCGCTCCCATGACGCGTCAACGTACGGAAGATTCGCAATGATACCGTCAAAGGTACCGAAGGTGGCGCTCAGCAGATCGCTTTGTATAATGTCGACGTGCGCGTGTAGCCTTGTTGCATTTTCGCGCGCTACCGCAAGTGCGTGGCGGCTATTATCGGTAAGCGTGACATCAAGTGCTGGTAGTTCCAATTTTGCCGTAATTCCCAGGCAGCCGCTGCCCGTACCAACGTCAACGAGGCGTCCGGTATGCGGTCCGCATTTGCGTAGGCAGGTGATAATTGCTTCTGATTCTGGGCGCGGTATTAGTACGCTTGGCGTCACTTTGAACAGTCGTCCGTAGAACTCTCTATGTCCGATGATATAGGCGAGCGGTGTTCGGTCAAGCCGTAACTGCAGCCTCGCATGAGCGATTTCAAGCTGGCGTTCGGTCAGACGTTCGTCGTGATGTGCATGCAGCCATGTACGATTTTTGCGCACAGTGTGTGCTAATATCAGTTCAGCGTCAAGTAGCGCGCTTGTAATGCCGGCATCTGCAAGCATTTCTGCGCTATCGCGCAACCAGGCTTGAATTGATGTCGGGATATTCGTGGCTGTCATCTTATGTGGGATTGTACATGATGTACGCGGGCAGAGCAAATCTTTCTTTTATTGCGCGTGCTGCGCTTTTAATTCGCGTTCATATGCTTGCAGCCGCTCAATGATATCATCAATATCGCCGTTCATCGCTGCCGGAATATTACTGCGGCTATAGTGAATGCGGTGGTCGGTGATGCGATCCTGCGGAAAATTATATGTGCGAATTTTTTCACTGCGATCCCCCGTACCGACGAGCGCGCGCCGTTCAGCGGACAATTTTGCATTATCTTCGTCGATTTTCATTTGGAGTAGGCGGCTACGCAATACGCTCATTGCTTTTTCGCGGTTCTTGATTTGTGATTTCTCGTCTTGGTTTTGTACGACTAGACCGGTTGGCAAGTGGGTAATACGCACAGCGGAATCGGTGGTATTGACCGATTGTCCACCATTGCCGCTTGAACGATAGATGTCAACGCGTAAATCTTTCGGGTTTATCTCAATGTCAGTCTCTTCTGCTTCTGGTAATACCGCGACGGTGGCTGTACTGGTGTGGACGCGCCCTTGGCTTTCGGTAACAGGTACGCGTTGTACGCGGTGGACGCCGCCCTCAAACTTAAGTCGTGCATACGGTGAGTCGCCGGAGATCTTGAAGATAACTTCTTTGTAGCCGCCAGAATCGTTGACAGAATCGCTTAGCAGCTCGGTTTTGTAGCTATGTGCTTCGCACCAGCGCAGATACATGCGGTACAATTCAGCGGCAAACAAGCTCGCCTCATCACCGCCTGCGCCCGCGCGAATCTCCATGATGATGTTCTTTTCATCGTTCGGGTCTTTTGGTGTAAGTAGTATGAATAAGTCCTCTTCAAGCTGTGCTAACTTTGCTTCGTCTTCGGGAATTTCTGCTTTGGCAATTTCGGCAAGCTCATCATTGCCAGTAGCAAGCTCTTTTGCTTCGGCAAGTTGCTGCTCAACCTGCTTGCGCTCTGTTGCCTTAGCAATGATTGCCTCAAGTTCACTAAATCGCTTGTTCTTAGCGGTAAACTGCGGGTCGTTATATGCGTCGGGTTGCGCTAAAAACTTACTCAGTGCTGAGTATTCTGCTTTTAAGGCTGGTATGTCAAGGGAGATTTGCGGCATAATAAATAACTCATTTTATTATACCACAGAGGTTACAAAGGAGTGGTGGCACGGTTCGTGGTAATCGCAGGGGATATTGCAATGTTTGACAAATTTAGATGCTATGAGTAGTATAGTTCTATATTATTTTACGGAAAGGTGTACAGTTCGTTATGGATAGTAAAAGTAAGATGTTTCGAGAGTCTCACCCTGATACAGTGTACGATCAATATTTATATCTGCATGAGACAAAAGAGGAGCGTGCAGAGCGCGGGGAGAAATTACAACAAGCACTCAGCACCTATCCGTCCAGAGGGGAGAACGTCGATAAGGGTAGCATGCGATCGGATAGAAGTATGCTAAATGAAGTGTTGAAAAGTAGATTTAATATTTCTATTTCTCGAGCTTTCTCAAACACGATCCGATACTTTGAGCCATATGACGTCGAGCCGTCTGAAGAGTATCCAGACGTAAATTTTGTGACACAGGTCATAACGTTCGATCTGTACGATCAGCAACGATATGCCTATGGCGAGCAGAACTCGCCTGAAACCGATTCTCATATGAAGCTGCTGCTATTCCGGTTGGGCTGTGCTGGCGAGGAGCCGAGTGAAGACACAATTGGTATTGGTACGAACGCTCGTTATGGTGCAATTGTTGAAAATGACCAGCTGAAACCGATCCGCATTGATACCGATGTGACTCGAAAAGACGCTATCGCCGGGATTGTGCGCGAAAGCGCCGCAGCAGTTTCTTCTGAGACGACAGACACGGCTGTGATGTTATTGTACAAGGTAGCAATGGATGTTGTTGAGCTGGGTGCGGACGATCCTATGCACGCCGAAGTGATCAATGAAATTGATCGGTTTATTGAGCGGTGCGGTTCGGAAACTCCTCCGGAAGACATTTAAGTTTTGCGTGCGTTCAAGCGATCGTGATAAGCTGTAGGTATGGAGTATACGTCCTGGCGTCAATTTGTTGAGCATGAAGCCGAGCAGCCGTACTTTCGCCGGCTGATGAATCGGGTAGACGCAGAACGCAAAGTTAAAGACGTCTACCCGCTCAGACCAGACATGTTCTCATGCTTTGCCGCCTGTCCGCTGGAAACGACCAAGGTAGTTATCATTGGACAAGATCCGTATCATGGGCCAGGGCAGGCGCATGGCATGTGTTTTTCGGTGCGACCGGGTGTGCCGGTGCCGCCGAGTTTGCAGAATATTTTTAAAGAACTGCATGATGATCTGGGGTGCGATATTCCTAAGAGTGGTTTTTTAGAGCGGTGGGCGGAGCGCGGCGTGCTGCTTATGAACACGTCATGGAGCGTTGAACGCGGCAAGCCGGCGAGCCACGCTATTCTTGGCTGGATGGAGTTTTCCGAGCATTTGCTAGAGTTTTTGAATGATTTTGAACAGCCTCTTGTATTTATGCTGTGGGGCGCGCATGCCCAAAAAGTGGGGCAGAAAATCACTAATCCGCACCATCTAAAAATTGCGAGTTCGCACCCATCGCCGTTTTCTGCCGATCGCGGCTTCTTTGGTAGCCGACCGTTTTCGCGGGCTAACGAGTTTTTAGATAAAACTGGGCGCGGTGCGATTGATTGGCAAATCCGCGAACGCGAATAAGGAACTTTTACTTGTCGTTGTCTTTATTATCTTTTTTTGCAGCTTTAGTTTTCGTAGAAGCCTTTTTGGTTGATTGCTGATCGTCATCAGTAGCTTTAGTGGTTTTTTTTGTATTCGTTTTCTTCGCCTTGTTTGCTAACTGAGCGCGGTGTGCTTCAGCGGCAGCTTGGCGTGCCTTAAATCGATCAACGCGACCCTCGGTGTCAATAATCTTTTCTTCACCCGTAAAGAATGGGTGTGAAGCTGATGAAATATGAACTTTAACAAGCGGATAGGTCTTGCCATCTTTCCACTTGATCGTCTCTGTTGTTTGCGCTGTTGAACGAGTCAAAAACGCGAAGCCTGCTTGTTCGTCGCTAAATACGACCAGGCGATAGTCTTGTGGGTGAATACTGCTTTTCATAACTGCCTATTCTACCAAATAACTCAGTAAAATACAACCGTTTAACCGTTCGTATGCATGATATAATTTATAATAAGAATAGGCATAAAGTAAATGAAATGTAAGACATGAGTAAATCGTGCCTGCGTCTAGCAAGCATGAAACATTTTTACAATCATGAATAACAACAAAATAAAAACTCCTCATGATTTTCCAAGCTACTTGACGGGTGATGTCAAGATTGTGACGCCTGCGCAAGAACAGCTCAATGAGTTGCAGCGGCGGGTAGAAATGGTTCGGTCTGAATCTAATACGATCAAGGAGCTGTATAATGAGGTAGCCGAGCAACAAAATTCAACACCAGAAGCTACAAACGAAGCAGTAGACGATATCGTAGCGGATGCGGTGGCGGACGGTGTAAAAAGCATAGAGCCTGGCACAAAGGAAGCGGCGATCGCTGCGGCAATAGTAGAGATCGGTCTCCCGGGAGACCAGCCAAAAACCGCTGAACAGCTAGAGGCTATTGCGACCGCTAATATAGGTAGCACAGAAGCCGTTGTTAGTGCAGCAGAACAGGCCGGCGTGGATACTGATGAGGTGGCGCGGGAGCTGAAAGAAAAAGAGCATGAAAGAAAAATAAAGCCTGAACTTTTTTCGGATGGAATACAGCTGGTGGATAGAAAGTCGGTAACAAGAGATTACGATGGGTATATAGGAGGTTACGACCGAAAGTTATATGAGGAATATCGTGAAGAAGCTCAAGATTTAATGACTATTCCCGAGGAGCAGCGGCTTGGTACGGAAATTATTGATGAATTTGGCGAAGCGAGGCGCCCGATCATAGACATAGAGTTATTAGATGAAGAAGATATCAAGGATGTCCAAGAGCAAGTAAATTTAAGAAAGAGTGGATTTAATAAGATTGAAGAGTTTCTCTTGCAAGTTGGTAGCAACAGTGAGCACGATATTGATGGAAAAGAGTTAGCTCATCAAGTGGCGGATATAGCACTAAAACACGATATCATCAGACCTGACAATCAAGAAAGACTGACGACTATAGCAGATCTGTACATTTCTGAGACAGATGTTCGCCAGATGCAGCAGATAGATGAGGCGATGCATGATTCCACCACTGGCAAAAGATATGTAACCATGGCTACTGAAAGAGTCGTAGGGTTGGCGCAGTATAATGTATTGTGCTCGGGGACAGTAATGGTTCACTCCGGAGATTATATAGCAGTCACAGAAAGCGGCGGACTCTCGCCTCGATCTATGAGAGAAGGCAATGGCGCGCAGAGCGAGAACACCTCATCTGGAGGACTCATTCATTTTACCGGTGATAGCACGCACTGCTTTTATGGCGATAGTTGTTTTGGCATTACAATTGATGATGTAGTAAAAAAGACGCCATATTTATTCTATGAGCCGGGTATCGTTATTGATAACAACGGGCAAGGCCACTCAAACGATCGGGCGGGCGCTACACAAAAAAGACGTGATACGTGGCAGCAGGAGATGCACGGTACATCGCAAAGGATGAGCAAAGTTATGCTAGGCAGGCATGGCGGAGATATGCCGAAATTTGTCCAGGCGCGGCTAGACTCGGCGACGACGCGTGCAGCAGAAGGGCTTGCTGGAGCTGATATAGGTATAGGCGAGAGAAACAACTTCTCGTTTGCGGCATCAGAAGACAAGGAAATGGCTGCTAAATATAAATATGAACTTGGCGATGATTTATTCACCATCTGCAGGATGGGTGATGACGGGAATGTGCGTGCTCATGTAGATACGGAGACTGTTTTTATGCCGGTGTCGTATAAACAAGTTAATTTTTCGGAGAAAAATAGAGAATTGAATGAGGTAGGCATGGGTAAGTACGAGTTTACGCTAGAGAATATTGATAAGTTTAATGAGGACGCCGTTATATTTTGGGCGGAAGAAATAGCCGAAAAGGCTGGTTTTTCGGAGGACACGTTTAATCGTTTGGCGCAGTACGGGAAATTGAATCTAGGCTACTCTAGCCTGGGAGAGAGATTTATGTCGGAGCTTGGCGCACAAAAATACCTAACATTACTATCAGAAAACGAGGATAGATTGAAGTATCTGTATGACACGTATTCAATCGCTTGTAATGAAAGTGATTTGTTAAAAAAGGACGGGTTGTCTGAAGGAGATATCGCTGACATGATTCTTCGGTCGCCTGACGCTACCGGAGTAGAGAATGATACACTTGGTTTCGCGTCTGAGTTCATCATGTCATCAAACGTAGATGATGACGTAAGGGATATTGTTGTTGGTAGAGTCCAGACGTTGCCAGAAGAGCAGAAAGATAAGCTCCTGAACAGATGTTACTTAAAGTTTATGATGCAGGGATCGCTAGCTGAGTCTTTCCCATTTTCCGAAGACGAACTTATTCATGCGCATGAGCGTGTGGAAGCGCGTAAAAAACAGGACGAGGACCAAGATGCTCCAAAAGGATTTCCGAATGGGTTTGATGGCGGTATGGCATTTTAGCTTATCGTACTAAAGATTGATTTTAGCAGCGCAGCCGGCTAGTGCAATAGTATGGTACTACCAGCGTTTTCGGCAACTATATTGACAATTAAACAATAATCTGCTAGTATACTAGCATAACAATCTAGTAAAACAAACACAATCAAAAAGGTCTTTTATAATCATGAGAAACTTCAACCGATTTCCAGGCGCCAGCGCAGCATGGAGTGCGGGAACAGAGCAATTATCAGCTTCTTCGGGGGCTCACTTTGACAGTGTTCCGAATGCTTTTGGCACTGGTAGAGCTGGGCAGTCTGAGCAAGTTGGATCATTTCCATCATTTAGCCGAGAGCCGGCGACGTCATGGGGAAACGGGTCGTTCAATAACGCCCCGCAGCCATCGACTGTAGATCGGCCAGCCTCTTTTGGATTTGGATCGCCACGCGGCGCTGAAATATCCGCATCTTTTGGATCGTCGCACGGCACTGAAGCACCCGCCTGGTCGTCATCTTCCCAAGAAGTATCGTCCACGACCCCTGAGCGTGAATCAATAAGAACTAAGCTTCAGCGAGCGCTCGGTGGTGCTGCTAATCGGTTGGCTAGCATGTTTGGCGGTCGTAATAAAACAGAGCAAAGTTATGGAAGTACGCCGCCATCTTTTACTCAACAGGCTGAAACTGCTCCGTCTACTGCATGGGAGAATGCGTCGGCTATGGGACAGCCTGGCAACTTTGTAGGGCAGCAGGCTTCGGCTGAATCAAATGATGGATTTGCAGCAAGAGCTGCGAGTGCTATAGATGGAGCTGCGGGTGTTGCTCATGGAGCTGCTGATAGAATGGGGGCTATCCGTGGAAGTAGAGCATTCCAATTTGCAGAAAGACACAGTAATACTGTTGCGGCTGTAGGAAGTGTGATTGATACGGTTGGGGATGTATCGCAAGCAGTGAGAGGGTATAGTGCGCAAGATATCTACGAGAATCGGGAGCAGCTAGCGAGTCGTGGTATCGCGGCGGCTGGCGATATGCTCCGTGAAGGCGGCAAGGCTGCTGTAAGAGAAGCGGCTAGTACACTTGGAGAGAAGTATGGTATAGATGTTGAGAACCGCAGAGTTACGAGCAAGCGTAAGTTGGGAATAGGAGCTCTTCGTATAGTAACAGGGGTGGGGATACAGCATGATCTAATGACATCCGCGGCTGCTGGAATCCGTGCCGGCGCTGGTGCGGCTAAGAAGGAAGCTGTTCGCCACGCTACGGCACCTTCTTCTGAAAGGGGATGGTAACAGTATAGCAGTGCGAAATAGATAGGGTGTGAGCTGGATGGACTAACGATCCGACTCTAACAGCGGTGGCTTTTCTAGCTATTGATAAAACGTACGCACATGGTATAATAAAAAAGTAACTAATTTTTAACGACACAACCCGCCAAAACTCCATATTATGGCGGGTGAGGCAAAGGAGTAATAGATATGACCGTGCAGGTAGATATCAAAGCTTTGTTTGAAGCTGGCGTCCATTTTGGGCACAAAACAAGCCGGTGGCATCCAAAGATGGCGCCATATATTCACAGTAAGCGACAGGGGTCGCATATTATAGATTTAACGAAAACGGTTGAAGCACTCGGCAAAGCGTTGCCGTTTTTGACAAAAGTCGCAGCGACAGGTAAGCCGATCTTGTTCGTCGGCACAAAAAAGCAGGCAAAAGCGATCGCAAAGGCTGCTGCCGAGCAGACTGGTATGCCGTATGTCACTGAGCGTTGGATTGGCGGTATGCTGACGAACGTCGCAACAACAAACGCCCAGGTGAAAAAACTTAAGGATTTAGAGCGCCGCATGGCGTCGGGCGATTTAGAAAAGCGCTACAACAAGCTGGAAGTCCAGCGTTTCCAGGAAGAGATTGATAGCCTGAATCTGAAGTATGGCGGTATCAAAAATATGAACGGGCGTCCGGCAGCGCTTGTTGTGTTTGATGTTCTCACCGACGCAAACGCGATTAACGAAGCGCGCAACCTTAATATTCCGGTGGTTGGCATTGTTGATACGAATGCCGATCCGTCGCGCGTTGAATATCCGATTCCAGGCAATGACGATGCAATCAAGGGGCTGCAATTGCTCGCAGACTACTTTGTGCAGGCAATTGCCGAAGGTAAGAATAAAGAGAATTAGGAGGGCATCGTGGCTGTAACGATTGAAGATATTAAGAAACTGAAGGAATTAACCGGTATCGGTTTGACAGATGCGAAAAAAGCGTTGGTTGAGGCAGAGGGCGACTTTGACAAAGCGCTTGAAGCGCTGCGTAAAAAAGGCTTAACTAAAGCAGAGAAAAAAGGCGATCGCGAAACACGCGAGGGGTTGGTTGAAAGCTACGTGCATTCGGGGCGGATCGGCGTGATCGTTGAGGTTAACTGTGAGACCGATTTTGTGGCGCGCTTATCGGAATTTAAGGAGTTTGCCCATCAAATTGCTATGCAAATTGCGGCGATGGCACCGAAATATGCTACGATGGATGATATTCCGAACGATGTCTACGAAGCGAAAAAAGCTGAATTGCTTGAAAGCGAAAGCCTAAAAAGCAAGCCAGAAGCTATGCGCGAGCAGATAGTCGACGGACAGCTTAAGAAGTACTTCGCTGAGCAAGTATTGGCTGAGCAGGCGTTTGTGCTTGATGATAGCAAAACGGTCGGCGAACTCATCAAAGAACAAATTGTACTGCGCGGTGAGAATGTGCGTGTCAGCCAATTTAAGCGGATTGAGCTTGGCGTGACAGAATAACGTCCTCTTGATGTCTACTGAGATACCCCGTGATTTTACGCGGGGTATTTTGATATGATAGAGATATGACGCGAAACTTTGAGAGCAGCTTTAATTTCACTCCGAATCCGGAATGGATACCTGATGAACACGAGTCGGGCAAAGACGACGTTGATTTGCGCCATGAAAGTGAAGTATTTCTTGATCATGAGCGAATTGATAATCATAAAGATGTTGATGATGAGTTGGCACAGTTACGCGATCAACTGAGCGAAGATACAGATGGAATTATGCATCTCGATATCCCGGCGTATCAATATGATTTTGCCGATAATCCATTTGTCGGCATGTCGCCAGATCGCATCAAAACATACGAGATTTCGCGTTATATTGACATTGTATTTCTACATAGATATATGTATCAAGATATAATTGTATGCGGTTTGCAGTCGCGGAAATTTGTGTCGGAACGCGGGAGAGCCGCATTTGTTAAGAAAATAAAAGAGGCGGGCGGACTGCCATACGCGATTGACCACAAAAAACCTTACGATATTGTCGGTATTCCCTTTATACCGTTTATGACATTTCATAGCACTGATGCGCTGTTTCGCTTATACCACACGATTGGGCAGCGTGTGGCGGAGCGCCCGCACGTTCCGCTTGACGTGTGGCTGATTTACGATGCGCGGGCGTACCGCGAAGTTCCGTACCGCGAAGACTTCCGTTCGGCGTATGTACTACGCGACGGATATAGCCGGCGAGCGTCGTTACTGGGAATTGCGCAAATAAATTAGTATACTAGAAGGAAATGGAGGTAACATGTTTAGTACGGACGAATATGAATTAAAAATGACAAGCGCGTTAGAGCATTTTGAGGCGGAGCTTGCGAAGATTCGCACTGGTCGGGCGCACCCAAATATGCTTGATGGTATCAGAGTAGAGACGTATGGTACGCTGATGCCGCTCAATCAGGTGGCAAACGTGACGGCGCCGGAAGCGCAATTGTTGCAGATTACGCCGTTTGACCCGAGTAATATTCAGGCGATTGCGGCGGCGATCCGTACTGACCAAAGCTTAGGGTTTAATCCGAGCGATGACGGCCGTGTTGTGCGCGTGCCTGTACCGGCACTCACCGAAGAGCGGCGCAAGCAACTCGTGAAGCAGGCGGGTGAAAAGGTTGAAGAGGCGCGGATTGCTCTGCGCAATGTTCGCCAGGAAGGCCTAAAAGAGGCGAAGCGTATGAAAGAAGCGAAAGAGTTGTCCGAAGACGATCTGAAAACGATTGAAAAAGAATTCGACCGTTTAATGAGCGAATTTCAAGACAAACTGGAAGCGACGTTCAAGGCAAAAGAAAAGGATATTTTGACAGTCTAAATGAGTGAGCGAGGCAGTACTCCGACACACGTCGGTTATATCGTTGACGGCAATCGGCGTTGGGCAAGAGCGCGCGGGCTTGATTCTCAGGCAGGGCATGAGGCTGGGTATGAGAAAGTTAAAGACATCGTGCTTGACACAATTGACCGCGGTGTGCCGTACGTGAGCGCGTATATATTTAGCACCGAAAATTGGCACCGAAGCGGTCCGGAGGTGAAATATCTGATGGATTTGGTCGTGAAACTACTATCGGAAGATTTGCCGGTTTTTGTCGAGCGTGGTATACGGCTGCGTGTAGCAGGAACGCGCATACGCTTAAGCCGGCGCGTCAAGAAGGCAATTGATAAGGCGGAAGCAGCAACGAAAGACTTAACAAATGGTACGGTTATTTTATCGTTCAATTATGGCGGACACCAAGAGATCATTGACGCGGTGAATCGGCTGCGCAAAACATTGTCGGCGCAGAAAAAAGTTACGGCGCAGATTTTCGAGCAGTTCTTATATACGCCTGATGTGCCGCCGTGTGACTTGATTGTGCGGACAAGCGGCGAGCAGCGCTTAAGTAATTTCATGCTGTGGCGCAGCGCTTACAGCGAGCTGATCTTTATCAAAAAAGCTTGGCCCGACATGACAAAGCGCGACGTAACCGCTATACTAAAAGAGTACGCAAAACGATCACGGCGATTTGGAGGGTAAATGAATTTAGTGTGGGGTATTGTAATAGGGATTATTGCGCTCACGATTTTGGTGGTGCTGCACGAATTAGGGCATGCGCTGGTGGCGCGCCGGAACGGCGTGCGCGTTGAGGAATTCGGTATCGGATTTCCGCCAGCGGCGTATAAAAAGAACGTGAAGAAGAGCTTTTTGGGCAAAAACGTAGTATACAGCGTGAATTGGCTGCCCCTTGGCGGGTTTGTAAAATTGCAGGGCGAACATGACGATGATAAAAAACCTGGCGATTACGGCGCGGCGACATTTTGGCAGAAAACGAAAATTTTACTCGCTGGCGTAGCGATGAATTGGCTGACTGCAGCAGTATTGCTGATGATATTAGCGTGGTTTGGGTTGCCGCAGCTTGTTCCGCATCAGTTTACCGTGGCGGGCGACACGCGTGTTATCTATAATCCCGTTGTGCTTGCGAGTATTGAGAAAGACTTGCCAGCGGAGAGTGCGGGGCTGAAGTCGGGCGATGCGGTCATCTCCGTGAACGGTGAAAAAATTGAGACGAGCGCGCAGCTTTCAGAGGCGGCTGCGTCGCATAAGGGCGAGATGGTGCGTGTGGCGTATAAACGCGATGGCGCGGAACGGGTAGCGCACGTAGCGCTTCGCAGCACGAACAACGACAGGCGTGGTTATTTGGGTGCTGGCTTGTCGCAGGAGCGATTTACGCGATCAACATGGTCGGCGCCGATTGTCGGCATTGGCGTGACAGCGCAGTTGACGGGAATCACGCTGCAAGGGCTGGGGCAGGTGATTGGCGATGGCGTGTCCGGCTTAGTAATGAAACTGATGCCAAACGACTCGGCTCAAAAACAAGCAAATCAAAAGTTAAGTTCGGCGAGTCAAAGTGTCGGCGGTCCCTTGAGTATATTTGGTATCCTGTTTCCAGCGGCGGAGCGGGCGGGCATGCGTTACGTCGTGATGATGACAGCGCTTATTTCGCTCACGCTTGCGGTGATGAATATACTACCGATCCCAGCGCTTGATGGCGGGCGATGGTTTGTGACGGCGGTGTTTCGACTATTGAAAAAACCGCTCACCAAAGAGCGCGAAGAAAAAATTCACGGCACAGGATTTTTAGTGCTTCTGCTCCTGGTTGTGCTCGTAACGGTGTCGGATGTGGCGAAATTATTATGAAAGTAGTACTAAAAAGACCGCACCTTACATTTAATAAAAAGCAATGGATCGGCGTATTGGCGTGGATTGGCGGCGTAGTTGCTGCGTATATTGTAGCGGCGTATCTGTCGAGCGGATTGTTCTGGGTGCTATTAAAAATTGGCGCTTTGCCGTTTGCGAACCAGACGGTATTAACGTTAGCGCAGCGTGTCGTGGTGTATATGATTATTGTTGCGTTTTTGCTTGCGGGCGCTTGGCGACTGCAGCAGGCGCTCTCGCGCCGCGATATGGGATTGTGGCGGCTGCTTGATTGGCGTGATATCGGGCTAGGCATTGTCGGGGTATTTGTGTATCTCGTATTGACCGTTCTGCTACTCGCGATTGCGCGGTCAATTCCGGGGTTTGATATCAACCAGGCGCAGGATACGGGGCTCGGCAAGCTATATTCGTATGATTTATTAATGGCGTTTTTAGTGCTTGTTATCGCGACGCCATTTTTCGAGGAATTACTGTTTCGTGGTATATTGTACGGACGGCTGCGTTCGCTGCAATTGCCCTGGTGGCTGGCGGCAATAATTATAAGCGCATTGTTTGGAGTGGCGCATATGCAGTGGAACGTTGCGGTCGATGTATTTGCTCTAAGCCTGGTAATGTGCGTATTGCGCGAGAAAACTGAAAGCATTTGGGCGGGATTTTTAGTGCATGTTATCAAAAATTTCGTTGCATTTTATGTTGTGTTTGTAGCAGCGTGATATGCAGAGAGGCTAGGCAAGCGCTAGAGAGCAGGGTACAATACAGGATATGCGATTATCGAAAAATTTCACTAGAACAACAAAACAAGCGCCTGCCGATGAGGTGGCACGCAATGCGCAGCTGCTGATTCGTGCCGGCTTTGTCTTTAAGACGATGGCCGGCGTGTACTCGTATACGCCGCTTGGCCTACGTGTACTTGAAAACATCAAGCAAATTGTGCGCGAGGAAATGAATGCGATTGGCAGCCAGGAGCTGATCATGAGTACGCTGCAGCGCAAAGAGTTATGGCAGGAGACTGGACGATGGAGTGATGAGCTGGTTGATGTGTGGTTTAAGTCTACATTGCAAGATGGCACGGACGTTGGGTTTGGTTGGACACATGAAGAGCCGATCGTTGAGCTGCTGCGGAGTTATCTAAAAAGCTACAAGGATTTGCCAATTAGCGTGTATCAATTCCAGAATAAACTGCGCAACGAGCTGCGCGCCAAAAGCGGTATCATGCGCGGGCGCGAATTTATCATGAAAGATATGTATTCAGTGCATGCGGCGAAAGAAGATCTAGATGCGTACTACGACCAAGTGATTGAAGCGTACAAGCGGTGCTATGATCGGTTTGGCATCGGCAATGATACGTATGTGACGTTTGCCAGCGGCGGCGCCTTTACAAAATTTAG
The DNA here is from genome assembly GCA_938045235.1 of uncultured Candidatus Saccharibacteria bacterium. Classification (GTDB taxonomy): domain Bacteria; phylum Patescibacteriota; class Saccharimonadia; order Saccharimonadales; family Saccharimonadaceae; genus Saccharimonas. Next base: position 29,159 of record CALIMZ010000010.1, read on the forward strand.
CCACGAATTTCAGACAATTTGCGAGGCGGGAGAGGACTGCATTTACTTGCATCGCGGTAAGAATATTGCGGTGAACGAGGAAGTGCTGGATGACGCTGTGAAGGAGCTTGGTATCAAGCGTAATGAGCTAGAAAAGGTCAAGACCGCGGAAGTCGGTAATATATTTAACTTTGGCACGCAAAAATCCGAAGAGATGAATCTCGTTTTCACAGGCAGCGATGGCATGCAGCACTATGCGTATATGGGTAGCTACGGCATTGGTATTACGCGCGTGATGGGCGTGATTGTTGAAAAATTTGCTGACGAAAAAGGATTAATTTGGCCGGAGAATATCGCGCCGGCACGAGTCTACCTGGTGCAAATTGGCGAGAAATCGCGCGCCGCAGCTGACGAGCTGTATGAGACGCTCGGGGCACAAGGCGTTGAGGTTCTATATGACGATCGCGATGAACGTCCGGGCGTTAAATTTGCCGACGCCGAGTTGATGGGTATCCCGCTGCGCGTGACAGTAAGCGACCGTTTGCTTGATGGTAAAGAATGGGAAGTTGTTGCGCGTGCAAGCGGCGAACGGCAGCTCTTGACGACAGACGAGCTGCTTGCTACACTGGAGTAATCTTATCAAGACGGCTCGGAACTGCGAGAAAACAACACTAGTCAGATAGATTAGGTCTTCTCTTGGCGGGGTCTGTAAATAGGAGGTAGTAAGTATGAAGAAAACGTATCAGATTACACAAGCGGGACGCAACGAGCTAGAGGCGGAGTTGGCGGATCTGAAAAGTCGCCGCGGCGAAATTGCCGATAAAATTGCTGAAGCTCGCGAGTATGGTGATTTAAGTGAAAACGCCGAATACGACAGCGCTCGCGAGGAGCAGGGACTCGTAGAAACACGCATTGCCGAGATTGAAGATATTTTGCAAAATGCCGAGGAAATCAAGGGCGGCGCAAACCATACAGTGTGTCTTGGCAGCCGCGTCGCGATTGAGGCGAATGGGAAGACAACGGAATATTCGGTGGTTGGACCGGTCGAGGCTGATCCGATCAGCGGTAAAATTAGCGATGAATCGCCGCTTGGCGCTGCGTTGATGGGCAAATCGGTCGGTGAAACCGCGACGATCACGACGCCAAAAGGCGAGACGGTGTATACGATTAAATCAATTGCATAAGATTCCCCTAGTAGCGGGTAAAACATAAGCGGTCGCTCATAGCACTATGCGACCGTTTTTATGCGGATCAATAGCTAATCTGTTATACTAAAGATAATTATGGCGACATTACAAGATTATCGGAACGAACGATTGCGAAAATTAGCTGCGCTACGCGAACTGGGCATTGATCCGTATCCGGCGCGCGTAGAGCGGACGCATACCTGCGCCGAAGTGGTTGAAAAATTTGATGAGCTAATAGGGCAGACGGTCAGCGTGGCGGGGCGGATCGTGTCAATTCGCAGTTTTGGTAAATTAGCGTTTATTAAATTGCGCGATGCGAGCGGCGACGTGCAGTTGTATTTGCAAAAAGATGATGTAGCAGAGCTGGATGTAGGCCGCGGCACACTGGGCATGAAACAGCTGAAATTACTTGATACTGGTGATTTTGTCCAGGCGGCCGGTCGCATGGTGACAACGAAAACCGGCGAAAAGTCGGTCGGCGTGCATGAATTGCGATTGCTAACAAAATCTTTGCGCCCGATGCCGGAGAAGCTTGATAATAAAGAAGAGCGATTCCGCCGCCGCTATGTCGATATGAACGTCAATCCCGAAGTGCGCCAACGTTTCATCCGCCGCAGTAGGTTTTGGCAGGCGACGCGCGATTATCTCAACCAGCACGGCTTTACCGAGGTGAATGTACCGGTATTAGAGCACACTACCGGCGGCGCTGACGCCAACCCGTTTGTGACCCATATGGACGCGCTGGACGACCAGCAGTTTTACTTGCGCATTAGCCATGAATTGCCCCTCAAGCGTTTGATTGGCGCCGGTTTTGAGAAGGTATACGACCTCGGTCCGCGCTTTCGCAATGAGAACTACAGCGACGAGCACTTGCCCGAGCATATTGCCATGGAGTGGTATGCTGCTTATTGGGATTGGCGACAGGGTATGCATTTCATGGAGGAGATGTATAAAGATGTGCTGCAAAAAACCTTCGGCACATTACGCTTTCGGCTTGGTCGGTTTGACGTTGATATGAGCGGCAAATGGGATGTCTGGGATTATGCCGAGGTGATTGCTCAGCATTACGGAATTGATGTGTATCATACGACAATTGACGAAGTGGCGACGAAGCTGAAGGAACATAGCCTGGAAGTTGAAAAGACTGATTCCATCCCGCGCGGCATTGACAAACTTTGGAAAAATATTCGTAAAAGTGTGGCGGGGCCAGTCTGGCTGGTTAATACGCCGAAGTTTATCTCGCCGTTATCTAAAGCAAACCCAGACAACCCACAGTCGGTGGAGCGCTTTCAGCCAATTATCGCTGGCAGCGAGCTAGGCAATGGTTTTTCGGAATTAAACGACCCGATCGACCAGTTGAACCGCTTCGTCGAGCAGCAGCGAATGCGCGACGCTGGCGACGACGAGGCAATGATGTTAGACATTGATTACGTGGAGATGCTGGAATACGGTATGCCGCCGGCGTGCGGCTGGGGCTGGAGCGAGCGGGTGTTTTGGATTTTCGAGGGCGTGACAGCGCGCGAAGGCGTGCCGTTTCCACAACTGAAAAGTGAGATTGACGAGGTGACCAAGGCGATTTATTCAGAAGCAGAATTACAGTGAGTGTATGTAAGTTACAATTCGCGGCAGTCTCCTTTTGATGTTACTGCCCTCGGTTTCAAAAGGCCATTGAATCGCGGCTTTATGATGAATACCCTAATATTGATTCCCCTTGGGGAATATTCATCGCTAGAAAAAATCATGAGCAGGAGAAAAATATGTTGATTCTAGCAACAAAATCAAGCACGAAACGTAGTTTGATGGATAGAAGCGGATTAGAGTATATAGCTATGCCGGCTGATGTTGATGAGCGTTCTATCGAAAATGCCCACCCCAGTCTAAACGCTAAAGAAACGGTAATATTGCTGGCGCGAGCAAAAGCCAAAAAGTTATCTTTAGTGTATCCTAATGAGTTTATCATTGCTGCTGATACATTTGGAGTTTTACCAGATGGGTCGCGGTTGCGTAAGGCTAAAACTACAGAAGAAACGATGAAGATGTGTTTAAGCCAATCTGGCCAAACAGTCACAATTTATACGGGCATATGCGTTGCTCATCGGAGTAAATTTCATACGGACACTACCGAAACGAAAATAACTTATACGAATTTTGATAGAACAACACTAGAAAAAGTTTGGGCACGTGTGGCAGGCTCAGTTCGGCGTAATGCGGCACTCGGTTTCCATGTTGATGCGCCCGGATTCACGCTAGTTGAGAGGATAGAAGGGTCGTATTTGGGCGCACTTGGCTTGCCGCTTGACAAGGTGCGATTATTGTTGCACCAAGTCGGTTATGAAAATATTGATTATACTTGAGAGTGGAAGCTGAAGCGAGGCTCAGATAAGGACTTGTTAGATATAGAACTAATTGATAATTATCGATTTAATCAAAAGAAGCAATCATGACCAAAACTATAATTTGTAAAGACGTCTTTGGTAATCAATACATCGTGCCGGTCGACGAGCTAAATATTCGCGTTGGTGTGTATGCCGTCATTATCGAAAATGGCAAAATTTTGTTGACGCGTCAGTGGGACGGCTACAGCTTAATTGGCGGCGGCGTTGAAAAAGGCGAAACAATTGAAGAGGCTATTATTCGCGAAGTCAAAGAAGAGACTGGGCTTGCCATGATGCCAGATAAAATTATCCATCAGGCGACGACCTTTTTTAAGCGTAACGCCGAGTCAAAAGCTAATCAATCGATTCAGCTTTATTTTACACACAGCCAGTTACGCGGCGAAATCAGTAACGACAGAATTACCTCGAGCGAAAAAACTTACACGCACGGTACGCCGGAATGGGTAGATTTGAGTGAAATTGATAAAATTAATTTCCGTCACAGCGTGAGTCTGACGACGATTTTACGGGCATATGGTGAGAAGTAGGGAGGTCAGCTTCGGGTACATTAAGTCAGAAGGGATTGATGGCGCATGCGAGGCGGAGGTTCGTAGACAGTTGGAATAACAAGATTTAGAGCTTACTTGGACAAAAGACGTTTTCATGAGTTATCTAAATCTACGCGAACATCAACCAATCTTATTTGATATCAGGGGCGATTTGAACGATATTTGGAAAATTCAGGGCGCTGCTCGTTTGATCGGCACAACGGTGCGAACTATGGGCGTATTGGGAATTGAAGCAATTGATAGACTGATGGATGTTAAGTTGTCAATTCGTGATCAATTTGCTCTACCCTGTGAATTCGACCGCGAAAAACAAATGGGTTACCCTAATTACATGCATGCCGCTGACGACCGTGAGCAAGTTGAGCAAGACGTTAAAATACTCGTCCCTGAAGAATTACCAATCGTACAGCAATACAACGGTGTTAATCGATTGACGAAGCGGGTGTGGTAGTTAATAATTAACTTAATGAATAATATAATTTATTTCGCTACCTCAAATTCGCAAAAATTTGCCAGCCTGAAAAATCTTCTCGTACCACTAGGGGTTGATCTACGGCAGCTAGAGTACGACTTTGACGAAGGGCGCGATCTGGACATCCGCAAAATTACTGAAGCAAAGCTTATGCAAGCCAAGCGCGCTTTTCCAGGCAAGCGATTAGTAGTCGACGATCGCGGCTTTTTCATTCCGGCGCTGGGCGGTTTTCCGGGTCCGTTCGTCAAACTACTATTGGATAGTTTCAGCTATAAGGGCTTGATTAAGCTCATGGCAGGTGAAACCGATCGCCGGGCAGTGTTTTCGTTTGGGCTCGGTTATTTCGACGGCGAAAGCGACACGATTCTAACAGCGGATGAGGTCGGATTTATCACCAATGAGCCGCGTGGCGATAACCTGCACGGCTGGACGGAACTATTGTACGTATACGGCTATGATACCTTTCCAGGCAGGAGTTTGGCAGAGCTGAACGACGATGAATGGCAGGAATATTTAGCATCAATTGAAGAGGTTGACGTGTTTGCGAAGCTGCGGGATTATTTAGTAAAGAAGTCGTGATGAAACTGTAGCCGCCCAAAATCTATATACGCAGCAATCGAAAAGCCTGATAGTAAACCTCCTTGCGTCTTACATAAAGCTAATCTAAACTTCGCTAATTTTTAGCAGCGATTTAATTGCTTGGCGCTGATCCATTTTTTGGTAGGCTTCGTTGATATTATCAAGCGTGGTCGCGTAAGTGAAAACTCGCCCAGGATTGATATCGCCTTTGAGTACAGCGTCAAGCAGCAATGGCGCATATGCCCGTGTCGGCGCAGGACCGCCATGAATGCCAACGGCGCCAAAGAAAATTTTCTCAAACGGGATCGTTACGTTGTGTGGTATTCCGACAGTCCCGACCGTAGCGCCAGGACGGGCAATATTGATAGCTGTCTGCATTGAAGCGTCGCTACCAACACACTCTAACACTGCATCAACGCCGACGCTCTCATCGGTTAGGGCTTTTACGTTGGCTTCTCCAGTTTCACCGCGCTCAGGTATAACGTCAGTGGCGCCAAATTCGCGGCCCAGGGCTTGGCGATCGTCGTGCCGGCTCATTAAAATAATCCGCTTAGCTCCCAGCATCTTAGATGCTATCACGCCGCATAGTCCTACTGCGCCGTCGCCGACGACCGCTACGGTGTCGCCTGGCTTAACGCGTGCCATAACCGCGGCATGATAGCCGGTTCCCATGACGTCGCTAACGGTGAGGATAGAGGCGAGCTGCTCATCGGAGTAGTTGCCGTCGGGGATTTTATACAGCGACCCATCGGCAAGCGGTACATACGAATACTCGCTTTGTCCGGTGTGGTACCAATCGCCATGCAGACAGTTAGTCTGGCGCCCAGCGCGGCAATTCGCGCATGTACCATCGCTTAGCCCAAACGGGATAATGACGAAATCGCCTGGTTTGAAATTTTTGACGTTTTCGCCGACTTGATCGACGACGCCAATGCCTTCATGCCCGACTTGACTACCGCTCGGCATTTCGCTGATGCCGCGGTAAAACCACAGGTCGCTGCCGCACACGCACGCCCGCACCGCTCGGATGATAGCGTCGGTCGGTTGCTGTATCGTTGGCTTGTCAATGTTTTCGCATACGACTAAGCCTGGTTGTTTGAAAATTGCTGCTTTCATAGTATCCTCCCATCTTCTGTATCTATTATAACGCTTATGGTAAAAATTAACGTATGCAAAGATTGTTTTTTAGAGATGATGTGTTTTGATCTGTTATTTGGTTGACTGATCATTCAATAGTATACTTAAGCATATGAAGCGGGTGATCTTCGGTGGTATTATCACGGTAGTGTTTGTACTGTTAGGCGCGAGTTGCGCGATAGCGGCGCACAGTAATACGCGCGATACAAATAACTTTACGATTACGAATTATGACGTACAGCTAGAGCTGGGGCGCGACCGCGATAACCGTTCAATACTCAAAACAATCGAAACTATTACTGCGGATTTTCCGCCGGATCAAAACCATGGCATCACGCGCCAATTTGTGAAGAAATACGATGGGCACGCGACGGATTTCACATTAGAGTCGGTGAAAGACGAACATGGCGTTGATCTTGAGTACCATCAGAATGGCAGCACGCTCCGCATCGGTAATAAAAACGCGTATGTCAGCGGCACAAAAACATACGTTATCACTTACACGCAGCGCGACGTTACACGATACTATAGCGATACGCAAAAAGACGAATTCTATTGGAATGCAATCGGAGTAGACTCTCCCGTACCAGTGGCGTCGGCGGTAGTGACGCTCAAACTGGACACAGCGCTTGCTGGCAAAGCAAAAACAAACATACAGTGCTATTATGGGGTGCTGCAAGCAAAAAATACGTGCGAGTCGACAGTTTCGGGCGCAGATTATTCGTTGCGTGCGAATAACCTCGGGCGGTATCAAGGTGTGACAATTGCGCTTGGGTTTGAGCCGGGAACGTTCGCTGCATACCAGCCGTCGCTGCGCGAGCGACTGCCAAATATTATTTTAACCGGAGCGGCAGCCATGTTCGGCATGGGTATTGTCGTACTAGTATTTTGTTCGCGCAAGTGGAAAAAGAAACTTGCTGAAGAATTGGCACAGGCGGCCGCGATCCGGCGCCAGCCGGTTGCGCCGGAATATGTCCCACCCGCCGATCGCTCGGTTGTTGAGTCGATAGCAGTTTTAGGGTGGCATAATTTCGGTAAGGCGCTGTCGGCGCAAGTGGTTGACTGGGCGGTGCGCCACATTATTGAAATTCGCCAGACAGGCACGGGCAAGCACGATTATATGTTTGTGGTGAAAAAATCGTTTGCCGGCACGACCAAACATGAAAGAACTCTTGCTGCGTCAATATTCGGCAGTGATTTGGCCGTAGGAACGGAGCGGACATTTAGGCAAATTAAGCAGAAAAGCTACTCTGTATCGTCGCGGTTCTTGTCGTTATGCCGTCAAATAAAACGGGGCGAATTATTCTTATATAACCGCAAAGAAATATCGCTGTATACGACATGGCTGGTTACATCATTAACATCTGTTGCTGCGATATTTTTCATAATACTATGGCTATCGGGCGATGATGCTGAAGGCGGGGATATTTCGCCTCTTGCGGCTATAGCATGTGCTGGTGCTGTTATTCTAAACGTTGCTATTGCAGTTATTATGTCGCGCCGCGCACAGAATCGGCTGAGTACGCAAGGCGAAGAATTAAAACGCTATTTGCGGGGGCTAAAACTGTATATCAATGCCGCCGAAGCCGACCAACTGCGCATGCTGCAAAGTCCGGAGGGGGCGGACAAAGTAGGCGACGTGGCGAGCGATAATGGCGCGCTCGTGCGATTGTACGAACGCTGCTTACCGTATGCGATCATCTTTGGTTGCGAACGAGAGTGGAATAAGCGGCTTGGACAGTTATATGAAGAATTGAACGAGTCGCCAGATTGGATAACCGCAGATGGTGTATCGCTTGGTATGAACATCGCAATACTTTCTCAATTGACATCGGATTTTTCGGAAATTGGCGCAAGCAGCATGGTCGGCAGCGTTAGCTCGTCGTCAAGCTTCGGCGGTTCATCGGGCGGCGGCGGTGGGGGAGGCGGCGTTGGTGGCTGGTAATCTTGCCGGCTGCACGTAATGAGAGAAACTCGAGCTAAAAGGTGACGGTGCCGGTGGCCTAGAACAACAAAAATGCACTATTGTTTGACTTTTTATAATACTTTGTATAACATAGAACTAACGAAGACAATCTTCGGATAGTAACGAAAGGAGTATGCATGGATCAAAATGCAGATTCTAGCGGCGCAGTCAACCAGCCGCCGCAGCCAACCAAAAGCGCAGAAAGCTACGCCGATCAACTCGCGACGCAGTTGCGCAAAGGATTTTTGGCGTATTGCGTGCTTGTGATTTGCGCGCAGCAGCCGCACTATACCGGCGATCTCGTCAAGCGGTTACATCAAGCAGAGCTTGTCGTGGTGGAAGGGACAATTTATCCGCTCCTTGGGCGGCTGCAGCGTGATGGCTTGTTGCGCTACGATTGGCAGGAAAGCGAACAGGGGCCGCCGCGCAAATACTATGCCCTCACAGAGTATGGACAACATGTCATGATTGAACTAAAACAGCGTGTCAAGACGCTAAATTCGACGCTAAAAACGCTAGAGAAAGGAGCGAAGTCGTGAAAGAAGTTACCAGAATGCACTTGGCGAAAACGCCGTACAGCGTAGAAATCGATGCGAAAAAAGCACTTGAAAAGTATTTAGCTGCAATCGAAAAAACAATGCAAGCCGAGCCGGAGGCAATGCGGGAAATTGAGGCGCGCATGGTTGAGCTGCTAGCGGAGCGCGGCGTCGCAAAAGATGGTGTTATTTCGCTTGATGACGTCAATGCGTTGAAAACGCAGATGGGCGATCCAAAAGAATTCTCGGAAAACGGCGAAACGCGCGAGTCATCGGACGAGGCCGCAGAATCTCCAAATGATACGCGCCATAAGCCGCCGAAACGCCTCATGCGCGATACGCAGCAGGGTATGCTCGGCGGCGTATGCAGTGGCTTGGCGGCATATTTTGGTATTGATGTTGTGCTCGTGCGGCTGATCGCGGTCGGATTATTGTTTGTGTCGTTTGGCACAGCAGTGCTTGTCTATATTATATTGTGGCTCGTGGTTCCTGAAGCAAAAACAGCAGCCGATAAATTACAGATGCGCGGTGAACCAGTTACGTTGGACAGTTTGAAGAACTTTTCAACGAGCGAGATATCGAGTCAGGATATTGCCGGCAATGGTAGCGAGATTGTGAGAAAATGTATCGGCATCACGACGGGTGTGATTGCATTAATAATGATGGCAGGCTTCCTGATCGCGCTTGTAGTCGGCGGTTGGTCTGGCTTCTCTATTATCGGGTTGCTTGATGGGTTTGCAGCGCAGCCGTATGTGCTAGGTATACTGATCTCGCTGATCATCGGCGGTATAGCACTCGTACTGCTGTGCGGTTTGTTTGCAACAATGGCGTTGACATGGCGCACGCGCCGGCCAGTAGTGCTGGGTATGCTGGCGGCGTTGATCGTCGGCTCGCTCGCGATTTCAAGTACAGCGATCTTCGGACTGCAAGCGAGTACGGAATTACCGCGCGACGTAAAACGCTTAACAAGGGTAGTAAAATTAGATTTGCCAGATATGACGGGCGTAAAATCTATCAGAATGAAAGATGACGCTATGCATCTTAGCCTGCAGTATAAAAAATCAAGCGAACCGACGCGCGCCGAACTGCACTACATGGATCTGAAAGGCGCAGAAAAGCCAGAAGTCAAATTTGATCGACGAGGCGACGTATTGTACGTTGATGTCAGTCATAAATCCAGCGACCGGTGCGTAAATGGCTCTGCTGGCGCAGCATTTTTGCTTGGCTCGCGCACTGGCATGCTGTGCGGCAGCGGCTTTAATTGGGCGCGTGTTGTGTTCTACGGTCCGGTCGATATTATTACGGGTGATACGAATCAATTTGAACTTGCCGAGTAACTTGGTTATAATACGTGAAATGAAGAGGCAGTTTTAGTTGTGGCATGGTGGCAAGCGATCATTCTGGGAATTGTTGAAGGCATTACGGAGTTTTTGCCGGTCTCTTCAACGGGCCATTTAACGATTGTTGAAAAACTGATGGGTATGAACCTGAACGACGTGAGTCTAACGGCGTTTACTGCGGTGATACAGATTGGTGCGATTGCTGCCGCGGTCGTGTACTTTTGGAGCGATATTTGGCGCGTGCTGAGTGCATGGTGGCGCGGTTTATGGTGGGGGCGTGCTCGGCGTAAATTTGATTATGCGTATGGCTGGGCGATTATCATTGGCTCGGTGCCGATTGCAGTTGTCGGTCTAGCTTTTAAGGATGAAATTGAGACGGTACTGCGCAGCCTGTGGTTCGTCGCGTTCGCGCTGATTGGCTGGAGTGTCGTGATGTGGCTGGCAGATATGTATGGTAAAACAAAGCGTGCCGAGACTGACACAACGTGGCGCGACACGTTGATTATTGGTGTAGCGCAATGCCTCGCGTTGATTCCTGGCGTGAGCCGTTCTGGCGCGACGATTTCCGCTGGCTTGCTGCGTGGTTTTGATCGTGTAGCAGTGACAAAACTAAGTTTCTTTCTTGGTATTCCGGCGCTTGTGGCGGCGGGTGCGCTGCAAGCGGTTACTGAGCACAAGCATATCGCGGCTGGCGTGGGGTGGGGAAATACGCTGCTCGCGACGGCTGTATCGGCTGTTGTTGGTTATGCTGTCATCGCGTGGCTGTTGAAATATGTTGCTCATAATAATTTCTCGGCGTTTATTTGGTATCGCGTGATACTTGGCGGATTAGTGATTGTATTGCTCGCGAGCGGTGTAATATCTGCGGTATAGCTAAAAACAAACAAGATCTAGAATCATAATAAGCTAAAACAGGGTCAACTGCTGTGGTTGTTGACCCTGTTTTACTAGCGCTAAGCTTTTAGTTATTGCTACTAGCGATATTTTCACTATTTTCAGCAATCTCGCCGAGCAGGATGTCGACTTCGTCGGAGACAATATCTGCAAAGTCCGGTACGTTTGTTTGCAGCCATTGCACGATTTCACTATCGCCTGCATCTCTCATTGAGGCAAGCTCATGCGCCTGTTCAGGCGATAACTCGTAAGCGATTTCGTCAAATACTCGCGTATCAAGCGTTTCTTCAAAGTGTTCGGAGAGGGAAGCGAAAGCTTCGTCGCTTAAGTTAATTCCTAGATTTGTGAGAACTGTTTTGCTAAGTACTGGCATAAGAATATCCTTTTCTGGTTATTTATAGGTTGATAGGTGGGTGTGGCTAATTAAGTATCATTACGTCTACGGTTTTACTCCTCTTTGCTAGTGTGCGTTTTGCGGCTACTCTTCTTCCTGGAGCGCTCCACGGACCGCTTTTTGATAGAGGTCAGCTCGTGCAGCGGTTTGTTCTTGCATCGTTTGCTCTTGACGATCAGCTTCTTCCCACGCTTCTGATCGTGTTTGCGCTGCTTGCTCCAATGAGGCTTTTTCCAGTTTGGGGCTTTTTAATCGTTTTTCGTATAGCGCGATGTTATCTTTAATTGCCGCCACTCTGTCCTTTGCCGCTTGCAGCTCCTCCGTCTTCTCTGCGGGTGACCATGCACCAAGTGCCACTCCATTCCTATCAGTCCTTGACCATACACCGAGTGCCACTCCATTTTTGTCAACCTTTCCTCCGTTAGTGAGCTCATCTACCTCAGCCTGTGCTTCCACCAAAGACTCTTTCAGTGTATTAATTGCATAGTTGTAGTCATCAATAGTACCTAGTTTTTGTGCGATACTGGATCTTTCTGCGCGAGCTTTGGACGCAGCGGCACTGGCGGTGTCAGCGTCTTTGCTAGCAATAGCATGCTCAATAGCGGCTCTACCGACATTCCGTTTTTGCTCGTCGGGTATTCCGGCGAGGATTTCACGAACTTCCCGGCGAGAAGCTCCTTGTTCTCGCAACTCATGCCGCAATGCCTTGCGTGCTTTAGCGTCGATCGCACGCTCTGCGAGCTCTTTGATGTTCTCGCTTCGTCGCTGCTCGGCATTTTCTCCGACAGTTCGTTCGCGGGCGAGCATAGTCTCTTCTTGTTTATCTCGATCTTTCGAGATACTCTCTTTGTGCTTTTTTGCCGCTTCGAGCTTACTCCTGCGGCGTTGTGCAAGACGACTATTTTCTCCCGTTTTTTTGACGGCGTCTTCGTATCGTTTATTTTGGCGCGCAACGCGACCATCAGCGAGCCAGTTACGAAAGTTAAGGCGAAGTAATTTTGGCGTTTCTTTTAAATTGGTCCAAGCCATCTTAGCGCCTTCAATTAGCTTCATACGCTGATTATTTGCCTCTTTTACCATTTGGCGTACCGGGTAACTTCGACCGAGGATTTCTTTATCAGTGAGTTGATCCGGAGTCATGGGCTCACTATCAGCTTGCGCAGTTTCTTGCTCAGTAGTGATAGTGTCTGTAGTTTCTTGCGAAGAAACGTCGGATGTTTCTCCTGAGATACTGCTTGATTCATCCTCTGCGGATGGTGTTTGCGCCCCTTGCTCTTCGTATGCTTGGTATGCGGCATCGTCTTCTGCCGTCCAGCTACCCTCTTGGTCGTTTATCTCTTCTGCTCCTCTCGGAGCTGGTGCTATCATATTTGGTGATCGCATAGTTTTTCTTTCTTTTATTTGCTAACTTAGCGTCCACTATATCATAAGCGCAATGAAAAGGCAATACCCGCCGCTCGCGTGCACTATGGTAAAATGAAAGCATGTTAGATATTCGGTTCATTAGAGAGAATGCGGAGCGCGTACAGACGGCAGCGACGCAAAAGGGGTATCAAGTTTCAATTGCGCAATTGCTAGAGTTGGATGATTCGCGGCGAACGTTGCAGCGGCAAGTTGATGAGCTGCGCCAGAAGCGGAATGAAATCGCTGCAAAAATGAAGAACGGGCAGCCAGAGCAAAAATTGATTGATCAGGGTAAACAGATAAAGACTGAACTTATTGAGCTTGAGGAGCACCTAAAAAAGGCTGACACTGAATGTATAGCACTGATCAAGGCTGTGCCGAACGTGACCGCTGATGATGTTCCGCTCGGCGGCGAAGCTGATAGCGTGGAAGTTAAGCGCTGGGGCGAGCAGCCGACGGGTGCGATTGACCACCTGGATTATGCGACGAAGCGCGGTTGGGTTGACTTTGAACGCGGCGCAAAGGTTGCCGGTGCGAAATTTTATTATCTAAAAGGCGATTTGGCGCTGCTTGAAAACGCGGTGACGCAATTTGCGCTTAACTTTCTGATCACAAAAGGTTTCACCTATATGACGGTGCCGCACATGGTAAATTCACGCACCGCTGAGGGTGCAGGGTTCGCACCGAAGGGCAACGTGAGCGACGACCAATATTTTGTTGAGGGCGAAGATTTGACGCTGATTGGTACAGCGGAAATGCCGCTCACTGGATATCACGCTGATGATATAATTGACGAGAAAAAAATGCCGCTTTATTACGTCGGCTATAGCCCGTGTTACCGCAAAGAAGCAGGTACGTACGGCAAGCATGCACGTGGATTGTTCCGCGTTCATCAGTTTAATAAGCTGGAGATGTATATCTTTTGCACGCCCGAGCAATCGCTTGATATGCACGAAAAGATTTTATCGCTTGAAGAAGAAATTTGGCAAGCTATCGGCATTCCATACCATGTCGTGAATATTGCAGCAGGAGACTTGGGCGCGCCGGCGTTCAAAAAATACGATATTGAATATTGGTCGCCGGTCGACGGTACGTATCGCGAATTAACGAGCTGTTCAAATTGTACGGACTTTCAGACGCATAGTTTGAATATTCGCGTGCGGCGCGCTGACGGCTCGCTTGATACGGCGCATTCGCTGAATGGTACGGCGGTGAGCTTGGCGCGGAGCTTGGTAGCGATTCTAGAGAACTGCCAAACAGCGGACGGCAAGCTGCGTATTCCTGAAGTACTCCGACCATATATGGGTAACCACGAGGAAATCTAGACGGTGAAGCGAGCGATTCGCAAACTGAGTCGGCAGGGCTATAAACATATCGCGAAGCCGTTATTATTCCGCGAGCACCCGGACAAAGCGCATGCGCATATGATTATAGCGGCGCGCGGATTGCAGAAAGTGCGGCTTACTGGCGTGCTGAATGTGTGGCGCTACCAAAGTCCGCGGTTAGAGCAGGAGCTCCTCGGGATTCGCTTCAAAAATCCGATCGGTATGTCGGCAGGGCTCGATAAGAATTTTGATTTACCGCCAATTGCAAAACGAATCGGACTGGGGTTTGAGATTGGCGGTTCGACGACGGCTCATGTGTGCGCCGGTAATCCGCGCCCGTGGTTTAAGCGGTTGCCGAGCGAGAAATCAATCGTCGTTAACGTTGGGCTGGCGAACAATGGGATTGAGCGCAATATCGAGCGTATTCATTCGTACCCTCGGAAATTATGGCGTGATTTTCCGCTGAGCGTGTCGGTTGCGAAAACAAATTCGCCGCAGACGGCGACGGATGATGAAGCGGTTGAAGATTATTGTGCAAGTTTGCGGCTGCTTGAGTCGGCAAACGCCGTGCCGTTGTACGAGGTGAATGTTAGCTGTCCGAATACGTACGGCGGCGAGCCATTTACAACGCCGGCACGGTTAGAGAAATTACTTTCAGCGATTGATGAACTGCACCTGACAAAACCAGTGTTTATCAAATTGCCGACCGATAAATCGTGGACGCAATTCAAAGCGTTGCTACGCGTTGCAGACAAACATCGTGTTACTGGGCTAACGATTGGAAATTTGGTGAAAAATCGAGCAAAGTTAAAGCATCCCGATAAACTTAGCAGTGATGTAAAAGGCAACTTGAGCGGACTACCGGCGCAGAAGATTACGACGAAGCTGATTTATAAAACATACGAAGCGTATCGCGATCGGTTCGTGATTATCGGTGTTGGCGGCGTGTTTACAGCGGTTGATGCCTATGAAAAAATCTGTGCCGGCGCAAGCTTGGTCGCGATGGTAACGGCGCTCATGTTTGAGGGGCCGCAGGTTGTGGGCGAGATTAACGAAGGGCTTGTAAAGCTGCTTGACCGCGATGGCTTTGCGACGATAACTGAGGCGATTGGATCGGCGCATCACTCATGAATCTTTACTACGTATTCTCGCCGTAAAATCATGCTATACTAAAGGCATACTAACGGTTAAACGAAAGGATCTTAGAAATGATCGCAGATGTCGAAGTAGCCGGTATCGGGGGCTATACTCCTGATGAGCCAACCAAAAAATACATTCGCAAAAAAATCGGCGCCCTTGATAGGCTTGTTACGCGCCACGCTCGCAAAACAATCAGTGCCATTGTAAAAATTGAGGAAGTTAATCGCGACCACGGTAATAAGTATGAGGTTGAGGCGGTTTTGACCGTGCCGGATAAAACGATAAAGGCAAAAGACTCGACGGTTAATGTGCTCGCTGCGACTGATATTGTTGAGCAAAAGTTAGCGGCGCAGTTGCGTAAATACAAAGAAGACCGCGTGCCGCACGTTGGGCGGCGCGGACTTTTGGCGCGGTTTAAGCGTAGTTACGACCGCGAATCGTAAGATTTAATAGCGATAATCGTAAACAGCTCGCGTGCCGATCAGTATCTCGAGCTGTTTTTCTTTTGACAACCCTTTATTTATAATGCGCTCAATAGTATAATAAAGCGTAGATTTTCTGAACTAGCTAGCAAATGGAGAGGGTTTGAATGGTTACGAGAGACAAAGCGTTGACAAAAGTGTTCGGCGATCCGCAGAAGCGGATTTTGAAGCGTTTACAAAAAAAAGTTGACGAGATTAATAAGCTTGGTCCAAAGTATAAAAAAATGTCGACTGACGATCTGGCGGCGCAGACTAATGTGCTACGCAAAAAACTTAAGAAAAAAAACGTAACGCTTGATACGATTTTACCGGATGCGTTTGCGGTGGTACGCGAAATGGCTGACCGTGTGATCGGCGAACGGCATTACGATGTACAGTTGATCGGTAGCATGGTGCTGCACGAAGGCAATGTCGCCGAGCTAAAGACTGGCGAGGGAAAAACGCTTATGTCAACGCTGGCGGCATATTTGAATGCGCTTGAAGGTAAGGGCGTGCACATTGTGACAGTGAACGATTATCTGGCGCAGCGCGACGCCGGCTGGATGGGGCAGATTTATGACGCGCTTGGCATGACGACGGGTGTTATCATCAACGACGCGTCGTTTTTATATGACAGTGAATACGACAATGAGGACCACACCGACCCGCGCATGAAAAAGTTGCGCCCTTGCACGCGCAAAGAGGCTTACGAGGCGGATATTACATACGGGACGAATAATGAGTTCGGGTTTGATTATTTGCGCGACAACATGGTGAACGAAATCGGGCTGGTGCGCCAGCGCGAACTCAACTTTGCGATTGTTGACGAGGTCGACTCAATTCTAATCGACGAAGCGCGCACGCCGCTTATTATCAGCGCACCAGCTGCTGAAAATCCGGATAGCTACTATCAGTTTGCGAAAATTGCGGCGCAGCTGACGCCTGACGACTACACGCTTGAGGAAAAACATAAACAGGTGGCGCTAAGTGATCAGGGTGTTGAGAAGGTCCAAAAGATGCTTGGTATAAAAAATTTGTACACACCGGAATATGTGCGCAGCGTGTATCATATGGATCAGGCCTTGCGCGCACAAACATTATTCCATCGCGACAAAGATTATGTAGTGACGAACGATGGCGAAGTGATTATCGTTGACGAGCATACTGGTCGTTTGAAGCAGGGTAACCGCTACAATGAAGGGCTGCATCAGGCGATTGAAGCGAAAGAGGGCGTACCAGTGCTGCAAGAAAGCATGACGCTTGCGACGATTTCGTTTCAAAATTACTTCCGGCTGTATAAGAAATTAAGTGGCATGACAGGTACAGCCTTTACTGAAGCCGAAGAATTTCAACAAATTTATTCACTCGACGTCGTGGTCGTGCCGCCGAACAAACCAATTACTCGCAAAGACCACGAAGATCTGATATACAAAACTGAAAAAGGCAAGCTGAAGGCAGTAGCACAGGCGATTAAAGAATATCACGCTGAGGGGCGTCCAGTGCTCGTTGGTTCGGGCAGTATTGCTAAAAATGAGATGATTGCTGATTACCTGGATAAAGAAGGGATTAAGTATGAGAT
Organism: uncultured Candidatus Saccharibacteria bacterium; assembly: GCA_938045235.1. Classification (GTDB taxonomy): domain Bacteria; phylum Patescibacteriota; class Saccharimonadia; order Saccharimonadales; family Saccharimonadaceae; genus Saccharimonas. Next base: position 46,496 of record CALIMZ010000010.1, read on the forward strand.
TCTCAATGCGAAAAATAATGAGCGCGAAGCAGAAATTATTGCGCGGGCAGGCGAGAAAGGTGCAATTACACTTGCGACAAACATTGCTGGGCGTGGTACTGACATTAAGCTTGGCGAAGGCGTAAAAGAGCTTGGCGGGCTCGTGGTGATTGGCAGCGAGCGCCACGAATCACGTCGCATTGACAACCAGCTGCGTGGGCGCGGCGGCCGCCAGGGCGACCCGGGCGATACGCAGTTTTACGTATCGACCGAAGACGACTTGATGCGAATTTTCCAGGGGGAGCGTATCGCGGCGCTTATGGAACGTTTAGGAGTCGACGAAGAGACGGCGATTCAAAACAAAGCTGTGTCGAAGACGCTTGAGGCGGCGCAAAAGCGTGTCGAAGGCTATAACTTTGATACGCGTAAAAATGTTGTTCAATACGATAATGTGATTAATCGCCACCGCAAGGTTGTTTATACAATGCGGCGCAAGATTCTTGAAGGCGATAATATCAAACCGGAAATCCAGCGGCTGCTTAGCGTTAAGATAGCTGAATTAACAGATGTACCCGCTAAGAATAATCCGAAGTTTGCCGAGGAATTTGAAGAGATTATTCCGCTTGATTCGGAAGAAATTAAGAAGATTGGTGCGATAAAAAAGGACCGCGTGCGGCGTGAGACAGCGCTTGAGGCGGCGCAAAAACTGTATGCCGAGAAAGAGTCGGAAATGGGCGAAGATCTGATCCGCCGGATTGAGCGCGAAGTATATCTTCAGGTGCTTGATACCTTGTGGATGCAGCACTTAGAGAACATGCAGCATTTGCGCGAGGGTATTCACTGGCGCAGCGTTGGGCAGCGTGATCCGCTGGTTGAGTACCGCAGCGAGTCGCAGAAGTTGTTTGACAGTTTGCAAGCGACGTTACGCGACGAAGTGTTGCGGGCGATTTATCATGTGCGCCCGACTGACGCGATCAGCCGCGAATCGGTTGATGATGACCACGAAACTGAGCTAACTAAACTTGCGGAAACATCAGTTGAGCACGGCGTGAATGAAATTACCGGCGGCGAGGAGAATCGCGATCGTGATTTTACCAAAGTAAAAACGACCAAAACCAACGCCGACATCAACCATAAACGCAACGTTGCGCGCAAGAAGAAAAAGGCGCAGCGCCAAAACCGTAAGAAGAGGCGATAAGATGAAACATACAGTATCAGAGGTGCGCTTAGCAAATGGCGCGCGCGGATTGTTGATTGATGTGCCAGGCGCGACGGTGATGAGTTTCCGCTTTCATTTTCGTGCCGGCAACCGCTATGTCGGCGATAAAAATGTGTACGAAACAGCACACATCATGGAGCATATGGCATTTGGCGCGAACGCGCAGTTTGCAAACGAACACGCTTACGAAGCAGAATTTACCAAGAATGGCGCTTACCATAACGCGATGACGAGCGATTTGTCGATGGTGTATGTGGCGGAATGCGCGGATTTTGAATGGGAGCGAATCTTGCGGTTGCAGCAAGTTGCGATTTGCCAGCCGCGGTTTAAGCAAGAGGAGCTTGATGCCGAAAAAGGCAATGTGCGCAGCGAGCTTACGGGTTATTTGAACAATAATGGGTATGTATTATGGCCAAAAATTCAGCAGCTGATGGGCGAGGATGTTTATACGTTTCGGCAGCGCTTGCGGCTGATAGATAATGTGACACTTCAGCATATCCGTCATCATCATACATTGACGCATACGAGTGATAATATGCGCTTTGTTATTGCCGGAAACCTGCATGGGCGTAAGGCGCATATCCAGCGCATGCTTGAAGCGTGGGAACTTCCGCGGGGTAAACGTTTTGACGTGCCGCGCGATGAATTAAGGAAGGCTGGCCCGACCTTGATCCGCCGCAAAGAGGCGAGTAATTTGACTTTTGGTTGGAGTATGGCGTTGCCACGTGAGTTAGATGATGATGAGTCCGAGGCAATGGCGTGTCTGAATCATATTTTAACCGGCACGATGCACTCGCGTATTTTTGGCGCCGCGCGCAAGAAGGGCTTAGCATACGGCATGTTTAGCGAAACGTCGACAGGATTCTACGATAGCGGCTGGGATTTTGGCGGGCAGGTTAATTTAGAGACAGCCGATAAACTATTTGATATTATCGCGCGCGAAATCCGTGCGGTGCTGAATGGTGAAATTACCGAAGAGGAACTTGATGCCGCAAAATCATACGCGCTTGGGCGCTATCAGATGGGTGCGCAAACGGTTGCGCAGATTAGTAATTTTTACCGCGGGCGCTATTTCGGCGATGGTTTCGTGAGGAATTACGATCACGTGCCGGACGAAATCCGTAACGTTTCGCGCGAGCGTATGCTGCGTACGGCGCGTGAGTTTATTGATGCAAATACCTGGGTATTTGCAGGCGTTAGTAGCGGCGTGAAGGACGATATTGTGCGAATTAACAATAAGCTTGAGACGTTGTTTAAGTAACATTATTAAAATTTGCTTTTTGTGTGATTCTATTGTATCCTAGACCCTAGACAATACACCAACAGGGGTGTATTGTAGATCTTCTTGGGAGGGGCAATGAGCCTTACCATGTCCGTATCTGGAACAGGACTGTTTTTTGCAGCGCTTGCTGCCCTTGTGGGGTTTTTCGTTGCTTCGGATGTGGCGGTGGTTGATAGTAATATTCTTGACGACGATCGTCTTGGGCGAGTCGTCTTCAAGAATATGGTTGTGATGTATACGATAGCAAACGTTGTCGTATACAGCATGACGGCGCTGTCGCCGCTGCCGCCGCGTTCGGAGACGCGCGCTGCAACGGTCGCAGAGGTTACGTCCCATTTCGGTCTGGAGTCGGGTAAAGAGTATCCGCTCCAGCTAGGTGAGCGTTTCGCTGGCACGTCTGGCGATGCGCATGTCATTAGTGGGCTTTTTTACACCTATAGTTCGGGTTCATGGAATCCGGCGACAGGACTCTCAATTGGATTCTCTGCCGAGGATGGTAGATCCTATATACTTGAGATTCCGACAGCAAAAGTGGCGTTTGTTCAGTCTGAGACAACTGAACCGAGCGTCAGATTGAACATGGGTGGTGGTGTCTGGTCTAACGAGCGTGATGCTCGTGTGCTCATTCACCGTGAAATGTCAGGCTGCTCGGTTGTTATTGATGCCGGATGGTGGACATGTCATCGAGACATTCTGTCGGAAACGAAAAACTACGTGGTTTCCGACGATCTTGATCGACGGGGGCTTGCCCCGATCGTAGCAAGTGCCTTCGGACGTCACAACAGCGATAGCGATGCGTCTGCAACTATCACGCTCTCGCCGCAGGCGTACAATGACCTGCTGAACGGCAGATAAACGCTCAAGAGGGTTGTTCCCGCCAGAGTGTCAGAGTAAGCACTTTGCTCTGGCGGGGTGTTTACTTTTTTTGGTAAAATAGAAGCATGAAGATTGCGATTGCAGGATATGGCGTTGAAGGGCGGGCGAGTCTGAAGTATTTCCGGCGCAAGTATCCGCGCGCTGAGTTTCTGATTGTTGATCAAAATGATATAAAAAACCCGGCTGACGATATAATTGTTCACACTGGTACGAATGTCTTTTCGGAGCGGTTGAATGATGTTAATCTGGTGATTCGTACGCCAAGTATCGCGCCATATCATATTCACACACTGGGAAAAATTTGGTCGGCGACAAATGAGTTTTTCGCCGAGTGCCCGGCGCCGATTATTGGCGTGACGGGAACGAAAGGTAAGGGAACGGTATGCAGTATGATCGCGGCGATTTTGCGCCAGGCGGGCAAAACGGTGCATACGGTCGGCAATATCGGTACGCCAGGGCTTGACGTGCTGCCGCAGATTACACCGCGTGATGTGGTGATTTATGAGTTAAGCAGCTTTCAGCTGTGGGATTTGGAGCGATCGCCGCACATTGCGGTTGTGCTGATGATTGAACCGGATCATCTGGACGTTCATCGTACGTTTGATGAATATATTGATGCGAAATCGAATATTTGCCGGTATCAGCAGGCAAATGATATTACAATATATCACCCGACGAATATTTATTCACAGCAAATTGCGCTCGCGTCGGGTGGCGAAGGGCAGGCGTACCGGTACGGTATTCCTGATGACTTCCAGGTGTATGTTGACGGCGTGTACTTCATGTCGCAGAATCGCCAAGTATGCCCAACCGATGCCGTGCAATTGCCGGGCGGCTATAATCTTGATAACGCGTGTGCAGCAATGAGTGCTGTTGCGATGGCGTTTCCGGGCATTCCGCTAGAGGTGTATTACCATGGACTACGCTCATTTACGGGCTTGCCGCACCGTCTGAAACGTGTTGTCGAAAAAAGAGGCGTGACGTATTATGACGATAGCATTGCGACGACACCAGGAAGCGCTATTGCGGCGATTGGCGCATTTACTCAGCCGAAAGTTTTGATTCTGGGCGGACACGACAAAGGCGGCGACTATACAGCACTTGCTAAAGAAATTGCCCGCAGTAATATGCGCGCCGTGATATTAATGGGTTCAAATGCCGAAAAAATTGCTCAGACTATATACAATATTGCGCCACAAACCAACTTGGTTATTAAAGGTAAAGTTCCAATGGCGGAAATCGTACGTACCGCAGCGACAACAGCGCAGGCTGGCGATGTAGTCATTTTATGCCCCGCAGCGGCAAGCTTTGACCAGTTCACTTCGTATAATGATCGCGGCGATCAGTTTGTTGCGGCTGTGCAAGCGCTGTAGCAGCGGGCATAAGAGCAATTGTCACGGGGCAGCGATATTGCTATACTAAAAGAAGTAAGCGCGAGCTTTGGGGTTATCAACCATGATATGCGGTATATGTCCGCAGGTAGAGGAGTCATCATCAATGCAGCAACAGCCATACCAATATACGAAAGGAAAGATTGCCGTGGAGCGTGCACGTATGTCAAGCGACAATGTCGTGCTAGGCGTAACGTTTGGCGTTTTCTTTTTGCTGACATTCGGATATTTTATCTATAGCTATTTTGATGAAGTCGCTAAGCATCTGGGCGGCGTCACGTTTCTTGGTGGTGTTATCGGTCTTCTTATTGCGCTTGTGCTCGGCTGTATATTTTTGGCGGTTTCGCTGGGTATTGGCATGTTTTTGACTCGTATGATGCGCCAGCAGATGCTTGGTAATTCGCTTGAAGTGCAGTATAGTGCATACGCTTGGCTGCGCGATTGGTCGAATGAAGTTGCGGCAGACTTAGAAATGCCGCAAGTTGAGATTTTTATTACGCAGAATCCGGTGATTAATGCGTACGCGTTTGGATTTGCGCGTCCGTATGCGATTGTGCTGCATTCAGGTTCAATTCGCTATCTAACGGAAGACGAGCTGAAAGTGATCGTTGTCCATGAGATGGCGCACATTAAATACAAGCATACCGACGCATCGGTGTATTTGATACCGTTTTTGATCATTCCGATCATTAATATGGCTGGCAACTGGATCGCAGGATTCTGGCGTCGCCGGACTGAATTTACCGCCGATCGTTTAGCATTGGCGTATATCGGCGACGCGGCACTCGTGAAGAATGCGCTCATTAAAGTGCACGTCGGTCCGGACACGGCGAAAGACATGAATGATGTTGCACGCCAATGGCTGCAATATAAGGCTGAACGCCCGATGAATCGTTTTGCGCAGACGTTTAGCGATCATCCGTATTTGGTGCGGCGCTTAAGCCAAGTAGATTATTGGGATGCAGCGTTTCACGCGGCGCAGGCGCAACCTGCTCAAACAGCATCCGCCGCCCCTGCTCAATCCACGCCAAATGGAGAAGTGGCAGTGCAGTTGTCGACAGCTTCAACTCAAACACCGAAACCGCCCGTGCCGCCGCGTAAACGTAAAAATTCGCAAGGATCGCCAAAAGGCGACGATGCGTCAGAAGCTTAATGCAACCGCTGAAAAGGCGCGCGAGTGATCTGCTGAAGCAGATCCGCAGCGCATACGAAACGTTGCATATTGACGCAAAAGCAAAAGAGCTAGCCGCAATTGATCGTCAACTTGCCGATAGCAACGTGTGGGCAAACGTTGAGCGCGCACAGCGGTTGTCGCGCGAATCGGCAGCGTTACGCGCCCAGATTGAGCCGTGGCAGGTATTGCGTTCGCAAACAAATGATATTGTTGAGCTGATGGATTTGGGTGATGACTCAATGATAGCTGAGTTTGACGAGCAGATCAGTGCGCTTGAAGCGGAGTATGCGAATCGCCGCCGCGATTTGTTATTCCAGGGCGAGTACGATAACTATGCGGCGATTGTGAAATTAAGCAGTGGTGCGGGTGGCACTGATGCGCAGGATTGGACGGAAATGCTTGAGCGCATGTATCTGCGCTGGGCGGAAAAACATGATATGCACGTTGAACTCGTAGAGCGTTCGGCAGGGGATGAAGCAGGGATTAAGAATGCAACGTACATTATGCGTGGATCATACGCTTACGGTTGGTTGAAAAGCGAGCATGGCGTGCACCGTTTAGTGCGTCTTAGTCCGTTTAATGCTGATAATTTGCGGCAAACCAGTTTTGCGTTGGTTGAGATTATGCCGGAAATTGCCGCTCCGGATGAAGTACAGATTGCCGACAAAGATTTGCGTATTGATATCTACCGTAGTGGTGGGAACGGCGGACAGGGCGTGAATACGACTGATAGCGCTGTGCGCATTACGCATATTCCGACAGGAATCGTGGTTGCAATTCAGAATGAACGCAGCCAAATCCAGAATAAGGAAACAGCGCTTAAGATTCTGAAAAGCCGCTTAGCACAGATGCAGCTTGAGCAACACGCGGAGACGCTTGCTGATTTGCGTGCGGGCGAATCAGCAAGCTGGGGCGCGCAAATTCGTAACTATGTATTGCACCCATATACCCTTGTGAAAGATACGCGCACGAAATACGAGGATCGCGACGCTGCGGGTGTGTTAGACGGCAAGATAGACGGGTTTATGAGTGCGTATTTGACGTGGGCAGTGGATTCGTAGCATAATTATGGGACGTGAACCAGTAAATCGTAACAACAATCCGTATCCAAATGAGCTATCTCTTGAAGAAGCGAGGCGGGCGGGCGATAAATTCCGAGAATTCTTTATTGATGTATGTGAGAACCCAGGGCTGCCGAAGAGAGGGAGAATGAGAAGGCGAGGCGGAGGCTCTGATTGGTTTCAGGCTGGTATAAACTTACCTTCAGGAGAGCATGAAGGTGTGTCTATTGATTTTGTCGTTGAAGCTTCTGATCCAGGCGGCGATCCTAGCATTCTCGTCGTCATTCGTGATGGCGAGGACAGGGGAGTTGTGTATTCGCTGGAAGGCGGGTATAAGAGCGGATACAAAGTCGTGCGCCAGTCTTTTGAAGTCGGAATTATAGAGGATGGTCATAGAGAGATAACTGATAGCAATGACGAGGTGGTCGTTGGTGTCGACGAGGTTAATAGGTTGGCAAAGTATATTCAGAATCGTTTAAAAGAAGAGAAGTAGACGCCATAACTTTGCATGAAGGCGTTTGATGCAGTTTTTCTTTTTGCGCGTGAACCTGCTATACTGGTTACGTATGATTCTGTTGGATAGGGTGACGAAGTCGTACGGCAAGAATGCAAAGCCGGCGTTGAATCGGGTGAGTTTGCATGTCGAGCCGAAGGAATTTGTAATTATTGTCGGGACGAGCGGTGCGGGTAAAAGTACGTTACTAAAATTGTTGACGCGCGAAGAGAAGCCGACGAGCGGCAAGATTGTCGTTGGCGGTATTGATTATGACACGCTAAAGGATAGGCATGTGCCGCTATTGCGCCGCAAAATTGGCGTCGTATTTCAGGACTTCAAGCTGTTGCCGCAGCGGACAGTATTTGAAAACGTGGCATTTGCGCTGGAGATCGCCGGCATGACGAACCGTGAAATCCGAAACACAGTACCAAAGGTAATTGACCTTGTGGGATTGAAAGGTAAGGAGAAGCAATTTCCGCACCAACTGTCGGGCGGCGAGCGCCAACGAGTGGCGATCGCGCGGGCGGTAGTGCGCCAGCCGAAGATTCTGATCGCCGACGAGCCGACGGGGAATCTTGACCCGAAACACAGCTGGGACATCGTTCGCTTGCTAGAAAAAATCAATCGCTATGGCACGACGGTACTTCTTACGACGCACAATGTCGAGATTGTGAACCGGTTGAAACGGCGCGTGATCACGATTGATCACGGCAAGATTACAAGTGACCAGGCGCAGGGGAGCTACAAACAGTAATGGCAAAATCGGTAAAAGCAAAGAAAAATACGCGCGCACTTGCGCAGCAAAAACGCCACCGCCGGCAATGGCTGACGTTTGTGCGCATGTGCCGTTATGGTATCAATAACTTTACGCGCAACGCTTGGCTGACAGTGGCGGCAACGGCAGTGATGACGATTACGCTGCTTATTATCTTCGCGACGGTAATTGCGAGCAATGTGCTCGCAGATTCGGTGGCGGAGTTAAGCAAAAAAGTTGATATGTCAATTTATCTTAGGACTGGCACAACCGAGCAGCAAGCAAAGCCGGTAATACACGCGCTAAAGCAGCTGGCGAATGTTGAAAATGTTGCGTTTATCTCGTCGGAACAGGCGCGCGCGCAGAACGCGCAAAATAATAAAACCGATCAAGATGTGCTTGAGGCTATCAGCCAGGCGACAAACAAGCTGCCGGCGGTTATTCGCATCAATTTGAAAAATATTAACGATACGGCGCAGCTTGACGAATTTGTGAAGAAAAATAAAGAGCTGAAACCGATTGTCGATCCGGACCGCGCGCCGTCGTTCGCCGGCTCGCGGCGCAATGCGATTGAGAACATCGGTCGGTGGGCGAATTTTGCACAGCGCGCAGGGCTGGCGGCAAGTATTCTGTTTGTTGTGATTTCATCGCTGATTGTGTTTAATACGATTCGTATGGCGATTTTTAACCGCAAGGATGAAATTGAAATGATGAAGCTGATCGGCGCCGAAAAAAGCTTCATTCGCGGACCGTTTCTGGTCGAGGCGGTAGTGTATGGCTGTATTGCGGCGGTACTGGCAACGACGATTGGCGTGTCGTTGTTTGTGGCGGCGAGTGAAAAACTGCAGTCATACGGAATCGCGACGGCGAATACTACAAATGCGCTAACAATGTATTTAGGAGTGGTGCTGCTTGTGATGATTGGGCTTGGCGCGCTGATTGGCGTTATTTCATCGGCGCTCGCAACGCGGCGATATTTGAAGATTTAGATAATATAAAAAATGTACTGTTTCGGTGCTTGACATGGCGGTTATGCTTTGATACATTAGAGGTAATGAAACAGCGGTCCACCACACCAGTTTCGTCAAAAGGCATCGTCACGCGCTCGGCGCTTGTGGCGGCAGCCGTTTTGATGGGCGCAACAACTCCTTTAATGCTTGCGGGGCGAGCGTTTGCCGACCCATACGACGAGCAGATTAAGCAATTGCAATCAGAGTCCGACAACTACAAGCAGCAGGCATCTGCTTTAGGCGTGTTGGCGGGCAACTTGCAGGCAGAACTCGACAAATTAACGGCGCAAAAAACTGAATTGCAGCGGCAAATCTCGCAGAGCCAAGCTAAGCGCGATAAGCTTGACCAAGACATCGTGTCGACCAAGAAGAAAATTGCCGATACGAAAGACGCGCTTGGCGACATCGTCGCTGATATGTATGTAGATGATTCAATTTCACCGCTTGAGATGCTTGCGAGTAGTAATAACATTGGCGATTACGTTGATAAGCAAGAGTACCGCTCGTCTATGCAAGAGAGCTTGAGTAGTACGATTAAACAGATCAACAAGCTCAAAACACAGCTCGAAAAGCAGAAAAAAGACGTCGAAAACGTTATTAAAGACCAAGAGGCGCAAAAGCAATCGCTTGCTGCAAAAGAGGCGGAGCAGGCGAAGCTTGTCGAGGAGACGAAAGGGCAGGAGTCTGCGTATCAGGCACTTGTGAGCCAGCGTTCAGGCGAAATTGAGAGCCTGCGCGCGCAGCAGGCGGCAGCGATGGCAGCGGCGGCGCGGCGCTATAATATTAACATTGGTTCGGGCTCGGCGAGCGGCGGCGGCTATCCGTCGGTTTGGGCGAATGCAGAACAAGACACGATTGTCGATAGCTGGGGTCTGTATAACCGCGAATGTGTGAGTTATGCAGCGTGGAAGGTCGCAAGCACGGGGCGCTTCGTGCCGCACTTTGGCGGCGCAGGCAACGCGAACCAATGGCCGTCAACGACAGCGCGCTACGGTATTGCGAATGGTTCAACGCCAAAAGCCGGCTCGGTTGCGATTCAATATGTCGGCGTGTATGGGCACGCGATGTATGTTGAGGCGGTGAACGGCGACGGTACGATTACGGTCAGCGACTACAACAATAACTCTGACGGGCTTGGCTGGGGCCGGTATCACCACTATTCGCGCTCGGCGGCTGGTTTGACATATATCTACTTTTAGGCTTATGAGGTCCGTTTGGAATGTATAGCGCACGCGTCAGGAGTGCGCTATAATAGTGCTTATGACTTCAGAGGGGAATGAGCGGACAAGCTCAAAAAAGAATGTGCGGCGTGGCGTACCGCAGTCGGTATTCGTAGCGTCGCTGACGCTTGCGGTGATTGTCGCATTTGTAGCGGGAACACGAAGCGATGAACTGTATCGGATCGTTGCGCCAGTGTTTGGCGTGAAAGTTGCTCAGCACGATCTTGACGCGTCGATACTTAAAGAAACGTACCGCGAGCTAGCGAGTAATTACGACGGCGAGCTTGATATATCGAAGCTATCTGATGGCGCTGCGCGCGGTATGGTTGAAGCGGCGGGCGACAAACATACGGTGTTTATGGATAAAAAAGAAGCCGCAGAGTTTCAGGAAAGCTTAAATGGCGACCTGACAGGGATTGGCGCAGAAATCGGCGTACGAAATAACCAGCCAACGGTTTTGCGCGTTATCAATGATTCTCCGGCGGCAAAAGCGGGGCTCCAGAAAGGCGACGTGTTTGTATCAGTGAATGGCGAGTCGATGAATGGTAAGACGGCGGCAGATGTTGCTAGTAAAGTTCGCGGCGATGCCGGCACGACAGTGAAGCTCGCGATGCGGCGCGGCGAGGCGAAACAAGAATATGCTATTACGCGCGCGCAGGTAAACGACCCAAGCGTGCGCTGGGACATTATCAACGGTGCTGGTGTGATGACGATTTCTCGGTTTGATGAACAGACGGGTATGCTAGCTCGGCGCGCGGCGCAGGAATTTATTGATAAGCAGGTCAAGGGTGTCGTTCTTGATTTGCGTGATAATGGCGGCGGGTATTTAACGGCGGCGCAGGCACTTGCCAGCGTGTGGCTGAATGATCAAGTTGTCGTGACAGAGAAGACTGGTGGTAAAGTGGTCGATACGGTGAAAACAGAGCGGCATGCGTTGCTTGGCGATATGAAAACGGTTGTTTTAACGAATGGCAATACGGCTAGCGCGAGTGAAATCGTTGCGGGCGCGCTGCAGGAGTATGGTAAGGCGACGTTGATTGGTGAGAAAACATACGGCAAAGGCACAGTACAGAAAATCGTTAATCTGTCGGACGGGCGTATCCTCAAAGTAACGACGGCGCGCTGGTATACGCCAAAAGGTAAAAATATCACGAAAGAAGGTATCACACCGGATACAACGATTCATATTACGAAGGACGACGCAAATGCCGGAAAAGATACGCAAATGGAGGCAGCTCAGTCGGTATTGGCGTCATAGCACTTGTGCTTATACTGAACCTGGTATATTATAAAAGCAGGTATGGAAGCAGTGAAGAAAAAGATTTTGTTGGTTGAAGATGATGCGTCGCTCGCTGCGGTGTATCGCGCCCGGCTTGAACTTGAGGGGTTTGACATTAAAGAAGTGCATAATGGCGAGGACGCACTGTCGGCAGCAGTATCGTACCGCCCTGATCTGATATTGCTTGACGTGATGATGCCGAAGATCAGCGGGTTTGACGTGCTTGATATCCTTCGCAACACGCCAGATACGACGAATGTCCGCGTTATCATGCTAACGGCGCTCAGCCAGCCAAAAGATAAGGAGCGGGCAGAGAAGCTTGGCGCAGATGATTACCTCGTAAAATCGCAAGTTGTGATTGGTGATGTGGTTGAGCGAGTGCGCCACCACTTGGGTATAATGAACGATTAGGATTAGTCGCGTTCTTGCGTTCCAGTACCGGTAGCATCGTAATAGCATCACGCTCTCTTGTGCTATCAGTCATAAAATAAAGCCCTTACGTCTTGAAGAGGGCTTTATTCTGGTCTATGTCGGTAATTTATTATTGAACCACTACTTGCGTACGTGGATGTGTTCGTCCAGTGAACGATCGTTTCCTAACTTTGACAAAGCTGACGAAGCCGTCTTTAGCGGCATGAATAGTGAAGTTGCGGCTCATATACGTGCCCTTGCCGGCGATTTTTGTCGCGCCGGTCTGGCAAACGAGTACTGCGCCTGCATGGACTCGCTGCCCGCCAAATCGCTTGACGCCTAGGCGTGCGCCCGCATTGTTGTGGTTATTCTTGCTTGAGCCTCCCGCTTTAACGTGTGACATACGACTCCTTTACGTACTAATAAAATATAAAAACAATCTGCTCTATTGTACACCGCTTATTCGCTGCCGTCAATAGGGGAGGCTGCTGTTGGCGGGATTACAGAAGCGGCTGGACACTATGTAGTAGTTATCGTATTAGTACTGCATACTTTTTGTGCTTGGGCTTTTCGTAAGAATAAGGATTTCACGGGCGACGACTTGGTTCTCGCGGTAGTACAAGAGTTGCTCGGGGCGAATGTGATGCAAGGGAACGCGTTGATACCTGAAATCTGCGAGATGCTTGATAAGCGGCAGATGAGTGAAATGACCATCACGATCGCGCCAGGCGGGCACGGCGAGGACAAGCGGCGTCGCATCGCTGAGCTGTGAATGAATATTACGTAAAAATGCGGTGATGATATGGTTGCAATTGCCGGCGACTTCGCGCAGCTTTTCGGGGCGAGGTGGCGCAGAGAACGGCTGCCCTAGGTAGGTCTCGCAGACGACGGCGTTGATAGCGCGCGGCAGTTTCCACTGAAAAGTGGTAGCGTCTGCTTGCTGCAGGGCAATAACTTCGCCCGTTGTCCGGAATTTTTGGCGCAGCCATGCTAGATTTTCAGTCGTGTAATCAATCATTTTTTGGCTTAGATCTGTGCCGATAATAGAATAGCCGTCAAGGAGCGCCTCTTGCGATACGGTACCCGTACCGCAGAAGGGGTCGAGAATGCAGAGTCTAGATGTGCTTTCTGCTGCTGAATCATTGAATTTTCCAGGTAGCCCTGTGAAATTTACCATCATCCGCGCTAGCTTTGGCGGCAGCATACCGACAAATGCATCGGTACGCGGTCGTGCTTGGTCGCGGGCGGCAAGGGTGGAAATATTCTGCGCGCCGATGCTTTCCGCGATGATGACGCGTCCAGATGCGTTGCGCACGATGAGCAGCTCAATTTTATGCGGCGACAAGCCAAGCTTGTTGTGGTGCGACGCGGCGGTGTTAAGGGCTGGCTCGGTGTTCGGAATGAGCCGCAGGCTAACGCCACGTTGCTGCAGCTGTTTTTTTAACAGAAGTCCGGTTTTCTGTACGTCGCGCGGTGGAATATGAAAACCGTACGCGCTTATGCCAAGTGTTATTTTGCGTGTTGTGCTGCGCCACTGTTTAGCGTAGCGGTCTACGACTATGCGGCTTATCATCTGCCAATTACCATTCGTTTGTAGGATAATGCGTCCGGCTTTCAGACTGCCGCCCAAACGATTAAAATCAAACGCATCTGATTCTATAAGCATTGCGCGATCGGAAAACCAGCGCGTACGATCGCCGCCATACAAACGTTCTAGTTCGGTAGCGCCGAGTGCTGGCTGGCGGCCTAATATCGCGATAAACATAGTGTTATTATACACCGTGCACCGAATAGCTCGTGGTATAATGATGAACGATGACGTCGAAAAAAACCGTAGGGGCAATGAGGTCGCCGCGTGCTATCTTGAGCATTGTGACAGTGGCGGTTTTAGGCATAATTGTCTATGCGTCTCGCCACGAGCTGCAAAAGGCCTGGGAGCTATTTGGGCAGGCGGATGTGCTGCTGCTATTATTGCTTGTGCCGTTTCAAATCGTGGTGTATTTTTCGGGCGGCGAGATGATCTTTTCGTATTTGCGCGATAAGCGGGATATTCACCATGTGTCGCGGTTTGAGCAAACACGGATTTCACTTGAGCTTAATCTTGTCAATCACATTTTTCCGTCGGGCGGCGTGAGCGGTATCTCGTACGCGACATGGCGCATGCACAAATTAGGCGTTAGCACGTCTCGTTCGACATTCGCGCAGGTCGTGCGCTATGTAACGGGGTTTTTGGCGTTGGTTTGCTTGCTGGTTTTGTCGGTGGTATTCCTAGCGTTTGACGGCCATGTGAACCGCTACATTGTGGCGTCGAGTTTCGTGCTCGTGCTGGTCGTTGTGGCTTTAACATTTGGAATTGTGTATGTTTTTTCATCGAAGCCTCGTATGCGGGCGACAGCAGCGAATATAACACGCTGCGTAAATCGTACCGTGCGGCTCGCGACGCTTGGTAAAAAACGGAAATTGCTAAGGCTTGAGCATGTTGAGCAGTTTTTTGCCGAAATGCAAAGTGATTTTCAGGATATGTGGAATCGCCCGCGGTTACTCGCAAAGCCGTTTTTGTGGGGTATTGTCTATACTGTTTTCGATGCGGGCATGTTCTTTCTGGCGTTTTTGGCGCTGGGCACGCCGATTAATCCGGCGATCTTGATGGTTGGATACGGCGTAGCATCGCTCGCGAGCGTCGTTGCGTTTACGCCAGGCGGCGCAGGCGTGTATGAACTGATTATGATTTTTTTCTTAAGCATGGCGGGTGTGCGCTCAGATGCGGCGATCGCAGGCATTGTGCTGACGCGCGTTATTTTGCTAGCGGGAACGATTCTGTTTGGGTATATATTCTACCAGCATGCACTTATCAAATACGGGAAACCGCATGACGCCGCGATTCAGCGTTAGCGATTTTTTAGCAGTCGTCAACCAGTCGCTTGAGGCGGCGTTTAGCGCTGTTGAGGTAGAAGGTGAAGTCGCGAGCTTCAAGGTAAATCAAAACAAATGGGTATTTTTCGATTTGAAGGATGAGAACGGCAGCGTGAGTTGTTTTATGTCGGTGTACGGTTTGCGCGCGCCAATAGCGGACGGTATGAAGCTGATAGTACGCGCCGCGCCGAAAGTGACGGCGTGGGGAAAATTTAGCGTGACCGTGCAGTCGTATCGCCCGAGCGGCGAGGGTAGTTTGCATAAAGGATTTGAACTGCTGCGCGCAAAGCTTGATAAAGAGGGGCTGTTTACGCCGGAGCGTAAGCGCGTATTGCCGGCTATTCCGGCGCATATTGGCGTGATCTCAAGTATGCAGGCGGCTGGCTACGCGGATTTTATCACAATTTTAAACGAGCGTTGGGGCGGCATGCGGGTTGATGTCGCACATGTGCAAGTGCAAGGCGAAGCGGCAGCCGACCAAATTATCGCGGCGATTCGTTATTTTAACGAGTCGGAGCATCCGCCCGAAGTACTTGCGATTTTGCGCGGCGGCGGAAGCGCCGACGACTTAAGCGCGTTTAACGACGAGCTGCTTGTACGTGCGATTGCATCAAGTCGAATCCCGACGCTGGTCGGCGTGGGGCACGAAGTTGACACAACGCTCGCTGATCTAGCAGCTGATGTGCGCGCCGCCACGCCAAGCAACGCAGCACAAATTATCGTGCCGGATAAACGCGAGTTCATTGCGGCGGGGAATCGCCATCTATCGCAGATTATTACGCGGCTTGACGTCAATATTGACGCGGCGCAGCAGGAAACAGGGCGCCTGCTAACGCGCAGCCTTGAAGCGGCTGAACAGAGAATTGACATGTCGTTGAATCAGACTGAACAACAGCGCCGCATGCTTGCTGCCTACGATCCGCAAGCGGTGTTGGCACGCGGTTATGCGATTGTACGCGGCGCGGCGCGTATCGGCAGCGAAATTACGATTCAGCAGAGTAAACAAACGATAACAGCGGAGGTGACGCATGTCGCAGCAAACGAATAAATCGGTATCAGAAAAAATGGCGCAGCTTGGCGAATTGGTCGCGTGGTTTGAAAGTGATGAGTTCGCGCTTGAAGACGCGATTAAGAAATTCCGCGAAGCAGAAGAATTGGCGAAATCAATTGAAAACGACCTAAAAAACATCAAAAATGATATAAATGTTATCAAAAAGCGGTTCGACGAGGTATAAGCGCGTCGTGTCGTGGCTACTCTTTGCAGTTCTTGCTATTGTTATCCTGGTTGGGTTTAGCGCGTTTACAGGAGCGCCGTACGTGCCGTCGCACCGGCGTGATGTCGCGCGGGCGTTTCGCGAATTGTATCCGTTAAGCGCCGGTGACGTTTTAGTCGATATTGGTTCGGGCGATGGTGTTGTATTGCGCCAGGCGAGCAAGTGCGGCGCGCGGGCGGTTGGTTACGAAATTCATCCGCTGCTCGTTTTACTCTCGCGGTGGTTGTCGCGCGGTGATACCCGCGTGACAGTGCGCTTTGCAAATTTCTGGCGTGTTGATTTGCCGAATGACACGACCGCTGTATATGTGTTTGGCGATAACCGCGATATGTCGCGCATGGTGCAGTATGTTGAGGCGCAAGCGGCGAAAATCGGTCGTCCATTACACCTCATTAGCTATGGATTTCAGGCGAATGGCTATAAGGCGGCGAAATCAGTCGGTGCGCATCATTTATATATCGTTAACCCTTTGCATAAATAGCCGCAACCACGTATAATCATAACCATGAAGACACGACGAAACAGTGAAAAAGGAGCAATCAAGGGTAGTATTGTTGCTATCGTGGTGCTGGTGATTTTAGTAATCGGGTTTGGCGCGTTTAGCGTGTGGGCATATTTGCAGTATATGGATCAGAAAAAAGACGTTGATGGCAAGATTGATGTCGCAACCGCTGAAGCAGTCAAGAAGAATAGCGAGGAAATGCAGGCGAAGTTTGAGGCGGCGGAGAAAGAGCCGAAGCGCCAATTTGCCGGGCCGTCTGACTATGGCAGCTTAACATTTGACTATCCAAAAACCTGGAGTGCATACCAAGCAACCGACATCAGTAAGGGGGGCGGTGTGACGTATGAGGCGTACCTGAATCCAGTACTTGTACCGCCGATCACGCAGACGTCGAAATTTGCGCTGCGTATTACAATTGAGCAGAAAACATATGATCAATCGGTGGCGCAATACGATCCATACGTTAAGCGCGGCGATTTGAAATCAAGCGCGTATAGCGACGGTAAGCGCACGGGCGTGAAGCTCGTCGGTAACTTTACAAAAGATATTTATGGTACGGCAATTCTGCTGAAAATGCGCGACCGCACCTTGACGATTCGCACTGACGGCGATGTATTTACCGAAGACTACGAAGCACTTCTTAAGACAGTGAAGTTCAACGAATAAACAAATGCGCTTACGCTAGAGCTGATGCTTACCCGCGTGCTACACTAGAAGTACGATGCAGGAGGGTAGACCGCAAGAGCCGTTTCGGCTGCCTCTAGTGGCAGCAGCGGCGCATGAGTTGAAGGCGCCGCTAGCACTTGTGCGGCAGCTATCGTTAGCACTTGAGGCGGGCGGTTATACTGATACGGAGCGGGCGGTTTTGCAGCGGCGCATTACGTTGACAACTGAGCGTGCCTTGCGGCTAACAACAGATTTAACGCGTGCTGAACGGCTTGACGACGGACTGTTTAAAGTCGAGCCGCTTAATCCGATTGTGCTATGCGAAGAGGTGGCGGATGAATTATCGCCGCTCTATACAGCGCACAACCGAACGATCGGCGTAAAATCACGTAGGCGGCAGTTGTTGGGACTTGCAAACCGCGAGCTGTTGCGGCGTATTCTGCTTAATTTTACCGATAACGCGCTTCATTATAGTTTGCGTGATGCACCGGTGTATATTTCGGCGCAGCAGCGCCAGCGCGGTGCTGTGATCCGGCTCGGCGTGCGCGACTATGGACCGGCAGTACCGGCGAACGTATGGCAGCGACTGATGCAGAATTTAGGCCAACCGCAGCCGCTGCACAACCGTCCGGCAAGCAGCGGACTTGGTATAGTAGTGGCGCATGAATTTGCAGCAGCGATGGGGGCGTCAATTGGCGCGGTACGCCATCGCGATGGCGCGACATTTTACGTTGATATCATGACGTCGACACAGCTGAGGTTGCTATGAAACATATACTAATTATTGACGACGATCGGTGGTTTGCTGAGCTGTTGGCGAAACAGCTGCGGGGCATAAACGTTGATGTGCAAATCGCGGCGCATGCGCTTGAGGCGATGGCGGCAATTGATGAAGGTCCGCCTGCTGCTATCATCCTTGATATTTTTATGCCCGGTCCGAATGGGTTTGTGCTGTTGCAAGAATTGCAGTCGCATAGCGATTTAGCACAAATTCCGGTGATTATTTGTACAGTAAGCACAAGCGAGCTGCGGATTGAGGACGCGGCGGCATACGGAGTGCGCCAGATTCTCGATAAATCGACGATGACGCCGCAGTCGGCTGTTGCGGCAATGCGAAAGGTATTAGTATGAGCGCGGAGCGAACGCAGGCGATTGTGTTGCGGCGTACAAACTTCGGTGAAGCGGATCGGATCTTGACGCTGTTGACACCGCTTGGGCAGCGAGGCGCGATGGCGCGCGGTGTTCGACGCGAGAAAAGTAAGTTGGCGGGCGGCATTGAACTATTTGGCGTGAGCGATGTTGTACTGCAGCAGGGGAAGGGTGATCTCGCAACATTAACATCAGCACGCCTTATTCATTTTTATCGGAATATCCTGGCGGATTATGATCGGCTGCAATTTGGCTATGAGGTAGTTAAATATGTTGAGCGGGCGAGTCGCGATGTTAACGAGCCGGAGTGGTTCGACGTTGTACAATCGGTCTTTGTGGGGCTTGACACGATGTCGGTGCAGCTGCAGTTGACGCAAGTATGGTTCTACATTCATTATGCGAGCTTGACGGGGTACGATTTAAGTTTTTCGCGCGACATAACAGGCGTGCCGCTCAATCCAGAGCGCACCTATATGTATGATATTAGCGAACGCGGGCTGCGGCCGAGTGCGCAGGGCGATATCTCGGCTGATCATATTAAATTTTTACGCTTAGTGGCAAACAAGCCGCTATCGGCTGTGGCGCAAATTGGCGGTGTGGAACGAATTTTACCAGACTGCTGGCTGCTAGCGCGGCAGCATGCTGGCGTGTAGCTGCTCGCTGAGCCGTGGTATAATTAGCGGTAGTTATGGGAAAGCAGATCAAGAACGAGAAGATGGAAACTTTAGTAAGCTTGTGTAAACGCCGTGGTTTTATTTACCAGGGCTCGGATGTTTATGGCGGCTTGAGCGGCACATGGGATTACGGTCCGCTGGGCGTAGCGCTGAAGCGGAATATTATGCAGTTGTGGTGGCGGCACTTTGTCGATGAGCGCGATGACATGTACGGTGTCGATGCGGCAATTTTGATGAATCAGAAGGTGTGGCAGGCGAGCGGGCATGTTGATACATTTGTTGATCCGCTGTGCGAAGATACGGTTAATCACCGGCGCTACCGGACAGACCATATTTTGAAAGATAACGGCGTTGATGTCGATGGTATGACGATGGAGCAGATGGACGCGGTGATCGCCGAAAAAGGCATCAAAAGCCCCGATGGCAATTCGCTGAGCAAATCCCGTACCTTCAATATGATGTTCAAAACGCATGTTGGCGCCACCGAGAGCGACGACAGTATTTCTTATCTTCGTCCAGAAACCGCCCAGGGTATCTTCACCAATTTCAAAAACGTCGTCGATAGTTTCTACCCGAATTTGCCATTTGGTATCGCTCAGCAGGGCAAGGCATTTCGTAATGAAATTGCGCCGCGTGACTTCGTCTTCCGCTCTCGGGAATTTGAGCAGATGGAGATTGAGTATTTTGTCGATCCTGAGCACTGGCAGGAGGCGTTTGATGAATTGCTGGCGGCGACGCATGCGTTTTTGGCAGAACTGGGCTTGAAACCAGAGCATATTCACGAGCTGGACGTGCCAACGGAGGATCGGGCACACTATAGCAAAAAGACGATCGACATCGAATACGATTATCCGATCGGTCGCGAGGAGTTGATGGGCATCGCTTACCGGACCAATTTTGACCTGACGAACATTCAGTGCGCCAGCGGCAAAAGCATGGAGTACACCGTCAAGGGGACGAACACAAAATTTGTTCCGCACGTCATCGAGCCGTCGTTTGGCGTTGAGCGGGCGCTGATGGCGGTGCTATCAAGCGCGTACCGTGAGGACGAGCAAAACGGTGAAAAGCGGGTGTATTTGGCGCTGCCAGAGCACTTGGCGCCAGTTAAATTTGCTGTATCGCCACTGTTGAAGAATAAGCCAGAATTGGTGGAGAAAGCCCGCGAAGTCTACGCCGCACTCGCCAAAGCCAACCCCGGCCGGGTGATGTGGGACGACAACGGCAACATCGGCAAACGCTACCGCCGCCAAGACGAAATCGGCACGCCGCACTGCGTAGTCATCGACTTTCAGACGCTGGAGGACGACACCGTCACCGTGCGCGAGCGAGATACGACGAAGCAGAGGCGGGTGAAGGTTGGGGAGTTGTAGATATAGATATGGCGTCGCCACTTCAAGAATTCCAAAATAATAACCGTGAGCGCTGGAAAGTCATGCATGATGTTCCACCGTGGTCTGTAGATTCAATCATTAGATATATTACATTAATCTTTTTTAGTGTAGAGAATGACAATGTTATTCAAACTATTCAACGCCGTATGAGAATAATGTTGCCTGAGTATTATCCGGTTGATTATGCTGACAGGTATAACTTCTTGAGATCTCTGAAAGACGATAGTAGTAATGGCTCTGAAAAGATAGTACTTCCTTTGTTAGATATTGTTGTGAAATATATTCGTGACTATGCGCCTAATGGACTATGGGTAAAAGATGGATATAATAGACGTTATTTACACAATTATGACATGCTAAATAATATAGACAGTCTATTGAGTAATGGCAGTAAATGGAGAGTTTTGAGAGGCCAAAATAGCGAATCTGGGCTTATTGAGCGGGTTAATCCGGAAATTACAAAAATTGCACAAAATCTAGATAATGATTTCCTGATCAAGGCGTGGAATCAAGCTTTTCAGCGTCAACCCGATCCTGAAAATGCAGTTGTATCGGCACAAAAAGCTATTGAGAATATTGCTTCAGAGCGTGGACTTACAAAAGCCACCAGCAAAGTGTATGGTACGCTTCTTGGCGACATAAAGACAAATCCGCATCGCTACTTTAGCAAGGCGAAGGAGGCGTACAGCTTACAAAATATCATTACTAAGCAGTCCAAGGATGATTTGAATGTCAATGAGCAGTTTGCTAGTTGGTTCTGGAACGGTATGGATTTGATTCAGAAGACAAATCCGGCACGTCATCAATCCGAGGCAACTAAAGATTTTAGTCTATCTGCTGAAGCAGCACAACAGGCGGTGGTTATTGCGACGATGATTTGCTGGCTTATTGAAAGTGGGTCGTTTAGTAAGGAAAATGCTTCATAGCTTGTGTGACGAGCAGATATAGTATAATTATCCCTATGTCAAAAATCACCAACGGACATATCATTACGCAAAATCTAGACGGCACAGATCATCTGGATTGTCTGTATCGCATTTCGCTCAAAGCCTTGATTTACAACGACGTTGGGCAGATTTTGGTCGTCAAAGAAATTGATCGGACGTATTGGGATTTGCCTGGTGGTGGTATGGATTTTGGCGAGACGATTGAATCGTCGCTGAAACGCGAGCTGTACGAAGAGGTTGGCTACAAGGGCGGTTTGCGTTATCAACTTTTTGACGCGTCGGACGAGATGTATATTGAGCGGATTGACGCTAATCAGATCTGTTTTTATTGTCGTGTTTGGCCAGAGAATTTTGATTTTATACCAGGTGAAGAGGGTGACGAAATAATGTTTATTAACCCTGAGGAGCTATTGCTTCAGAAGAGCGAGGTTGACGCGCCAGAACGGGCATATGCGGCGCATGTGAAATGGCAAGAAATCAGTGGCTGCATGAAATGATATAATTACTCCATGACGAAACCGTTTTTACTACTGCAATCGCGCCCTGAGGCTGAAGCATCAGATGATGAATATCAAGCATTTTTGAAATTTGGCGGGCTGGCTGCTAACCAATTGGTGCGGCTGAGGCTAGAACGCGGTGATCAGCCAGCGGTGAATTTGGATGATTATGCTGGGATTATCATGGGCGGTGGTCCGGCTAATTTCGCGTATGACGAAGCACAAAAATCGCCCGAGCAGAAGCAATTTGAAAGCTATATTTTGCCGTTGATGCGTCGAATCATTGAGGCAGATGCGCCATTTTTGGGAGCCTGCTTGGGCGTTGGCGCGGTCGTGACGGCCTTGGGTGGACGGATGAGCTTTGAATATCCTGAGGCGGTTGGCGCGGTGGATATTTCTACAACGTCAGAAGGTGAACAGGATGATTTATGTAAAGATTTTCCATCAGTTTTCCGTGGTTTTGTCGGACATAAAGAGGGTGTAATTGACCCGCCGAGCGGTTGCACGGTACTGGCTCGTTCAAACACCTGTGTGCAGATGTTACGCGTTGGCAACAATGTTTACGCCACGCAATTTCACCCCGAACTTGATGCTGACGGCCTAGCATTACGCATCAATATTTATAAACACGCTGGCTATTTTGCTCCCGAAGAAGCCGACCTGTTGATAGCTAACGCCCAGCAAGAAGCTATCAGCTGGCCAGAGCTGGTGTTGCGGCGGTTTGTGAAACGATATCAGTAGAAGAGTAAAATGATAGGTCATTTTAGCTAACGTGCTATAATAACCATATGCATATTATTCTTGGTGGGACGAGTGGACTTGGCCTGGAGATGGCTAGGCAGCTCAGGAAAAATGGCAAGCGTGTGTTAGTGCTGGGTAAGACGCATAACGCTCAGGAGCACGGCGAGGGCTTCCCGCTGGATGTGTACTATCCCGAGCAGGTAGAGACAGCGCCAGCGCGGATTGAGCAGCTGCTAGGTGGCGATGACATTGAACAATTTGTGTGGGCGGCAGGCTACGGCTGGCGCGGTAATTTTGAAGATCAGTTAGATGCACGCTCCATGGCGGAAGTGAATTTTGCCGGTCCATTGCCGTTGGTGCAGTGGGCGTGGCGTAGGATGGCTCGCCAAAACCAGAAGTCAGTGTTAACCATCATCGGCTCAACCAGTAGTGTCAAAGCTCGTGCTGACGAAGCGGTATATGTTGCAACCAAGCATGCTCAAGCAGGATTGGCGCGCAGCTTAGGTATGCAGGCGGATGAGCAGAAATTATCCGTGAGAGTTGCCTTATTTTTGCCTGGCGCCATGAAAACGCCGTTTTGGAATGGCCGGGAACTGCCAGTTGACTATCTGTTTTTCAATGACCCAGCCAAGGTGGCCGCGCACATCATCACCGCGGTTAATCACCAACAGCAACCGTTTCTGGAGTGGGCACTGCCAAAGGGTACGTTGACGTAGGTTTTTTTCGTGATATAGTCAAGCTATGGAACTGATGGGTATAAACATTGTCGTTATCGGCGGCGGTACGGGTAGCTTCACATTACTGAGTGGATTAAAAAATTATACACACAACATTACCGCCTTGGTTAACATGGTGGATGATGGTGGATCAACAGGACAGCTGAGGGATGAATTGGGGGTTTTGCCGGCTGGTGATGTCCGGCAGTGCTTGGTGGCGCTGAGTACCTCACCAAAGGTGAGAGACCTGTTTAACTACCGTTTTAATGAAGGTAGTATGAAAGGACACGCGTTTGGCAATCTATTCATGGCAGCCTTGGAAAAAATGACCGGTAATTTTACGGAGGCTGTCAAAGTAGCCGGAGAAGTGCTCAATATCCGAGGACGAGTAGAGCCCATCACATTTGATAATATAACGCTTGTTACGCGACTGGCCGACGGCACTGTTGTCAGGGGTCAGCATGAGGCTGAATCATTGATTATCCCGGTTGGTGAGCGTCCGTGGCTGGATTTGGAGCCGATTGCTCGCATCAATCCTCAGGCACGACAGGCGATATTGGACGC
>CALIMZ010000011.1:0-1221 GCA_938045235.1 uncultured Candidatus Saccharibacteria bacterium
AGGTTGCCAGCGAGGCGCAAACTTTGGCGGCAACTATGCAGGCGGCAAGGGCGGACTTAGCGACAGCAGGCGGCATGTTGCAAACGCTCGGTGCTGAAGCGCAAGCGGCTGGCAACACAACAACCATAAATTTGACGCAAATTGACAGGCTCTCAAAAGCCCTCGCAGCAATGCAGACGATTACAAGACAAACAGCTGAATTGTTAATGGATTTGCAGACTCTAACAGCGCAATTAACTAAGCAGCAGCGCCAACTGCAAACTGGCATTTCCACGCTGGCTGGCGGCGTCAATCAACTGGCGCCGAATGCTATCAATGCGTTCAACGGCTATAACAATTTGAGAACGGCTAATAATCAGTTACTTGATGGCTCGACAACGTTAGCAAATAATTTATTGCGAGCACAAGCGAGCAGCCAGCAACTGGCTAATGGCGCGGCGGTTTTGAGTGCTAACTCGGGTATTTTACTTAATGGTACGTCTCAATTGGCGACTGGTGCAGGCACCTTGTCTACGAAATTAGCCGACGCTGCCAATCAAATAAAACTCCAGCCGACTGGCGCAGCAACGCAGCAGCAAATAGCTAAGCCAGTGTCGTCAGAGACCAACGCTCGGGGTGATGTGCCAAATTACGGCTATGCCTTGGCGCCGTATGTATTGTCGTTGAGTTTGTTCGTCGGGGCGCTGGCAGTCAATGTCATTTATCCTATACGCAAAACTTTTGCCGAGCAGGAAAATGCCTTTCGCTGGTGGCTAGCGAAGGTGTCGGTCGTTGGCACGGCTACTTTTGCCCAGGCGACAATCTTGATGCTAATTATGGTTTATTGTCTGGGCTTAACGCCTGACCATCCGGGGCATTTCATCGGCGCGGTATATTTGACCTCGTTTGTCTATATGTCGATCGTGTCACTCCTAGTCATTGTGCTAGATAATCCAGGGCGCTTCCTGGCGATGATACTGCTGGTATTGCAGCTCGGGTCTAGCGAAGGTACGTTCCCGATTCAAACGGCGAATGGTTTCTTCCAGGCGGTTAATCCGCTGGTGCCGATGACTTACTCGATCAGGGCTTTGCGTCAAGCGATATTAGGCGGGCTTAACAATTCCTTCTATACTGATAGCATGTGGGTACTGGCGGGCTTCTTGCTGGCAGCTAATGTGCTAATGCTCGGCTTCTTTATCTACCGCGGCAAGCGTAAATTCGCTCATACTTCGGTTGACTAGT
>CALIMZ010000012.1:0-56545 GCA_938045235.1 uncultured Candidatus Saccharibacteria bacterium
GGACGAGATATGGTGTATAATATAGTCAGCGCGGGTATCGTATAACGGCTATTATATATGCTTCCCAAGCATGAGACGAGGGTTCGATTCCCTCTACTCGCACCAATTCGGAACTAAAACGGAAAAGATCGCTCTGTCGAGCTGTTTTTTAGACTTTGGCAAAGCCAGATATTTTCTATCCAGCATTTCATCGGTTCGACCCACGCCAAAATACCTAGTGAGGATTGCTTGATTTGCCCTTGCAAACACTTCTTTTTGTCCAGTATCTTTGCTCGATAGTTCATGCCCTACATCGCAATTTGCTAGATAACTGTACGACCCGTTCTCGTGAGGTGTTAATGCTGACATTTAGTAGCATATCTTTCAATTCATCTTGTCAGATTAGCTCGTATAGCCTGTCCGCTCACTTTGCGCCACAGGTTCGATATTACAGATAAAACCTTTGCTTTTAATCCGTTACTTTCTTATTTCCTTAAGTACCAGTTCTCGTAAAATTTCAGATTTATTTTTACCTGTAATATACGCCTCGTGCTTTAAATAATTATAAATTTCTGAGTTTATAAAGAAATTAAAGCGCATATCCTGTTTTTTATATCATTTTTCTCAAAAAACCTTTTAGTATCCCGCTAACAGTGTTTAGGTCGTATCTCTTGATAGTAACAAATTGGTCAAAGTCAGGGTTGACATTGCTAGAGAGGCTGACAGACGATATGTCATGGCGAGATAGCATAAGGACTGGTTTCTTCTGCTGTACAGCAACCGCTATTTGATAACCAATGGCTATATTTTCATCAGTAACTTCTGCCACAACCAAGTCTGACCCTCCGATAGCCTCCAAATCCTTCTTTGTGAACACGCCCCAATTAATACCATCTTTACGATTGATTGATTGATTCAATAAATCTACGCTCTTTACTGAGCCATTTCCTGGAGGGCTTATGCCCCAACTGATTAATAGTATCGTGGACTTTCTTTAGGTATGTATAATTAATATCTATGCTGTGTTGTGTGGCAATAAAATGTACAATCATAGTTATTTTCCTTAAGGCAAATTAGCTTATAATAATTATATGAATATGATACTATGTAGAGACATTAACGGCAAAGCCCATGTCGTTGCTAAGACAAGTTTAGTGAAGAGAACGTCCGCCTATGGAGTCATAAGGAGTAAAAAAGGAATCCTGCTCGTCAGAGACAGAACCTCCTCCGATAAGAAATGGGATCTGCCGGGTGGAGGTATCGAGCCCAAAGAACGATTACTTGATGGCTTAAGGCGTGAGATAAAAGAAGAGACAGGATTGGATGTCATAGGTAGACCCACAAAAATATGCAAATTCACCGAGTACTTCTATGATATCGATTCCGGGCAAGGATGGGAGTCAACGCGTCATTTCTATGAAGTTTCACACAAAGGCGATCCTATAATGGACGGAAACTACGAAGATATTGTTGACGCTCGGTATTTTAAGCTTCCTTTACCCGAGGAGCGGGTATCAGCAGTTGCTACTATGATTACAAAAATGTAAAAATAGCACATAGTCACCGTAGCTTATGTCGACGGGCTATTCCGACAATCTCTTTATGTATTAGACCGTTACTAAAAATTGCGCCCTTGATAGTCTGATCATACCGTTGATCGTTTCCGAACAAATCAGTAACAAGATAATTTTCTGGTGGGATGATCAGGCGTTGGGGCTGAGCCTGCACGACTCAGTATTTACGCTCGAAATAGGTTCGAGCTTTGGCGTATATTGCCACCAATGAATTTGGTACCGTAAATAATTCGTGATTTTGTTAAATAGACGTTTAGGCGTCTTTTTTGTTTTTTTGTAAAGCTCACTTTACATCTTAGTTTTTGTAAAATAATACTTTAATTGTTTATTAGATTCAATTCAATAAAAAATCTATTGATACTTGCATTAATCTATAAAATAATTTCTAAATAATTGGTCTATCTTACCTTGAATATTAATCGCACTAGTCCTATAAGTCTAAATAAAAAAACCTGATATAAAATCAGGATTTTTATCAATTATGGTGGCTCCTCCCAGACTTGAACTGGGGACACAAGGCTCTTCAGGCCTCTGCTCTACCAACTGAGCTAAAGAGCCACATCTAGAACAATTTTACATTAAATACCAAAAAACTACAAGTGCCGTGCTTATTATAATATATCTCAATACTATTTATATGTGATATAATTATGATGCGTGGCGCCTTGGCGGAGTGGTTACGCAGCGGTCTGCAAAACCGCGTACACCGGTTCAAATCCGGTAGGTGCCTCCACTATTTATGAAAGCATTAGTTATAGCCGATAGAAATCCAACAATAGACTTAATCGAAACAGTCAAGAATGAAAATGTTAACTTAATAATTTCTTTAGGTGATTTTGCAAGAGAAGAACTACTACAGCTATCATTGATTAATAGTATTCCAAAGATAGGTGTATATGGTAATCACTGTAGTGGCACTTACATGCCAGAAATTGGCATGTGGGATATGCATTGTAAAATATGGCGATATAATGGCTTTTCCTTTGGGGGATTTGGCGGATGTGTGCGCTATAAATCATCACCCTACGCTATAATGTTTACTCAAGAAGAAGCTGTGAACTTAACAGCCAGCTTCCCTTACGTTGACATATTCATAACCCATTGCCCGCCACGAGGTGTTAATGACGAAGAAGAGCTAGCTCATCAAGGCTGGGATTGGTTGCGGGATTACGTTTTGAAAAGAAAGCCAAAAATACTATTACACGGACACACTTATCCAAATGAGAGTAATTTAGTCAGGCAACTTGGCAACACAAAGATTGAGTATGTTCATGGCTGGAAAATTATTAATATTTAGGCTAACTAGTTTACTTTTTAGCTCATCAGTATTAAAATGTATATACGTGCAATATGCACGAGTTTAAATTATGAACTATGCGCGAGTGGCGGAATTGGTAGACGCGAGGGACTTAAAATCCCTTGGATGGATAATCCGTGCGGGTTCGATTCCCGCCTTGCGCACCAAGTTAGAACAACTAAAGCGTCGTCCTTGTGGACGGTTTTTTAGTTTATAAATTAATGTAGTTTAAACAAGTAATGAATAAAACACCTTTAGCTGAACTTATGAGACCCCAAAAAATAAAAGATGTTATTGGGCAGAGACATCTATTATCCGAGGGTAAAATTTTATATAAAATAATCACGCAAAAAGAGCCCGTCAGTTTAATTTTATGGGGGCCACCAGGATCTGGCAAGACAACTCTAGCTAGAATTATTGCAAAAGAAACTGAAGCTAATTTCATGGAATTAAGCGCAGTAACTAGCGGTAAAAAAGAAATAAATAATATTATAGAAATAGCAAGACAAAATTGGAACCTGCAGCTCAGAACAGTACTTTTTGTAGATGAAATTCATAGATTTAGTAAAGTTCAGCAAGATGCTTTTTTGCCACACATTGAATCTGGATTAATTACATTAATAGGGGCTACTACCGAAAATCCAAGTTTTGAAATTATTACCCCATTACTCAGTAGAGTAAAAGTAATGGTTCTTAAACCATTAGAAGATAAAGATATACAGCAAATATTAACTAAAGCAATAGAAAAACTAGCTAAATCTAAGTTAGTTACAAATGAATCAATAGAGTATTTAGCTCACATTTCAAGTGGAGATGCACGAGTTGCTCTGGGTAATTTAGAGTTGGTACTTGGAATTAACAAAGGAAAGATTACCCCAGATACCATTAACACCGCGCTACAAAAAATCCCGCCAACCTATGATAAAAATGGAAACTATCATTACGATACAATAAGTGCGTTTATAAAATCAATGCGAGGATCGGACGTAGAAGCAACCCTTTATTACCTGGCTCGCATGATTAATGCTGGGGAGGATCCAAAGTTTATTGCAAGGCGAATGATTATCTTTGCATCTGAAGATATTGGTCTTGTTGGCAACGGCGCACTTAGTCTAGCGGTTGCAACATTTCAAGCGGTCGAGAGAGTTGGTTTACCCGAGGCTAGTTATAATCTATTCCATTGCGCTACCGCCTTAGCTAGAAGCAATAAATCACGCGAAGTTACAAATCTAATGAATAATGCTCAATCTCTGGTTAAAAAATTCCCAAACAGCCAAATACCCTTACACCTTAGGAATTCTACATCAGCAATAACTAAAGACTTAGGTTACGGAGAGAACTATAAATGGCAAGCTGGTTTTAAACATGAAAAAGGATTTTTACCAAAAGATATATTAGATTACAATTCTAGTCATGGCCAAGATAACGAATCTCAGCATTAGCCATAAAAGGAATCTTTGTACAATCTAAAGCAGGATGCATCTTTTGGTATACTGCCTGTATAGCTTGAAGATTATCGCCGTGCGAAACCAATAATATAGTCTTATTACGATGAAGATTTTCAATACCCTCAATTAAACGGATAGCTCTATTAGCAACGTTAACGAGATTCTCTACTCCATGTCCATATTCCCTACCTGTAGAATCTACATGCCATACGTTTGCATATTTTTTATCAGATTCAAATTCTAATTCTCCAAAATTACGCTCCCCAAGTTCCGTAGATGCTATTGGGTTAACAGCACCTATTACATCAGCAACTATCTGTGCAGTTTGCATTGCACTAGAAAAATCTGATGAATAAATTATAGTTTCAGAACCAAGCCCACAATTTTTGGCAGCTATTTGTGCCTGGCTGACACCTTCTTTACATAAACCATTAACTAAGCTTTTACCATTTTCTGGCCAAGATATGATTATACCGCGTTCATTTGGAATACTTAAGGCGTGGCGCATTAAGTAATAATCATTTTGTAATTTAGATGGCATTTTTCGCATGACGTTTTCGCTCGTTTGAATCTAAGTATCTTTTCCTTAATCGTAAATTTTTTGGAGTAACTTCAAGTAATTCATCATCTTCAATAAAATCTAAACATTGCTCTAAACTGAAGTCTGTAAATGGTGTGAGTTGTACAGATCCATCACTAGATTTACTTCTCATGTTTGTCAACTGCTTAGCCCTGCAGACATTAATTTCTAGATCATCTTGGCGATTATATATACCAACTATCATTCCAGCATATACTTCAGTTCCCGCACCGACTAATAATTCACCGCGCGCCTCAGCAGCCTGTAAAGCATAAGGGGTTGTTATTCCAGCTTCAAAAGCAATTAACACTCCGTTCCTCGTTCTAGGTAATTTACCAGATAAAGGCTGATATCCATGTGGTAAGCTATTCATAATTACCGTACCTTTTGTAGCAGTTAGTAACACGTTTCGCAAACCAATTAGGGCTCGAGTTGGCAAAATATAGGTAAGTCTCACGGATCCACTAGAAGTTGTCTCCTGGCCACGCATTTCCGCCCGCCTGGCACCAAGCTCCTGGCTAATCGCACCAATAAATTCAGAACCAGTTTCAATCAAAAGCTCTTCTACTGGCTCTTGTTCAATACCATCAATCATTGCTGTAACTACGCGCGGTCGACCAACTTCAAATTCATAACCTTCACGTCGCATTGTTTCTATTAATACAGAAAGATGCAACTCACCACGACCAGATACAGTAAATCCTATACCATTTTCTTCAACTCTTAAGCTAACATTGGTTTCAATTTCACGACTTAAACGATCACCTATTTGCCTACTGGTTGTAAACTCACCTTCCCTCCCTTTCATAGGACTAGTGTTTGGACCTAAGTACATACTTAGGGTTGGAGACTCAATATCTATAGTAGGTAAAGCCTCAGGAGATTGCTTATCTGCTACAGTATCACCAATATGTGCCTCAGATATACCTGTTAAGGCGACAATATCCCCAGCGACAGCTTCTTGTAGCTCTTCACGGTTTAACCCTCTATAACCAAATATTTTATCAATGCGCCCGTTAATCGTCTGATCCCCACGCTTCATGAGTGCAATTTGCATACCAGGCTTTGCATTTCCACGAGCAACACGACCAATAGCATATTTACCCAGGAAAGAATCGTACTGCAAACTAGTTACCAGCATTTGAAAAGAACCTTGCTCAACTTTAGGCGCAGGAATATCTTCAATAATCGCATTAAATATAGGAGTTAAGTCGGCATGTTCGCTTGGGTTGTCAGGCATTTTTTTCCATGCCTTACCATCACGCCCAATTGCATAATAAACTGGATACTGTAGCTGATCATCACTAATTGCAAGCTCCAAAAATAAATCCGATACCTCATCCAAAAC
Source organism: uncultured Candidatus Saccharibacteria bacterium (assembly GCA_938045235.1). Taxonomy (GTDB): domain Bacteria; phylum Patescibacteriota; class Saccharimonadia; order Saccharimonadales; family Saccharimonadaceae; genus Saccharimonas. The sequence goes on from CALIMZ010000012.1 coordinate 6,227, forward strand.
CTCATTAATACGGCGAGATGGCTTATCAATTTTGTTTATAATTACAACAGGCTTTAAACCAAGTTCAAGAGACTTTGATAACACAAATTTCGTCTGTGGCATAGGACCCTCTTGCGCATCGACAATCAAAAGTACTCCATCAGCCATATTGAGTGTTCGCTCAACCTCACCGCTAAAATCAGCATGACCAGGCGTATCAATAATATTTATTTTATAATCACCATAAAAAATCGAGGTCTGCTTTGCAGTGATAGTAATACCTCTTTCATGTTCCTGATCACCCGAATCCATAATAAGATCCTGACTCATTTCAGCCTGGTTATCGCGAAAAGTTTTACTTTGCTTTAAAAGCCCATCAACCATAGTGGTTTTACCATGATCCACATGGGCAATTATCGCAATATTACGAATTTTCTGTGAATTTTCCATAAAATTACTATTTTTATTAGTCTCCTTAGTGCGATTATATCAGTTGAATGGTTATATACAAAATATAGCTATTGCATTTTCTCTATTAAATCTATATAATTATCCTTGTAGCATAAAGGCTATTAAATAGTGAGGGCGCTTAGCTCAGTTGGCTAGAGCGCTTCGTTTACACCGAAGAGGTCGGGGGTTCGAGACCCTCAGCGCCCACCATATTTAGTCGGATAATTCAATCAAGTTATATTGGTTGAATTTTTATTTTATACCAAAATAAAAAGCTACCTATTTACAGTAGCAATTTAAATTATTCAGATTTGGTGCGAGCGAGAAGACTTGAACTTCCACGAGCGCAATGCTCACTAGCCCCTCAAGCTAGCGCGTCTACCAATTCCGCCACGTCTGCATATTGCAAATTGTACCATGCGATAGCAAAATACCTCATCATTATACTGTAGCTCACGGCGTTTTGTAAACAGTTGCCGGCGAAACCGACCACTCGCTCACACGAGCATAGCGATCTGATAGTTCAGGCAGTGACCCTTTCGGCTTAACGATATACGCATTCGTGTTGACAAGATATTCCGACGACGCTTGGTATAGCGCAATTGCCGGCACATCACTCAACCACTGCCGTACAAACTGCGCATATTTCGCCATGCGCAAATTTGACTCCAACCGAGTTCGCGCGCTTGCAAGCGCCGCGTCGCTCAATTGATTTGAATAATTAGAAAAGTTATAGCCTGTCGCCGAAGCCTGCGACGAGTGCCAATACGCATACACGTCAGGATCGGCGCCAAGCGCAAGTTCATACAGCAGCACGTCAAAATTGCGCGGTTGCAGCACGCCTTGCACAAAATTTGAAACTGCCGAATTTGTATCGACTTGATTGACATCAACTGCCACGCCAACCGCATTCCATTGCCGCTTCACCGTATCAATGATCTTGTTATACTGGCTGCTACTCGTCGTTGTGATAGTCAACTTAAGTTCTTGGTCGCCCTTATACCGCGTGCCATTTTTTATTTTCCATCCAGCACTATCAAGTAGCTGAGCAGCTTTTTCAGCGTTTGGCTTTGGCGCACGCGGCACCTCACCGCTTGAGAACATTGAATGTAAAATCGGACCATCTAGCGTCTGCACGCCGCCGCCGACTGCTTGGCGAATTGCCGCCGTATCTGTCGCGAGCTGCAAAGCTTGGCGCACTGTTTTGTCCTGCAGCACCGGATTTCTTGTATTAAACAGTAAGTATACGCCTTTATTAAGCGGCTCCGATATGACGCGGTACTGCGACGGACGCTTACCATGCGCAAGCACCGCCGGCGCACTTACCACCCCGGTCACTTCACTGTTCTTGATAGCTTTTGTAAACGCTGCGTCATCGGTGTAGGCGCGTAATTCAAAACGCGAAACACGAGGCACAGTGTTGTAATATTCTGCATGTGGTACAAGTTGCAACACCTTTGAAGCATTCGATAGCCCTGCTGTCTGCAGGCGGCGAAACTTGAACGGACCGCTTCCAGTCGGGTTTTGGCTAAACGACGACTCACGGAGCATTGACGGTTCGACATTCTGCAAAAGATGCTTCGGCACAATCGGGAATGTGAGCGCATGCGGAAACGCTGCATAAACAGTCGGCAACGTGAATTCAACGGTGTGCTGGTCAATTTTTTTCACAACCGCGTCCGTCCAATTAACGCGTAGCGGCGAGCGCGTTTGCGGATTTTTAATAAGCCCAATAGTATACACAACATCATCCGCCGTAAGCGCATGTCCGTCTTGCCACATTGCGTCGCGCAGTGTGACAGTGTAGATTTTTGAATCGCGTATCGCCATAGACGACGCAACATCAGCATGAAGCGCGCCAGTTGTATCATAATGATATAAGCTTGAGAACATTAGCCGCGCCGCCGACGCCTCCGCCTCGTTTGATGCTAATAACGGGTTAAGTGTATCAAGCGAACCAACAATACCTTCGGCGTATACGCCACCCGAACGATACCCGCCCTGCATATACGCCGACACGTTGCCCCATGTTTGCTGCAATCCAAGCGTTGCAACCAAAATGCCAACAACTGCCAGCCACGTAATAATTTCACCAGTCACCAACCGAACACTATTGATGCGCCGTAGAATAAAACGCCGCGCATGACGCTGCGTCACGCCGCCAGCACGCTTCAATCGACGTGTAAAATCTCTGCGGTTCAGTGCGGAACGCTGCCGTTTTGGTTGTAGATCGCCCAAATCGTTCACACACCAGCCCCATTATGACAAACTTGGCAGTACGAGCGACGCAATAATTGATAATACAAATATCACTGCCAAAAAAATCGTCACTTCAAACAAACTCTTATCAAGCCCGCGCCGCGTGGTATATAACTCGCCAGAGCCGCCAAATCCAGCACCAAGGCTTGCGCCGCGTTGCTGCAGCAGAATTGCAATCACCATCAGCACGGCTGATACAATTGTTGCAATCTGTAATATCATCGTTATATTCATCGCCTAGTCCTCCTCCCGCGCTTGAGTATACTCCAATTCAAGCAAACTGCTTACTATATAGTTTACCAAACTCAATACTAAGCCCGTCAATACCGAATTCCAAAATGTCATTTGCAATCCAGGTGCCAATTTCAGAGAAACCCATACCATCAGACCATTGACAATGATAGTAAAGAATCCAAGCGTGATCAATATCGCTGGCAGCGACAAAATAATAACAATCGGCTTCAGTACAGCGTTCACGACCGAAAAAATAAGCCCAGCTATCAAAAATGCCGGCGCTCCAGCGCTAATTTGCACTTCGCTATATCCCGTCCCAAAAATACGCACAGCAACCCACAGACCAAACGAATTCAAGATCCAGCGCAATATAAACGTCAAGAACTGCCTTTTCATTTCATCTTAGTATAGCGCATTACGATATATTTCGCTAGAGTTTCGAGCCGTTGTCCATAAACGTTGCCCGAATACGCGCCGCCAACACGGGATTCACAACCGTTCGCAACTGCTCTTCGCTTGCCGTCTGCACACCGCGCACGCTGCCAAATGCACGCACAAGTTTTTTCTGCGTCGCCGGACCAACGCCGGTAATCGTACTAAGAACACTCTTAGTCGCATTCGCCCGCTTCAGCGTCGTGTGATAGCTAACAGCAAATCGATGCGCCTCGTCGCGAATACGCTGAAATAGTTTTATCGTGTCTTCGTATGGACTAGGCGCATCACCACCGCGCAAATTCTTTGAATGTGAACCGGCATTCTGCCGCCCGACATGTAAATTCACAAAATAGTATCCGCTTGAATCAATCACCACCGCACCAGGGGTCGGCTTCGCTACCATTTTCTCAATATACGACTCGTCGATCGGCGAACGGCCTTTTGCAATCACAATTTCTTCATCGCGCTTCGCTACCCCAATCGCCGGCACATTCACGCCGAGAACTTCTAATTCACATAGTACCGCGTTCAACTGTCCTTTACCGCCATCAATGAGCAGCAAATCTGGCATACCCCATGCTTTTACATTTTTTGCACTAAAACGGCGGTGAATCGTTTCGTGCATGTTTGCCGTATCGTCGTTGCGCTGCACGTGCATTTTAAATTTACGGTACTGCGCGCGGTCGCTCACGCCGTTCGTAAAAACCACCATACTCGCCACTACATTCGTGCCGCTCATATGCGAAATATCATAGCCCTCGATGCGCGCTGGCGGTGATTGCAATCCGAGCAATTGAGCTAGCTGCATCAATGCCTGGTCTTTTGATATGTCCAAAAACTCGCGGTCGCCGAACATAATCCGCCGCTGCAGTTCGTGCATATATGACAGCTTATTACGCAGCTGTGCCGCCGTTTCAAACTCTTGGCTGCGCGCCGCCCGCTTCATGTCGCGCTCAATTTCTTTGGCGATTTTCATGCGCCCGCCTTCAATATATCTAATCAATTTGCGCAATGATTTTTTATATTCTTGGCTCGTCACATCAGCGCTCGGCACCAATCCAATTTGTTCCTCTAAATTCATGCGTTCACGTTTCGGCGGCTTAATATAATATGGAAAAATTTTACGTAAATACCGCAGCGCTTTTTTCACCGCAAAGCCGCTATAGAACGGACCAATATACGTCGCGCCGTCATCTGCTGGATTCCGTGTAAACGTTACCGTCGGCCATTCGTTCTTCATATCAATACGGACGAATGTTTGCGATTTGTCATCACGCAACAAAATATTATAGCGCGGCATATAACGCTTCACCATTTCGCTTTCCAAAAATAGCGCATCCATTTCGCTTTCAGTTTCAATCCAGTCGGTATCATTAATTTCCGCTACCAATGCGCGCGTTTTTACGTCCATATCAGCCTTGCTTTGAAAATATTGCCGCACGCGATTTTTCAGAATAGCCGCTTTGCCAATATAAATAATCTCATCGTCTTTAGACTTATGAAAATATACACCTGGAGTGCGCGGGAGCGTTTTCAATTTTTCCTTAAGCGCCGCATTCATATGTTTATTATATCGCGAACAGCGTTTTGGTCCACGATAATAGCATGCTACTATGGAATAACTTTCAGACCGTCTGATTCATGCAAGCGTAAGTATTCTAATAGCACTACTGCTTGGTTGTGTGCTGTATCTTTTGCGCCATAGAGCAGCGTAACTCGCGTATAAGAACGCCAACGCGCAAGAGCTGCTGCCACTTCAGGATTATTCGCCAACTCTTGTAAATATTTTACCTTAAACTCATCGTACTTAGCAGGATCGTGCGCAAACCATTGCCGTAGTTCATTACTTGGCGCAATCTCCCTGCACCATTCGCCAAGCGCCGCCTTATCTTTGCTTATGCCGCGCGGCCACAGTCGATCAACCAAAACACGGTAACCATCATCTGGCTTCGCATCTTCATATATCCGCTTAGTATCGTACGTCGTCATACTAGCGCCTCCTTTACTACATTTTGTAAAATCGGAATTACTTCCGTCTCAAACCACTGATTACGTTTACGCCAACCAATATTGAGCGGCGATGGATGTACGAGCGGAAAATAATTTGGTAAATACGTATCAAATTGCGCTACCGTTGCAGTTACATTCTTTTTGGCGCGCCCCACTAAATAATATTTCTGCGCATATGCGCCAACTAAAATTATTAAACGTACATACGACATACGCTCTAGCAACTGCGGATGCCACATTGCGGCAAAATTGTTTCGCGGCGGCAAATCGCCATGCACGCCTTTGCCAGGATAATAAAAATCCATCGGCATGAGCGCAAACAAATCAGGATTGTAAAACTGCTCATCGCTTACGCCTAGCCACTGGCGCAACAATCGCCCGCTTGCATCATTCCACGGCTTGTGTGTTTGCTGTGCGATTCGCCCCGGCGCTTGCCCAACTAGTACGATGCGCGAATAGGGCGACGCAGTATATACTGGCGTCCACCCTTTGGCGCGAAATGCCGCGTTCATATCATCGTCGGCAATTTGCTGAAAAAGCAACGGGCTCGACATAAAATTACTCAGTACTCAGCCGTTCACCTACTTCTTCACGGCTTTTTCGAGCGCGTCAATCAAAATCTGCTTCGGTCTCATGCCAATCAGTTCTTGAACTTCCTTGCCGCCCGCAAAAATCTTCATGTTCGGAATACCTTGCACACGATATTCTCTTGCCAATTCGCTATTATCACCGCTCGCTTCCGTGTCAATTTTAATAACATCAAAACTAGTTTCGCCAGCAATTTGCTGTAAAATCGGCGCCATCGCACGGCATGGCGGACACCAGGTCGCCCAAAAATCTACTAATACCGGATTGGCACTTTGCAGCACTTTCTCCTCAAACTCCTGACGATTCGTTATATTGTATAATGCCATACTCCCTCCTTGTTATTTTTTATTATACCATTCTGCCAACTGCCTATTCAGCAGCAATCGCAATTACTAGCGCAATCTTGGCATGTGGTTTTTATACACTTGCATGCTTTATTCATCGACATACTCCTCCTTTCTACAACAGCTACATTCTTGGCACTCACCATAAACCGTCAAAGAACCGTCTAGCACGCAATTACACAATTGGTCTTGCAGGATCTTGCGGCATAGCGCAGGACACGTAATGTCAATCAGACAGTCGCACCGAGTGCAGCAAAAATGATCATGCGGTTTCATGTTTGCGTCGAACCGTTTATCACCATTCTTTGTCTTTGGTGCAAGCGCTATTTCACCGTCTTCAACTAATCGCTGCGTGATTCGGTGAATTGTCGTTGCGCTCACCTGTATATAGCGATCCGTGTAGTGCTGCATAATATCCGCATGGGTCGCGTGACCCAGCTGCTTTATACAATCCCGCACTAAATTAGCATATTTACTTTCGCGGCGTATGATGGTCGTCATATTCTTATTGTAAATCATTTACATTAAAAATACAAGAAGTTTACTTTTCTAGCACTATCACAACACAATGGACTGCAGAGTATAAATTTTATCAAACAAGCCCAACGATTAAATTGTTCCAACCTTATGGTATACACCATCAAGCGTTTCTGCATCATCGGAATTAAGAAAATATATAATTGTACCAGTTTTAATAATGTCTGGGGCGAACACACCTCTTCCGCACAGCCATCAAGACATCCCGCTATACGCCAAAGTTGTGCTCAATAATTTCTAGTACAATGATTTGCTCTGGTAAATCATTTACATTACTGACAATCTACACGATCTCAAAAACTCGCGATAGCCATTCAAAACTCCGTTTGTATTATCTTCGTTTTAACCGTGACGAGCCCTAAACAGTCTCGCAGCTTGACTCGTGCCTCTACCTTACTATATAATCTACTCATTATGAATTCGTAAGTGAGTTCCTCTATTATTCTCTTCACTATTCGCTCAATAACGAATAGAATTTTAACTTGCAAAATACTACAAAAGGAGATTTATTATGAGTAAAAAATCAAAAGACAGCCAATCTATTCTGCGCTTATTTTGGCGTGCGTCGCAGTTATACAAATGGCGGCGAGATATAACAGTTATTGCCACGGTAACTACGTTCGTCGTCGGCATGTTTGTTGGCCCGCTGATTATTGCGCAGCTACTCGACATGATTCAGCACGGGAGACTCAGCGACACTAACAACTTATGGCAGCTCGTGATATTATACGGATTATCGCAACTATGGTCGGAGATTATCGGTTGGCGCTTAGTGCTTTATCTAGTGTGGACATTCGAGGTCTCCGTGATGCGCGATTTGTATGTAAAAATATTCAACAAATTAGCAAACGAAACGCTATTTTTCCACGCTAACAAGTTTGGCGGCTCGCTCGTTAGCCAAACAAATAAATTTACCGGAGCGTTTGAACGCTTCTGGGATACTATCATTTGGTCTATTCTACCGGTCATGATTTCCATTATTGGATCAATCGTTGTTCTCTCAACATTGTTATGGCAATACGCTATCTTCTTAGCAATTTTCGCGGTTATTTTCATTATAGTGGTCTATTTTGGTTCGCGACCAATGATGAAGTTAAACGAAAAAGAAGCGGCTGCCAACAATACTATGAGCGGTAAAATTGCTGATGCTATTTCTAATATTTTAGCGGTGAAATCATCAGGTGCCGAAATGCGAGAAAGTAAAGAATTTACCAAGACAGCAAACAGCTGGCGCAGCGCTTCATTTAATTTAATGTCCGGTTTTCTGAAAATGAGCGCCATTTACTCATCAATTACAACAACCATCAAAGTTGCCGCTATCGCGTTCGCCGTCTATGCTGCGCAGCATAATACTGTATCGGTAGCAGCAATTTACCTAATCATTACCTACACCGGCACGATGACGCGCGAACTATGGAATATGAACGGTATTATGCGCAATTATAACCGCGTGCTTGGCGACGCGCGCGACATGGCGGAAATTCTACAAACACCGACAAGCTTGATTGATAAAAGTACGAGAAAATTACGCGTTTCGCGCGGCAAAATCGTCATGAATAATGTGACATTCACGCACGATGAAGGGCGAGGCGACACGTTGTTTAAGAATTTCTCGCTGACCATCAAACCCGGCGAAAAAGTCGGTTTGGTTGGCGCGTCAGGCTCAGGAAAGACGACACTGACAAAACTACTCCTGCGTTTTGCCGACATTGATAGCGGTGAGATTTTAATCGACTCGCAAAATATCGCCGACGTCACGCAAGCAAGCTTACGCTCAAATATCGCATATGTACCGCAGGAACCGCTGCTCTTTCACCGCTCAGTGCTGGACAATATCGCGTACGGGCGGCCTGGCGCAACAAAAGCCGCCATAAAGAGAACTGCCAAGCAAGCTGGCGCGTATGACTTCATTACGAAATTACACGATGGATTTGATACGCTTGTCGGCGAGCGCGGCGTGAAATTATCGGGCGGACAACGCCAACGTATCGCTATCGCCCGCGCTATTTTGGAAGATGCGCCAATTTTAATCCTCGACGAGGCAACATCAGCGCTCGACTCGGAATCTGAGGCGCTGATTCAAGAGTCGCTTGAGACGCTGATGAAAAATCGTACGTCTATCGTTATCGCTCATCGCCTGTCGACTATCGCTAAACTTGACCGTATCGTCGTCATGAAACGCGGCCGCATTATCGAGGACGGCACGCACAACGAGTTGCTGGAAAAGAACGGTACATACGCGCAATTATGGCAACGGCAGTCTGGCGGGTTTATTGAGGAATAAAAATCGCCCCCAATTCTGGGGACGATTAAACATTTATATTACTTTTTATTCTGCTTCCGCGCCTGGCTTTTCGCCTTCAACTGGTATATCCTCAGCGTCAGCCGAAGTCGATTCTCCTGCCGCCGCTTCATTTGCAGCTTCAAGTGCAGCCGGCTCATACACGCTCGCAACGACTAAATCCTTCACGGTAACATTGTCGTCAGCCGTACCTTCGCGACCATCATCATTGTCGACAATCTCTACACCTGATGGCAACAGTATATCGCCGATCGTAACGCGATCGCCAGCGTCCGCGAGGTTCATAATCGACACCTCTAGAGACTCTGGTAGCTCCATCGGCAGCGCCTTGACCTCAATTTTCTCAATCGCTTGCAAAACGACCAATCCGTTACGCTCCGCCGCTGACTCACCCTCGCCAGCCAGACGGATAGGTACTTCCGCCACCACCGGCTCATCGGCACGAACTGCATGAAACGAAATGTGACGAATAACACCATGCTTAATAGGGTGAAATTCCGCAGCTTTAATCATCGCAATACGGTGTTTCGTGCCCGACAACTGCACCGGCGTATGCTTGCCAGCTTCCGCGTACACACGCACCACCTCGCCCGCGTCAGCCTGAATTGCAATCGGCTCCATATTCGCACCATACACAACACCCGGCGTCAGCCCGCGTCTACGTAGCTGCTTTACTTTTTTGCCGAAAACTTCTCGGCGATCTACTTTCAATGTTACCTTGTCTCCCATATTTCTCCTTTTCGGATATGTTTCCGGAGTTACATGATACTGTGTATTTATTATAGCATATGCGGAAACTATTATTCATAACGCTCTGTCTGCAAGCAAGCATAAATGCTACCACCCTGCTCGCAAAAACGCAATGTATGTTTATCCAAAATCTATCGGGTTCGGCGTTTCATTAAATAGTAACCACCAACTATGCCACCGCCGAGCAGTGCGACCGCGCCGAACACATAAAACGCTACATTATCTCCCGTATTCGCAAGTTGCCGACCACTCACCTTATTATTTGCATTCTGCGCCGATGAGCGGGCAGACGTACCGCCCGGCTGAGTACTGGGAGGAGTTGGAGATGCCGGCACTAAATAAACACCCACCGGATCAACAATCTCGCCATTAGCGATACCGTCCGAATCGCCGAATCCGCCATCTGTAAGCTGATACGCCACAACCGTACGCAAACCATCTGCCGATGCCAAGAAACTCACTTTATTTGTTATGTCGCTCACTGTCCCGTTATATTCCTTTACGACTCGCAATTTTGACGTGTCTGAGTATAAGCGACTAAGCTGTAGTTGAACCTGCACCGAATAACCACTCGCCGACGCTGAATGCGCACAATCAACCGTGAATGCGACTTGCTCGCGTAAATCGCTACCCTGGTGTTTCGACGAAATCGTACCGAGTGCAATCTGGGCTATATTAGAGCACTGACTACCAGAGACAGAAACTGTCAATATGCCACCTTCAGGCTGAATGATTTGCCGTTTTGTCACCGGCGCCGGAGCTGGCGGCGTTACAATTGTAATCGCATTCAAACGATCCTGTAGAGCTTTCTTTTTGGCTTGATCTTGAACTTTGTCAACCAACACTTTTGCAGCGTCAACGGCAGTCTGCGTTTTGTTATGCTCCGCCGCAACAACAGCAGTCTCGGCAGCGGCCTGAGCGTTTGTCTCTTTTTGCTGGGCAGCGGTGATGGCATTATTAAGAGCAACCGTAGCGTCGTTCACATCCTGATCGCTTACACTTTGAGAATTGTTTACCTCTCGCGCTTTTGCAAGTGCCCTTGCAACTCCCTGATCGTTCTGGATGTACAACGGTTCGTTTTGTGCAGCTGTTATTGCAGCGCGAAGAGCAGTTTTATCAACCGGCGCTGGTATAACGATTGCATCAAGGCGATCTTGGAAGGACTTTTTCTTGGCTTGGTCTTGGACCTTGTCGACAAGTACTTTCGCGGCATCTATAGCGGTTTGTGTTTTGTCGTGTTCCGCTTTTGCCACAGCAGTTTCAGCAGCTGCCTGAGCGTCTGATTCTTTCTTCTTCGCCGCCGAAACAGCATTATTTAGTGTGGTCGTGGCTAAAGCTACATCTTGCTCGGTAGCGCTCTGTGAGCTATTTATTTCCTGAGCTTTCATAAGTGCTCTCGCTACAGCTTCGTCCCGCCTAATGTATAGCGGTTCATTTTGTGCAGCCGTTATAGCAGCCTGAAGAGCGACTTTATCCGGAGCAACTGGCGTTGTACCTGTCGCGTCCATTAATGTATTAACGAGCGCCCCGCGATTCACTGCTACACCAGCTTTTACCGTCGTACCCGACGGATCAATCGCAAGCGCAACGTCGCTCGGCAACGGCTTGCCAGAGTTAATTGCAGGACTACCGGCTTTTAGCGTGTAGTTGCTCTTCTTATAGTCGGCATTATGTACCGCCTCTTTTATAAAATACGGATTATTTTCCCGCGAACCAAGCTCATCAAACGAATGCTCGCCGCGCCCCTCGATAGAACTCCGAACCCGAGTATCATTCTTGATGTCTGCTATTCGAGCGAATTGTATATCAATCGTATTTCCGCCGTCAAGATCCCAAGTAAACACTGTTGGCTCATTCGCAAGGCTGCTTCGATAGTAAACATTATAATCAAACCCTTTGAACATTTCATTCGTGTAGATTTTTGTCGCTGCAGTGCCATTATTCTTGTCACCGTCAGAACGCACAGGGAACGAATAGAACCGCGAACCGTCATTTGGTACATACGCACGCGACGATAAAATATTATTATACATTTCTAAACCAGTCAGATTCCAGCTTAGTCCTTGGCTCTTCGACCACGGTTCCCACGTCGTACAGGTTACGTTATCCGCTGCGTAAGCATTACATCCGCCCTCGCGACTGTCTTCAAACAAATCAATCGGCCGGTTCGTTCGCGAAATCGTATTGTTATAAATTTTTACATCATTGCTACCTGAAATACGTATGCCTGTACCAGAACCTTCAATAATATTAGAGGCAATAATAGCAGGACCAGATACTTCATGAAATATTGCCGTTCCATTGTTTGTAAAAAAGTTACCAACTATCTTTGCATCAATACAGCCCTCGTCGCACCAAAAACCAATCGGACTTACCTTTATCATATTATTAGGATCGCTTTCTTCAACGCCAGATTCCGACCGATCAATGATATTATTACGAAATGTAAAGTCTTTCGTGTGCGTCACTTTTATTTCTGATATCGTACAGAATGCACCGCATTTATTCACTTTAAACCCGGCGGCGTTACTGCCAGAAAATGTGTTACCAATATACGTTGCCTTATGCGTTCTATTGGCACCCGCACCGTTTGCGCCGTTATCTAAGAATTTCGTATTTTTTACAACTAGATTATCAGCCTCGCCGGTATGTAGCCCTATCGCTGAACTTTGTGCAAAGATAGAATCTTGAATAACCGCATTTTTCGAAACCACAAATGCTTGCGACACACCAGACGTATCCGTAAAACCCCACGCTTGTACCGGCGCATACTGTGCAATGTTTATACCCTTCATATTAAATCCAGCACCAGCCGCCGTAAACGCCCGCGACCGCTGCGATATTTCCGTTACGCCCGCGGTCGGATCAGAACCAACATAGTACGTAATATCGTCTTCTACACCTGGATGATAGTCATATTTACCTGTATCCGAGTTGAACGTTCTTGTCGTCGGCGTTTGATCTTCGGCGTAGAATTTACCAGCCGACACTTCCGCCTTGCTTGCGACTTGTTTTAGCGGCTTATCGTTAATAAACACTTGCTCCGGAAATGCTGCTGTGCCTTCTTCTGCTGGATTACTATTTACTGTACAGACGTGGCAAAAATTGGTGTACCGTCCTTTCGTTTTCCAGAGATTTCCTTCTTTCGTCCAAACAGAGCCGCTCACGACATCACTGCCTTTGAGCCAGACTTCAGCGTGCGGTGCAGCTTGCAACGTTATGTTTGTTTTGTCGATCGAAAAATGCGGTTCACGGTAAATTCCAGATTTCGCGACTACTGTACCGCCGCTTGAAAGCTTCGACAAGGCAAACTTAAATGTCTTATATGGCACGCTTTCAGTACCATTCCCCGGTGCATCATCACCATCCGGTGACACCCACGCAACGTTGCTCGTCGGCACCGCGTAGTTTGTATCAGTAAACTGATACATATTATTAATACGGACAGCATGCGCTGGTATAAAGTGCATTAGCCCCAAACCAGCAACAAACAAAACCGCCACATGTGTAACGATTATTTTATACAATTTCCTTCTATTTGAGCCTAGTTTTATCACCGCCCTATTCCGCCTTTTTCTGTTAATGTTTTGTACCTCAGTTCCACTGTACCACAAATCGCTTACGCCTGTCAACAGATAAGCTCCTTCCAAGAGGAGCTCTTAATCTTACCGTCCTTGCAGCTAGGCCGCGCCCTATCGCCTTAGTCTTCGGCGCCTAATGTTTTTACCACGCTTCTGCAATAACATTAAACTATGGTACAATTTTACTTGGTATGGAAGCACTCATTCACGCCATCACCGGCTTTGGAATTATCGCAATCCTGCTCGTTGTCTTTGCCGAGTCGGGATTGCTCATTGGATTCGTTTTTCCGGGCGATAGTTTACTATTCACCGCCGGTTACATGGTGCAGCAGCAAATTCTCGGATTCAATGGACAACCAATTGATATCCATATCTTTGCACTGCTTATTTTTGCCGCAGCTGTTGCCGGCGATAGCGTCGGATTTGAATTCGGGCATAAAGTCGGCCGTAAATTATTTCAAAAAGAAAACTCGCGATTTTTTAAGAAAAAATATCTCGACCAAACCGAAGCATTCTATACTAAGCACGGCTCAATTACGATCGTACTCGCACGGTTTGTGCCGATTGTTCGCACGTTTGCGCCAATTGTTGCCGGCGCAAGCAATATGCATTACCGCACATTTATTACATACAACATTATCGGCGGGTTCTTGTGGTCGTCGCTGTTTGTCTATCTCGGATATTACGCCGGCGAGTTTTTGACCAAAGCGGGCGTAAATATTGAGGTCGCAGCGCTTATTATGATATTCCTATCGGTTTTGCCAATGGTTATTCACGCGCTCAAACAAGAAAGTACGCGCGCTAAACTCAAACGCCAGTTCAAAGTGTTGTTTTCGAAAAAAGATAGCTAAATTACCTGTCGTTACAAATAGCCCGTAGACTATAAAAGCTTTTTCAAGTACTTGCCGGTGAATGATTCCGGCGATTTTGCAACATCTTCCGGCGTACCTGATGCAACCACCGTGCCGCCGCCTTGCCCGCCTTCCGGGCCCATATCAATAATCCAGTCGGCGCATTTTATTACCTCTAAATTATGCTCGATGATAATCATACTATTACCGCCGTCGACAAGTTTTTGTAGAATATCGAGTAGTTTTTTAACGTCTGCCGTATGCAACCCCGTTGTCGGCTCATCTAGAATGTAAAGCGTTTTACCAGTTGAACGGCGGCTCAATTCAGTCGCAAGTTTGATTCGCTGCGCTTCGCCGCCCGAAAATGTCGTTGCCGGCTGCCCAAGTTTAACATAACCAAGCCCCACCTCGTTGATCGTTTGCAGTTTGCGCGCAATCGCCGGCACATTCGCGAAAAAATCACACGCCTGCTCAACTGTCATATTCAAAATATCGCTAATCGTTTTACCTTTATACTTAATTTCAAGCGCTTCGCGATTATACCGCTTACCATGGCATTCCGAACACTGAACGTATACATCCGGCAAAAAGTGCATTTCAATTTTTATCATGCCATCACCCTGGCAATGCTCGCAGCGCCCGCCCTTCACATTAAAGCTAAACCGTCCCGCTTTGTAACCGCGAATATTTGCTTCAGGCGTATTCGCAAACAACTCGCGGATCTGTGTAAACACGCCGGTGTATGTCGCCGGGTTTGAGCGCGGCGTACGCCCAATCGCCGATTGGTCAATTACAATCGCCTTGTCTAATTGATTGATACCGTCAATTCGCTCGTGCGCGCCTGGCACTGCTTGCGCCCGATGCAACCGTGCTGTTAGCTCGTTTGCGACAATATCATTCACGAGCGTTGATTTGCCGCTGCCACTCACGCCTGTCACGAGTGTCATCACGCCAAGCGGAAATTCAACATCAATATGTTTCAAATTATTTTCACGCGCGCCGCGCACAACGAGTTTGCGGTCTTTTTGCACAGTGCGGCGTTTTTTTGGTACAGCGATTTTCTCAGTACCGCTTAAATACCGCCCTGTTATGCTTGCGGAATTTTCCGCAACCTCAGCTGGCGTACCTGCTGCTACAACTTCGCCGCCGTGCACGCCCGCACCCGGACCAATATCTACCAGATAGTCTGCTTGCGCGATTGTATCCTCATCATGCTCAACAACAAGCACCGAATTGCCTAAATCACGCAGATGTTTCAATGTCGCGATTAACCGATCGTTATCACGCTGGTGCAGCCCGATCGACGGCTCATCAAGTACATAGAGGACGCCTTGCAGGCCAGAGCCGATCTGCGTTGCCAAACGAATCCGCTGCGCTTCGCCGCCGCTGAGCGTATTTGCCGCTCGGCTTAGCTCTAAGTAGTTTAGACCAACGTTATTCATAAAACCAAGCCGCGCCGCAATTTCTTTCAAAATCAACCGCACGATATGCATTTCCGACTCGCTAAATTTTAGCTTGCTAAATAAATCAAGCGCATTTGCTACATCAAGATTACACATATCCATAATCGACAGCCCATTTACTGTCACCGCCAGCACAACCGGTTTGAGGCGCGCACCTTGGCATGTCGTACATTTCCGCTCGCGCATAAAGCGCTCAATGTCTTTGCGCATAAACTCGCTTTCCGTCTCGCGATGGCGGCGTTCCAAATTCGGGATCACACCTTCGTATGCCGCATCATAATAACGCCCGCCCGCCAAATCAATACGATATTTTTGAGAGCCCGTCCCATACAAAATTTTCTGCCGAACATCATCTGGCAATTGCTTGACCGGCACCTGCAGGCTAAATCCATGCGCATCGGCGACCGCTTTAATTTTGCGCATATAAAAATTATCAACATTAATACGATTATACGGGCGAATTGCGCCCTCGGCGATCGTTAAATTACCGTTAAATACTAATTCTGGATCAATTTCGAGCCGTGTACCAAGCCCCGTGCACGTCGGGCACGCGCCCTGCGGCGCATTAAAACTAAACAGGCGCGGCTCAAGCTCGGGAATCTCTTCGTTCGGGTGATCAACACACGCGTAGCGCTGGCTATATGTCAGCAGCTCGCCGCTATCAGCATTCATGATCTGCACGACACCCGATGCCAAATCAAGCGACTGCTCCACCGCCTGCGACACGCGGCTAATCATATCCGGCTTCATAACTATTCGGTCAATAACAATTTCGATATCATGCTTGTAGCTTTTCTGCAGCTCCGGAAATTCATCAAGCGCATACACCACGCCGTCCACCCGTGCCCGCGCGAAACCGGAGCGCATATATTGCTCTGGCACGTGCTGAAACTCGCCTTTTTTCTGCGCGACGATCGGCGCCAGTATCATGAGCCGTTCACCTTCCGGTAATTTCATGATTTCGTCAATAATCGCCTGCGCCGTGCGCCGCTGCACCGGCTTATTACAAACCGGACAGTGCGGCACGCCAACGCGCGCAAACAGCAATCGCAAATAATCATAAATCTCCGTCACCGTTGCAACCGTTGAACGCGGGTTGCGCGATGTCGATTTTTGGTCAATACTGATCGCTGGACTTAACCCTTCAATACTATCGACGTCCGGCTTATCCATGATGCCTAGAAATTGCCGCGCATAGCTGCTCAGACTCTCGACGTAACGGCGCTGCCCCTCGGCGTAAATCGTATCAAACACCAAGCTTGATTTACCGCTGCCACTTAAGCCAGTCACGACGACAAATTGGTCGCGCGGAATCTCAATATCAACATTTTTTAAGTTATTTTGGCGCGCGCCGATAATTTTTATACTCTTTGACATGGCTATATATTATAGCATTTTTGCGCACATCATACTAGCCGCGATCGGCGCAGAAAAAGCAGAGTAACAGGAAACGTGGCTGCGCATTTTTGCATACAATATTGCAAATTTGTTGCAATATAGATATACTAAGTAACATTATGAATGACGCTCTGCAAACATTAGAAACCATTTTGCGGCAGCACCAACTACATGTCACCAAGCCGCGCCGTACGGTGTTTGCTGCATTATATGACCAGCCGCCGCGCTATATCGGCGAGCTGATACGCGCGACAACGCCATCAATTGATCGCGTTAGCGTATACCGTACGGTTGAGCTATTTGAGCGCCTTGGTATCGTACGCGTCATTCCTGTCGGCTGGAAACATAAAATCGAATTATCCGACACATTTAACAAGCACCACCACCACGCCACCTGCCGGCAATGCGGACGCGTAATTGATTTGCCCGAGAATCACACGCTTGAACACCTTATTGCATCAATTGCCGCCGAATATCATATTCATAATCCATCGCATATCCTTGAAATTCAAGGAATTTGCACGCACTGCGCTCAAACGAAAAAATCGTAGCGACTGTTATGGCGCTTATCGTTGCATGTTTTTGACCTAATTGCTATATTATTGTTATAAGTAAAAGTAATCTAGGGCGCGCCACCATGAAATGCAAGCACTTATTCCTTACCACATTCGGACTCGCGATAGCAGGAATATTTTTCGTACATAGCAGCAGCTTTTTTGACACATTGCTTGGTTTTATGCTCACTGGCATGATTCCCGGGACGACAATCAGCGTCCCCTATTGGATAATACTTGGCAGCTGTATCATTCTGATCGTCGGTATCATTGACGCGGCATGCAGCACAGCGCCGCTCAAACCGCCGACACATACTTCGGGATACTAATCTTAATCTAATCTGGCTCTGGCAAAATTGACTCTGCCCACAATTGCAGCTCTTGCACGATAAATTCTTTGCCAGGATCAAGCGCACTAGCCGCAAACCGCTGCAGCGCCGCCATATATTTTGGTAATTGCGCCTGTATGCGTGCTGCGCGCCATGTTTGCCACATTTCACGCTCATCACTGCTCAGTGTTTTCGGGAAGTTGCGCGCTTTATAATGCAACAACAGTCCCGGCAGCCGCTCGTCGGCAAAATTGGGATGAAAATCAGCCAGCTCGCGCTCGCTTGCGTTGCGCACTGCTTCGGCGCGCAACCGATCGCGGTCATTCAAAAACCCATCGTATAACTGCGCTTCCGGATCGGGCGATCGCGTAAATTCGGGTTTGTTTTCAAAAATCGTACGTAATTTCTCAGCGAATTCTGGGTGTGCCAGAAGAATTTTTTGGTGTTTCGCTATCGTCTCGGCGTCAAGCGATATTTTCGCCCACCCGCCGCCGTGCGCCAACACGCCGAGCGGCGCTACCGCCGGACAGCGGTTCGGCTGCAACTCTTTTGCTGGCAACTTTACGAAATCCTCAGCCTGGCGCTCCTGCCAGCTCGCGTACACTTTATGCGCTAATTCCGACTCGCTTAAATCAATAAACGGCGTCGGATCATAACGTAAATCATACACCACAACGTTGCCATTGCGTCCCGTCGCCAGCGGGAACGCGGCTGTCGTCTTAGCGAATTCCTTGTCGTAACGCCCGCTACTATAAACAAACGGCTTTTTATCGTCGACATTTACAAGTTTTACAACCTCTTTTTTATCGCGCATTTTTAGTAAATATTCAAACAATTGCGGTTGTTTATCGCGAATCAATTTTGTCACGTCAATCAATGCATCAACATCGCTCATCGCGTCATGCGCATTCTTGTGAGCAATACCGTTTTCGCGCGTAATGAGCTCAAGCCGGTTCGTTGGCTCGCCAGCGTCATCAAGCGGCCAGCTAATACCTTCAGGCCGGAGCGCCCGCGTCATCCGCACCACGTCAAGCATATCCCAGCGCGACCGGCCATCTTTCCAGCACCATTCGTATGGATCGTAAAAATTACGCCACAGCAGATGGCGAATGAACTCGTCGTCAAACCGAATGTTATTGAACCCGACAACGATTGTGTCAGGCGTAAAAATTTCATCGTTTAGTATGCGCGCAAACTGCACCTCGCTATAGCCCTCATCGACAGTTTTTTGCGGCGTAATACCAGTGACCATTAGCGCATCAGGGTTCGGCAGCGTGTCGTCACTGAGCGCTACAAGCATATTATACGGCTCGCCGATTGGCGTAAGATCCATGCTTGTCCGCCGCCCCGCAAACTGCATGATCCGATCTTCGCGCGCATTCAATCCGCTGGTTTCTAAGTCGTAGAAAAAGAATGTTTGCGCCATACTCTTAGTATAGCAAAAAATAGTTTTAGCGTGTTACGACCCAGGATTAAGATAATTATAATTATCTGCTTTTTCAATCCTATGTCGCGCGTCTCTATTCAGAGAACTGCGCGCTCTCCTATCACCACGCATACCATACTTCAGGTCATACACGACGAGCTTCAAGGATTTTACCGCATCGCTCGCCGTATCGCGGCGCCACTCTGTGATTGTTGGCGACAACTCTACCTCGGCGATATCCTCATCTACCCCGACCCCAGCATCCTCAAGTACCTCTTGCGGAATGTTTATCTCACCTTTCTTCCAATCATCGTATAGATCATTTGCTGCATCTAACCATCCTGTTTGACGATTAAAGTCAGGTAAATTATCGGTGCGAAAATGAGCTTTAGCTAGCACGAAGTAGGTATTATACCACCCATTATTCGTACGAAAATAATATTTATCAAGCTCCTCGGCTTTAAGTATCCGCCGTTCTTGCCGCCTATCGTCGTCGAACAGTACGGACTCAAGATAATCACCAAAATATTGTTTCGCGTCCTCGTCTGGTCGCTGCCTCTTCTCGAGATGTGTAAGAATATAGTTCGTCATCTTACCGACTCTTGTATCTAGCAACCGCTCAGTGCCACCACGACGAACGTCTGCACATAGTTTTTCGGTAAACTCTCGTGGTTCGGCTGCTAGCGAACGATCGCCGAGTAACGGCGGATTATCGGGATTATGCTTAAGCGCTCCTCGGATATTGTCGTCATTTACTATTAAGGCTCTACGAGGCGCGATACATACCCCCCCATAGAAAAACCTACAGCGGCAGCTAGAGTAGATCCAATATAACTGTGCGGATATATACTTCTAAAAAAATTCTATGCTGTTTACCACTATATAGCGCCACTTGAAAACGATTTGGCACTTCTATGGATTTCTCAGCACTCACGCTATTTACATATTCTTTATTACCCATCATTCCCTCCTCTTAGAATACTACTGCTCAACTAACGTCAACTCACTCTCGCCGATCCGCACGACGCTCTCGCCTGTCGCGCCCTGGCGGACCAGCTCGTGCGTAATACCCGTCCGTTTCATGATGTCGCGCAGGCGGTTTACTGCCTCAAATTGATCAAAATTCGTCCGGCGGGCAAACTTCTCGATTTTTTTACCTCGGACTATAAAAACTGCTACCGGCTCGCCGCCCTCGTTCGTCTCATCTGGCAGCCGCTCAACTGTCCACGCGTCTGTCAATTGGTCTTCATCAAGCGAAATTACCGGCAGGTCGGTCTCTGCTTCGCCCTCTTGCTGCTGCTCGCGCTGGCGGTACGCTTTGACTGCGCGCCGCAGCAACCGTAACAAATCTTTCACGCCCCGCCCCGATTGCGATGAGATAGCTACAATCTCCGCATTATTCGCCGCTTTTTGCAGTGCTGTTTTTTGCATCGCAATAATCTCCTCGTCCAATCCTTCGCATTTTGTCAGTGCAATAATCTCTGGGCGCGCTGCTAACTCCGTGCTATATTTTTCAAGCTCGCGGCGAATCGCTACATATTTTTCTGCTGGATCGTTATTGTACACGTCAATCATATGGAGCAGCACTGCCGTCCGCTCAACATGGCGTAAAAATTGGTCGCCCAAGCCTTTGCCTTCGCTCGCACCTTCAATCAACCCTGGAATATCAGCAATAAGGATACTGCCGTCATCAATATCAGCCACTCCTAGATTTGGCGTCAAAGTGGTAAATTCATAATTCGCAATTTCCGGGCGCGCATTTGACACGACACTCAAAAAGGTTGATTTTCCCGCGTTCGGAAAGCCAACCAACCCGACATCCGCCAGCAGTTTTAATTCCAATTCAGCCTCAAACGATTCGCCCGGCTCGCCAAGCTCTGCCATGCGCGGCGTTTGGCGTACGCTCGACTTAAAGTGCGCATTGCCAAACCCGCCGTCGCCGCCTTTCGCAATCACTGCTTCTTCGCCGTGGCGCGCCAAATCAGCTACGATAGCACCGTCGCGCTTAACGATCGTGCCAACGGGAACTTTTACGATCAAGCGCTCGCCCGCGCGTCCCGCCTTTTTTCTTTTACTGCCAGCTACGCCGTTCTCTGCTTTGAGCTTTGGCTGATAACGGAATTTCAACAGCGTATTGAGCTGCTCGGTCGCAACAAAAACAACATCGCCGCCCTTGCCGCCGTCGCCGCCGTCCGGACCGCCTTTATCGACAAAAATCTCATGGCGAAAGCTCACTGCGCCGTCGCCGCCTTTACCGGCTGTTACCGTTACCTTTGCTGTATCAACAAACATACTTTCAGTATAGCAAAAACGCCCCTAAGTTGACAGAGGCGTTTTTACATTTCACAATGTTATTCTAATGGATATATTTATAGTAGCCGCTAGTCGCTTCGCTCCATGAGAGTGTCCCGCGACCGACGCGGTTGAAACCGCCGCCCCAGCGATACCCGTTCATTTCGCTAATCGTGACAGAAACACCTGGATTCACCGATTCGACGATTGCCACGTGACCATAACCGCCGCCATTTGCCATAATTGCCCCAGCACTCGGCGCACCATCTACCATTAATCCTGCAGCGCGCGCATTGTATGCCCACGTGCTAGCGTTACCCCAGTAACTACCGACCGGCAAACCGAGCTGAATACGGCGCTCATACGCGTACCATGTACAATTGCCCCAAGCATATTTATTGCCAGCAGATACCACGCCCCTGAACGACGAGGCAGCACCTGCTGCCGTGCCAGCGCCCCAGTTGCTATTTGCCGGCACGCCGCGGCGCGACGAATTAGCGTTGCGCGGTGATGCGGCATAGCCTGGACGTTCATTTTCCGGCAAGACGCCGCCAGGAATAATTAAGCGCGTACCGCTTGCGACATTCGCTGAAAGTTCAAGGTCGTTATACGTAACAATGTCGCTCTTCTTGCTACCATATTTTTCGGCGATCGCATCAAGCGTATCGCCGTCTTTCGTCGTGTACAAAATACCATCTGTCGGCAGAATTGTCAGCGTCACATTTGGCTCAAGCGCATCAGAGCTCAAATTATTCGCCCAAGCGATTGTTGTTTTCTTTAATCCGTATTTTTCGGCAACACCGTCAAGCGTATCACCCGCTTGCGTCACGTAGGTTGTCGTACTGCGCGAATCAGCCGTCATATTTACGACTTGCGGCTTACTAATCGTGCTTGAATCGGTCTGCGTCATCATTGTTTCGACTGCAAGCGATTGCGATAAGTTTGCTACGTTATTACTGACCGGCATATTTGTCGTGTCAGCAAGCGAAGACGCGATATTGGCCGCTACCACCGGATCAACCGAGCCAGCTTCACTCTGTACCTTAGCAAGCGTCGTCGTCTGCGTTGTCGGCGAGGCATTTGCAAGCGCCGACGACCGTTCTGTCGCGACCGGCTGATAGCTAACCGCGATTAACGTTGTAATTAACAAAAATACGCCGAAATACGACGCAATTGACGAAATAGAAAGCGCGCCGCGGCGTGATCGTTTACTCATATGAGTACGCGCCGACGAATCAAGAGCCTTGCGTGCCATAAAATTCGAACGAGCTTTTGCTGATGAATCGTTGGTAATGATAACCGTTCTCCCGGAACGCATTCACATGCATTCCCTATACCTATTCAAGTCTTTCTCTCTGATTCTCAGAGACGGACCGCCATCGACCATTTTAATTAACTAATAGTAACGAAAAAGATTGTTTCGGCAGTTGTACGACTTTTCAAGGTAGTCATTTCTGGGCGCTGCGCGATAAACACTCTCCGTAAAACCTCGCAAACTTACAGAAATGTACGCGTTTCATTATAGCAGATGAGCGCCTATATTGTCAATGCTTTTTACTAGATCGCTGCACAGAGTTTTTGACAATGATTTTTAATATTCGCCTCATGCTCTTCGTTCGTTTTCGCAAAGTAAATTAAACCGTCGTCGCCTGCTAAAAAGAAATTGTAATCAGTTTCGGTTGGATTCGCGACCGCCCGCAGCGATAATTCGCCGGGCGCAGCGATCGGCGTTGGCGGCAAGCCCTCGTATTTGCGCGTATTGTACGGCGAATCAATCGACACAAGCGCATTAGTGTCGTCTTTAGGGATATCAATCTTTGCCTTATCAGCGGCATAGACCGCCGTAATGTCGGATCCGAGCTTTGCGCCTGCACGGAAACGCTTGATAAATACTTGCGCGATACCGCGCTGATACTGATAGCAGCGCTCTTTACGCTCTGCCGTCGGCTTGTCTTCGCACGTCAACTCGCGCTCAACAATTGACGCAAGCGTGATTCCCTGGTATAAATTTAGTCCTTGTTCTTTAAATTTCGCGACCAAATTGTTCTTTTGCACGATTTTATACATATGCGCAAATACCGTTTCGAGAACTTGCTTCGCCGTCGCATCGTCTGCTACGTGATATGTCTCGCCGAATATATAACCCTCAAGCGGCGCATCCGCTGGTTTATCGGCAAACAACGGACTATCGTATGCCGCGTGGAATGCCGCCGTAATGTCGTTGTCGCTAAAACCGGCTTGCTTTAGAATATAGCGCGCATTTGTTTTATCGGTGCCGCTTCGCGCGCGCGATGCTTTGTAGCGCGACGCTTCAAGCGTGCCGCCCGGGTAGAATGTAATCGCTTTGAAATCACGGCATCCAGCCGCTAATTTAGCCACTATTTCGGGAACGGTTTGCGACGGCGAAACGCGGCACGTACTGCCCACCATTGCCTTACCTTCTAAATACGCATAAATTCGGAATGCTAATTCATCGCGAATGACACCTATTTTTTTCAGCTTAGCAGCAATTACCGCCGTTGAGTCGCCGTCGCTAATAACAATTGAGTGCTTCTCTGTACTGCGCGAGGCTGCTTTCAGCTGGCTAGTATACCACAGGTATGCGCCGGCAGCCATAGCAATAATGACGCTGAATATGACAAAAGCGATAAGCCACTTTTTATGGCGGCGAGGTTTTTTGCTTAGAGGAGTCGATGCGTGTTCTTGTTCTGATGTATCACGGCGGCTACGGAACGGTTCGGCAGAGTTCTGCGAATTGTTGCGCGGCACGTTCCCTACGTCTGGCAGCGTATTGTTGACGTTTGACAGGGGGCGTGGGCGCTGCAGCGGCTGGTATTGTGAACCTGGGCGAAACTGCCGCTCCATTTGCGCTTGTGGGCGAGAGTCTACGTGCGGCGGCTGCCCAGCAGATTGCGGACCAGATGGACGCGGCTGAAAATGCGGCTGCGCCATAGCTTGCGGCGATCGCGGCTCTGGCGACCTAGACCGGCGAAATCCGTCCATTAGTGCGTCTCCAAATAATCTTGCAATATCAAACTTGCCGCTAGCGCGTCGACTTCGCCTTTTGCGTACGGTTGATTACGCGCGTTCAAAATTTCTTCAGCCTTAACACTCGTAAGCGATTCGTCTTGAAAAACGATTTTTGGCGCAATGTCGCGCAGCTGTTCGACGAACCGCTCGACAAATCCTGTTTGCTTCGTTGGCTCGCCTGCTTGGTTGCGCGGATACCCGACGACGAGCACATCGGCTTTTTCACGCACGATAATTTCAGCAATCGCCTGAACTTCGCCGCCATCAACATTGAGCGTATCATACGCCATCGCGATTTTTACGTCGCCACGCGCTAAAGCGACACCAATTCGCTTCTCGCCGACATCAAGCGCAACGTATGATTTACTCATCGACGACAAATTTCACCGTTATCTTTTTTGTATCGCCCGGCACAGTATGCACCCAAAACGGCGAGAAATTAACGTCGACCGACTTAACGCCATCAATCGCTTTCACATATTCTTGCACTTCGCCAATGCGCTTGCCCTTCACATATTCTTTGATTGCCGCTTCATTAATTTTCGGACCAATCTTGCCGTTTGCCGTTAACTTCGCTGTTACAGTTTCCCCGGCAATCGTAACATTCGTAAGCGACACCGACGACACGCCATTGCTATACACTTTTTGATTATTTTTTCCATCAATTTGCTGCTTGAAATACGCATCGAGAAATGTATTGAGATCGGCTTTTATGATCGCCTTGAGCGAATATTTGATTGCGCCGCCAATTGCCGCCTTGCCGTCTGGCGCCTCGGTGCCCGCTGCTGGGATTGATACGCCGCTTGTATTGACGACAAACGACGCGTCAATGACCGTAGCGTCTTTGCCAAATTGCGACTGGAGCGCCTTTTTTGCCGCATCTTTTTCGGTGTCGGACACTAAATTCGCTGTTGCGGAATCAATGTCACTCTGCTGCACGACGGTAACCGTCTTATCTGTGCCGCCCGATGTTGATGCCGTGAAACTCGCCTCAAATCCCGATAAGCCTTTCGCGCTGCCGGACGCGCCATTATATTTCGAGCCATTTTCGACCGCCGTCACGCCGACCGTCACGCCGTTGCGCGTTGTGCGCAGCGTATCGTAGCTGAATGTCAGCGCGCTATCAAGCCGGTATTTTGCGCCGCTCGACGATGACACTTCCGAACCTGCTGCGACTGTCACGTCATGGTCGACGATGTCGCTAATAGTTTCGCGCGTCGGCGTCACACGGATCGTACCCGTCGCTTTTGTCCCGACATCTTTCGTGCCTGTCGCCGGAATTGTCTTCGACACCGGCGTTTCCGATGCTTTTGTTGTTGTTTTGATCGTACCCTCGCTCAGACTAGTCGCTGCAGTATCGCTGGCTTTTACTTGTGTATTCACAGCAACTTGCGATGTTTGCGCCGTAATAGCAATCGTAGCATGGGGCGCGATCACAAACGCCCAGATACTGCCGCCAATCAGTAACACAACCCCCGCTAAAATCAGGAAAAACTTTTTGCGGAATTTATTGAAATCAGGAATTGATGGAATTTTTTTCTTGCCGTTTTTTGCGTCTGCTGGCGATACCTTTTTATCGCTGCTTGGATTTGCGGTTGCATTCTCGCTTTCGATCGAATCAATTGATTCCGGCTTTTTCGGGTCGTCGCCTTGCGCCGAGCCGTCAATAATATCGTCGTCCTCGTCAACTTTTAGCGCCGGCACTTCCGCGATTTCCGGCCGGCTTTGGAGGTTTTTCGCTACCGGAATATGTGCCGCGCCAGCAAGCGCCGTAAGCGCTGCGTTGTTTGAAATAATCACGACATGTTTACCAGCACGTTCTGCCGCTCGCTGTACTAGCTTCAAATTAACCGCGCTTTGAATTGCGCCTGTTCGTTTCGGCGGCACCAGCGCAACGATCTCATGCTCAGCAGCTTTAATTTTACCGATAATCGCGGTAATGTCGTCTTCTACATCAATATAGATAACATCTTTTTGCATATTTCTATTACACGCGCAGGATACGATTGATTCGATCTCGCATTGTTTGCGCGTCGCTCGCTCCTATTATTGTATCATATCCCACGCGCAACAATCCCATCGCTGTAATATACGTGTGGTCGCTTGCTTTTTCAGTTGTATCGACGATACCGATCACATCATGCGGACTAATTCGCTGAACACTCGGGCGTTTAGTAAACGGCAAGTCTTTGTACCAATCGTCTTTTTTGAGTGCATCAACGAGCGGTGCTAAACTTGCACCGCCGCCGCATAGCAAAATGCGCGGCGGCAACTGGTCGACTGAATCAAATTCGCTCAGCGCCAATTCCACGCCGGATAACCAAACCTCAAGCGTGCGGTTTATTGCGGCGTCAATTTGCTCTTTTACTGACGGCTTAATTTTCTCGCCATCCAAATTAATCTTTAGTTTTTCCGCCTGCGTGTAGCTAATCGCCAGCTCCGTTGCGATCGTTTTTGTGAAACTGCGTCCGCCGATACCAAACATTTTCGTTCCTTCGACGCCGCCGTCATTCACCACAGCGATGTCTGTCGTACCGCCGCCAACGTCTGCCAAAATCGCCGTAAACGAACTGTTTGCATCCGTTCCGAGTACGCTGCGGCTCACGGCAAACGGCTCAGCCGCCACTGCCATCAGCGTTAAATCAAGCTCGTCTGCAACTTTTTCGAGCGCGCCAATATGCACCATCGGCGCAAAAGCGGTGTAAATCTGCACAGCGACGTCTTTTCCTTGAAACCCAATCGGGTTCGACACCTTATAACCATCAATATGGATACTGACGAGCGCTGAATTCACTAGCTTTACTTCAACATCATCATTACCAGTTTCGAGTGCAATCTGCTTTTGCGCTTTTGCAGCGGCGCGGTCTTGCACTTTTTCGATGATAAACTCCATCTCAGTTTCGTCAAGCGGACGATCCGGCTGCGGGCGGCGGTATCGAATCGTATTTGTCACGCCTTTTACGAGCTCGCCAGCAATACCAATCACCGCGCGCTTCGCCTGCAAACCAGCTTCTTCTTCGGCAGCGCCGAGCGCTTCTTCACAGTTGCGCACAACGCCCGCAATATCAGCAATTGCGCCTTGGTGCATATCGCCAAGTTCTTGGTGCGCGCGTCCAACGCCAACGATCTCAATATCTTCGCCCTGAACATTAGCGATCAGCGCTTTGATATATTCAGTGCCGATATCAAGCGCGACAATATAATCATCGGCTTGCGTATCAACTTTTTTGCGTAATGCACGAATTTTATCTAAAACCATAGACAGTTTCATTATATACTATTTTGTCTGTACTCGCTATTTTTACGGTACATTTTTTTGACTCATTGCCTTTTCAACAAAATATCAGCGTAGTACCGCTTTGATACGGCGAATGCCGGCGCTTGACGATTCTTCTTTGATTATCTTAAACCGTTTGCCGCCTGCTTTCAATTCGCCTGTATGACTCACATGCGGACCGCCGCAAACTTCAAAACTAACGCAATTATCGCCTTCACCAATAGAATACACTTTTACCTCTGATCCGTAACGTTCGCCGAACGCACCGATTGCACCCATTTGAAGCGCTTTTTCAGTTGGATATACGTGGTAGCTAACAGGTAAATCCGCATCAATCCAAGCATTTACTTGATCTTCAACCGCTTGCTTCTCGGCTGGCGTCAGCTTATCGTGGTTAAAATCAAACCGCAGCCGCTCGGTCGTGATATTACTGCCATGCTGCTGTAAATCCGGCGCGTTCAGTACTTTCCGCAGCGCCGCACCGAGCAAGTGCGTCGCTGTGTGGTACTTTAGGTGGATCGACTCCGCACCTTCTAGCCCGCCGTGGAATTGACCTTTGCGCGCCGTTTGGCTGCGTTGGCGCTGCTCCTGCATCTTGGCGTCAAATTGCACTCGCCAGTCAGCGTCGAGCTTAACACCTTCACGGCGGGCAATTTCTGTACTTAGCTCAACCGGAAATCCATACGTGTCGTGCAGAGTAAACAACTCAACGCCCGTCAATCCGTCTTCGACAAATTTACGCAAGTGCCGCACGCCCTTAAAGAGTGTCCGCGTGAACGCTTTTTCTTCTTTCATGAGCGTGATAATAATTTTATCGCGATGCTCGGCAATTTCTGGAAAATCGTTTACGTACAAATCAGCAATTACCGGAATAATTTCTTCGAAAAAATCTTCTTTCACACCAAGTTCATTTGCAAACCTGATTGCCCGCCGCAATAGCCGCCGCATAACATACCCCTGCTCTTTATTGCTCGGCACACAGCCATCAACCGCCATAAACGTTGCTGCGCGCAAGTGGTCGGCGATGACGCGCATACTTTCGGTGTGCGCTGCATATGTTTTACCGCTTAACTGTTCAAGCTTCTCAATAATTGGCCAGAGCAAGCTCACTTTGAATACATCCGGATCGTTATTCGCCGCTGCAGCAATACGCTCCAAACCGGAGCCATGATCAATATTCGGCTTAGCGAGCGGTTCAAATTTGCCCTCGGAGACTTTTTTATAGGCCATAAACACGTTATTGC
The DNA here is from genome assembly GCA_938045235.1 of uncultured Candidatus Saccharibacteria bacterium. Taxonomy (GTDB): domain Bacteria; phylum Patescibacteriota; class Saccharimonadia; order Saccharimonadales; family Saccharimonadaceae; genus Saccharimonas. The sequence continues at coordinate 35,560 of CALIMZ010000012.1, forward strand.
CGATCTCCATGAACCGTCCGCAATCGCAGTTTGGATGGCAATGCTCGCCAAATGCCGAGTCGTGCGGCGTATCAAACAAATAGAACATTTCGCTATCCGGTCCGCATGGATCGCCCACCGGCGTCGTCGCTTCTGAGCCGTTGCGGCTCCACCAGTTCTTTGTTCCGTCATAAAAGAAAATCCGCTCGCCTTCACGAATACCGCGTGCATAGCCGTCTGCTTCGCCGCCGATGTCTGCTTGCCCATGCGACAAGCCTTTATCAGCAAATAACTTTGCCCATAAATCAGCCGTTTCTTGATCTTTTGAAATGCCAAATTTATCGTTGCCGCGGTAGCATGTTACATAGAGACGCGCTGGATCAAGTCCGACAACCTCTGTCAGAAATTCAAACATCCACGGAATTTGCTCTTGCTTGAAGTAATCGCCCAAACTCCAGTTGCCAAGCATCTCAAAAAACGTCGTGTGGCGATTGTCGCCAATATCGTCGATATCTTGCGCGCGCAAACATGTTTGGCTATCGGCAATCCGCGTGCCGCGCGGGTGCGGCTCGCCAAGCAGGAACGGGATCATTGGCTGCATGCCAGAGCCGGTAAACAATGTCGTCGGATCGTCGTGCAAAATAAGCGGCGCGCGCTTCACGATCGCATGACCGCGCTGCTGATAAAACTCCAAATATTTTTTGCGGATTTCTTGGGCATTCATAGGGGTCATTATATCACAGAATGGCATACACACTGAACGGTTGCCATTGGAGCAGCATTACCCTGCGACAATTCCGCCGCCCAAACAGACGCCGCCGGCATATATCACCGCCGACTGCCCAGGCGCAACTGCACGCTCGGGTTCAGTGAGAAATAGTTCAGTTCCGCGCAATTGGCACAATTTTAATTCGCCGCGGTGGCGCAGGCGTACGCGTAGCACATCCGCTTCATTCGGCGCGCCATGTATCCAGTGTAGATTAGCAAGTGAGATTGCCGTTCGCCACATCGCATTGTCGTTGATATTTCGGCTCACATATACCTCATTACGGTTCATATCCTTGCCGACAACGTAGTATGGCAACCCGCCGCCAACCTCCAACCCGTGCCGTTGACCAAGCGTATAAAATATCGCGCCATCATGCCGACCAAGAATTGCGCCCGTTTCACGATCAATGATATCTCCTGGTTTTGCCGCCACATATTCGCTCAAAAACTCGCGCATACCGACATTACCGACAAAGCATACTCCCATTGACTCTTTTTTACGCGCCGTCCATAGCCCGCGTGCTTTTGCCATCGCGCGCACTTCAGGCTTTGTATAACTGCCAAGCGGGAACAGCGTATGCCTCAACGCCGCATGCGTCACGCGGTACAAAAAATACGTTTGGTCTTTTACGCGGTCTTTTGCCATCATCAGTACGCCGTGCTCGGTACGCGCATAATGCCCCGTCGCGATAAAATCTGCGCCTTTTTCAAGCGCAGCATCAAGAAATAGCCGAAACTTCACTTCTTGGTTGCACATAATATCAGGATTCGGCGTACGCCCCGCTTTGTACTCATCAAGCATATAATCAACAACTTTTTGTTTATACTCGCGCTGAAAATCAAATACTTCAAAATCAATCCCAAGCTGCACCGCCACGCGTTTTGCATCTGCTAAATCTTCACGCCACGGGCACTCCATACCGGGCAAATCCTGGCTCCAATTTTTCATATAGACGCCGGTCACGTCATAACCCTGCTCAACCAAAAGCGCTGCCGCAACACTACTGTCAACGCCACCGCTCATACCGACAAATACCCGCTTTACCATACGCTAATTCCTCGTCGACACGATAATTTTACCGAGCTCCTGAATTGCAAGATTCCAGCCGGTCGACGTCAGCCACCAGCCGCTGCCCTGCCACTGGCGATCTGACTCAACTGGATGACTGCGCACGAAAATTTTCGGAGCACTTTTGCGAAATTCCAGCGCGGCGCGGCGTTGATGATACACGCTAGTCACTAGAATCACCGACGATATATGGTACTGGTCAAGAATCTGCGTCGTATTCATAGCATTCTCTTCTGTTGTCTCGCTCATTGTTTCAATCAAAATCGCGGCTGCCGGCACGCCGGATGCGATCGCATGGCGCTTCATAACCTGTGCATTACTCGGACCGCTTTTATCTGCCGCCGCACCCGAGAATACGATATACCTCGCCCAGCCGTTACGGTATAATTTAATTGCCTCGTCGGCGCGCGCAAGCGTATCGCCGCCGCTCACAGCAACAATAGCGTCGGCTGATCTACACGCATCGGAAGTCGTCGGCGCTTGTCCGCAGCCACGTAAATCATCAACGTACAGATATGTGCCAATACCCCAAATGATCACGGCGATTAGCGCTACAATAGCGCTCACAGCGATTACAACTTTTTTCATCGCCGCATCCTCGCTCGCTCAGCTTGGACTGCCGCGATGATTTTGGTAGTACCGCGCTCGCAAATCTCCTGATTTGACAAACACCCGAGCGTAATACGCAAACTGCCATCGGCAACATCCGGCGTTAACCCAATTGCCTGCAGTACATGCGACCGCATACCAGCATTCGCCGCACAGGCACTACCAGTTGCAACATATATATGCTGCTGTTCAAGTATGAAAATTAAACGCTCTGCGTCGATACCCGGAAATGATACGTGTAAATGACTTGCCAGACGGTGTTTTTGATCACCTGATATAACTACATCGGGAATCGCCGCGGCAATCTGCTGCTGCATGCCGTTTCGTAGCTCATCAAGTCGCTTTGTCTCCGACTTGCGATGGCGCTGCGCCAGTTCAAGCGCCATAGCAAATCCAATCACACCTGGCACATTTTCAGTACCACTGCGAAGCCCGCGCTCCTGTCCGCCGCCACGAATAAACGGCCGCAACCGTACATTCGCTTGGCGCCACAACAGACCAACCTGCTTTGGTCCGTAAATTTTACCCGCATTCAGCGTCATCGCATCAACGCCAAGCCGCGACACATGCAGGTCAAGCTGCCCTGCACCTTGCGACGCATCGGTATGAAGCCAAATCGGTGTTGTTTCACCTGCCTCGAACCGGCGGCGGCGCTCAGTGCGCACAATATCAGCAATATCACGCAGCGGTTGAATCGTTCCTAATTCGTGATTTGCAAGCGCAATCGTAACCAGTTCGGTGCCCGGACGAATTGCCGCACGCACAGCATCGGCCGTAATAACACCTTTTTTTGTTGGCGCGACAAGCGTATGTTCGCGCGTTTTTACCGCATCCAGTACTGCATCGTGCTCAATTGCGCTTGTCACGATATGCCCATGCGCGCTATGCACTATCAAATTAATTGACTCCGTTGCGCCCGCCGTCATAATCACATCACTTGCCTGCCCGCCGATACATACCGCTAACCGATGTTTTGCATCTTGATACGCTCTTTTCACCTCAACTGCCGCAGCATATGGCGCAGATGGATTAAAAAACTGCTCGGAAAAATACGGCTGCATCGCCGCCAGTACACGCTTATCAAGCGGCGTCGCTGCCGCATGGTCAAAATAGATCATACCCGAATCCACTATTATATTATACCAATTTTTGGTGCGTCGCGGGATCGCGGCGGTATAATTGCCGAGCAATTTGCTCATAGTACATGCGCACAGCGACGCCGAAATTGCGCAGCTCGTCGCCTTCTAGATAGTCGTAATGCGGACCAGCCTGCACTTTTAGAATACCTTTGTCTGTGATCTCGTACCTAATTGTATCGGCTTGCAATTTACGCTTCGCGTCAAGCCACTCTTCATGCCAAATCCAAGTTTTGTCATCTAGGCAGAAGAATTCGCGGCGATGCCCCTCGGGAATCGGGCCGAATAATTGCGCGCCGATTTCACTCTCAAGCGTCAACAGCTCGCGTTCGCTCAACGGCTGCAACGGTCGTTTGCGCTTTGGCAGCTTTAGCCACTCGGACGGCATATCATCGCCGACGAGTAATTTCAGCGCTTTTTTCAGTACGGAAGCCATTTATGCCGCCCGTTCGAAATCAGATTGATACAGCTCGCGGAGATACGGCACAAGGCTGGAATAGTGAGCAATCTCCTCGTGCAGCGTTAGCGGTCGCTCTCGTGTTTGCTGCGACCACATTGCACCGTGCGCGACTTCGCCGACGCGCACAAGCGTTTCTTCATTTGGTACAGAAGCCTCAATTGACCGCGCTCGCTCAATTGCCTCATACGTCAGATCTTCAGTTGTATTCGCAAAAACTTCAGGATTTTCTGAAGCTTGAAATTCGGTGGTGGCTCGTCGTTCCTCTCGCATAATGTACTCCAAAAAGTGTTCGCGTATTCGCGGTTGTTATCCGCGCAATATCATCAAGCGAGATACCTCGCACTCTCGCCTGAAACTCCGCAACTTTGCCCACGTAAGCTGGTACATTCACTTTACCACGAAATGGTATCGGAGTCAAGTATGGCGCATCTGTTTCGAGTAAAACACGCTCAAGCGGCGCATGGCGATACATTGTTTGCTGCGCCGCGTCTTTCGTAAACGTGCTAATGCCGTTAATTCCCATATACAAACCGCGCGCCAATCCTGCGTCTAAATTTACCTGCGTATCGGTGAAACTGTGCAGAACGCCGCGAATACCGGAAAACTCGTCAAATACCGGCCAAAAATCATCAAACGCATCGCGCACGTGAAAGCTCACCGGCAAATCAAACGCCACCGCCAGCTGCAACTGCTCGCGCAGCCGCTGCAGCTGCAGCTCTCGCGGGCTGTGATCGTAGTGATAGTCTAGCCCGATTTCGCCAATACCAACGACTTTATCGGATTTTTGCGACAGCAGCTTGCGGATATCGTCCGCTTGATTGATTGCCGCCTCGTGCGGATGAATCCCAACGATCGCCCATACGTTATCGTGCGATTCCGCAAAGGCAACCGCTTCATGCGAGCTGCGCGTATCCGTGCCAACGCAAATCATCGCAACACCGACGTGAATTGCTTCCCGGTACGCACGCTCGCGCGTTTCATCATCGTAGAATTCCGAATCGTGCAAATGGCAGTGCGAATCAATGAACTTCATGATGCTTGTTTAGTGCCGCGCGGATCGGATGTGTGAATATAGATGCGCGGGAATAGCGGCGCAAGTTCCTGCGGCACGACGCCGCTTGCAAACAGCCTGCGAATACTATCGGCAGTTTGCGGTAAGAACGGCGTTAACATATCCGCTACCTGCAGCAGCGTACCGCATGCATACGCCAAGATCTCCGATAAGTGCGCCTCTGCTTCCGGATCTTTGTCGCGTTTTTTTGCGACTTGCCAGGGCTGCACGCGCTCAATATACTGATTCAATGAACGAATCGTTTGCCAGACTTCAGTAAGCGCCCGATCAAAATTAAATGACTCCATAGCCGCACGGTACGGGCCCATATCATGCTCCGCTTGCGGCGCATCACCGATAACGCCCGCCTGATAACTCAACACCATTTTTGCCACGCGCTGCACTAAATTACCAAGGTCATTACCAAGCTCGCCATTGTACGCCGCTTCAAACTTCTCCCATGTGAAATCGCCGTCTTCTTGCGTTGGCACGTGGCGCAGAAAATAGTAGCGAAACGCATCAACGCCGTAATGCGGCACGATATCGCTCGGTCCAACGCCATTGCCTAAACTTTTCGACATCTTTGCGCCATTGACGTTAATAAATCCGTGAACCAATAATACTTTCGGCAACGGCAAATCAAGCGCCATTAACATTGCCGGCCAAATTCCAGCATGAAACCGCAAAATATCTTTCCCGACGACCTGCACATCTGCCGGCCAAAAGCTTTGCCATTCTTCTGTACGATCCGGATATCCAATTACGGTAATGTAATTGCTGAGCGCGTCCAGCCACACGTACATCACTTGGCTGTCGTCGTCGGGAACAGCGACACCCCAGCTCAGATTTTTGCGCGGACGAGACACCGACACGTCTTGCAAACCGTCACTCATTAATGCTAAAAACTCTTTTTTACGAAACTCTGGTACAATCTTCATCCTGCCCGACTCAATCGCCTCGCGAATTTTATCGGAGAATGCGCTAGTCTTAAAATAATAATTTTCTTCGCTCAAACGCTGGTATGGTGTTTTATGATCGGGGCACACGCCGTTATTCTCAGCAGCTTCCGTATCTGTTACAAATGCTTCGCAACCCTGGCAGTACCAACCCTCGTAACTGCCTTTATAGATATAGCCGCCTGCCGCTAATTGCCGCCAAATGTACTGCACCGCCTCGCAGTGATGCGCGTCGGTCGTACGAATAAAATCAGTCGACGAAATATTCAACTCAGCGATCATCTTTTTAAAGTTTTCGTACAGCTGATCGACATATGCTTGCGGCGTCAGATTATTCTCTGCTGCTTTTGCTGCAATTTTATTGCCGTGCTCGTCTACACCTGTCTGAAATCGCACCTCACGACCGTTCTGTCGTGCATACCGCGCCCAAACATCCGCCAACATATAGTCCATCGCATGACCAATATGCGGCAGACCGTTAACATACGGAATAGCGGTAGTGATGTAAGCATGCTGTTTTGCCATAACACTTATTATAACAGACTACGACGTACGTTTTGCATACACCATTAATCGATGGTCCATTGTACTTCCGCTATTAATCCATTTTCCAGCGCATGTCATCAAATTCAGTCCTTCGTCTACACCATTGGCAGGACGCATAAATTTATTCATATCAACATTCTCCAACTTCACCGTCTCGGACGCAACAACTTGATAATTGAATATGTTTCCCGCACCATTTTCTATCGTTATTGAATCGCCATTTTTCAACTGACTAAGTTTCTCGAAGATACCATGCCGCGTCGGGCCAGACACGTGCCCCACAATGATGCTCGCACCTTTTTGCCCGGGACGGACGCTTCCCGTATACCATCCCGTATCAAAAACGTTGATTGGAGCCTGCATAGAACCATCAGCATTGACGCCCATCTGCAAGACGCGCGCTTTTACGCCAATTGCGTTGATATGAATAATTCGCGGCAATTCAGGCGCAACTTTATAACGAGCGATTACATCATCGCTAACATCCTTCTCGTCCTTGCCTTCAGCCGCCTGGCGTTTGTTAGAGTCATCGCTTTGAGCGGCTGCCACTGTATCGCTTCTTTCTTTTTCAATCTTTTGATTTAAGATAAGCGTATCTGCTACCGCATACAACGCAAACACCGTTAGCGCAATCGCTATTGACCGCGAAAAGAACTGCCAAGTGACAATCTTTTTCTTTACTTTACGCAACGCCCCGCTTCGTCGTTTATCTCGTTTGGGATACGCCACTTCTATATTCTCCAGCATGTAGAGAATTTTTGCTGAACGCGTAAGGCGTCGAGCTATCACACTATTTCTACGTTGATTAGCTGCTTGAGCTTTTCGGCTTTTTTGTAGCATAGGTGAACGTAGCACGCTTTTTCTACTACGTACCGCAGTATTTCTCACGTCCGACACCATTCTCACGCGCGGTATACATGCCGATTGACAAGATGTTTGGCACTGCACGCGCGGGCTACTCAAACGACAACCCATTCGACGATCATTAAAATCATACCGTACCCTCTTGCCCATAATCACTTGTATTATAAAAAATACTGTACCTCTGGTCAAACTATTAGAGCGTAGTGTTAATGAATGTATTACTCCGTTAACCACTACTGATTCGCGTCATCACAATAGAGGTAAAAAAATCTATATACATACGCAACGTCGCCTTGAATACAAAACACACAGGGCGACGAACGACATGGCTACCGCATGCGTAGAGATACCGCAATTAGGCCTTATGTCATCGCACTTTGACGACCGCATAAGGCGAAGCTGCGTTGACATCAATCAACAGCGATCATATCTTATTTTACTCGCTCTTTTTGGCGTATAACCGCACCAAGTCTAGCCACTGCGCAATCGACAGCTCTTCTGCGCGAGCATCAGGCGAAATGCGCGCGCAAGACAAAAGCTGTTCAATATAATTCTTATCTAGCTGCAACCCGCCCGCCAACGAACTACGCAGTTTCTTGCGCTTCGCTGAGAAACCAGCTTTCACCAAGTGAAAAAACATCGGCTGCCAGTCGTGCGGCACAACTGGTTCGTCATAACGCCTTAATATCACTACCTGCGAATCAACTTTTGGCGGCGGCGTAAATAATGCTGCCGGCACAACTACGCCAGTATCCACTTGATGAAATACTTGTGCGGCGATTGCTAAAACACTGTATTTACCTGGGCTCGCCGCGAGCCGTTCGGCAACTTCTTTTTGCACAAGCAGTACCATCATACTCGGCGGATTGTTACATTCGGAAAATGTTTGAATAATCTTGCTCGTGATGTAATACGGCACGTTCGCGACGATTTTGTAGCCGCGCGGCAACCTGGACGGATTAAACCGCAAAATATCTTGATGGACAACCTCAAGATTCTTACCCGGAAATTGCCCAGGTAATTTGCGCGCTAAATCTACATCAAACTCCACCGCCACCACACGACCAGCGCGCGCAAGCAGACGGCTCGTTAGCGTACCGAGCCCCGGGCCAATCTCAAGCACCGTATCGTTTGGCGTTAACCGTGCCGCATCGGCGATATACGCAAGTATGCCTGGATCGTGCAGCCAGTGCTGACCGAGGGATTTTTTTGGAATAGCCACTACAGCACGCCTTGAGCTTGCATTTTTCGCGCGCACCCGGGGAATTGCGTATAGATACTTGAGCGCGATAATAAATTCTGGACGGCTTGCTTCTGCGCTTCAAGCGGCGCTTGATGCGGCAACACGCCCTTATATTCTGCCGGCGCATTGCTTTGCCATGTGCCTGGCATAAATTGAAATGCACCGTAAAAACCGTTGCCTGAATTACGCGTCGCCGTCATGCCGGTTTCGCAAACGCCAAGCGCGGTAATTTGCGCTTCGTTCAACGGACCGCCGGTATAATTAAATTTCGCGCCAACCACCTCCACTTGTTTCACCGGTTGCTCCGTAACATTACTATTCACTTCTTTGCGCGACACTTCAACGCCATTCTCAATTTTAATTTCATACGTTACCGTGCGCTTGCCTTTTTTACCGGCTGTTTTCACTTCTTTATAACTCGCCGGTTGATTCGCATCCTTAATTTTTTCAGTTTCAAACGGTACTTCCTCCTCTTGTGTTATCGTCTGCGTGCCTTCGCGATACAAACGCACATGCAAGCCGGCGGCGAGCGGCGTATCGACACCTGGTACAACAACATCATTCTGCGCCAATGTGATATGTTTTCGATTAAGCATATCGCCAACGGTTTTGCCGAGGCTATACGACGTCGACGTTTTGCCATAAAAGTCAAAGGTAAACGGCGTGGCGCGCGTTACCGTCATGATTTCAGACGCACCATCGCCAAGCGGGTTAGTAGACTGCGACAATTCTGCCTTGTCCTCGTCATGAAGCGCTAAACCTGCGTGCTTTGCGATCTGCGCACCTGTGCGGTACGATGTAATCACTTTTGTTGCCGTCAGTCCGTCTTTTATCACAACCGGACGAGCACGATAAATATTCACTTGATATGAATTAGCAACGAGCTTCGTGTCAAGCGCCGGCTCGGTACGATCGTTCGCGTCAATAGCAATATTCGCGTCGGCGAGTGCTTCTTTGAGTGTTGCTTTCTTCGTTATAAATCCTTTTACTGCGCCGTCGTCATGCAGCGCGATAATATGCTCGCCTGCTGCCACCGACGTATCGCCAGCGCGAACGGGCGGTGTCGCCGCCACATACAACGCAACGCCAAACAGCGCGATAAACACCGCGCCAATAATATGAGTGTAAAAAGGTGATTTTGTAATCAATCGCTTCATACGAGCGCACCCTTTCAAGCACGCCCGTTCATTATAGCAGATTTTCGCCGTTTATGCTAGCTTCTCAAGCCGCGCGTACTCAACATTAAGCTTTTTCGTCACGCCGTTTTCAAACGTTACGCTTACCGCCAAGCCGTCGATATCAACAATTTCGCCCGCGCCAAATTGCGGCGAGCGCACTCGGTCGCCAATATCATAATCCATCACAAACTCGTTAAATTCATTGTAACGCGGTCGCGGCGGACGCGCTGGCTGCTGATCAAATATATCCGTGCCCATATCCTCCAGAAAGCGCGACGGCGTACGATACGATCGCTGTCCGAATTGTTGGCGGCTTTGCGCATACGTCAAGTACAGCTCTTGGCGCGCCCGCGTCATGCCGACATAGCAAAGACGGCGTTCCTCCTCAAGACTACGCGAGCCTTCTTCCAGCGCGCGTTCGCTCGGGAACAATCCATCTTCCATACCGGCCATAAATACTACCGGAAACTCCAGTCCTTTCGCGGCATGCAGCGTCATCAGCGTTACTTTTGCGGCGTCATTTGCCTGATCGGCTGTGCTCATCAAAGCAACTTCTTCCAAAAAATCCGGCAGCGTTGCAAATGCCTGCGCATCCGCCGCGAGTACGCCAAGATTTGCTTCGCGCTCTTCAGCTTGCGGCGTACCATCAAGCACGTAGTCGCGGTAGCCGGTTTTTTCAATTAGCTGCTCAATAATTTCGCTCGGATTCGTGCTAGACATCACGCGCGCTTGCAATGCGCCCAGCGTATCGCCAAGCTGCATAAACGCGTTTTTAGCGCGCGGCGTCAGCATACTCGTTTGGTCGGCGTTTGCCAGCGCCGCAACGATGTTCATATCTGTTTCTGCCTGCCATAGTAAAAATTTTTCAACGCTCGTCGCACCAAGCCCGCGCGCCGGCACGTTCACAATCCGGCTAAAGCTCATACGGTCGTTCGGCTGATACAGCAATCGTAAATACGCTACGATATCTTTAATTTCTTTGCGATCATAAAACCGTACGCCCCCGACCAACTGGTACGGAATTCGCTGCTGCATAAATGCGCGTTCAAAGGCAAAACTCTGCGCATTCGTGCGATAGAGTACAGCAAAATCGCCGAAATCGCGCGCACCGATCGACGTCTGCGCCGTAATCCGGCTCGCCACGACATACGCTTCTTCCGACTCGTCCATTACCGCCTGAACCTGCACGGGCGCGCCGCACCCTTCGTTCGTCCAAAGCTTTTTGTCGGTGCGCTCTAAGTTTTTGCTGATGACCTGTTGTGCCGCATCAAGAATTGCACCGGTTGAACGATAATTTTGCTCTAATTTCACAACGGTTGCGCCTGGAAAATCGCGCTCGAAATTCAAAATATTTTTGAAATCCGCCCCGCGCCACGAATAAATCGATTGCCAATCATCGCCGACAACGCAAATATTACGCGCATCGTTCACCAGAAATTTCACAATCGCGTACTGCGCCGCATTTGTATCCTGATATTCATCAATTAAAATATGCTTGAACCGCTGGCGGTACTTACTGCGTGCATCCGGTACGTCGCGCAATAAACGCACCGTTTCGATCAGCAAATCATCAAAATCAAGCGCGCCCGCCTCGCTGCGCAGCCGTTCGTACGTATCGTAAATTTTCGCCACTGACTGCTGAAACGGATAATTGGCATTTGCCGCATATTCGTCAGGAGTCAGCAAATCGTTTTTTGCATTTGAAATTGCACTGCTGACAGCGCGCGGCTTGACTTTATCGGTACCGATCGACAGCTGCTTCATCGCCTGTTTGATCAGCCCCTGCCGGTCGTCTTCATCGTAAATAATGAAGTTCTGCGGCACACCAATGTGCTCGCCGTCCATGCGCAAAATCCTCACGCAAATGCCGTGAAATGTTCCCATCCACGGCATGAAACGGCGTGAATTTTCCTGCCTCGTCAGATGTGCTAACCGTTCGCGCATCTCGCGCGCGGCCTTATTTGTAAACGTTACGGCTAGAATCTCATTCGGCCAAACTCTCTCGTGTGTCAACAGGTACGCAATACGATGTGTCAGCGTCTTCGTTTTGCCGCTGCCAGCGCCCGCCAAAACGAGCAACGGACCGGCTGTCGTCTCAACCGCTTGTTTTTGCGCGTCATTCAGCCCCTCTAGAACATCCATGAGCTTTATTATACGATACTATCGGTTCATCAAGAAATAATAGCCAGCCGCACCGGCAAGCGAACCAAATAGTAATAGTACAATCAGCCACACGACGCGCACCGCCGGATTCTTTTTTACTTTCGACGCCGGTGCTTGTTTTAGCGCCGGCGCATCGTCATCAACATCAATATGATACTGCTCAGTGTCATAAATCGCCGCGTTCGGCTCCGGTACGACATCGCGTTCAACATATTGCTGCGGAATTGACGTCGTACTATTTACTGCTTTTTGCTCGCTCTCAAGCGCTGCTACCTCTTCAATCGTCGCAGACATATCAAGCGTTGGCTCGGGATCAGCTTTCACTGCTTCAATATGCGGCGTATCGTGCTCAAGCAGTTCTGATACGGGCATGGGTGTCCGGCTGTTCTCGGCAGCAGTGTTTTCAGGCTTCGTGGGATCAAAAAAGTCTGTTGTTTCCGGCTCGGCAATTGCGGAAGTATTGCGCTCAACAGGCGCTGGCGTTTCGCGATCAAGCGCTGATAAGCGATCGACATCAGACAGACGGCGACTGGCGGGCGCGGACGTTGGGGCGTTCGTTTGCGGCTCTGTATTTACCATCGGCTCGGCGCCTAACATTTCATCTTCATCATCTGCTGATATGCTATCGCGCGTCGCCGCGGGAATAGCATTCGCTGTGAGCGTCTCGCCCGGCTGCGATACTTCCAAATCCGCCTGGAGCGCTGCCGACAAATCATTCATTTGCTGCATTGACGGCTCTTGCTCATGCTGCCACGCGTCAAGCGGACGTTTCGCTGGTTTAGCATTCGGTAAGAATGGCGATGCTTGGGTCTCCGGCTCCGTGTACGCCGGCTCGTGCAATTCGCTCGCCGCTGACGCTTGACGATCATCGTGCGCGGCAGTATCCACCATGTCGGCAAGCGGCGCGTCAACAGAACTCGCCGGCGGGAGCGGCGAATCGTTTACCGCCTGGCTATTTATGTTAGAGCGAAAATCACGCTCGGCAATATCACTGTTTTTTGGCTCAACGAGCGAAGTATCATTCGCCGCGCCTGTCGATTCTTTGTCAAATTGAAATGCGTCGACCGCCGGCTGCTCGGCGCTATGAGTTTCCACTTTAGAATCATTCGTTTCCGTATTAGCACTTAACGATAGAGGCGGTTCTTGCGCCGCATCGCGCTCGCTGGGCGGCGTAATCGGCTGCACAGTGTGCGGCTTTCGCGACACAATCTGCGAGCGGCGCGCTGTCATATTCGACGACGGATGCACCATATCCATAAACTGGCCGCGGCGGTGCGAACCAACAATTGGCTTTACCGTCGACTCACCCGCGCCCGCTGGGCGGCTTATTTCTGGTGCGCTGCGGCGTTCAGGTGTCATTGACCGGCTAACGCCCGGCGCCGACTGACCCGCTGAGTCGTTCGCTTTTTTCGCGTTGTTTTTTGCCATTGCCGCACTAATTGAACGGTCAAGCTCGTCAAAATCAAATTCCGTCACGCCGCTTTCCTCGCTACCGCCTTATCAATTACATCGGCTTTTTTAATAATCTCCGCAAATGCGCGTACATCCAAACTCGTATCGCCGATTAGCAAACCGTCGACACCGTCAATCTGCAAATACGCGCTTGCATTATCAACATTCACGCTACCGCCGTACAGCACGCGCACATGTTTTGCTGCCAACGCGCCAAACAGCTGCTTGATTTGTTTGCGAATCAATTTCACCGCTCGCGACACGTCACGCGGGGCGGCAAATTTGCCCGTACCAATAGCCCAGACCGGCTCGTACGCAACGACAGTATGTTCAACTTCAACACTCGTAATGTTTGCAAGCCCGCCAATCAGCTGGTCGCGAATAACATCAGCCGTTTCGCCGTCAGCGCGCTCGCTCGCCGTTTCGCCGATACACAACACGGGCGTGATACCGTTGCGCACCGCCGCTTGAACTTTGCTGCGAATATCTTTTGAGCGCTCGCCGAACACGTGGCGGCGCTCGCTATGACCGACCAAGCCGTACTGCACTAATCCCCGCAATTGCGACGCCGATACCTCGCCTGTGTATGCACCATGATCGCGCCAATAAAAATTCTGTGCCGCGAGATTAAAGTGATGGTGCTGCACCTGCAAATGGAGCGGCTGGACTGCTAACATCGTCGGCGCAAGCACAATCTCGACGCCGCGGCGTTTGCCAACCAGATCGTCCAATCGGTGCACAAACAAACTCGCCTCATTCACCGTGAGGTTCATTTTCCAGTTCGCAATGATAAGTTTCTTGCCCACGTTTCGAAAATACTTATGATTAATCTTGTTACCAGTGTACTACACTCGCCGGCGCGCGTCTAGCACTCCGAAGCATCATTTTTTATAAAAAATACACCTCAGACTAAAGAACACCGAGGTGTATTTTATTGCGCTACCCAAACCCGCTACTCAATAACTCGCACGCGCAGCGTATCGGTACCACCCGTCGCGCCAGGCTGGCGACCGCTCACGACCACAACAACAAGGCGACCGTTACTGCTGTATTTGCCCGTTGTCAGCAACTCCTTCGCGACATTGACGCCAGCATGCTCTTCATCATCGCGAACATAACTGCGCGTCGCATACGACAATGCTAATTGCTGCGCCACACGCGGCGACGGCGTCACGGCAATAATCGGCAACTCAGGGCGAAGCGCCGCAATCCGCGCCGCCGTTGCACCCGATTTCGTCTCGGCGATAATAAGATCTGCATCAACACGCTCTGCCACCTCAACCGCCGCATGCGCGATAGCATTACGACGGCGGTTTGCTTCACCTTCTTCAATCGGCATGTCGTTCATCGGCCAGCGCGACTGCGTGTAGCGCACCGTGTCTGCCATCATTTTCACCGTCTCGACCGGGTAATTTCCGTTCGCCGTTTCATCGCTGAGCATCACGACATCCGTGCCAAGGATTGCTGCCGTCGCAACATCGCTGACTTCGGCGCGCGTCGGCTCAGGACTGTCAACCATACTCGCCATCATCTGCGTCGCCACGATAGACAATTTACCGTATTTACGACACAAGCGAATAATTTCACGCTCAACAATCGGCACAATTTCGGCGCTTGTCTCAACCGCCATATCGCCGCGCGCCGCCATCACGCCGTCGGCAGCTTTCACAATTTCTTTCAGCGTCTCCGGCTCAATCGCCGCCTTTGTTTCAATCTTTGCAATAATCTGCGCCGTTGAGCCTTGGCTCACTAAGATTTGCCGCAAGTTATTAACATCATCTGCGCTCTGAATGAAACTCAACGCTACAAAATCAATATCTTTATCAGCGCCAAACTCAATATCTGCCATATCTTTCGGCGTAATAATATCGCCGCCAAAGTCAGTATCCGGCAGGTTCAAGCCTTTGCGGCTCATCAAAAAGCCGTCGTTGTCGATTCGTACTTTAATCGCCGTATCGCTTACGCGCTCAATCATGTGCCCGCGGATTTTACCGTCAAACAAGTAGACCGGCTCGCCAACTTTTACTTTATCCGCCAAGTTGTATTGAATCGGCAGATTCGCGCTGCCGTCATGCTCTTGAACCGCATAGTCAAGAACGATCTCGCTGCCCGCCTTTACGTCAAAGTGATTATCCTTCAACACACCTAAGCGGATTTTCGGCCCTTGCAAATCCTGCAAAATCGCTACTGGACGGCCAATGTGCCGGCTCGCATCGCGAATCCATTTGATTTGGTCAAGGCGTTCTTCATAGCTGCCGTGGCTGAAGTTCAGGCGAAATCCATTTGCGCCCGCCTCAATCAATGCTTTAATTTTCTCCGGTGAATTTGTCGCTGGCCCCAGAGTCGCCAGAATCTTCGTTCGTTTAATTATATCTTTCATTACTTATATATTTTAGCACAATAACGATATGTTGTACGAGGCGAAAAAGCATTCTATTCATCACTCATCGCGTATATCGCGAATAGGATTACGCATCGTATTGCGCACAAGCGGCTGCATGCTCGCGACCAGACTAATAGCTACGATCGCTGCGACCACGACAAGCAATAACGGCGAATCAACATTAAATAAACGAACGGCTGGTGCGCGATCAATAATACCAAATGCCGTCGCCGCTGTATCGGTCAGCGTTCTACCATACGAGTAATCGACCGCTAAGGCTATTACGATTCCGACTATCGCAGAAACAAACACGACACGCAAAGCAATGAGCATAATATACACAACATAAATATGAGCAATGTCGCGACGCTTCGCGCCCATTGCGCGGTACACAGCAGTTTCTTTGCGGTTCTCTGCCATGATACGCGAAACTGTAAACCAAATGATAACCGCGGCAAGCCCGAGCGCTACCGGAAACGCAATTGCGGCAATTCTAGCGAATAGCTTGCCGATTTCATCAATGATGAGATAGTTTGAACCATATGGCGCAGCGAGAAATTTTTTGCCGCACTGCGTGCTCGACGACGGACAGGTCTCGTTGTCAAGAAACGCCCGAGCCTTTTCGGGGCTGGCAAATTCAAGGACGCGCGCTGCGAAATCTTCATTCGCGTCCATAGATCGCGATGGCCGCACACTATGCTCGCGGCGAACGTCTTGAGCTTTCAAATGTTCCGGCAGCGTATTGTACATTTGGAGCGGTATATCAAGCGTCATTGATGTATTCTGAGCAGTTAGCAAACTCTTTACATACTCATCTAGTCCCTTGGTGTAATCAATATACGGTTGGGCATACTTAATACCAACAATTTGAAATGTAACAAGTTGATGTCTTGGCGCAACATACGTGCCAAGCTTTTTCTGCACGTCGTCAGCGTTCACATCCGCCTGTTTTTCGGCAACGGTGCGTGAATCTTCCTTTACGATAATATCGCCGCACGGTTCCGTCGGATAATCGTAGAGTAAGTGCGGCTTTTCATATCCTATCGTGCGCTCATTATGTTTCATTTCAGTATAATCACGCTGGATTTTCTCTAATATCGTTTGTTCGGCAGTGTTGCGGTAGCATGCCTGGTAGGTTTGTCCTTTCAACTTTTCTTGTACCGACTTGAGCCAAACTCGCTTTTCGCGCGCCGAGACCGGCTCTTTCCCGATACCTACATTTTCGCCAAACAGCGAAACAGCTTCTTGCGCCGACACAACGACCGGAATGCCTTTCAAGTCAGACGTATTTGTCGTTAATAAATAGCGAGATAACAAACGCTGATCGCTGAAATGGTACGCGCTGTTGTATATCGCATTGATATACACGTCGTACGCAAACATACCGCCTTTCTGCACCGACACGCCAAAATTTTCTTTACCACCCTGCACGTAGCGCATCATCGGAATTTGCGGCAACATACTTGGTATATCGGTTATATAGTAGCCGCTGGCACCATATTTATTGCCAATTTTCCGCAAATCACTTAGCTTGTTCGTCGCAGTTTTTGCATATGCTTCAATTTTTTGCGCTTCCATAGCCTGAATGACTGGCGAAGAAGAATTAACTACGACGCGCTGCTCCTCAGGTAAGGTTTTGTCTGCCCACGCCGCTGGTTGCAATGCAGGAGCTTCAGAAGCTTCATTGTACGTAAGTTTAAGCGATGCATATTTTTCTCTAAGCATTTGATAATACTGCTTTTCAAACGCTTTTATTTCATGAACTTCTGCAAGCGATAGCCTCTGCGAGAAGAGTATTTTCTCCCGCGGTATATTTGGTTCCGTTTTGACAAGATAGCTATTATTCCCTGCCTTTTCAATAAATTGCTGTGCACTTTTTTCTGCGCCAGTAAACACAATAATTGTTGCGATAAGCGCCGCAAACAAAAGACTCGCCACGATAACAGATGCTGCAAGCATGCCGCGTTTAGAACGAAGTTTTGTACGCGCAAGCTTCAGTGCATAAGACGACCGGATCATACGATAGCCCCATCTCGTAGCTCAACGATACGATCCGCTCGACGAGCAATTTCCATATCGTGCGTCACAATAATAACAGTCGTATCAAATCTATCGCGAATCATGCGGAATAAATCAATAATTACCTTGCTGTTTGCCGAATCCAAATTGCCCGTCGGCTCGTCAGCCAGTATGATGCGCGGGTTGTTGACGAGCGCCCGAGCAATCGCTGCCCGCTGGATTTGCCCGCCGGACAACTCTCTCGGAAAATGTTCAGCGCGCTCAGACAAACCAACCCGCTGCAGCAATTTATTAACATTGGTATCAATATCTTTCTTCTTTTTATCTGTAAACATCACAGGCACAGCGAGATTATCTCTCACGCACAAAAATGGCTGCAAATAAAACGATTGAAAGATAAACCCGATCGCATGCTGGCGCAAGTCGCTCAGCGCACTATCACTCAGGTGTGTCGTTTCTTCCGACTCAATTACGACTCGTCCAGACGTCGGCTTGTCAAGGCAGCCAATTATTTGCAAAAGTGTGCTTTTCCCGCTGCCGCTCGCGCCGGTAATTGCGATAAACTCGCCCTTGCCAACACTCAGTGTAACACCACGCAGCGCGTCAACCGTCTGATTGCCGAGCAAGTAGTGCTTTGATACATGCTGTACGGAAATAATTTCATCACCGATCGATCGAAGCCGGCGATTTGCATGAGAAGTTGCAATAGACATGCCTCTCCGTTGTTCATAGTTGTCAAGCGCTGCACGGGCAGAGGGAATATCGCCATCAAACAAAGAGATGAATTCTTTTATTTTATCGTCTGAGATAGTTGTCATTATGCTATTTATTTTGCCTAAGCTACACCAAAACTCATTATAACAACAAATCGTTTACAATAATACTTAGCATCGCAGCATAGATACTGCCTCATGCGTAGATAATTACGAGATAATAAGAAAGGTGATGTCTGTGCTTAAAGCAGGAGCTGATATAATCTCCAAAATACTTATCGAGAATCCTCACATCTACGAGCTGTATCTTTTTGGCTCGCGGGCAACAGGAAGAAACGATGATTTTTCTGATATCGACTTAACTGCCGTTACGCCATATCCGGCCGCCGCCGAAGCCTATGCTCGCCAAAGTTTGACGGATAAGTTCGGTGTTAACGCAACATATACGATTATGAATAACGAGCATGAAATCGCCCGCACCTTCTGCCTAGCTGGCGTGAACCCATTTCACAAAATCGACATCGGATTTTCGCTGCCCGATACGACTAATTTCTTTTCAAATTCACAGCTAATTTTTCGCAATGATCACGTACGCCCGCCACGCGAAAAACAAATTAAAAAATGGTCGGAACCACGCGCCGAGCACGATTATTTCGACGTGATGATGGGCTCGCTGCGCTACATCAAACATCGCCGCCGCAGTGAAAATTGGCAAGCCTACAAATGCTATCGCGGCTTTATTGAGCAGTTGGCACATGCGCGCGCAGCGGACGGCTCGCCACAAAACATCTACAAAACATTAGACTCGCAAAATAACGATGAGATTTTAGCACTATTTTTCATCGGCGACCTTCGCGAAAAAGAGCGAAAATATTACGAATTTATCAAACACCTCGCCGAAAGCGAGCGACTCCTGCCGGAATTTAGCAGGGATTCATTGAAATGCTGGGAAGAATATTTACATACGGGAGCACCTATCTAACCTTATGTAGTTAAGCGCTAACGAGAAAGGCAATCAACGGCTCGTCATGAAAGAGGATGATGAAACTACTCGGCTATATGAATTATTGTGGCTAATAACAACCCGCTATTTCGACAAAGTCGCACTCTAGCGAACTTTCAAGCTATCTTTGGTATGTGTAATGAGTGGGTCGAGGAAAAATTCAATAATTCGCCGTTTGCCAGTGGTGATTTCGGCTGAGACGCTCATGCCGGGTAGTAATTTGAGGTCGGCTTGTTTGGAGCTTTGACTGCTGTCTAATTTGATTTTGGCTTTGTAGACCAAACCTTTCTTTTCGTCCTCAATGGCGTCTGGGCTGATGGTTTCGACTTCACCCACTAAATAGCCGTAGCGCTGAAACGGATATGTAGCAATTTTGACAACGACACGCTGACCTTGCTTGACGAAGCCGACATCTTGGTTTTCTAACGTCGCATCGACGTAGAGTGGCACTTTTTCGGGCACGACCTGCGCCAGCTGCTGCCCGGCATTCACCACGCCGCCAACGGTTTTGGTCGCCAGCAGCAGAACTGTCCCGTCAACCGGCGCCGTGATGGTAGTGTGCGCTAAATTTTGCTTGGTTTTGACCAGGCTGTTTTCGAGTTCGGTGATGCGCTTTTCGGTAGCGATAATTTGACTGCTCATCGTACTGTTGGTTTCGGCGATTTGGCTGCGCGACTGGTTTTCGGCTTGATTGAGCGCCGATTGCGATTGCAGCAGCTGCTGATTTTGGCTAATCACCGCGCTGTCGCTGCTGGCGATACGTTGCTCCAATGTGCTAAGCTCATTCTGCAGCCGCAACCTATCAACTGGGCTGGCTTCTGGCAGTTGTTTTTCGATTTCGGCTTTTCGATTTTTCAATTCCTGCAAATTCGTTTCTAGCCGATTTTTGGTTTGCTGATTAAAATTCAGTTGCTGCTGGTAGTTGTTGATATTGCCGCTCAAAGTCTGCTGACGCGCGTTTTTTAGCGCCGCCTGCGAGCTGGCAAATTCACGCAAAATCGCCTTGGTATCAATAGAAAGTTCAGCCGAATTGATGACGTCATCAGTGCTGCCGCCGCTAGCTAAACGCCGCAAAATATCGCGCTCGACGCGGGCTGTATTTAGGCTTTGGGTGGTGGCAGCTAAGTCTTTTTCCGCCACGGTTTTATCGAGCTGAACCAAAACGTCGCCCTTCTTCACGGCTTGCCCTTCGCGCACTTTGATTTCCGTCACCACGCCCGAAACGGCCGGCTGGATAATCTTGGTACTGCCTTCGGTCGAGACTTTGCCGCTGGCGACCGCCACGATGTCGAGCTTGCCAAAATACGACCAAGCCAACGCCACCGCAATCAGCAAGGTGACTAAATAAATCACAATTTGCCCGAGCGGCGCAGCTGGTTTTTCGATAATTTCTT
>CALIMZ010000013.1:0-5573 GCA_938045235.1 uncultured Candidatus Saccharibacteria bacterium
CAGCGACCTCACCGTCCCGAACGGTGCGCGCTACCAAGCTGCGCCACACCCCGACGTCTTCTTTAGTATACCCGACCATCGAGTATAATAAAAGCATGAGTTTAGAGAGGTACCTTGCTACTGCTACATTGCTGTCCGAACAAATTACGCTTCGTGAACTAGCGATTATCCTGCGCGAGCTGGTACGTGTCCAGACAGTGCCGGGCGCAGTAGTTGAATTTGGCTGCTACGCGGGCACGACGAGCATCCATATCGCGCGGTGGCTAGGCGGTAAGCAATTTCATGTTTACGATTCATTTGCTGGTTTGCCAGAGAAGACAACGCCCGACATTAGTCCTATCGGCGAGCAATTTCGCCCGGGTGAGTTACTGGCGACGAAAAAGCAATTTATGACGAATTTCAAAAAAGCTGGCGTACCATTGCCGCATGTTCATAAGGGGTGGTTCCGTGATTTGCATTCAAGTGATGTACCAGCATTAATCAGTTTTGCGTTTTTGGATGGTGATTATTATGAGTCGATTCTCACGCCGCTGCGGCTTATTGAAGGTAAGCTAGCGGATGGCGCGGTTATCGTCGTTGATGATTATGTAAACGAGGCGCTGCCAGGTGCTGCGCGGGCGGTTGACGAATGGCTGCGGACTCACCCGGCGCGTTTACGCGTTGAGCAATCACTTGCGGTAATATATCCGCAGTCTACTGCTACGGATTGACACCGCCTGCTTTTAGAATCGTTTGCAGCCCGTTGTATCCGCCGGCGAAACCACTCGTCGTGTAGTTGTTGACTACTATGTATGGTAGACCTGATACACCGAGCGCAAGTGCTCGTTTGGTGTTAGCTTCAATTTCGGACTTATGCTTTTCGCGTGTCATGCAATCGCTAAATGTAGCAATGTCTAACTTAGCTGATTTTGCCGATTCAGCGAAGTAGCTGAGCGGCAACTTCGGAATCTCTTTTGGCACAGCAACATTTTTCACACCGATACCTTTATCAAAGTAGTCGGATTTGATACGTGGTACGATGTCGTGTGTGTACTCCCAATACTTATTTTGGTCGGCAGCACAATAGGCGGCTTCAGCGCCTTGTTCGCTGTTGGGTACCATGCTTTTGAGCACAGTGATGACGCGGTGTTCATAGCGCAGCTTGCCAGGTTTGATGTATGTATTGTTAAATTCATGCTGCGATGTTGCCGCTTCAACCTGAGCGCAGTACGAGCAAAAATAGTCAGTGTAATCAATAAAAACGTTTTTTGTGTCCGCATTGCCGCGTGACATATGCTGTACCCATGGCTTGCTGTCGCCGATATGCTGGTTGGGTGGCCGGTTCGCAATATTATATACAAACAACGCGACAATACCAGCGGCGACAATGCCAAGAACGATGTTAATTGGTGCAATACCACGATTGTTACGCATGAGACTCCTTTTGCTGTGTTAATTCCGTATGAATATAAACGATATAACCCGACCTCGCAAGCGACCATATACTCAAGCAGAGCGCAACGACCAGTATAAGGCTATTAGCGACGTGCGCAGCAGTTGTGGCGGCAGCGCCAGAAAAGAACAAGGTCACGATCGGTAAAATAAGCGACGTACCGCAGGGGACGCAGCCGAGTCCAAGCGCAGCGGCCACGGCAGCAATACCGCTCGTTGCAGTTTGGCGCGACGCAAGCTGTTTGTCGTTTGCACGGTTATGTTTGGCGTCGAACACGATGGCGGCAATGGCGACACCCTGCAAAAGTGAAATAAGAATAATGAGAAAACCGGCGCTTGTCGTAAATGCGTCGCGGGCTAATGCCGCAATAAGCTGGCCGATGAGCGCAAGCTTATCGACAATTGGCAGCGAAGATAGAAAAAGTGATCCGTAGAAATTGATATGAATCAGCCCGTAAATGACGATCGAAAATAAAAACGCAACAATAAAACTGAGCGCGACGTACCGCGGCTGCCGGATAAGGCGTTTCAGTCCAGTGAGCGATAGCAGCCCTCGTTGCCAATCAAAGCCTTTCATAGCTAAATTATACCGCGATAGCGCGCAGAAGGCTAGAAATATCTATTGGTTGAAGTCCATATAAATCCTGGTTCCGTATAAAATGGTGTAGAATGGTAACTGGATTAACAGAAAGAATACCTATGAAACCGATTTTGAAATTATGTAAACCGTACATTGCGGCGTTTGTTGCGCTGGTGGTATTCACGTATGTCGCAGTGATGATGTCGCTACGTTTGCCGGATTATTCAGCGAATATCGTCAACAAGGGGATTATTTTGCAAAATCTTGATTCGATTTGGGCGGATGGCCGCATGATGATCGTCGTTGCGCTGATCGGCGGCGTTTGTACGATTGCAAGCGTATTTTTCGCGGCGCGGATTGCTACAGGATTAGCGCGGGATGTGCGCCGGCGGGTGTTTGCGCAGATTGAGAATCTTGCGATTGCGGATTTTAATCAGTTCTCTACCGCGTCGCTTATTACGCGCTCAACGAACGATATTCAGCAAATTCAGATGACATTGATGATGCTGCTGCGTTTTGCGCTGATGGCGCCGCTGATGGCGGTTGGTGGTATTCAGAAAGCGTTAGAGAATGCGCCAAATTTGACGTGGATCATCGCATCGGCAGTGGCGGGGCTGTTGATTATAATTGTTATGCTTTTCGCTGTGGCGGTTCCACGATTCAAGAAATTACAGCAGCTGGTTGATAAACTGAATTTAGTAACGCGCGAAAACTTAACGGGCCTGCGGGTTGTGCGGGCGTTTCACAATGAGAAAATCGAGCAAGCGAAATTTCAACGCGTAAATAGCGAGTTGAACGGACTAAATTTGTTCGTGAATCGTTTGATGATGGTGCTTGATCCGGTGATGATGCTAGTTATGAACCTTACAAGTATTGCGATTGTTTGGTTTGGCGCGTGGCTGGTAGACGCTGGTACGCTAGAAATTGGCAATATGATGGCGTTTTTGCAGTACGCGATGCAGGTGATTATTTCGTTCTTGATGATTTCGATGGTATTTATTATGGTGCCGCGCGCAGCAGTGTCGGTGCGGCGCGTCAGCGAGATTTTGAATACGCAGCCGTCAATTACTGATCCGAAACAGCCGAATCATCTTCCGGCGGATGGCGTGGGAAAAATTGAATTTCGTGATGTAACGTTTAGTTACCCGGGTGCGGATTTACCAGTACTGTCGGGTATTAACTTTACTGCTGAGCCAGGGCAAACAACGGCGTTCATTGGCAGTACGGGCAGCGGTAAATCAACCCTCATTAATCTAATCCCCCGGTTCTATGACGTGAGTGCTGGGCAGATTCTGCTTGACGGTGTTGATATTCGTAATGTCACGCTCAGTGAACTGACCTCTCGCATCGGCTATGTACCGCAAAAAGGCGTACTGTTCAGCGGTACAGTTGCGAGTAACATTACTTACGGTAATCAGAAAGCGTCGCGTAAGGAGCTTGAGAAAGCGGCGCAGATTGCTCAGGCGGCAGAATTTATTAATGAACTTGACAGCGCATACGATAGTAGTATTGCGCAGGGTGGTAGCAATGTATCGGGCGGACAGCGTCAGCGGTTATCAATTGCGCGCGCACTGGCAACGCAGGCACAGATTTATATTTTCGACGATTCGTTTTCGGCGCTAGACTTTAAGACTGACGCGAAACTACGGCGCGCGCTTGCTAAGGAGATGAAACATAAAACTATGCTGATCGTGGCGCAGCGTATTAACACGATTATGAATGCTGATAAAATCATCGTACTTGACGAGGGTAAAATCGTCGGGCAGGGCACGCATGCTGAATTGATGCAGTCGTGTCGTATATACCAAGAAATTGCCGCGTCGCAGTTGTCTGATGAAGAGCTTGCGCAGCTAGCGGCTAATGTTGCTGCGCCATCATCGGCGTCAAAAAGGTCTGCTACGCGATCCGTTCGACGGCAGAAAGGAGTAGCACGATGAGTAATAGGCAAGATTTTAAAAAACGACCACGCGTGCGCCAAGGCGGACCGATGGGAAATATGGGTGCGGGCGAAAAAGCTAAAAACTTTCGCGGTACGATGAAAAAATTAGTATGCTATTTGGCGGCGTTTCGTTGGCGGTTGCTGGCGGTCGCGGTGCTTGCGGTTGGCAGTACAATTTTTGCAATCGTTAGCCCGAAAATCCTCGGCGAGGCAACTAACCAAATTGTGAAAGATTACGTTAGTATCAAAGCATACGATACGATCACGAAAAAACTGCCGGCGGATACAAAGCTGCCAAGCGGCACAACAGGCGGCGATATATTAAACAGATTGCCGAATAAGTCGGAGATTGAAGGCAAAATCCCAGCCGGTCAGCTTGACACGATCCGCGCGCTTGATATGACGAAAAAGCCTGCATTCCACTTTGACGCAATTGGCCAAATCGTTCTGTGGCTTATTGGGCTGTATCTGTTGAGCGCGGCGCTTCGTTATCTCGAAAGCTGGATCATGACAAACGTAACGCAAAAAGTCACATTTCAGATGCGGCGTGATATTTCATTGAAAATTAACCGTTTGCCGCTCAGCTATTTTGATAAGCAAACTTATGGCGAGGTGCTCAGCCGCGTCACGAACGATGTTGATACAATCAGCCAGACACTGAATCAAAGTTTGTCGCAAATCGTGTCGGCGGTGGTAATGATTGCTGGTATCGTCGCAATGATGCTATCAATTAGTTGGCAGATGACAGTAGTAGCACTTCTAGTGTTGCCAGTGAGCATGGGTTTTGTGCTGCTAATTGCGAAAAAATCGCAGGTACAATTTACTCGTCAGCAAACTGAGCTCGGCGAACTGAATGGGCATATTGAGGAGATGTATGCT
The DNA here is from genome assembly GCA_938045235.1 of uncultured Candidatus Saccharibacteria bacterium. Classification (GTDB taxonomy): domain Bacteria; phylum Patescibacteriota; class Saccharimonadia; order Saccharimonadales; family Saccharimonadaceae; genus Saccharimonas. The sequence goes on from CALIMZ010000013.1 coordinate 4,830, forward strand.
GGACATCAAGTTATGCGTGTGTTTAACGGGCAAGCGCGGTCGCTCGCAAAATTTACGGCAATTAATAATCAACTGCACGTAAGCGCTTGGAAATCGCAGTTTTTGTCGGGGCTGATGTGGCCAATTATGAATTTCGTGGGAAATTTGGGCTACGTTGGCGTGGCAGTGTTGGGCGGTTGGCTGGCGATCAATGGTCGATTGCAGGTCGGCGATATTCAGGCTTTTATTCAATATATGCGACAGTTTAATCAGCCGATTGAACAGACGGCGAATATCGCTAACGTTTTGCAATCGACAGCTGCGGCGGCAGAGAGAGTGTTTGAGTTTATCGACGAACCAGAAGAGACGCGCGAGGGTAGGGATTTGGTAAAGCTAGAAAAAGTGAAGGGCGGCGTGGAATTTGATAACGTCACCTTTGGTTATAATCCAGATGAGCCGGTTATCAAGGGCTTATCGGCGCGCGTCAAGCCAGGCCAGCGTGTGGCGATCGTCGGTCCGACGGGCGCGGGCAAAACCACCCTGGTCAATTTACTGATGCGATTTTATGAAATTAACAGCGGCGCAATCAAAATTGACGGCGTTGATATCCGCCAGATGAAGCGCAGCGACGTGCGGCAAATGTTTGGTATGGTGTTGCAGGACACTTGGTTGTTTAAGGGCACGATTCGCCAAAATTTGCTCTATGGCAATCCAACAGCCAGCGAAGAAGAGATGGTCGCCACCGCCAAGGAGGCGCACGTTGAC
>CALIMZ010000014.1:0-124436 GCA_938045235.1 uncultured Candidatus Saccharibacteria bacterium
AACCAGCCAGAACTGTTCGCCAGCCCAATAGCATTCCTGCGGTTTACTATGGCTTTACGGGTTAGTTGGGTGAACCTAAGGATTTTCTTTACTATTTTTACGCTAATTCGTCAGCGCCTCGAAAAACGAGCGGACTTTGGCGTGGCGCGAGTGCTTGATGACTTTTTCGGGCGTGCCGTCTTCGATGATCTTGCCGCCGTCCAGAAAGATAATGCGCGAAGCGACATCGCGCGCAAACGACATTTCGTGCGTGACGATCACCATAGTGATGCCGGTGCTGGCGAGCTTGCGGATGACCGCTAATACTTCATCGACCATTTCTGGATCGAGGGCGCTGGTCGGCTCGTCGAAAAGCAAGACTTTTGGCTGCATCGCCATGGCGCGCGCGATCGCAACGCGCTGCTTTTGCCCGCCCGATAAATGGCTGGGGAATTCGTTAGCTTTTTCGCGCAAGCCGACTTTTTCGAGCGCTTCAAGCGCGGTTTGGCGCGCTTTGCGCCGCGACAGCTTACGCACTTTCGTAAGCGCTAGCATGATGTTATCAATGACATTCATGTTCGGGAATAAATTAAACTGCTGGAATACCATGCCGATGTCGGCGCGCACTTGGTTGAGATTTGTATGCGGGTCGGTCATATCGATGCCGTTCACCCACACGCGCCCGCTGGTCGGCGTTTCGGTCATGTTGATACAGCGCAGCAAGGTGCTTTTGCCGCCGCCGCTTGAGCCGAGGATTACGACGACTTCGCCTTGGTCGATTTGCAAATCAATCCCCTTGAGCACGTGGTTTTTGCCGTATTTTTTGTGCAGGTTTTCAATGTTAATCACTTTCTTTCAGCCTCCTTTCGACGCGGCGCATAAGGCGCGTGAATATAGTCGTAAGCCCCAGATACAGCAGCGCAGCGGCAAAGAGCGACTCAAACGCCGTGGCAGTCTGGAAGCGGATGTTATCGGCGCCGCGCATGAGGTCGTTCATACCGATCCAGCCGACGATTGACGTTTCTTTTAGTAAAGTGATAAATTCGCTGATGAGCGCCGGCAATGAAGTTTTCAGCGCTTGCGGCAGGACGACGTAGCGCATCGTTTGCCAGCGGCTGAGGCCCAGCGACCGCGCCGCTTCGACTTGCCCGCTGTCGACGCCCTCAATGCCGCCGCGGATAATCTCTGCGATATACGCGCCGCTGTTGATACCAAAGGCTAGGCTCGCGATCCATAGCTTCGACACGCTGCGGTACGAGCCGAACACGACGTAGTACATGATCAGCAGCTGTACGAGCGACGGCGTGCCGCGGATAATGACGGTGTAGATATTTGCCAGCCACGCCACTGGGCGCCAGCGCTGCAAGCGCGATGGTTTATAGCGTTTGAACGGCTGCCACTGCGATTGCTGCATGAGCGCGATCACCAGCCCGATAGCGATACCAATAATCGTCGAAAACACCGTGAGCAGCAGCGTAACCTCTAGTCCGCGCGTCAGATATAAATAGCGCTCGTCGCCAAAGAGGATTTCAAACGTATTCATGATGCGCTTACTCCAAAATGCTTTTTAACGAGCGCGTCGTAGCGTCCATCTTTCTTCATAGCTTTGATACTATCGTTCACTTGCTTGAGCAACTCAGCATTACCCTTCTTAATAGCGATAGCATAGTCCTCTTTCGTTAAGTCGCGCGCCAGCATGGTGAGGTTCGGGTTCGTCGCTAAATATTGCGTCGCTGGACCGTTGTCCATGATTGCTGCGTCGATACGCCGCGCATTCAGCTCTTGCATAACATTTGATGTCGCGGGCAATTGCACGACCGACGCACCTGTAATCTTATGCGCGAGCGTATCGCCCGTTGTGCCAAGCTGCACGCCGATACGTTTACCCTTCAAGTCATCAACCGACTCAACCGTCGAGCCAGTTTTCGGCACGACAACCTTTTGCGCCGCCGAATAGTAGGTAGTAGAAAAGGCAGCGTTTTTGGCGCGCTCCGGCGTGACAGTCATACCAGCGGCAATTAAATCAATCCGCCCCGCCTGTAACGCCGGCAGCAAGCCGTCAAACGATATTTCCTCAATCTGCAGCGAGCGGTTTGTATCTTTAGCGATTTCGCGCACCAAATCGACATCAAATCCAACGACATTTTGCCCGTTTTTGTACTCAAACGGCTTGAAACCTGGGTCGGTGCCCATGATCAGCGTTTTTTCAAGCCCGCTGCCCGACGAGCCAGTATGCTGCGCGCTGCCCGGGTTGATCTCGGTATCCCAGTACATATAGCCGATCGCCGCGGCCACGAGCGCGCCAAGCGTTAGCCATTTTATCCGTGCAACTACTTTTTTCTGCTTTGCTGCCCACCGCATATAAATTTAGTATAAGCAGATCGACGGATTAGCGCAAGTATTAGATCTCTAGCCAATGTTAATAGTATCTAAATGTTGAGAGCTGGGCATAATTAGTAAGCAGGTACACTAGTCGAATCATTCTGAATAAACTACTTGAATAATGCTTAGAAAAGAGGGATAATAAATAGAACTCTTGACACTACACCTCTTTAAGAAAGGCCCCGCAATGACTAAACCCCTCATTGAAGTCGAACGCAAACGCATATTTACCGGTAATGTGGATACGTTTATTGCAACGCTACGAGCACATGGTTTTACACAGGCTAACCAGTTGCACGAAAATGATACTTATTATTCCCGCCCCGATGTTGATTTCATGCAGACTGTTGAATGTTTGCGCGTACGCGAGCGCGACGGGTTTGCTGAGGTAACGTACAAGCCGGCAACATCGCAGGCAACAAGCACAAACAATGGCACGATCATGAAGCCGGAGACAAATCTATCAATCGCGCCAAACGATGCGGCAACCGCCAAGCAATTGCTCGCAGACCTTGGCATGATAGAGCTAACGACAGTCGCTAAATTCCGGCGTACATTTGCCTCGGCGGCATATCCCAATGCTGTCATTGCGATTGATGAAATCATGGATGTCGGGACATTCATTGAAACAGAGGTAACGCTTGCGGATAAAGCGGCAGCACTTCGAACTATCAATAAGCTGGAACGATCGCTCGGCGTAGACGTGTTTCCGCTTGCAACGAAACCGTATCGCGATATGTGTATGGAGGCGTAGCACGCGTTTAGAATGGATGCAGCTAAAAAACCGAGGGCATACGATAAATCCCTCGGTTTTACAGATTACTGCAGAAATTGAGCGGCTACTTTGAGCGCTTCTCAATAATTTCCTGCGCTACGTTTGGTGGAACTTCTTCGTAGTGCGCTAGCTCCATCGTGCTGGCAGCACGACCCTGGCTCATACTGCGAATGTCGCTGGTGTAGCCAAACATATTAGCGAGTGGCACAATCGCCTTGATAAGTTTCGCACCGCCCATCAAGTCTTCCATCGCCTCAATACGACCGCGACGCGAGTTCAGGTCACCGATGATGTCGCCCATAAACTCTTCTGGCGTCGTCACCTCAACATGCATAACCGGCTCAAGCAGTACCGGATTGGCCTGCTTGATGCCAGCGCGTGCTGCTAGACTACCCGCCAAGCTAAACGCCAGCTCGCTGGAGTCAACATCATGGTAGCTACCGTCGTAGAGCGTGGCTTTGACATCAACCACCGGATAACCCGCAATGACGCCGCCGTTTAGCGTCTCGACGATACCTTTTTGCACCGCCGGGCGGTATTCCTGCGGCACCACGCCGCCTTTGATTTCATCAATAAACTCAAAGCCCCTTCCGGTTTCGTTCGGTTCAAAGCGCACCCAGACATCACCGTACTGGCCGCGGCCGCCAGACTGCTTAGCATGCTTACCCTGCACTTCCGCCGTGCCCTTAATAGTTTCGCGGTAGGCAACTTGCGGCTCGCCGACATTTGCTTCAACGTTAAACTCGCGCTTCATGCGGTCGATGAGGATTTCGAGATGGAGCTCGCCCATACCGGACATGATCGTCTGGCCGGTGTCTTCGTCGGTATGAATGCGGAATGTCGGGTCTTCCTCCGCGAGGCGCTGCAGAGCAATGCCCATTTTTTCTTGATCGGCTTTCGTTTTCGGCTCAACGGCGATTGATACCGGCGGGTCGGGAAACTCAATCGACTCAAGCGCGATCGGGTGCGCCGCATCCGCTAATGTATTACCGGTGTACGTATTCTTCAAACCGACGACCGCCGCGATGTCGCCCGCACCGACCGAATCAATGTCCTCGCGCTTATCGGCATGCATGCGCACGATACGCCCGATACGTTCTTTCTCGCCCGTTGTCGTGTTGAGCACGTAGCTGCCGGCTTTCAGAACGCCCGAATATACGCGGACAAAGATCAGCTTACCAACAAATGGATCAGCGGCAATCTTAAACGCCAGCGCCGCCATCGGCTCTTTGTTATCCGGCTTGCGGCCAACCTCGTCGCCCGTCTTCGGGTTTTTGCCCCAAATTTCGTCGACATCAAGCGGGCTTGGCAAATAATCCGTCATGATGTCAAGCAGTTTCTCGACGATCACGCCGCGGCCGTCGCCGCCCGTCACCAGGAAGAAGTCGCCCGCCAGCACGCGCTTGCGCAGCGCCATCTTTAGTTCGTCTTTCGTAATTGATTCCTCGCCTTCGTCAAGGAACTTCATCATCAAGTCGTCGTCGGCTTCAACGGCATTTTCAACAAGCAGGCTGCGCGCGTTCTGTGCTTTTTCCAGCATGTCCGCTGGAATTTCGCCTTCAATCAGCTCGTGGTCGGTGTAATCCTTGTAGGTGTAAGCTTTCATCTCGACCAAATCAACCACGCCGCAAACGTCCTTCTCAAACCCAATCGGCAAATGAATCGGAAATGCCTGCTTGCTGAGGCGCGTGTGGATACTCTCCAGCGATTTGTAAAAATCGCCGCCCGTTTGGTTGATCTTGTTGATGAAACAGAGGCGCGGCACGCCGTATTTATTCGCCTGGCGCCAGACTGTTTCAGACTGAGCCTCAACGCCCATTTTGCCGTCAAATACCGTCACCGCGCCATCAAGCACGCGAAGCGAGCGCTCCACTTCAGCGGTAAAGTCAATGTGCCCCGGCGTGTCGATGATGTTGATTTTATGGCCTTTCCAAAAGCATGTTACGGCCGCCGACGTAATCGTGATGCCGCGCTCTTTTTCCTGCGCCATCCAGTCGGTCGTCGCGCCGTCGCCGTCGCCTTTCACCTCGCCGATTTTATGGTTGATGCCGGTGCGGTACAAGATACCTTCGGTCGTCGTGGTTTTGCCTGCGTCGATATGCGCAATAATACCAACATTTCTAAAGTTTTTTAGCGGAACATTCGTTGCCATGAGGTTTCCTTTAACTTAAATAATATTATCCGAGTTTTTGGCTATTTTTTGCCACCAAAAAACTACTATTACTGGCTATTATATCAGATTTATTATTGTAAATACAGTGCCTAACGTGCGTTAATCTGCGCTGTAAAACGCTCTCCACGAGGAGAGCGTTTTACGCGGAGAATAGATCGCGGCTGATTACTATTTGTCCTCACCTTCGCTTTTACCTTTGTCGTTGCGGATAAACCAGCGAGCGATCCAGACGGCGGCGACTGCGTAGGCAGTTATAATTATAAACGGCAAAATCATAGTGAGGCAATTCAAGATTTGAATATTCATAATTTACGCTCCTTCTATTCTCTTACGGCGTTCGCCTAGCCGCGCGCGAAATGCGCGAAAGCGCGGTTGGCTTCCGCCATTTTGTGCGTGTCTTCTTTCTTCTTGAACGCAATGCCGGTTTCGTTAACAGCATCAACAATTTCGGTCGCAAGGCGCTTACTGTACGGCATGCCGCTTTTGCTGCGCGCCGCCTGCACTAGCCACATAAACGCGAAATGCTGCTGGCGATGGCCCTGAATCGGAAATGGAATCTGATAGTTCGCACCGCCGACGCGGCGAGATTTCACCTCGAACGCCGGACTAATATTTTTAATGCAAGCTTCAAAAACTTCCAGCGGCTCTTCGCTTTTAAGCGTTTTTGCCGCCTGCTCAAGCGCGGTGTAGACGGCGCGCTCGGCAACTTGCTTTTTGCCGTTAAGCATTGATTTGTTGATCAAGCGCTGCACGAGCACGCTCTGGTATTTGCGATCCGGCTTGATAGTGCGCTGCAATTTCTTCGTGACTTTACGAGGCATGATTACTTATCCTCCTTTTTCGTACCATATTTTGAACGGCCTTGTTTGCGCTTGGAGACGCCTTGCAAATCAAGCGCGCCGCGTACGATATGGTAGCGCACACCTGGCAGGTCTGGCACGCGGCCGCCGCGTACGAGCACGACTGCGTGCTCCTGTAAATTGTGCCCTTCGCCGCCAATATACGCCCAAACTTCGTACCCGTTCGTCAGGCGCACGCGCGCAACTTTACGGAGCGCAGAGTTAGGTTTTTTCGGTGTTTTGGTTGTCACTTTCACGCACACGCCGCGCTTGAGCGGTGCATTTTGGTTATAGTACCGAACTTTCAGCGCGTTATGAATGCGCCCAAGCGCTGGAGACTTCGACTTTTTTGCCGCTGTCTTGCGCGACTTGCGCACCAGCTGATTGATGGTTGGCATAAATCACCCATTCCTTTTCATTACACTTATCTTCTTGGCGGAGCTTGCTAAAGGCTCTGCGGATGCATGGGCACGGCAGCAACCCGCCTCATGCGTCTGATTTTACGCGCCGAGATTATCCTAGCGGCGAATCAGAGAAACTCTCTGTTATTATAGCACGGTTGGTGGCATTTTGTCTAGATAGGATAATGTATAAAGCTGATTTTTAGAGCGACGGTTTTTGGCTTGTTTAGACCTATCATACCCGAATTCTACCGCAAACTATTGACTTTGGGCGACAAGTATGATATATATCAGCTTTTCGCACAATCCCGTGCGAGGAGCAGGATCTTGAGAAGAAAAAGGAGGGGTAAAGCTATGCTTTACCTTAGGTGCGAAGATGAGCCCCCGTACAAGCCCCGCCCCTGGTGGCGGCGAACTCTTGATAGGGCTCGCCGCCTGTTCAGGCGGTAGTCTCTAGGCGTTGCCGCCCCCATGCTTTGGTTTATCTGAAGTATGGGGGCGGCACTCCACTTCGAACTCTGTTTAGAGTTCTGAGTTTCCCGCCTAGGCTTTCGGGCTTATGGTTTTCGCTCCCTTTCCTTTCCTTTCCTTTCTTTTCTTTTCTTTATCATAGCTTACTGCTTTGAGCTATCCTCTACTTTCTCAGTTGGATTGCTTGGCGGTTTAGCCGTATCGCAAAAGAGCTGTTTGTTTTCCTTTCCTATGGCTCTTTTCTCTGCCCAAGCTGCATGTTTTGTATAATGTGCGCTTGGGCTTTTTTCTTAAGAAGCAAGGACAGGTTAATATATAAAGCGCCTGCTATCAAGAGACTGAGCCGGCTCTATCTGTGTACGCCGCCATCAAATCGCAACTCCGCAACCGTTTTCAGGTCGATGCCGATTTCTTTATACAGCTCGTCGGTATTTTTGTACACTGTGTCGTTCGGCGAATATCCGAGCTTCGTAATCATAGCCGTAACTTGATCGCTGCTGCCACCTTCAATTTCGGCGTAATCATCAAGAAACGGCCACGAATCCACAGTAATTTGCACGCCGTCCAGCATATATTCTTCGCGCCGATTTTCCTGGTAGCCGCGCGGTTTCAACCCAAGTGCCGCCAGCACATCAAGCGCTTGATCAAAATCGTCAACGACAATCTCTTTTTCAATCGTCCCGTCGACCGTATCGCTCACGATTTCTTTGCATGTGATGGTCGTGCGGCTACCGTCTGTCCGTAAGCGCACCCATTTATTTGCCTGCGCTGGGATAGTGTCGAATACGTAGCGGCGAAATTGGTAGCTGCCGGTTTTCTTCGCGCCAAGCGATTCAACCTGCTGCACGAATTGCGCCGTATTGATATGTAAAATTTTTGCTTCGTACTCTAACTCATCATGCACCTCCTATTTTTGCCTATTATAGCAGGTTGTATGTACGTAGTAAAGCGCTCGCCGCCCGCGCCCGGCTTTCGCGCTAAATCATAAGAGTTATAGTATAATATAAGCATGAATCCACAACGAAATTTGAATGATAGCGATATTGAAAATGCCGGACACCCGGGGTACGTTTCGCCGTCGGCGAACGCGGCGCCGAAGCCACTTTCAGACGGCAAATATGCGCAGCCCGTACCGCACCAAAAGGGCGTCCGCTCGTTTCATGCGCTCAAAGTAATACTAATCAGCGGATTGCTGCTTGCGGCGGCGATCGGCGTGATTGCAGTCGTATTGCTGTTTGCGCAATCATCAACCAAGCGTACTACAAACGAGCAGAAAAAGGCTGGCGAAACCAAATTAGACCCGCTCACTGCGCAGCAAACTATTGAACGCACGGCTGTGTATTTCAAGGGGCAAGAAAAAGCTAAAACGCCGCTGACAATTCCGATCAAGGTGAAGGGCAAAAATTTTTACACTGTCATACCGGACGTTGATATTTTGCAGAGTCTTGCCGGCTACGTGCCGAAAGAAATGAGCAAGCAGCAGCGCGAGTCAATTGAAAAAAGCCTGGACTACGATAAGTTCGTCAAGAAAGTTTTTTCCGAGGGCGATGAAAAAACAGCGTATTTAGCTGATTTCACGCGCGATGACGTCGTGTGCCAGCTGAGCGTCGATCCAGCAGAGCACGACACCAAAGGCGACTGGACGGAGCTGCGCTGCTTGGATGTATCCGCTTACACGCCATACGCCGATGCCCAGCAGCCGCTCGCCAAAGCGTACAGCGCTGTTACGTCGACCGCGGCGCATTATGGATTTATCGGCAAGCCAATGCCGAAAGACGGCGCGCTCAGTGGGTACAAACTAGTTGAAATTCCAGTCGGCGCGGTTACCAATCAACGCATGACGACGCCCGATAATTTGGGCATGTTCTATCAGATGCCGGACGGCTTGTGGTATTATTTCCGCGACCGCAACCGCGATGTGTATGTAGAGTGCGAAAACTTTACCGGTGAAAATCAACGGCGTGCCTATGCCGACCAGCCGTGCCGCCGCCGCTCAACTGGCACAATTGAGACCGTGAAATACGGCGGGAAGCGCTAATTTCGGTTACCTCTGAAGATCAAGCTGGCAAAAGTGTTTTTGATTTAATTTAATTTCATTGCAGTCTTTAATGCCGCATCAAACGTTGCGTGAATCGCCGGGGATGAAAGAGAGCGTTCGACAAATAAACAGAGGCGTGAATAATCACATACTAAAACACCTTTCCCGTAAATGAGAAAGGTGTTTTTTTGAGCGTCACCTCAACCTAGCGTAGTTTAACGGACTACGATTCCGAATCAACGTCTGGTGTGATGTCGTTTGCTTCAGACTCAACATCTTCCGCGTATTCATCCGCCGGCGAATTGTCCTCGTCCTCATTGAGCGCAATTGCACCCGTACCAACAGGAATCTTGCGGCCGATGATAACGTTTTCCTTCAAGCCGTGCAGGCGATCGGCGCGGCCAGAAGTAGCGGCACTAATAAGCACGCGCGTCGTGTCTTGGAACGATGCCGCCGATAGCCATGAATCGCTCCAGATGCTCACTTTGGTGATGCCGAGCAGCAACTGCGTATATTGCGCCGGCTCTTTGCCTGCGGCGACCAACTCTTTGTTTGCGCGCACGACACGAGCTTTGCTGACGATATCGCCCATTACAAACTCGCTGTCGCCCGGATCTTCAATTTGCACGCGGCTGAACATCTGGCGCACAATGACCTCCAGATGTTTATCGGCAACGTCTTGGCCCTGGGCGGCGTAAATACGCAGCACTTCGTTGATGATGTAGCGCTGTGTCGCTTCTGTTCCTTTCAGGCGCATCAAATCGTGCAGATTAAGCGAACCGATTGTTAGCCGATCGCCTGGCTCAACACGATCACCTGCCGAAACAACTAGCTGCGCTGTACCCGGAATCTCATATTTCACTGGCGATACTGCCGTCGACGCAATCACGATCGTACCCTCTGCCGTCTCGACAACACCATCAAACGGTGCGATCAACGGCTTTGTACCCTCGGTCGCTTCAGCAAGCACATCGCCCACTTTTACTTCCGAACCGTCTTGCAACAGCGGCGTACGACCCTCAAGCGGCAATCGCTCAACACGGCCCGTTTCCGGCGCCACTTGCACAATATACTTATGGCCATCCTCCCAGACGTCAACCGTACCAGCAATCTCGGTGATATATGCTTGTCCTTTCGGATTGCGCGCTTCAAACAATTCTTCGACACGCGGTAAACCTTGCGTAATGTCGCTTCCTGCTACACCAGAGTTATGGAAAGTGCGGAGCGTCAGCTGCGTACCTGGCTCGCCGACCGACTGCGCGGCAATCACGCCAACCGGCTCGGCAGGATCAACCAGGCGGTTGGTCGACATATCAATGCCGTAGCTACGACGTGGCACACCCTCTAGGTTATTCGTTGACAGAATCGACTGGATCTTCACCTCGGTAATCGCTTCGTCGGCGTCAATTGCATTTGCGACTTCACGCGTGATCAGCTCGTTCTCACCGATATGCCCCGGCACTGCGTCACGCGTGTAACGTCCGTACAATCGGTTGCCGAAGTCAATCATCGTCTCTTCGGTTTCCGAACGGTAGATCGTATAGCCTTCGTCGTCGCCCGCTTCATCCTCTACCGTGAATACGTCTTGCGACACATCGACTAAGCGTCGTGTCAAATATCCAGAGTCTGCCGTCTTAAGCGCCGTGTCAATCAAGCCCTTGCGCGAACCGCGCGTCGCCACGAACGATTCCAGGCTCGACAGACCGTGCGTATAGTACGAACGAATCGGCAGCTCAATTTCGCGGTTAGCGGCGTCCACCTGGATACCAATCATCGCACTGGCAAGCTTTACGTTTGAAATATCACCACGCGCGCCCGAGTTGACCATCACGGAAATACTCGTATCCATACTGCCGAGCTTTTCTTTTAGCAGCTTCGTCACGCTATTATCAACTGTACGCCACGCGCCAACTGTTAGGTTATAGCGCTCCGACTCAGTGATCAACCCCTGATCGTACTGATCAGCAATCACTGCCGCGCGCTTGTCTCCATCGGCAATGAAGCTTTCCGTCTCGCTAAAATGCACGTAGTCGTCCTTACCAGTTGATACTGCCGCCACTGTCGCAAATCGGAATGCCAAACCTTTCATACGGTCTGCTGTTTTAGCAGTCTCTTCAGCGCCATATTTGTCGAAGATCTGCGCCAGCACGCGCTTCAATTCTTTCTTCGTTTGCACGTTATTGTTATACGGAAAATCGTCTGGCAAAATCTCGTTAAAGAATACACGCCCGAGCGTCGTATTGCGGATTTCGCCCTTGGCACGAATGCGGATCGGGCTCTGCAGATGCAATTTACCCATATCATACGCCAACTCGGCATCACGACTGTCAGCAAACACCGCAACCGTATCAGTTTGCACGCTTGGCTTTTCATACGTCAAATAGTAATTACCAAGCACGATGTCCTGCCCGATGTTTAACACCGGACTGCCGTCTGCCGGCTTCAACAAGTTGTTAACCGCGCTCATCAGCTCGCGCGCTTCAGCTTGCGCTTCTTTGCTAAGCGGCAAGTGTACCGCCATCTGGTCGCCATCGTAATCGGCATTAAAACCACTTGCTACGAGCGGATGCAGCTGGATCGCTTTCCCCTCAACCAATTTTGGCTGAAATGCTTGAATACTCAAGCGGTGCAGCGATGGCGCACGGTTCAAGAGAACATATTTACCCTCAATTACAGCATCAAGCGCATCCCACACGACCGCCTCGCCCGCGTCGATCAAGCGCGTCGCTGAACGAATATTGTGCGCATATTCGCGTTCAATCAGCCAACTAATAACGAATGGCTTAAACAACTCAATTGCCATTTGCTTCGGCAAACCGCACTGATTGATTTTCAATTTCGGGCCAACCACGATCACCGAACGGCCCGAATAGTCTACGCGCTTACCAAGCAAATTCTGGCGGAAACGCCCTTGCTTGCCCTTTAGCATATCGCTCAAGCTCTTCAGGCGGCGGCGATTGCCCGCAGCGTTCACGGCGCGTCCGCCGCGCGCTGCCGAGTTATCAATGAGGCTGTCGACTGCTTCTTGCAGCATGCGCATTTCGTTGCGGCGAATTACTTCCGGCGCGTTCAGGTCAATCAATTTCTTCAAGCGATTATTGCGATTGATAACGCGGCGGTACAGATCGTTGAGGTCGCTCGTTGCAAACCGCCCGCCCGCGAGCGAAACCATCGGGCGCAAGTCTGGTGGAATAACCGGTAGCACCGTCAAGCACAAACTTGACGGCTTAATGCCTGCTGATTGCATACCTTCAAGCACTTTCAAACGCTTCAGCAATTTCTTTTCACGCTGACCTTTTGCGCCATCTGCTTCTTCTTGCAATTTAGCAATCAATTCACTCAGGTTGATTTCATCAAGCAACGCTTTCAACGCCGTGCCGCCCATACCAACTTCAATCAGCTCTTCATATTCTTCCGGCAAATTGCGGTAGTCGGTTTCGTTAATCAATGCACGCCGTACCAAGCTCTCAAGCTGCGATTTCTTCACGTTGAACTGATCTTCCAAATCCTGCAGCTCGCGCGTTTGCTCTTCTGCCAGCTGTTTGACATCCGCGCCGTCCGCACTCGCTTCGCGCTCATAGCGAATTCTAATTGCAGCGCGACCAGCTTCAGTCTCTGCCTCCAAGTCAGCCAGCATTTGATCACGCTTTTCTTCGTCGACCTTTAAAATCACATAGGTTGCAAAGTAAGCGATACGCTCTAAATTGCGCACCGTGATGCCGGTCAATAAGCTCATCGCACTCGGCGTACCGCGCATAAACCAAATATGCGCAACTGGTGCTGCCAGATTGATGTGGCCCATGCGTTCGCGGCGTACAATTGACTTCGTAACCAACTCGCCGTTTTTATCAACCGCCGCTTCGCGCGAACGCACACCTTTGAGTTTACTGTCGTGCGGGTTAATGTCTTTAACCGGACCAAAAATTCGCTCGCAGAACAGCCCGTCGCGTTCTGGTTTTTGTGTACGGTAATTAATCGTTTCCGGCTTCGTTACCTCGCCGTAGCTCCACTTCAGAATATCTTCCGGGCTCGCCACCGCCAGGCGAACTGCGTCGAAATCAGCGATACCATGCGTGTTAACTGGATACGCCATCTTACGCCTCCTCCCTGTCTGCTTGCGTTGTTATTTCATCGTACATTTCGTCTTCCTCTTCGCTTATATCCGAAATTTGACCTTCATCGTCGATAGCGCGCACGCTCATGCCGTCATCATCGCCAACATCGCCGATTCCGTCAGATTCGTCAAGGTAAGTTTCTGCTTCGCCGCTATCATCATCGTCATCATTTGTAGCCGGCGCAGCTTTACCAGCCGGTCCGCTTGACTCAATCAAATGCTCAGCGTCAATATTCTCGTTTTCGTCGACCAGATCAACGCGCAAGCCTAAGCCTTGCAGCTCTTTCACCAACACGTTGAATGATTCTGGCAATTTCGGACCGGTGATTACGTCATTTTTGATAATTGATTCGTACGCTTTCGCGCGGCCGTATACGTCGTCCGACTTAATCGTTAGCATTTCCTGCAACGTGGTCGCGGCACCATACGCTTCAAGCGCCCACACCTCCATCTCACCAAAGCGCTGGCCGCCATTTTGCGCCTTACCGCCAAGCGGCTGCTGCGTCACCATCGTGTACGGGCCAGTGCTGCGCGCGTGGATTTTGTCGCTAACCATGTGATGCAATTTAATCATGTGCATTACGCCGACGGTTGTGCGCTCCTCAAACGCTTCGCCGCTGCGACCATCAAAGAGCTGACTCTTGCCGTCTCTCGCTAAGCCAGCTTTTTCAAGCTCGCGCTCAATCACGTCATTTGGCACTCCGTTAAACGGCGGAGTTGCAACTTTGTAGCCAAGCGCCCGCGCTGCCATGCCCAGATGCGTTTCAAACAACTGCCCCAAGTTCATGCGGCTTGGCACGCCAAGCGGGTTTAGAACGACATCAACTGGCGTTCCGTCTGCCAAATACGGCATATCCTCAACCGGCAAAATGCGCGCCACTACGCCTTTGTTACCGTGGCGTCCTGCCATCTTGTCGCCGACGCTAATTTTGCGCAATTGCGCCACAAAAATCTGGATCTGCATCAGTACGCCGGCTTTTAGTTCATGACCGTTTTCACGGCTGAAAATCTTCACGCCAACAACTTTACCGCCGCCTGCATTATTCATGCGCTGCGACGTGTCGCGCACGTCTTTCGCTTTTTCGCCAAAAATCGCGCGCAGCAGCCGTTCTTCCGAACTAAGCTCCTGCTCGCCTTTCGGCGTAATTTTCCCGACAAGTACATCGCCCGCTTTTACTTCCGAACCGATTTGTACAATACCGTTTTCATCCAAATGGCGCAAACTGTCTTCGCTCACATTTGGAATATCGCGTGTCACGATTTCCGGGCCAAGCTTCGTTTCGCGTACTTCTACCGAATAATCTTTAATATTTACGCTAGTAAGCGTGTCGTCCTCAACTAATCGGCGGCTAATCACGATCGCGTCGTCCATATTGTAGCCGCCCCATGGCATGAATGCTACTAATAGGTCTTTACCTAGTGCTAGTTCACCCTCAGCAATCGACATGCCCTCAATGAGGATGTCGCCTTTTGCAACAGTTTCGCCGCGCGATACGCGAACTTTCTGGTTAACGCAACGATCATCATTGCTCTTCGCGAAGTGAATGAGATCATAGCGCTTCACTCCATCCTTATATTGCACCTCAACGGCATCACCGTCAGCGCGAACTACTTCGCCGTCGGCTTCCGCGACGATCAATTGGCTAGAATCGCGCGCAACGTTTGCTTCAATTCCCGTTCCAACCGTTGGCGCTTGCGGCTGCAATAGCGGCACTGCTTGGCGCTGCATGTTTGAGCCAGTCAACGCACGGTCGACGCGATTCTTTTCGATGAACGGCACAAGGCTGGCTGTTGATCCTAGAATCTGCTTGTGCGACGCGTCCATCAACGTCACCTCGCTCGCATCTACGCGGCTCGGTTGTAAGAATTTACGTGCCGACACACGCTCGCTCATGAAGTTGCCGTTATCGTCAAGCTTTGCGCCAGCGTCAGCAATTACCTCATTCACCTCTTGCGATGCGTCCAAATAAACAATCTTATCAGTCACACGGCCATTCTCGACTTTGCGGTACGGCGTTTCGATAAATCCGTATTCATTAATCCGCGCGTACGTAGCCAAATTCAATACTAGCCCGATGTTAGCACCCTCCGGCGTTTCCACGCTACAAATACGCCCGTAGTGTGTCGGGTGGGCATCGCGCACCTCAAATCCAGCGCGCTCGCGGCTTAGTCCGCCCGGTCCCATTGAGCTCAATCGGCGCTTGTGGCTTAACTCCGAAATCGGGTTCACTTCGTCAAGCAGCTGGCTCAATTGGCTACTCGCAAAGAATTCGCGCACCGCCGCAACCACTGGGCGGGCGTTTATCAGCTGGCTTGGTGTCACCGTTTCGATATCGCTCATACTCATGCGATCCATCGCATTGCGCTGCATGCGGAGCATACCTACGCGGAACTGACGCGCTACCAACTCGCCTACAAGCTTAATGCGGCGGTTATCAAGCGCATCAATGTCATCACCCGGCTCCTGCGTGTTGTTCATGCGAATTAGCTCACGAATAATCGCTACCAGATCGTCGAGTCTCAATACACGATTCTCTGCGGTATTTGGTACATCCAAATTCAATCGTTTATTCATCTTATAGCGACCAACGCGACTGTAGTCAAACCTCTTAAAGTCAAAGAACATTCGCTCAATCATCTGGCGCGCGTTATCAACCGTCGCTAAGTCGCCTGGGCGCAAGCGGCGATACACCTCAATCAGCGCCTCGTTCACACCATGTGCAGGATCTTTCTCTAATGTCGCCTCAATATATTTCGTTTCACCGGTATCAATGTCGGCAAATAGCTCACGAATTTCCGACACCTTACTATAACCAAGCGCTCGCAAAAATGTTGTCACGGCAATTTTGCGCCGACGATCAATTTTTACATAAATCGCACCGCTCGCACTTGTTTCAAACTCTAGCCACGCCCCACGACCCGGGATTAATTTTGCGCTGTACAAATTTTTACCCGTGCCTTTTTCCGGCGTATAGAACACGCCTGCTGAACGAATCAGCTGGCTCACCACCACGCGCTCCGTACCGTTGATGATAAACGTTGCGCGATCTGTCATCCACGGATAGTCGCCTAAGTAAATTTCCTGCTCTTTGACTTCACCTGTCACTTTATTTGTTAGTTCAGTGGTCACCAGCAGCGGCGCGTCAAACGTCAAATTATTTTCTTTGGCAAATTTTTCATCATTTTTTGGCGCTTCAAATTTATAATCCTTAAAACGCAGTTCCAATTTCTGTCCAGTATAGTCCTCAATTGGATTAATTTCTGCGAAAATCTCGCTCAGACCCGTCTCGACGAAATCTTTCCACGATTCCTTTTGGTGGGTCAGGAGGTTTGGTACCGCCACCGCCGTGTCGTCATTCGTGAAAAACACGCGCTGTGCCGGAGTGTGATTTGCCGTGGTTGCTTTTGGCATGCGTACTCCCGTTTTGGTTAAATTTGAACAATATCCGTGCTAATGACAAGAGGTGGGTTGGCTCTATCATTCCCGCACGAGTTGGCGCCGAAGCTTTACTAACCATGGATTACCGCATACTAAAACGCCACGCCACAGGCGCAGTACACTATCAACCCACGTTACACAATCTTCATTGCCTTTCATTGTAAAGGGTTTAGGCGGCTATGTCAATGGGGTGCGTATGACTTTATTGGAGAATCCAGGCGATGCTAACTCCCGCCGTGAAGCCAAAAGAAAGAGCCTCGTTCCCCACGCGGGTTGCGCGGGGGAACGAGGCTGGATGGGAGCGAGTTAGCGGACGGCCGCCGACTCAAGCTCCCGGTAGTGATCGGAGGTCGCTTCCGCGATCTCCTCGTTGCGCACGATATTCGCCATATAGGCGTAATAGCGGTCGACGGCGAATCCGATGGCGGCTACGGTGCCGCCGACTGCTACTACTATCACACTAGCAGTAGCAGTAGCAGTAGCAGTAGCAGTAGCCGTGCGGTGACTCTGATTGCTTGCCGCGACCAGCGCAAGGATAATCCCTGCGCATTGGAAAACACTAGCGGCAAAGCTAGCTTTCCAAAAGAGATGCTCTCCTTTCACTCGCAGCTTCTGTGATGTAAGATAAATCACATGGATGCGCCTCAGGTGCATCGGACAAAACACCTGCCAACCGCTGTACGCGGCGCAGGCGAAACCAGCAACGAAAAGAATAGCGACGACGCCGTACCACACAACATCAGACATTTTCTCCTCCTATAACTAGAAATGTCTGTGTAGCCCTACAATATCACATCACCGCAAAAATTGCAACCGAGTTTAGCGCCCGCGCCGGATCATTTCGTCTGCCAACCCATACTTCACCGCTTCATCGGCGCTCATCCAGTGGTCGCGCTCCATGTCGGCTTTAACTTTGTCGAGCTTTTGTCCGGTGTTTTTCGCGATCACTTTCGCAAGCAGCTCTTTCATGCGCACTGATTCGCGCAAGCTAATTTCTTGATCAGTCACCATGCCCTGCGTACCGCTGGATGGCTGGTGAATCATCACACGCGCATTCGGCAACACAAACCGCTTACCTTTAGCGCCACTACTTAGCAAAAACGCACCCATGCTTGCCTGCAGCCCGATGCCAATCGTCTGGACGTCCGGCTTGATATATTGTATCGTATCGTAAATTGCTAGCCCATCATACACGCTGCCGCCTGGACTATTGATGTATAGTTGGATATCTTTGTCGGGATCTTCGTTTGCTAGGTGTAGCAGCTGCGCCACGATCGTATTCGCCGAGCCTTCCGTCACTTCCTCGCCTAAAAAGATAATCCGATCTTCAAGCAACCGGGAATAAATATCGTACCCGCGCTCGCCATCGCGCGTGCGCACGATTACATTTGGCACTAAATAATTTCGCATATCATTCATAGGTTTCATTGTACGCTGAATATTAGCACTCGTCAAGGGAGAGTGCTAATTCGCCCAATCATTGCTGCTGCACCCTAGTCGTCAAACTACGTATTGTGGTTATCAACGATTAGTTTATTACGCTCGGCAGTCTTTTCGCGATCCTTGTTCAGCAGCATTTGCGCCTCATCGGTATCAAGCGCAAGAATCTTTGCATATACGCCGCTGTCATTCCTGCCGGAGAGCACAAGTATATTTAGCTGCTCGTCGGCGTAAACAACATACTCGTCTCCGTTCTCTAGGTTGCTCATACCGAAACACGCGGTATTAATTTCGGCTGTTCTGCGGCCGTCTTTCGAGACGGCGTAAATACCAATTGAATCTGCCACAAACAGTCCTTCCGGTGTTGTATTGTCGCTTGCAACAAAACCGTCCACGTTCGGCCCGATGAACAAGCTGTCGGCGTACGGTATTGCTTTGCGCAATGCGTGATTGCTTGGCAATTCCGCCGTCAAACCAAACATTTTGTCTTTTTCATACGAAAGGAAATGCGCGCCGAGCTGTTCGGCAGCATCCGCTGTCTTGCGCCATGGCTGCAAAAAGTATATTTCCGGCGGCGAATAAATCGGGCGTTTAATATGCGGATCTTTATGCAGTTCATCTTTCTCATTTATTGAATAACTTGAGTCCAGATGCCCCGAGCCCATTACCGTATGGTATGACGCATACTCATTTGCCTTGAGCGCGCAACCCTGCTTGAGCAGGTTCTGAATCGTATCAATCGCATACAATTGCACGAGACGCCCACTGCTTTTGTCTTCGACGCGAGCGTCAAGCATTCCCTCATGCTCCAGGCCTTCACCAATCTTCCTTGAACTAAGCAGATGGCCAATTTCATGCGCCGGTGCACAGCCGAACGGATCACCGTATGTTGATATATGAATTCTCGGATTACTCGGATCTTGGTAGGCGATGCCAATTGCTTTTTCGCTCAACTCAGAATAATGGCTATCGAAAATTACCATCGTAATAACCGGCTTACCATCATAGTCATCACCCTCTATGATTTGCTCGCGCGTTTCTTTTACGTACCGCTTAAACTGATCGGTCGTGTACATCGGCGCTTCGTCGCTATCGTCTTTGCGCGGGCGCGCACCTTCCGGCTCAACGACCTTTTCGATATGTTTGATGTCTATCTGGTATTGCCCGCCAAGCGTTTGTTCAATTTGATTCACATTATCTTGCGCTGCGCTCTCTATATGCTCGCGTCCCCATCGGCGCCGACTGTCAGTGCCATTGCCATCGCAGCTATCAGGGTCAATTGCCGAACCGTAAATCGCAACGACTCCCAGCGTCATCTCTACGGAATCATTTGGACCAATCCGCTCAAAACGGTCGTATAAATACTCGACCGCACCCTCGCCAACAGCGCCTACTGCAAGCCCTGCTGTAACGCCAACTGCAAGGTCCCACAAAAACGATCGCCGTGAAATACCCGTAGAGCTTTGCTTGTCTGGCTCAACACAATCCAAATCATCAAAGTCCTCCGAATCATCAGAGAAATCCGGCGTCTCTGCGGAATCCGAAGCGCACGGGTACGCAATCACCTCTTTGCAGTGTTCATACATATCTTTTTGTTATATACCAAATATATACTTTTGTCAAAATAAACCACTTCTGTCATATTTCTCAACAACTAAGCAAAATAAACATGAATAATGCGCTCAGCCATGCCCAGAGTACCTATTTAGCGCCTCAATCCGCTACGAGTTCAGTTCGACCAGCTTGTCGACCGTCTTTTCAGTGATCAGCCGATTTGCAACTTCGCGCTGCGCTTCAGGTTTATCAAAGTGTTTTGCCATCTTGGGATTGTTCGCATATTGCTGCTTATAGGCGTTGATATGCGCTGCCAGCTCGTCTGCTGTCGCTTCAATTTTCAGTTCTTTACTCAACTGCGCCAGCACTAGACCCGCCTTGATGCGCGCGTCGGCGGCATCGTTTGCTTCGGCTTTTACCCAAGCGTCGCGGTCGGCATAGCCCTTCTCTTCAAAATACTGCTCTAAGGTGCGGCCCCGGTACATCAAATTCTGGCGTAAATCCTGCTCCAGCGAACGGATTTGATCGTCGCGCAATACCGATGGCACGCTCACTGTGCTCTTTGCAACCAGCTGTTTTACCAACTCATCTTTCAAATCGTCCGCCGCCTTGCGCTCAGCTTGCGCCGTAATCTCCGCCTTTATATCCTTGCGCAAATCATCCATTGACGTAAATGGACCAGCCTTTGCGGCAAATTTATCGTCGAGCGCAGGCAGCTTCACGCTATTCACTTTTTTCACTGTAACTTCAAACACAACGTCCTGCCCGGCTAAGTCTTTCGCATGGTAGTCCTTCGGAAACGCCAGCTTAACATCTTTTGTATCGCCCGCTTTCAAGCCGACAAGCGCATCTTCAAACCCCGGAATAAAGGAATTTGAGCCAAGCACTAACGGATAATCCTTACCCGTGCCGCCCTGAAACGCCTCGCCATCTTTTTTACCGACAAAGTCAATTACCACCTCATCGCCCAATTTTGCCGCGCGTTTGACTTCTTTCTTTTCCGATAACCCTTTTTGGATTCGTTGAATCACTTCGTCAATTTCTTTTTTATCGACGTTAACCGCCGCTTTTTTTGCCTTAAGCTTTTTGTAATCGCCTAATTTCACTTCAGGCAGTACATCTGCTTCGGCAGTAAACTCTAATAGCTCGCCCGGTACGTATTTTTTAATTTCAACCTCAGGGCGGGCTAGCACCTGCAAATCGTTGTTCAAAAAAGCTTCGGCAACCGCACGGTTTAGCGCTGCGTCTAGCGTCTCCTGTGCCAACGCATTCGAATCGGTATGTTTTTTCACAATCTCAAGCGGCACATGCCCCGTACGAAATCCATTAACTTTGATTGTTTTTGCTAAGCGCTTTAGCGCCACCTGCTCAGCTGCTGCCAGTTCGGCATGATCCGCCGCGACCACTACTTTCACGCGCGTATCTGATTCGTGTGTTACTGTCGTCTTCATAACAGCACATTATAACAGATATACCGGTGTTTGTCAGGCGTCAAAGTCGTCCAAAAATTCCGACAAGTCAAAATCGTCATCTTCGCGGACGCGCACGCGGCGGTCGCTCACTGCCGTTACGATTCGTTCAAACCCGACTGTTTTGTCTGTGCCGTCGCGCAAATTTTTCAGCGTGTACGTTTGCCGCTCTACGCTCGCCTCATCAATAAGCATGACATACGTGATATCTTTTTCTACCGCCGTGACCAGCTGCTCCGCTAACGTCCGACCGGTATAGTCAACTTCGGTATGGATTCGTTCACTGCGTAGTTTTTCGGCGATTCGCTCCGCCGTATCAAATACGCGCCCAACCGCCGCCACGTACACTTCAGTCGCGCTCGGTAATACTGCATGCCCACTTTTTTCCAGAGCCTCGACGATATGCGCCATATCGCCCAACGATGCAACTAACGTTTCCAGCGACGGCGCGACCATTCGCCCGCCGCGATATAATAATTTTTCATCGTTCGCGACAATATCAAACAGTACGCCGGCTGTGCAATCAGCATACGATAATGTTAAATCAAGCACTACGCCGGTGATACCGAGCGCCTCAAGCCGTGCATACAATGCCGCCAAATCTTGGTATGCGTTATGCTCGCGCACCGCTTCGGGCAGTTCCTCGGCATTTTTCGCTGCTAGCACTTTGGCGAGCTGCTGCAAAATCGTGCCCGCTTGCATACGCCCAACGATATCGATCGCACGGTCGCGAAACTCTACAGGCGTAAGCATGCGCTTTTCTGCAAGCAGGCGCGTCATGAGCTCGGCCTGTATTGCATCCAGTTCTAAATAATCCTCTAAGATTGCCTGCACGATTCGTGCGTCGTTCAATCGTATACGATAGCTCGTGCGCGGCAGCCCGATCGCGTCCAGGCTGCGCTTTGCAATAGCAATCGCCTCAACATCAGCACGCGGCGACTCGCAACCAACATTGTCGTAATGGAAAACCCGCCCCGACCATGAATACGCCGGTCGTCCGAGCGAGCCGTTCGAAATCTTAAAACGCCGCGCATAATGTACCGACACCGGCATATCGTCGCCAAATTCTTCGTAGCCGTATAGTTTCGCCGTTCGACGCCACGCCGACTCAATATGATGGCGCACACGAACAGATTGCGGGTAGTACAGCTCCTGGCCGCCCACCAAATTGGCTAACGAAGCTTTCATATGATTTATTATAGCATACTTGACTATATTTTGCAAGCATTTTATATTATGGATACGCTTAATTTTTGTATTAGAAAATACCCTCTAGCACAGAGTATCATTGCAGCCTATGCTGCTGCACCCACGCATACATCGCGATTCCAGCCGCTACGCCGACATTAAGGCTGCGCGTACTGCCGAATTGCTCGATTGCAATAGTCCGGGCAGCATACCGCAATAGCTCTTGGCGAATTCCCGAGCGTTCCGCGCCGAATAGCAGTACGGCATTTCTCGGTAGTTTCGTGCGGCTCAAAGGCTGCGAGCCATCAACATTATCAATCGCGATCAATTCTTTGCCCGCAATCGCATACATAAAGTCATCCGCCGCCGCATAGTAGTGCACGTGCAAGTATTTGTCGGTCATCATTGCGCCGCGCTTGTTCCATTGCCGCCGCCCAATAACATGTACGTGCCGCACGCCAAACGCATTCGCACTGCGCACGATCGTGCCCATATTGAAGTCCCGCTCAACATTATCAATTGCAATCTCTAGCATTGAACCATGCGCGTCCAGATCATTGATAATTTGCTCAATCGGCACGCCTTTGTAGCGGTTGACGACGTTGCGGGAGTCGTTAGGCGTCATCGGTAGTTTGTTCCGAAACTGAAGCTTTTTCGTCGTTTCGCGTCTTCAAAAAAGCCTGCATCAGTGCATCGTGCGCAACAGCCCCGGCGCTAAATGATATTCGCCAAGAATCTTTTGGCCGCGTATCAAGCACGTGCTCGTACTCGCCCTTTATACACACGACTCCATCTTCTGCAGAAATATCATTTGGTATATCTACGAGCCTGTCCAGCACGGCAGTGGCAATAGCACGCGGGTCATGCGGCAAGTCATCTATGCGTGTTTCGACTTGATTGCCATCAATGTCTTCGTGCTTTACCGTCTGCTTTGCCATAGCGCCAGCGAGCGTACCTTGTTGCGACCGAATTCGATCGAGCGGGAACCTTTCAACTGTCATATAATCCTTTCTCGTTTGCATCATGATATACGAGCGGCAAACGTTTGATTTATTATTGACAATTTCTACATTGTATCATGTTATATAATAAATATGAACTCATGCGGCTATTTACTTTGCGCCGAAGTGCCGGTATAATCAGATCGTAAGAGTCCGGAGCGACTAAAACTGGTGCACTTTTATATCCATAATGTATGCGGATGTGGCGGAATTGGTAGACGCGCTAGCTTCAGGTGCTAGTGCCAGCAATGGCGTGGAGGTTCAAGTCCTCTCATCCGCACCAAAATTGAGATTTATAGCTATAACTCAGGCGCAATGCGTCTGTTTTTTATATTTTAGCCTTTGTCGCGGATAAGCGGAGGACAGACACAGTAGTGCCTACGCGCATCTTATGAACAAGTAACCACGAAAATCCTCGCTAAATTAAAACCGAAGCGTACCATCAATCATGCCGGCAAGCTGGCGTACGTCATTTAGCTGCTTAACGCCAGGATTAAGCGTACCAAGCGGATCAAATAGCTTGCGGATCGCACGGTACATGTCAACGCGCCGCGCACCAATGCATTCGTATGCAAATCGGCTTAGCAACCGTCCTTCGCTGTGCTGACCAACGATTGCGCCGCCGTACTGATGAACGAGCCGCGCTGTTTCGTCAAACAAACGCATGAGTTTTTGGCGGTCGCTCGCCTGCGCTATCGGCGCAAGCGGATATGCCGACACGAGTTCAGTCAAACCGTCTACCGCAATTGGCAGCTCCACGCGCAACTTATTAGCAAGCGCCGTCAGCGCTTTTGTGAAATCCTCAAACCGTTCCGGCGGCACGAACCAATCGGACAACAATGGCGGCACGCCAACGCCTGCACGATCTGGCAGTGTAGAATAGCGCGTAATATCAAGGAGCGTCAATAGCGAAGCGCGCGCATCATCGTCCAATACCAGCGAAACGTCAGCTACGCTACCGCATAATTTTTCAAGTTTTTTCTTTCCTTTCGTACGGGCGCGCGCGTTAAAATCGTCAAACCCAACAAGAATAACCGCCTGCGGCGCTTTACCGCCAACCTCTTGAAACCATGGCGCCTTATAACCAACCTGTACCGCCCGCCGTACGAGCGTCGCATCAAAGTATTTCACAAACGCCGGCGCGAACTGGCGTAGCTCATCGAGCATGTCGCGCGCTGTGTCTGCCGAAGCAAATACAAGCGCCGCCGTATCCAAATGCTGGCTGCGAAAATCAACACGCAAAATCATCTCGCTGATAATACCAAGCGTGCCCTGGCTACCGATAAAGAGCGGCGTCAGGTCGATGCTACCGTCGCGGTCGCGTACACGCGCAATACTGTTATAGCCAGTTTGATCGCGCTCGTGGATTGTACTGATTTCATCAGAGTAATCTTCCAAAATTGTTTCTACACCGCGGTAAATATCGCCCTCTAAATCCTGCTGGCCTTTCTTGCGGCTGAGCTCGCGTTTACTAATTTTGCCAGTCTGCAGCACGTCGCCGTTCGCTAGCACAACCTCTAACTGGCTCACATTCGCCGCAAGCGAACCATATTTGCCCGCCAGATACCCCGCAGCATTGTCGGCAATCGCGCCGCCAATTGTGCCGCGCTCAAGTCCATCAAGCGCCAGAACTCCCGTGCCCTGCAAGGCAAGCGCCGATTGAAGCGCCTGAATCGTCACGCCAGGCTGCAAACGCGCCAACCGCTGTTTACTATCATATTCAAAAATCGTGTTCATGTGTGCCGCGAGAGAGATTTGTGCGCCGCGACCGACAGCACCGCCATTAATGCCATAGCCGGCACCGCGCGCTACGAGCGGCAACGCGTGTCCGCGCTCAGACAGCTGCCACGAAAATCGCGCCGTTTTACGAATATCGCTCGTATTTCGCGGCGACACGACCATTTCAGGAGCAATCGCCAAAATCCCCGCGTCCCTGGCGCGCGCCGCACGCAAATCCGTGCGAAAATCTACCTCGCCTGCCAAGTGTCCGCGCAAATAGGTTGCGACTTTGCTCATTATTACCCCTTATCCCTAATCGTTTACGTCTGGATTTATTTTAACACAAGCAGAGTGAGATAGAAAATAGTATTAGCAACAGACCCAATACTATTGATGAGTCATAAGGCCGTATGGCGACCTCTCGTAATTTCACTCGTTGTTTGCTATACTGGATTTTACGCGTTTACGCGCACCATGCGGATGTGGTGGAATTGGTAGACACGTATGCCTTAGGAGCATATGCCTCACGGCGTGAAGGTTCAAGTCCTTTCATCCGCACCAAAGTTGAGATAGTTTGACAGACTAAGCCCTGACTCAGGGCTTTTTTAGTGGACAATAAACAATATTGTGCGATGTATGATGGAGTTTACGCCTCGCCTACCACTTATGAGGAAGGTTCTCCCCATATGATACAAAACCCGACGCTAACGTCGGGTTACGGGTTAAATTAGATTGCCTACTTTTATACCGAAAACTTACCTCTCTCGGCGGAAAGAGGTGAGAAAAGCATTACCATAACTACGATTGTCCACCACAACAATTTCCTTAGTCAGATTTGGAAACTCACCTCTTCCTGGATGTGATAATACCATAAGCGCCCCAGGTTTGAGAAGACTTAAAAGTTTCGATACTGTGGAAAACTGTGTATCGTGATATGGCGGATCAGCAAAAATAATGTCATAATTTTCTGCTTGACCAGATTCTAACCAAACGCTAACAGATGAGCAAACCAACGTAACATCACTCTCGACACCAAGCGATACCATATTTTTACGTAATATATTTTGTGCGATTTTATCACGCTCAATGAATGTAACATGCGCCGCGCCGCGGCTAAGCGCTTCAAATCCAACCGCACCCGTCCCCGCAAATACATCAAGCACATGTGCGCCGCGAACTTCGCCGCCAATCCGATTGAACAGTGCGTTGCGAATACGTTCGCCCATCGGTTTAGTGCGCGTATTGTTTGGCTTCGGCGCATCAAGCTTACGTCCGCCGTATTTGCCGGCAATGACGCGAATTGACGTCACAAAACCGCCTCGCGGTATGCCGCGTACCACGCATACATCACGACCGCACAAATTTTCGGAATCAGCGTGCGGCGCGTTTGGTTCGCGAGGCGCGCCGTCCATCCGTGCTTCCAAAATGTTTCATACATATTTAACGCGTAAACTTCCTGCACTGCCTCCAAGAATATGCGCTCTAGCCCTAAGTTGTCCGCACGCTTCACCCATTCTTTACTCGGCGCAGAGTCAGCGAACGTCGTCGTTTTTATCGCTGTTGCCACGCCGACTTCAAACAGCAAATGCGTCGCAAACACGCCTTTTGCACCCCAATACTCCCAGTTGCGCCCCATCGTATCGCGCAGATTATCACCTTTAATGATGTTTTTGTCCTTGATTGATAAGCGCTCTTCTTTTGGCTTACCCCACAGTTCTTCAATCTTATCGCTAAGCGGATAGTGGTGTGCCGGCGTCAAACCGTCGGTAATCGCGTGCGCCATCCAGGCGGCTTCAAACGCAGCGCGCACCCGGTTCGTATCGCGAAGCGCCTGCACTAAATTTACATAGTGATCGTTAATCATACCGGCAAGCGCCCGGTCGTTCGGATTCGCCGGGTCAATGTAGTGCCACGGTTCGTCAACGCTCGGGCTCTTACGTTTAATACCGTCCGGACCGTTATTACCCTCAAAGTGCAGGATCTCGCGCGTTGTTGGGAAAGAATGCTCTACGCCTGTAAACTTTCGCATGTTACGCCGCGCGATGCGGTCGATCTTTTGATGAACCCCCATGATATTGCCTGAATGGGAACGAAATGTCGTACCACTGTACATAATTATTTATTATACCATGTTAGTTAAGCGTCGTTAGGCGTTGATTGCGGCGGATTTCGCGCGCAAGATCTGGGTAATCCGCCAGATTGTCGCCGCTCGCGATAAATGCCTGCGCCGCCTTTTGGGCGCGGGCGATCAGCTTCGTGTCGGCGAGCGTCGCGATCTGTAAATTAAGCGCACCGTGCTGCATGCGCCCGTAAATTTCACCAGGACCACGCAAACGCATATCAACTTCTGCTAGGTAAAACCCGTCGTTTGACCGCTCAATCTCGCGTAAACGCTCACTTGGTTTATTATTTGTACTCATCATCAAATAACAATAACTTTGGTGCTTGCCGCGCCCAACACGCCCGCGCAGCTGATGAAGCTGGCTGAGGCCAAATTGCTCCGCATCTTCAATCATCATGATAGTTGCATTTGGCACGTCCACGCCAACTTCAACTACCGTCGTACTCACTAAAATATCATATTTTTTATCTTTGAAATCCTGCATAACGTGGTCTTTTTCGTCTGGTTTCATCTTGCCGTGTAGTAGTCCGATCGTACGATGACCAAACACACTGTTTTTAAGTTTTTTGTACTCAGCTTCAACGCTTTTGCGATCGTTTTCGGGATTATCGCGGATCAATCCGCAGATGATATACGCTTGACGACCAGCTTGCAGTTCGCGCTCAACCTGCTGATAGATTTTATCGCGCGACGGCGGCGAGACGAGTTTTGTCTTAATCGGCTTTCGTCCACCGGGGAGTTCATTAAGCACCGACACATCCAGCTCGCCGTATACTGTGAGCGCAAGCGAGCGCGGAATTGGCGTCGCCGTCATTGCCAGCAAATGCGGTAATACGCCCGATTTACCAAGTAACCGTTGGCGCTGCTCTACGCCAAATCGATGCTGTTCGTCGATTATTACGAACCCGAGATTGTGAAACGCAACTTTATCCTGAAACAATGCGTGCGTACCAACTACCACATCAACATCGCCATTAGCAATCTGCGCGTATAACGCCGCGCGTGCCGCGCCCTTCACGCTGCCAACAAGCAGCCCAACTGTCACGCCAAATGGCGAAAGAAGTACGCGTAGCGTTTCAGCATGCTGTGCCGCTAATATCTCCGTCGGTGCCATCAACGTAGTTTGGTAACCAGCACTCGCCGCCTGACATGCCGCAATACCCGCTACTACTGTTTTACCGCTGCCAACATCACCCTGAAGCAAGCGATTCATCGGCGTAGCGTGCTCGAAATCCTGCAATATGTCCCACGCCGCCCGACGCTGTGAATTCGTGAGCGCAAACGGCAATTGCGACACAAACTGCCGTACCACATCAGGCTCAAACGTAATCTGATAGCCCTGTAGTTTTTGGTTTTCAATTTTATTTAATTGGCTTGCCAAAATCAACTGGAACAGCTCCTCAAACGCTAGCCGCTCGCGAGCGCGCACCACGTCGCCCGCCCGGCGTGGAAAATGCATCGCGCTGATTGCATCGGCGCGCGACATGAGCGCTTCATGCGCAACAACGCTCGGCGGTAGCGTCTCCGGCAATACACTCATCAATGGGCGCAATTGCTCAATAATTTTGCGCACCGTTTGTGACTTAAGTCCGCGCAGTTGGCGATATACCGGCAGTAGTCGCTCAGCTTGCACTGGCAGCTCCTTTGCAAGCTCAGCGCTAGGGTTCGTCAATTGATAGCGCCCGTAATTATATTCAAACACGCCGCTAAAGAAAAAATATTCATCGCTTGCGCCGAGCTGCTGCGTGCGATATGGTTGATTAAACCATACGGCGTTTAGCTTGCCGCTATCGTCCGCCAATACCGCCGTCGTCAAGCGCAAGCCGCGACGTACGGGGCGCGTGCTAATCTTCTCGCAGCGGGCGCGAATCGTTACGTTGCCAGGTTTGAGTTCAGCGATCGGCGCAACATTTGTGAAGTCTTCATGTCTGCGAGGCAAAAACGCCAGCAAATCACCAACCGTCTCTAGCCCTGCACTGCGCAGCTGCGCCGCCGTTTTTGGCCCAACGCCTTTGATTTGCTCTAATTTGGTTGTTAGATTCACGTTCCTGGTTATTCCGTCACACCAAGCACGCCGTCTAACGCATATGCCGTCGTTTCCCAGCCGTCAACCGCAATACTGTCAATGCCCATCGCCTTAACCGGATAGTCGTTGCCACCCTCATTGAGTTTGTCTCCAAAAAAGAGCACTTCATCTTTAGAAATGTCAAGCGCGTCGATCAGTTTGCCGATGCCATACGCCTTATCAATGCCCGGGCGTGTGATATCCGTGCTCGTCGTGCCGCCGATTCGCACCTCAAGCCCAGGCAGCTGCTCGGCAACTTTGTCGCGATATACCGGACGCACATCTTTGAATTTCTCTGCCCACGCGTATTTGTCCTCGGGCGTCGCTTGCTGCCCAAGCGCCGACATCGTGATTTGGCTGATGCGGTCTTCAATAATTTCTCCCGCCGGCTTGTCGCACCAAATGCCCATGTCTTTGGCGGTTCTTTCAAGTACGTCAATGATATGTGCGCGCTCCCTCTCACTCAAATCCTCAGCGTATTGCAGCTCCCATTCGCCCCCAAGTGTATCGTACCGGTAGTAGCGCGTACCGCAGGTCGGCATTGCATGAAAGCGCGCCAGTTGCTGCGGCGATACACTCAAGCGGTCAATTACTTGCGAACGAATTTGCTTGAACGTACCGCCCGTAATCACACAAACATCGTAGTGCTCTAATAAACGGCCTAGCAACACTGCCATGCGGTCGCTAACCGGCGATTTTGTCACCGCCAGCGTGTCGTCTAAATCAAATGCCAGTACTTTCTTCATGTATTCTCCTCTAACGAACGAGCACAAACCCGTTTTTGCCTTTTTTAATTAAATTAATGCCTGATAATTCGCGATCGGCAGTAATCTTTTCGCCATTCACGCTAATAGCGTTGTTTGCAATCAAGCGCCGCGCCTCGCCGTTACTCGCGCATACGCCCGCCTCAACGAGCGCCGAGACGACGTTTTGCGGCGACACGGTCGGAATTTCTGCCGACAGCGCGTCAAGGTCTGCATCGGTCAATTTTTGAACGCTTAGTCCGCCGAAAAGCACGCCTGTGACACGCTCGACACTCTCGCGCCGTTCGCGCCCGTGTACAAGGTCGGTGACTTCGCGCGCCAAGGTTTTTTGCAGCGCCCGCTCGCCCGGATTTAAGTGGTGGTTGTCGATCAGCGCTTCAACTGTCTCGCGCTCAAGCAGCGTGTAAATTTTAATGAGATCTTCGCTTGTCAAATCATCGCAGTTTAGCCAAAATTGATAGAATTGGTACGGACTGGTCTTATTCGGGTCAAGCCACACTGCGCCGCCTTCTGACTTGCCAAACTTCACGCCAGTCTGCCTGTTGATAATAAGCGGTGCCGTAAACACATGCGCGTCGCCGCCTTCAAGTTTGCGAATTAAACTTACGCCCGTGACGCTATTACCCCACTGATCAGCACCCGCCAACTGCAGCGTCGCGCCCTTTTCACGATACAAATGCAAGAAATCATAGCCCTGAATCAGCGCGTAGCTAAATTCGCCGTAACTGATGCCGCTGCCGCCCTCGCCAATGCGCTGCTGCACAAACTCGCGATCAAGCAATTGCGTCATACTGACGTGCTTGCCGATTTGGTGTAAAAAATCAATATAGTTAATATCGCGAAACCAGTCAGCGTTATCAACAATTTCAAACTCTTTGCCGTTAAAAATCTGCGCAAATTGCCGCCGCAAACCCTCAACGTTTCGCGCCACCGTCTCGGCATTACGCAAATCTCGCTCCTGCTTTTTGCCGTCTGGATCGCCTATCATGCCGGTCGCGCCGCCGACAAGCAGAATCGGCTTATAGCCATACTCAATGAACTGGCGACACATCATCATTGCTGCTAAATTACCAATTTGCATGCTGTCCGCGCTCGGATCAACGCCGAAATAAAATGTACGCGTCTCGCGGTCAAGTTCTTTGATATCAGAGAATGTCGTCTGATTGACAAACCCGCGCCAGGTCAACTCTTCGCTCAGCGTCATTTCATATCCTTTCCGTACGCTTATAAATAACTAGTGCCAGTGTACCATAAAAAGGCTAGGCACGCGACATAAATGGTGGTATGATGGAGGGTAATATTGCTTATGGGAAGAAAATTACTGTGGGGAAAAAACAGGGACCGACGAAGAAAGGCGTGAGTGTTTATTCTAACCTCGCCCGCAAACGACAAGTTAAAAAAGACGCTAAAGCACGAAAGAAAGCGGAATATTTAGCGACGCTACCGAAACATCCGCTGAAGCGTTTATTGTACCGGTTACACCCGAAACGCGTAGCGAAGTATTGGTTCAGCCGGCAGGGGTTATTTATGTTCCTGAAGATTATCGGCGTGTGCATGCTGCTGCTCGTACTGACGGGAACGGCGCTTTTCGCTTATTTCCGCAAAGATCTCGATCAGATCAATCCCGACACGCTATCGCAGCGCGTACGCACCACAGTGACAAAGTATTACGACCGCAATAATAAATTATTATGGGAAGACAAAGGCGATGGCGACTATACGCTAGTTGTCGACCATAAAAATATTGCACCATGCATGGATCAGGCGACGGTTGCAATCGAGGACAAAGATTTTTATAAGCACGGCGGCATCAGTCCCACCGGCATCATGCGAGCTTTCATTAGCAACTCGCGTGGCAATGACGTTCAAGGCGGCTCGACACTGACGCAGCAGCTGGTTAAGCTGGTTTTCTTGCGCGACGAGGCACTGCGCAGCGGCCGGGGTTTAGCTGGTATCCCGCGCAAGATTAAAGAGATCATTTTGGCGGTTGAAGTTGAACGCATGTATAGCAAAGAGCAGATTTTAGGGCTTTACTTAAACGAATCGCCGTATGGCGGACGGCGCAATGGCGTTGAGTCGGCAGCGCAGACATATTTTGGCAAATCATCGAAAGATTTGAATTTATCGGAGTGTGCACTACTCGCGGCAATCCCAAACAATCCGAGCGCCTATAATCCGTACAATATCGCCGGGCGTAATGCTCTGCTCGCACGCCAGCGCAAAGTGATTGATAATATGGTTGAGATGAAATATATCTCCAAGGAGCAAGCGAATCAAGCAAAAAGTGTCGCTATTATGGACACTGTAAAGCCGCTTGCCGATCAGTATTCTAATGTGAAAGCGCCTCATTTTGTGCAAATGGTCAAAGAGCAGCTGGAAGGCGAACTCGGCAAAACGATCGTCGGCGAAGGCGGACTAACCGTGAAGACGACGCTTGATATTGACGTACAAAATTTACTTGAGTCAAATATGACAGCGATGTTCAATGGCAGCATGACGAGCCGCGATTGCAACTATCGAAATTGTCCGAACCATGCCGGCTTTACGAACGGCGCGGCAGCGATTGAAGATACGAAGACCGGCCAGCTGCTAGCGCTAATGGGTAGCCGCGACTTTAATTACACCGGATTCGGTCAGGACAATGCTGCAAAAGCGTTTATCCAGCCGGGGTCGTCGATTAAACCGTTCGTCTATGCGCAGCTATTCAGCGACCAAGGCAGCGGCAAGCAGAACTATGGCAGCGGTTCGACGCTCACCGATACCAAAACGACGTTCCCAGGTAATTACACGCCGCAAAACGCCGACAATAAGTTTCAGAATAACATCAATATCCGCCAGGCGCTTGACCGTTCGCGCAACATTCCCGCCGTCAAAGCGATGGCGATTAACGAACAGAATAGCTCTGGCAGCACCTGGTCGCTAATTCGTGCTGCCGGTAATAAATATTACTGCACCAATGGCGCCGACGCGCAGGCTGGCTTGTCGAGCGCGCTCGGCAGCTGCGGCACGCGGCTGATTGACCATGTCAATGCTTACTCAACATTGAGCCGCCAGGGCGTCTACATGCCGCAAACGTCAATCATAAAAGTCACGAACAGCAACGGCGAAACGCTCAAAGAATATAAAGCATCAAGCAAACAAGTCATCAACCCGCAGGCGGCGTACATTGTGACCGATATTCTAGGCGACGCGAAGGCACGCGCCGGGCTTGGCTGGAATCAAGATTATCTACCGGCGCTCACCGGAATCGGTGTCCACGCTGCGGTCAAAACAGGAACAAGTAACGGCGAAAAAAACGGTAAGGTCGCGTCGAAAGATATCTGGGCAGCCGGTTACACGCCGAGCTTGTCAATGGCAGTATGGTTCGGCAATTCCGACACATCGGTGCTCAAGAGCGGCAACTCGCTCATTCCTGCAATGTTCTTTGATAAAACGATGGCGGCAGTGTCGAAATCGTACGCCGATCAAAAGAAATTAGCCCTAAGCGATTGGTATACGGCACCGAGCGGTATCCAAAATATCAAAGGCGAACTCTTTCCGTCGTATTACAACAAATCAACCGGTACATCAACAGCAAAGATGACGTTCGATAAAGTGTCAAAAAAGAAGGCGACCTCATGTACGCCGGAAGATGCGAAAATTGAAATCGGCGTCATCAAAGCGAAAGATGATTTTACTAAAAAAGAAATCATCACCTCGACCGATAGCAGCTACGACGCCAACGCCGACGACGACGCCCACCAATGCGACGACGCCAAACCAACCGTATCAGTCAGCACAACATCAAGCGGCACCGTCTCCGTCACGTATACGCACGGGCGCTACACGCTTCAGTCGATTGAATTACTATCCGGCAGTACGGTTGTTGCCAGCAAACAGGTCGACAGCAACGGTACATGGACATTATCGCCGACCGACTTGGCGTCCGCTACAAGCGGCACGATCACCGCAAAGGTAACTGACGTCGGCTACTACACCGCGACAAATAGCACGAGCTACCAAAAGAGCAGCAGTTCATCAAGCGGCAGTTAGTATAAGAATGACCGCAGTAAACAAATTAACCAATCGTATTTTGCATTAAACCTCCAGACTAAAGAGAGGTTCAGCCTGCGGCACGCCTCGTTCACTAGCTATGCTACTTGCTCCCAGAGCAAGGCTGGAGTCTAATCGCAGAAAGCGAAAATACACTCGCTACTGCTCATTCACGAGAGTGATCAAGTCATCTTCGTGATTTTTGCGGCGCGAATGACTCGTGCGGCGCGGCTCGGAATTTGCATTTGGCCGTGAGTGCGAAGCCTGTACCGTCGCACCATCTTTTCCCTTTCGCGAAGTGTGTGTCCGGCGAGAAGCTTTGTTGTCTTCGTGCGCGCGCTGCATGCGCGACGACTGCGCTGTTTTTGCCGAATGCGCTTGGGTTGCCGTACTACTACGCTGCACGCTTGACGTGTTTTTACCTCGACGGCGTTGATTTGAAGTAGACGGAGCAGCCGACTCGTTTGATGTATTGTTTGCTGCTTGCGATTTTGCCGTTTTGTTTAGTTCGCCTGACGCCGCAGTAGAGATTGCGCTGTGCGATTTTGACGATTGGCGCTGCGTACGGCGTTTTTCCGGCTGAGCCTCGTTTACTAATTTCGCAAACATCATGCGCCCTGCCGCTGTTTGCAGACTGCGCACAATTTCAACCGTATGCGTTTGCCCAATTTTGCTGCTCGCCTGTTCAACGACGACCATCGTGCCGTCCGGCAAATAACCGACCGCCTGGTGCGAGTCTTGTCCTTTCTGAATCAGATCGAGAAGAAGCTTTTCTCCCGGCAAATATTCCATGCGCAGACTCTGCGCCAGCTCATTCAGATTCAGCACTTCCGTACCTTCCACCGCTGCGACTTTGTTAAGATTATAGTCAAGCGTCATGATAACCGCGCCGTGTTGTTTTGCGAGTGACAACAGCCGATCGTCAACACCTTCGCTGGCGCGGCTGCCGTCCTGTAGCAACTCCACTGAGACACGCTCCATCGCCTGCAATTCCGTCACAACGTCAAGCCCATGGCGCGCGCGAGCACGTTTATCGCTATCGGCATGGTCTGCTAAAAATTGCAGCTCACCGATCACTGAGCGCGGAATCACCAGCGTGCCGCCAATGAATCCCGTACCCGCTACCGCAACAATCCTCCCGTCCATCAATACCGATGTATCAACTAAAATCGCGCGGTCTTTCGCTTTAATGTTCGTCTTTGGCAGCCGCGCCAATAAATATGACACTTCGCCCAAAATTAATAGCGTCACCGCTAGTAATACAATGTCCTTTGTTTCCATACGTTCCTTTCTTTTCGCGAGATTTGATCTCTGTTAGCGACTACTTCATGTAGTCAATGAGCGCCTGGCGCAAATCATGCGCGCCGCGTACAAATGAATTCTTTTTGCCCGATTTTGGAGCAATCGCCTGGGTAAAACCGAGCTTCTTCGCCTCAGCAATACGCTTATTAGGTAGTCGCGCCGAGCGGATTTCACCGCCCAAACCAACTTCACCGAACACCACCAAGCCATCGTCTAGCTTGCGCCCCGCTGCCGCCGAAGCGATTGCCATCGCAACAGCCAAATCGGCCGCTGGATCCGCCAGCTTCAGTCCGCCCACTACATTGATATAAATATCTTTGTCAGATAAGTTCAGTTTTGTGCGTTTCTCAAGCACAGCAATCAACAGGTTGAGGCGATTCAAGTCGAATCCGCTCGCCGTTCTCTTAGGATACCCGAAATTTGTCGAATTGACAAGGGCTTGAATTTCTACCAAAATCGGACGGTTGCCTTCAAGCGTAGCAAGCACTACCGATCCATCAGCATTTTGGCGCTCGGCAAGTAATGCCGCCGACGGATTTTCGACCACGCTCAAACCGCGTTCACTCATCTCAAAGATCGCCGCTTCGCTAGTTGAGCCGTAGCGATTCTTTACCGCGCGCACTACTTTGAAGCCACCATAGCGGTCGCCCTCAAACTGCAATACAACATCAACTAAATGCTCCAACACTTTTGGTCCGGCAATTGAACCTTCTTTCGTGACATGTCCGACCAAAATCACCGCTGCGCCGGACGCTTTAGCAGCACGAATAATGACGTTGCTTGAGTTAGTAATTTGACTGACCGTTCCCGGCGCGCTCGCCACCTCTTCAAGGCTAAGCGTTTGAATGCTATCAATAATAACAAGCTTGTAAGCACCGCTGCGAATCGTCGCCGCAATATCGTCAGCGCTCGTGCTTGCGACAAATTGCAAATGGTCGCCCGCCACCGCGCCCAAGCGCCGAGCTCGCAGTTTAACTTGCGACGCCGACTCCTCGCCGCTCGCGTACAGCACTAGCGCTTCTTCAGAGATATGCGCCGCTATTTGCAGCAATAGCGTCGACTTGCCGATACCCGGCTGACCAGCCAGCAGCATAACGCCGCCCGGTAGAATACCGCCGCCCAATACCGCGTCTACATCAGCAATACCCGTGCCAAGACGTGCGGTTGATGCTTCTGCCGAAATTGAACGCATTGACTGCGCTTTCAATATATTGCCGTGCGCGGCACTACGCGCCACTGCCGAATTGCCCGCCGCACGTACAACCTGCTCTACAAGTGAGTTCCACTCGCCGCAATTCTCACACTTACCGGCCCACTTCGGGTAGCTCGCACCGCACTGCTGACACACAAATTGGCTGCGTGCTTTTGCCACTACTTCACCTCACTCGGCGCACTCACGCCATTCATGCTTTGATTCAGCTGCTGCGCCCGCACAGCAAGCTTGTTGTATTCGACAATCATCGTATTATACGCTGATATACGTGCGTTTAATTGATTTTGCCGACGATTTAATGCCGCAACGCGCCCTGAAAGTACATTTCGCGCCGCATAGAACTCTTGCGACGAAAAATCACCGCTTACCGCTCGCTGGTTGAAGCTTTGAATATCGGAGTTTAATTGATTCA
This sequence comes from uncultured Candidatus Saccharibacteria bacterium, assembly GCA_938045235.1. GTDB lineage: Bacteria > Patescibacteriota > Saccharimonadia > Saccharimonadales > Saccharimonadaceae > Saccharimonas. The sequence goes on from CALIMZ010000014.1 coordinate 36,893, forward strand.
GTTCATTCTGATAAGCATCCGTTTCAGTTTTAAGTGACGATTCTTCAGTAGATATCTTCGCTCTTAACGATGCCGCCTGCTGGTCTAACTCCGAAAATACTTGCGTATAACGCCGATTTAGCGCTACGATGCTCGCACGGTTCGTGAAATAGCGCGCGTAATGCCGCTCTAGCTCACTATCAAGATTTGCGATCGTCGTGCCTAAAATTGAGTGTAATTCATTAACCTCAGCGCCTGGCTCCGCCTGTTTATAGTACTCCATTAAACGTTTTAGCGTCGGCTCGTCTTTCACTTTTTGATACGCTGCACGCACTAATCCGTCCACCCTCTGCTGTTCAAATGCGTTCAACCGCGCATACGCCGCATGCAGCAACTCATGCGCCGCCGTCACGTCAAGCGCGCCATCAAGCTCGTTGTTTTGCACATTATACAAATAAATCCGGTCGCGATAGTAACACCCCAAGATTGCCGTCGTCCGCTCCACACTATGACAACTGCTGTTGAACTGCCCTGAGTCCTGCACCTCAGGACTAGTCGCGTGAAAAATCCGTTTACCCGCCGACGTCAGCGTTACGCGCTGTTCAATCGCTGAGATCTGCGATGACGGCGTATATTGCTGCGCGCGAAACTCGTCAAGCAGCTGCGGACCAAACCAATACGCCGCCGCCAACCCTCCAGCGGCTACCGCGATCGCAGCAAACGATCGCATGAAGCTAGTTCGTTTCGGTTTCGCTGCTCCGTTCAATCGCGATCACCCCCTTGGTTAATACTACTTCTAGAATATCACCTTTTTTGTACGAATTTGCCAAAACCCCCTCGGCAATCGCATGCTCAACCTCATCCTCAATGATACGGCGCAGTGGGCGCGCGCCATACTTCACTGTATAGCCTTTGTCGATCAGATAGCGTTTCGCCGCAGGCGCAACTTTCAACGCCAAGCCTTGCCGCACGAGCCGCTGGCGCAACTCTCCAATTAGCAGGTCAAAAATCTTACCGACCTCAGCCCGCGTGAGCGCACGGAATGTAATGATGCCATCAAAACGGTTAATAAGTTCTGGACGCATGTATTTTTCAAGCGCTTCGCGCGTTAAGTGGGCATTACGTTCGTGCAGCGAGTCAAGCTGCCCGTTCTTAACGCTATGCGCACGAAATCCAAGCTCCGATTCTTTCATCATCTGATCGGCTCCAAGATTGCTCGTCAGAATAATAATCGTGTTGCGAAAGCTCACCTCCCTGCCTTTTGCGTCGGTCAACACGCCATCTTCAAGCAGCTGCAATAGTAAATTAAATACATCCGGATGCGCTTTTTCAATCTCGTCAAATAGCACAACGCTGTAAGGCTGACGCCGAATTTTATCAGTCAGCTTACCGCCATCTTCGTAGCCAACATAACCTGCCGGCGCGCCAACAAGCCGCGATGTATTATGCTTTTCGCCGAACTCGCTCATATCAATTTTAATAAGCGCGTCTTCGCTGCCAAACACTTCACGTGCCAGCACCTTAGCAAGTTGCGTTTTACCTACACCTGTCGGTCCCATAAACACGAAACTACCAATCGGGCGACGGCTGCTTGCTACGCCAGAGCGGCTGCGCCGAATCGCCCGCGACACTTTCTGAATCGCCTCGCGCTGTCCAATAATATATTTACTTAAATGCTTTTCAAGCTGCCGCAATAATTTCGCTTCACTGGTCTGCACTTTCTCAACCGGTATGCTGGTCATCACCGCGATAGCATGCGCCACGTCGCCATCGGTCAGCTGAATCGCTCGTTTACCTTCTTGCGCGATTTTTTCGACCTCTAGTTTCTCATTAATTTGGCTAATCCGCTGCTTGTAGAGCGCCGCCCGTTCATAGTCTTCATGTGTGACCGCCTCTTCCATGCGTTCATTCAAATGTTTGAGTTCTTTCAGATAATCACGCTGCCGGCTCGGCACATGCCCTTGCTTAACTCGCACGCGCGCTGCCGCTTCGTCGAGCACGTCAATCGCCTTATCTGGCATGAAGCGATCAGACACATAGCGGTCGCTCATGTATACCGCCGATTCGATTACATCATCAGTAATCGTCACGCCGTGATGTTTTTCATAATAACTTTTCAGCCCTTTCAAAATTGCAATCGTTTGCGCGATCGTCGGTTCTTTCACGACAATCGTCTGAAAACGCCGCTCTAACGCCGTATCTTTTTCGATATGCTTGCGATATTCGTCAAGCGTCGTCGCGCCAATCATGTGCAACTCGCCGCGGGCAAGCGCCGGCTTCAAAATGTTTGCCGCATCCATACTTCCCTCAGCCGCACCAGCGCCCACTAGCAAGTGCAGCTCATCAATGAACACGATAATATTCGCGTGCTTTTTGATTTCTGCGACGACCTTTTTCAATCGGTCTTCAAACTCGCCGCGATATTTCGTACCTGCGATCATCGCCGCCATGTCTAGCATAATCACGCGTTTGTCAAGCAAATGCGCCGGCACGTCCTCGTGCACGATACGCTGCGCCAAACCCTCAACGATGGCCGTCTTGCCAACGCCTGGCTCGCCAATCAGCACAGGATTATTTTTTGTACGCCGGCTGAGGATCGTAATCATACGCTCTAGCTCCTTATCGCGCCCGATCATTGCGTCAAGCTCGCCTGCCGCCGCTTTCGCCGTCAAGTCAATCCCGAACACACTAAGCGCACCGCCACGTACCGCTCGCCGCCGCGGCTCGGTCGCGACATCGCCGTGCTCACTGCGATTTTCCTCGAACGAATCTTCAAGTTCATTCATTACTTTATCAACGTCTACGCCCATATCACGCAACAGCGTCGTAGCTCGCGCATTACCTTGGCGCAGCACGCTATACAGGATATGCTCAGTGCCCAAAAAATCGTGATTATATTCTTTAGCAGCCTCCCACGCCATGCGCAGTGTCAACATCGCCGTCTCGCTTAAACCGACGACACCTGTGCTTGTTACGACGCGCGACGGTTTGATATCAAGCGCTATTTCCGCCTGCTGCAGCGTTACGCCCGCGTCTGCGAGCACTTTTGCCGCTGAACTTGAGCCCTGCGCCAATACACCTAGCAATAAATGCTCGGTTCCAATATAATTACTCCCGTTACCACGCGCAATCGCATCAGCATGCTGCACGCTCGCGCGCGCATTATCAGTCAAATGTGAAATAAAATCTGCAAAATCTTCTGGCATTATTCGTTGTGCTCCGTTTCTCTGGTATAACAGCCCATATATCTTAGTATACCGATAATGTTAGCACTCGTCAAGGGAGAGTGCTAACATTTTTATAGTTTTCACTCACTTCATCGTGCAGAGCCACTGATAGTACGCCTGGTCAAACAAAAAGCCTCTCGGGAATTTGGAGGCTTTCTGCTGTAGTGTAAATTCTATTCTTGATCTTCAATCGCCGCGAACAGCCCATCTTCAATGTTTGTGCGCGGCTTTTTCTCGGCCGGCTTGGCGGTTGCTGTTTCGATATCCAACTCGTAGCCCGTCAAGCGACTCGCCAGACGTACATTTTGTCCGCCGCGGCCGATCGCGATTGATTGTTGATCTTCTGTAACGTAGACTTTCGCTGATTTATGTTCTTTATCAATTTCAACTTTCACGATTTCCGCTGGGCTAAGTGCATTACGGATATACGTATCAATATTCTCGTCGTAGGTTACAATATCAATTTTTTCCTGATCGCCAATCTCATTCATTACTGCGTTCACGCGTGTGCCGTGCCCGCCAACGAATGTGCCAACCGGATCAACGCCCGGCACTAAACTCGCAACTGCCAACTTCGTGCGGCGGCCCGCTTCGCGCGCAATGCCTTTGATTTCGACCGCGCCGGTTTCCATTTCCGGCACTTCCTGGCGGAATAGATATTCAATAAAAGCTTCATTGCCGCGGCTAAGTACCAGCTGCGCACCGCGCCCGTCGCGCTCAATGTCCTTAATAAATACCCTGAGACGCTGCCCAACCGAATAATACTCTCCCTGAATCTGCTCGCTTTGCGGTAAAATACCCGTCGCTTTGCCTAGCTCGACACGCACGACGCGCGGCTCTACACGCTGTACCACGCCCGTCACAACCGTACCAATTTTATCTTCAAATTCAGCCAGCACAACCTCGCGCTCTGCTTCGCGCAAGCGTTGAATTACGACCTGCTTGGCAGTCTGCGCCGCCACGCGTCCAAAACTCGTAACGTCATGTGTTTCCGTCACAATCTCGCCACCAAGCTCAGCGTTTTTATCAATTTTTTGCGCATCCTCCAAACTAATTTGGTTAATGTCGTTCTCGACATCCTCGACAACCGTTTTCACAACCGATACTTTCGCTGTGCCGTCATTAATATTAAGTTCGGCGCGTACGTTCTGCTCGCGCTCACCGTTATCGCGGCGCCACGCCGCAGCGATTGCCTGTTCAATCACGCCCAGCACGACATCCTCGGGAAGCGCTTTTTCTTCGGCGATCGTACGCATTGCTAGCGTCATTTGTTTTACATTCAAATCTTGCATAATGTTCCTTTCTTACGAAAAATTCCGACCTGCCGGCCGGATTAGTATAGTTTTATTGTAGCGATTGCAGTGTCTGCTGTCAAGGGCCGACCGCTACGTCTTTCCTCACTATTTATATTGACGCGCTCGCCACTGAAAGACGTGCTATACTGGTGCCTATGCAGTTATCTGATTTTCATTATGATATTCCACACGAGCTCATCGCCAACCAACCGCCCGCTGTACGCGGAACGTCACGATTACTTACACTTAACCGCCGCACTGGTGCAATCAACGACCGCCATTACCCTGATATCGTTGATTACCTAAATGCGGGCGATGTGCTCGTCATTAACGATACGAAAGTGCTAAAAGCTCGCCTGCGTGCCCGCAAACCAAGCGGCGGCGAGCGCGAACTAGTGCTCGTCGAGCAGCATGGTTCACACGACGATTGGTTTCGGCATAAAGTAATTTACCGCCGTAAGTTGCATGCTGGCGATACGCTTTTTGTTGGTGATGACGAATTAGTTGTTGAAGAAATTTTGGGCGGCGGGATTGCTGTCATTCGCAGCCAGCGCAGCCTACTTGACATTGCAGAGGAATACGGCTCAGTACCACTACCACCCTATATGAACCGCGATGCCACGCCTACTGACATTGAGCGCTACCAAACCGTTTTTGCGCGCGAAATCGGTTCAGTCGCCGCGCCAACTGCTAGTCTCAACATGACAGACGAGATCCTCGCGCGGCTACGCGCCAAAGGTGTTATTATCGCGCACGCTACGCTGCATGTCGGACTCGGCACATTTCTGCCAATTCGCGTAGATGACATCACCAGGCATACGATGCACCAAGAGTATTTTTCAATCCCTGCCGCTACCATAGCCGCAATCCAAGCTGCAAAGGCTAGCGACAACCGCGTTATTGCACTCGGCACGACAATGACACGCACGCTTGAATATGCTCACCAACAAATCCTGCACGAATCGCCGCACGACATCACCGGCGAAGCAGATATATTTATCTATCCGGGCTATAAATTTCAGGTAATTGATACGCTGATTACAAACTTTCATTTGCCAGAAAGCACCGTCCTCATGCTCGCTGCTGCATTTGCTGGCTGGAATATGCTACTCCCCGCATACGAGCACGCTGTCGCCGAGCGATACCGGTTTTTTAGCTATGGCGATAGTATGATAATTGCATAGGGTAGCTAAACTGTGTGCATTACTCTGTATCATTGGCAGCTAGGTTTATGTGATGATATTCAAGTTATGAAAAGTGCCCAGGGATTGTACGCCCCCTGGGCTTTGGCGTTGACCGCTTCGCGCCTGTGCTTGGACTCTCCGAGCGAGTCCAAGCAGCGAGCGGTTTACATTAAGAGAAGAGAGCTTTATCACTCAAGCGTGCAAACTTGAGTGATAAAGCCGCATGCAAGGACAACGAATACTAGCGCTCGTTGTCCTTGCGCCGGTCATGCCGGCGCGGGATAAGCATCAGCGCAATGAGCGCCAGCATCGCCACCACGCCGGAGACAGCAGCAGTATAGATAGGAAGCATCACACCTCCTTTCTCCTTTCTCCTTTCGCACTTCATCATTACAGCCAGGTGTCGTACCTGACTGCAATGAAACGGCGCGGCCGCACGCCGAAAAACGCACGGCGAGCAGCAGCGACATCGTCATAGGTGCCACTGTTGGCAATAATATGACCCGCTCGCCTGAGCGGGTCATATTGGATACGCCAATATCCGTCCCGAACAGTATACATACCGTCCAAGTGTACGGAATACCTCGTGTTGCTAAAGTTAATTAATGCTCCCCACTGTTCATGAAGGATTTCACCGTCTTCGCAAAGAGCAAGACGGATAATAGTCTCTTCGCTACCGCCCTCAGCGGCAGCGATAGCAAACTGCGAGGGGCTCGGCCCCTCAATGATACGCGCAGAATACAGAGTAGTAGACATAAAGCCCCTTCTCTCAAAGTTCCTTGCCGCCAGGATCGGCGACAACACGCCTTGCTATATCATATCCCATCTGTCGGCGCAAATGCGCTATACTATATTCATGGACACTGCGCTTACTTTTGACATTACCCGCCGCTTACCCGGTACGCTGGCGCGGGCGGGTGTCATTCATACGCCGCACGGCGAAATTCGCACGCCGGCATTTATCGTGGGCGGCACCAAAGCAACAGTGAAAGCGATCACTCCCGAGCAAATTCGCAGCTACGGCGGTCAGGCGGTGCTAGCGAACACGTACCACCTGATGTTGCGGCCAGGCGCAGACATTGTGCGAGCTGGCGGCGGACTGGGTGCATTCATGAATTGGGACGGGCCAACATTTACCGATAGTGGCGGATTTCAAGTATTTAGCTTGGGGATCGCATACAAAAAAGGCATTGACGCGGTAGCGCACACACAGAAAGGTAACGCCAAGCTAGCAGTTGCGTCGCGCAACCAACTAGTAAGAGTAACAGACGAAGGCGCAGAGTTCCGCTCGCATATTGACGGCGCAAAATTACTAATGACACCGGAGGCGTCGATGGAACTGCAACATAAAATAGGCGCGGACATTCACATGGCATTCGACGAGTTGACTGCACCGCTCGCCTCGCGCGAAACGATTGCGGCGGCGATGAACCGGACGCATGCCTGGGCGGAGCGCTGCCTGAAGCGCCACTCGGACCTCAATACGGAACATACGGAGCGCGGCGAAAATCTACAGGCGCTCTACGGCGTCGTGCAAGGCGCGCGCGATGAAGCCTTGCGGCGCGAATCAGCCGCATTTTTAGGGGCACGCGAGTTTGATGGCTATGGCATCGGCGGTGTATTTGAGCCGGGCGAAATCTCAAGCGTCGTACGCTGGGCGTGCGAGACGCTACCGGCAAAAAAGCCACGCCATCTGCTCGGTATGGGGTCGCAACCAGCGGATTTATTCCTAGGCGTAGAATACGGTATCGATACATTTGATTGCGTAGCACCAACCCGCCAAGCGCGCAACGGCGCGCTTTACACGCTCAATGGCCGCATAAATATTAGCAACGCGCGCTTCAAAGCAGATTTTTCGCCAATTGACGCCGCATGCGATTGCTATACCTGCCAGCATTATACCCGCGCTTACGTCAACCATTTATTCCGCGCCGATGAAATTCTAGGCGCGACGCTTGCAAGCATCCACAATGAGCGTTTCGTCGTGCGAACAGTCGACCAAATTCGCAAATCAATCATCGACGGCACATTTTTTGCATTCAAACAACAATTCCTGGCGCGCTACTACGGTGATAAACTACCGGCAGGCGTATCGTTATAGTTAGTCCAGCAAGTGCTTTGCGGGCAATTCGTACACATCAGTTTGCTCGCGCTGCTTAATGGCGTGAATTAAACGCATCGTCACGGGCGAAATGATAATCTCCACTGCCATCTTGATCGCGAACACCGTCGCGATTAGCTGCACAAGCGATGCGGATGACATCGTACCAATAAATGCAATGACACTAAACAAAACTGTGTCGACTGAATCGCCCACCGCCGAGCTACCGATCAGCCGCAGCCACAAGCCGTTTCCCTTGGTCTGTACTTTGGCGCGCGCCATCACGTATGCGTTCAAGATTTCACCGAAAAATAGCGCAACAAGCGACGCCGCAACGATACGCCATACCACACCAAGCGTTAAATCATACGCCGCTTGATTCGTCCAATCAGCGCTCGCCGGCAACACCTGCACCAACCAAAAGGTCGCCGATGTCAGCAGCATCATCGCCACGCTAATGACAATTAGCCGGCGCATCCGCCGAAACCCGTACACTTCGGTGATGATATCACCCGCGATATACGCCAGCGGAAACAGCACTGTACCAGCGTCAAACACTAACGGACCAACGGCAATAATCTTCGTACTAGCAATATTGCTCACGATAAGCGTTGTGAGAAAAAGCGCCGCGAGTACATCATAAGCGGAGAATGATTTTTTGCGTTTGCGTGTAAGAAAATTAAACATGGTAGAAATTATACTGCATAGAGCATGCTTCAAGCAAAGTGTACCCATTCAGCGTGATACACTATTTACATGATCAAACCATGGAAATTCATCGCGCGAAAACATATTTTTCAACATCCGCGCCTACAGCTCGCCGAAGATACAGTCGCCCTGCCAAACGGTAAAGAAATATCCTATTTACGCGAAGCACCAGCAAAAACGCATAGTGTCGCCATCATCGCAATAAACGCCGACGGACACATTTTATTGCAAAAAGAATATAGCTACCCGCCGAATACAGTACTCTGGCAACTTCCCGGCGGCGCGATAGAATCAGGCGAAAGTATTAGTGACGCCGCCCGCCGTGAATTAGCGGAAGAATCAGGGTTCACTGCGAATAACTGTACGGTAATCGGTAGTTACTATTTGAACAATCGCCGTTCCGACCGCAAACAGTTTATTATAGTGTGCAAAGATCTGCGAAAGAAAACACTTCCATCAGATGATGAGGAATTTATCGAAAGTATATGGACAAACCGCACAGAAATCGCACGCATGGTTGCGGCAGGTGAAATCGAGAATATCACATTGCTCGCAGCGCTGCAGTTATTTGATTCGTTCAATAATTCCGCTTTATAATTTATAATTTATCTATCAGTCTGAAAATCAGTAATTTACTTAATTGTATACCTAACCTCGCAGCCTTACGCCGGCATAATCTGCTCCGGGCACGACGACAATACGCGCGCCATGGCGGCTTTTTCCGGCTCGGCGACCCAGAGCGCGTACTTTCGCTTAACGGCAATTTGGCGCGCAATATATTGGCAGCGAAACGGCTTATTGCTCGGCAACCACGTTGCAGCATCGCCATCGCCTTTTTGCTGATTCGCCGGACCGTCCACCGCCAGCAGCTCCAGCGGATCGTTCGCCAACTGCACGCGGCGCTCAGCAGAAAGCTGCTGCGCTCCCGTTTGCCACGCATTGCTCAGCGCTACCACGTGGTCGATCTGCACCGCCGCGCTCGTCGACGCACCGCGCGCAAACGCGATAGCCTTGCCGGTGTACGGATCGTTCAACGCGCCCGTACGAACCTTGCACTTATCATCTTCTAATACAACGTTTTTCAAATCGCGCTGCAAAATCAAATTTCGGGTATCGCAATTGCCAAGCTTCGCCCATCCATCGCCGAATTGCGCCCGCTTATAGCCAGTCTTTGGCGCGCGACCTTTCATCGGCAACATCTCCAGTGCTGCACTCGCTAACTCGCCATTACCGCCGCGCCGCTGCACTGGCGCGGCTGGCTGCGATATCGGTATCGTTTGCACAATCCACGCCGCTAGTGCCGCCAAGAGCACTATCACTACTGTTACTCGTCGCCGCCGTTGCCGCATATGCTTAGTATAACGCACCTCTGCTATACTAAATATATGAATCGATTATTTTCTCAATTTATTCCCGAACATTATACAATTCAGTGGAATCTATCGCGCGCGCACGACAAGCGGCGCATCACCGGTACAACGATTATCGTTGGGCAGCAAGTTGTCGACGGTACGATTCGCTTGCACGCAAAAGATCTGAGTATATCGCGCGTGCTCGTAAATCAGCAGGAAATATCGGAGTTTTTTGTCAAAAACGACGAGCTGATTATTCCCCATCCAGGCGCAAATCAGGTGACAATTGCGATTGAGTTTTCACTGCGCCTGACCGATGCCATGCATGGTATTTACCCTTGCTATTTCAAAGTTGACGGCAAACAGCGCGAGCTTTATGCTACACAGTTCGAAAGTCATCACGCCCGCGAGGCTTTTCCGTGCATCGACGAGCCGGAAGCCAAAGCAACGTTTGATATTTCGCTTGTATCGGATCAACCTGTATTGCTTAGCAATATGCCAGTCGTTTCACAGCAATCAGGCGTCACAACTTTTGCAACCACGCCGCGCATGAGTACATATCTCGTCGCATTCGCTGCGGGCGATCTGCAGCGCGCTACCACACGCACCGCAAGCGGCATTGAGGTAAACGTATACGCCACGATGGCGCAGCCCGCTGCCAGTCTCTCGTGGGCGCTTGATCACGCGGCACGGACGATTGACTTTTTTAATGAATACTTTGGCGTACCATACCCGCTGCCAAAATCCGACCATATCGCACTGCCTGATTTTTCGAGCGGCGCGATGGAGAATTGGGGGCTTATCACCTACCGCGAGATCGCGCTGCTTGCCGACCCTGCCACTACCAGCATATCAAGCAAACAATACATCGCCACAGTCATCGCGCACGAACTCAGCCACCAGTGGTTTGGCAACCTCGTTACGATGAAATGGTGGAATAATTTATGGCTCAACGAAAGTTTCGCCACGCTGATGGAATACTTAGCGACCGACGCGCTCCATCCCGAGTGGCGGCAGTGGGATGAATTTGCCAGCAACGAGGGCGTCGCTGCGCTGCGCCGCGATTGTATTGACGGCGTACAGCCTGTGCAAGTCGACGTATCAAGCCCAGCGGAGATCAGCGCGTTATTCGACGGCGCAATCGTTTACGCCAAAGGGGGACGCCTGCTGCGCATGGTACAGACTTGGATCGGCGACGACGCGTTCCGCCGCGGCTTAACTGATTATTTCACCAAATTCCAATACGACAATACAACTGGCGATGACTTGTGGCAATGCTTCAGCACTGCCAGCGGCAAAGATGTCGGCGCACTTATGAATACGTGGATTTCGCAGCCTGGCTACCCCGTCGTGCGGGCAACACTCGCCGACGGCAAACTCACGCTCTCGCAAGAGCAATTTTTCGTCGGACCGCACCAGCCTAACAACCGCCTGTGGCCGATTCCGCTCGGCGCAAATGACTCGCGCATACCAGATATACTCGCCGACGCGTCCGTCGCCGTATCATACGCCGGCAGCGACATGCTACTACTAAACGCCGCGAACACCGGACACTTCATCACACTGTACGACGATGAATTGCGCGGACGAATTATGCGCGAAATTTTGGCGGGCACGCTTGAATCATCGGTGCGCGCGCAGTATCTAAACGAGCAACTACTTCTGATGCGCGGCGGGCTGTTGCCAAGCAGTACGCTTGTCGATTTATTATCTGTCTACAAAAATGAATCCGACCAAAAAGTTTGGGAAATCATATCGCTCGCACTGAGCGAACTCAAAAAATTCGTTGATCATGATACAGCTGCCGAGCACATGCTGCGCACTTTTGCCGCCGACCTAGCACGGACGCAATATACACGCCTAGGCTGGAGCGCCGCGCCAGGCGAACCTGAACAGGACACCAAGCTTCGAGCGATCGTCATCGGTTGCATGCTGTACGGCGAAGATGCCGGTGCAATCCGCCAGGCGCGCGAGTTGTATCGCGCCAACACGCTGGAGCAGCTTGATGCCGAATTGCGCCCGCTTATCATCGGTGCTGTTGTCCGCCACGACCAGCAACCACATAATATCGTCCGCACATTGCTTCAGATGTACGAGAACTCTGCATCTGCCGAACTGCGCAGCGACATCGCATCGGGCGTCACCGCTACGCGCGACCTCGGCGAATTAAAACATCTGATCCGCCTGCTCACCAACACGCGCGTTATTCGCACCCAAGATACCGTACATTGGTTTGTCGATTTGCTGCGCAACCGCGAGGGGCGCGAGCTCGCCTGGAAGTGGCTGCGCAATAACTGGAAATGGGTCGAAAAGACTTTTGCCAGCGACAAAAGCCACGATTATTTTCCGCGCTACGCCGCCAGCCTACTGATGACACGCCAGCAGCTCGCTGAGTACCGCGATTTTTTCACGCCGCTGCGCAGCGACCAATCGCTCGTGCGCGCCATTGACATGGGGCTATTAGACCTTGAAGGCAAACTAGATCTCATCGACCGCGACGCGCCAGGGGTGATCGCTGCGTTATCGCGGTGACTTTGCGGAAAACTAATGCGGGACTTATTTCATCCCGCAACTTGTCGTGCCCGCTCCATAGGTGCATACCTATATTGACGAACCAAAAAAATATGAAAGTAAACTAATCCATCTCAACAATCTGCCGCACGCATGGCGGCTCGCCCGATGCATCCGCCGCGAGCAAGTGAACTTCGCACTTGCCAAATTGCGGATTCTGCGCCAAAAATAACTCCGCCGCAAACCGGATCTGCCGTTGCTTGCGCGGAGTAATCGCCGCCAAACCGTCGCCGTGAACAGTGTTTTTACGATACTTTACCTCGGTAAAATATAGCTTGCCGCCACGGCGCGATACAATGTCGATCTCGCACCACTTCGTACGCCAATTACGCGCCACAATCTCATGCCCGTCAACTATCAACGCCTCAGCGACAGCCGCCTCGCCCGCGTCACCGATCAATCTAGTGGCTGTGGCTGATTTTTTATTACCTCGGGCTGCAGGGTGCTTGGGAAACTTGCCGGTGCATGACGCCTCAAGCTCCACCTCGCCATTTGCGTACTTTACGAGCGGCGCAAAACTCAGCCGATGCAACGGCGTCACGCCGAATTGCTCAATCGCCGCTCGATGCTTTGCAACGCCGTAGCCGGCATTACTACCAAAACCATACGCCGGATAGCGCGCGCCCTGCTCAGCCATGTAGTTGTCCCTTGCAACTTTCGCAATAATTGACGCCGCCGAGACGCTCGGCACCAGCAAATCCGCCTTTTTCATCGTCGTCACAAACCGCCCTTTGCTTGTATCCCGCAAAAAGTTCACCGTTCCGTCAATGATAATTTCATGATAACTCGCACTAGTTTTATCAACCGCCTCAACCGCCCGCCGGGCCGCCCAGCACAGCGCCATACTTAAGCCAATATCATCAATCTCCGCCGCACTCACCCAGCCCAAACCATAGCCAGCCGCCCGTCCACGAATCTCGACGTTCAATGCTTCACGCTGTTTTTTCGTTAGCTTTTTACTATCTGTCAAACCATCAATTTGCGCGCCGCCCAGCACCACCGCGCCAACCACTAGCGGTCCCGCCCACGGTCCGCGCCCAACTTCGTCGATACCGAGGATCATACGTTTTATTGTAACAAAAATCCTACAGATACACCTGCTTATAGCCGCAAAATCCCCCGAGCTAACATTCGGGGGATTTTTCGCTAAGAATCCTACGAAGGACTACGCTTCTTTATGCCGCGCTGCGACCTCCGCCGCCTTAGCATCAAGTTCGGCTTGCTTCGCATCTTCCGCGGCTTTCTTCTCGGCAGCCGCTTTAGCTTTCTCTTCTTTCAAACGCTCCGCCTCGGCTTCGGCATGCTCATCGCGAATTGCATTAACAGCCTCGCGATCAAACTGTACAGCAGTCAAGCGAGCCGATTTACCGCTGCGCTGGCGCAGGTAGCTAAGGAAGTTGCGGCGAACCTTTGCGCGGCGCACAACCTCAACTTTTTCGACCAGCGGACTATGCAGCAAAAACGATTTCTCCACGCCGATACCGCTCGCAACCTTGCGTACAGTAATACGGCTCGTGTGCTGTCCCTTGTTATCGGTACGGATAACCACGCCTTCAAACATCTGAATGCGCTCTTTGCTGCCTTCTTTAATTTTTTGATGCACGCGCACCGTATCGCCGCTGCGCACATCGACGACTTGGGCTTTTTTCTGCTCGTCGTTCACCTTTTGAATCAGTGCAAAACTCATGTCTCTCTCGCTTATATCATTATTAGTACAATCAACTACCAATTCTAGCACGAAATGCCGGAGAGAGCAAGCGTTACGCCGCCACCTCACGCAAGTCCACGCCTGTCTGCCTGGCAATGTACTCAATTTGGCGTGTTTGGCGATCGTCGGAAGATTTAAGGGCGGCGGTTTCAGCCGTCAAATCTTCAAGCATAGCAGTATGTTGGTCGAGGATATTATACACTTTTGAGATGTCGTCTTTTGTTGCCATAGTATCAAGACGCTTATCAATTTCATCAAAGCGCTTTTCCATATACCTAAACAATTTCGTAAACTGGTCGTCCTTCATGCCTCCAGTATACCAAATGAGCGTATAATAGACATATGGATTACGATCAATTAGCACTCACCCTACACGAAAAGTACAAAGGTAAAATCACCACGGCGCTGCGAGACACGCGCGAGCTCGGACGCGATGAGCTCAGTGCCTACTATAGCCCAGGCGTTGCAGCAGTGAGCCGGGCTATTGCCGATAACCCGGCGAGCTTGCCGCGGTATACGTGGACGAATAATCTTGTGGCTGTTATTTCCGATGGTTCAGCAATCCTTGGACTCGGTGATCTCGGCCCAAAGGCTGCTATGCCGGTGATGGAAGGCAAGGCGCTATTGTTCAAGCACTTTGCCGGTGTCGATAGCGTACCGATCGTCCTTGACATCCATACGACGGATGAGATCGTAGCAGCCGTGAAAGCGATCGCGCCAAGCTTTGGTGCCATTAACCTTGAAGACATCGCAGCGCCAAAGTGCTTTGAGATTGAAGAGCGCTTAAAGGCTGAGCTATCTATTCCTGTCTTTCATGATGATCAGCATGGTACGGCTATTGTTGTATTAGCAGGGCTTATCAATGCGATGAAGGTTGTTCATAAGACGCTAGCAGGCTGCAGGGTAGTCACTGTTGGAGCAGGAGCAGCCGGTACGGCTATCATAAAGCTATTACGCTTATACGGCGTTCGTGAGATTATTGCTGTCGATAGCCGCGGCATTATTAGCGATGCCCGTACCGACCTCAACGACGAAAAGAAAGCGCTCCTCGAATTCGTAGACCGGGATAAGACCGGCACGATGGAAGATGCAATCGCTGGCGCTGATATCTTTATTGGCGTATCAAAAGGCGGGCTGCTTACGCAAGCGCATATACAGAGCATGGCAACCAACCCTATTGTCTTTGCTCTTGCAAATCCAATTCCCGAGATTATGCCCGATCAGGCAAAGCACGCTGGCGTTGCCGTCATTGCAACAGGACGCAGCGACTTCCCAAACCAAATCAACAATGCGCTGGCATTCCCCGGCATCTTCCGCGGCGCGCTAGATAATGGCGTCCAGAAAATCACCGACCAGCACAAACTAGCCGCCGCCGAAGCGCTCGCAGCGCTGGTCGAGAATCCAACCGCAGACGAAGTAATCCCGTCGCCGTTTGATGAGCGCGTCGTGCCGGCGGTCTCTGCAGTAATTAAATAGTGTCAAAAAGTGAAAAACCCGCCCTTCCGGCGGAGATGGGAGCCCTATTGGCGATTAAGCCAAGAACTCGACCATCCCCGCCAGGAAAGCGCGGGTGTGGAGACCTTGAGCGCACTCTCAAGGTCTCGGAAAATGAAATCTGATGCCCCGAGTGCGCGGGGCACGGGCGCTACAGCTCCTCGAGCGGAAACAGGAGCTCGCGCTCCCAGTCTTCCATCTTTGCGTGAATCGCGGACATCTTGTCCGCGTGGATATCATCGTAGATCGCCGCCAGCTGGCGGCGACCCGGGCCGTAGCGCTGTGTCGCTTTGCTGTCCACCCAGACGCCAAAGCGGCAATGATACGTGTCCGCCTTGGTCTTCGCGGCCTGCACAGCAGGCTGCAGCTTGGGCGGAATCGAGGAGGAATCGACCTCCTCAACCTCGACCAAGGCTTTCTGATTCTTAACACCCAGGCGCTTGATGCGCTTGATCTCAACCGCGCCGGAGCGCCCGGCACGTATGACATACATGCCGGCCCGCAGGCCGACAAGCGCATGGTTGCCGCAGGCGAGGTGCCCGCGGGTCCGGACCGAGATCGGACGGGGCTTCGACCCATCCGGTTCGGCGACGATAGTGGCGGAGCCGCGGCGCGAAAAAGCGCCGCCGCGCTCCCAAAGGGCGGGCCAGCCGCCCTTCGTGATAACAATGTCGTTGAGGGTTTCTAGAGCCATAATCGGCTCCTTTCTGCCCCACTCGGGGCGGTATGGAGTCTGACCGTTTCAGACTCTCTACTCACACATAAAAATACGAACAGCCAACGACCATTCGCGAAAACTTTTTATATCTTGATAGAGAGTCTGAAATCCGACGACGCTAGTCGGTGCTTATCAGATTTCATTTTTTAAGTATGCATACCAGCTCAACCTGCTAGAGGGAGTGGTATACTATTATACTATCACACATCACGCTGTTTGTCAAGAGTTTTAGAGGTGTTTTTGTTGTTTTTGCCAAATCCAGACAACCGTCACCACCCAACTTTCGCAAAAAACACCAAAAACCAGCTTAAATCACCCGAGCAACCTCTTCTAGCGTCGTTTCGCCGCGGAGTGCCGCCAGCACGCCGACTTGCTCCAATGTCAGCATGCCTTCAGCTTTGGCAGTTTGTTCAATTGATTCGGGATGGACATCTTCAACATCGCCGCGAATATATTTCTGGATTTCCTCGGTCACGATTAGCTGTTCCATAATCACGATGCGCCCCTTATAGCCAAACGGCGCATCATTACTAGGTTTCGGCCGCCACAACTTAAATGTATCTAAGTCCGGACATTCAACATCAGCCGGTATGCCTGCCAACACACGCTTCACGTAATCGCGCGTCGCCTCGTCCGGCTCGTATTCTTCTTTTGTCGCATCAACCAGCCGGCGCACTAAGCGCTGCGCGATCACTAAGCGAATCGCGCTTGAGAAAATCGGGTTCACGCCGATCATGTCAATCATGCGACTAAACGCTGTGCTGGTTGAATTTGCATGAAAGCTTGATAGCACCAAATGCCCCGTGATCGACGCCTGAATCGCGGTGCGCGCTGTGTCGGTATCGCGAATCTCGCCGACCATCACGACATCCGGGTCGAGACGAAGCACGCTGCGCAGTCCGTCCGCGAAACTCTGCCCATGCGTCGTGTCGATCGGAATCTGCGAAATACCACTCAAACTGTACTCAACCGGATCTTCAAGCGTAATCAGCTTGCGATCGGAGGTGTTCAGCGCGTTTAGCACGCTATAGAGCGTCGTCGATTTACCACTGCCCGTCGGGCCGACCATCAGCATAAGCCCGCGCGGGTGGCTCACTACTTCGTCAATTTCACGGCGCTGGCGCGGCGGTATGCCTAGCAAGTCCAAGTTCAACAAACTCTCGTCGAAGTTAAACAAGCGCAGCACCGCGTCTTGCCCGTACACCGTCGGCACAGTCTCGACGCGGATATTAAGCAAGTGCGTACCTTGCTCGGTCGTAATCTCACGCTGCATATGTCCCGACTGCGACTGATACGCCGCCGTACTGATGCCGGCGCGGCTTGCGAGTTCGCCCATAATCACGCGGTAACGATCGCGCTCCAAATGCGCCACCGGGTGCAACGCACCATCTACACGCAAACGTACGCGAATGTTATCGCGCTCATTTTCAATGTGAATGTCGCTCGCGCCCAGCCGATCCGCCTGTTGAATAATAAAATCAAACAGGTCGCTGCTCGTCACTGTATTAAGCGTTTGGCTGACCTGCGCGATCGTGTCACTATCGCCCTCTTTGGCAATTTTGATATCCTGATACTCGGTGGGGCGCGGCGGGTCGTAGCGCAGCATAAGCGCACGGTAGCCGCTCAGGCTAATTAGCGAAAATTGAATCTGATCGCCGCGCTCTTCGTACTGGCGGCGCATGACTTGCAGCACCGACTGCGGCGTCTGCGACGTCACGCCAAACTGGTACATCACTTCGTTGCCACCGCGCACTAGCGGTACG
The DNA here is from genome assembly GCA_938045235.1 of uncultured Candidatus Saccharibacteria bacterium. Taxonomy (GTDB): domain Bacteria; phylum Patescibacteriota; class Saccharimonadia; order Saccharimonadales; family Saccharimonadaceae; genus Saccharimonas. Next base: position 54,993 of record CALIMZ010000014.1, read on the forward strand.
ATCCGATCCTGATGCATCTGCTGCACCGGAAGCATATCTTTCACGAGCGGGATTTCATGCTCCAGTTCACGCGTATCTAAATACGGCAACCCCAAAATCGCCGCGCGGCGCTGCGTGGCGCGCTCGTCTTGTTCGCGGCGTCTACGTTGGACTTCTTCTTCGTTCACTAGTGCTAGTATAGCAAAAAGCTTACGGTTTTGGCGAGTGTTACAATAGAAAATATGAGAGAAATTATCGTGATCGCGCACAATATTCGCTCGACGCACAACGTAGGGGCGATTTTTCGCACCTGCGAGGGGCTCGGAATCCGCCGGATTATCCTGAGCGGCTACACGCCGTATCCCGACGTATCGCTCGCCGCTGCTGCGCCGGTCTGCGCATATAGCGCTAGCGAGACTTGCCGGACCGATCCGCGCTTGCCGCACATTCGCGAAAAAATCACAAAACAAATTCATAAAACAGCGCTTGGCGCCGAAGCAATCGTGCCGTTTGAATACTATGACACGCCGGATTTTGACGAACTGCAAGCAAACGGCTATCGGATCGCGGCGCTTGAGCAAGCAGAAAATTCAATCAATCTCGCAGACTACCGAGCGCCCGAAAAACTCGCGCTGCTACTCGGCGAAGAGGTCTACGGCGTACCGGCGGAGTTGCTGCGCCAAGTCGACGACATTATCGAAATCCCAATGCGCGGACAAAAAGAATCGTTCAACGTGTCGGTGGCGGCGGGAATCGCGCTGTACGAATTGACGAAATAATATTCTCAAACCTATGACGCAGCGCTTTCCAGCGGCAGCGCAAAGAGAGCTCAAGGTCAAACCCCTGCTATTTTATCGCTACGCATTCATCGCCGAGGATCTGTACTAAGCCGTCGTGCAATTCGCGCTGCGCATCAACGCGAAACGGCAATCGAATCGCGCGCGACTTATCGCTGCCTAGTACCATGATGATGTCGTTTTGCCCGGGGTGCTTACCGCATAACTGCTTGAGTGCTAACAGCGAATCGTGGTCGTTTGGATTTGCGATTTTGACATAAACTGTTTTGAGTGCAGGCAATGGAGTAGCTACAGCCGATTTTGGCATTTTTGCCGTCACAGCGGTAGCCGGCGCGCCCACATTCGCCTTTTTAGGATAGCGCTTCTGTTTCACCGCCGCGCGACCCGTCGGCGCGGTCATTTTGCGCCCATGGCTTTGGTATTCATTCAATTCCTTGTCGGTCACGACGCTAATTTCATCGGCAATCATTTTCGCCTCGTCGGTCATATTGCCGTCGCGGTCGCGCGCGCTAATCTTGCCGGACACTTTCAGCACAGCATCTTGCTGCAATCCGTCGCCGAGCTGCTCGTACAGGCGCGGAAACACGATCACTTCGCCTTCGCCAGTTTTATCTTCCAACCCGACGAATGCCATTTTCGCGCCCGATTTCGTGACAATCGTGCGCACCGTCGACACCAGCCCGCCGATCGTCACCTGCTGCCCGTCAATACTTGGCGCGCAGTTATGCAGGGGAATCGTTTGCTCCTCAAAAAATGCATCGTAATTATCAAGCGGATGCGCCGAAATATATAGCCCGAGCAGCTCGCGCTCCCACATCAGCTGCTCCTTCGGCGTGTGCTTCACTGGCGCGGTCTTTAACTCAATCGACGGCATCAGCTTGTCGCCGCCAAGCGCCGCGAACATATCGACCTGGCCACTCAAAGCTTCCTTCTGCAATTTGCTCGCAAATGCCAAAATCGCGTCGAGGTTGAACAGCAAATCGCTGCGGTCGCCCAGCTCGTCAAACGCCCCTGCCTTAATGAGCGATTCCCACGCTTTACGGTTCACCTTGCTCGTGCTCACGCGCTTCGCAAAATCCTCCACGCTTTTGAACGGACCGCCGGCATCGCGCGCACGAATAATCTCCTCAACCGCGCCCACGCCAACGCCTTTCACCGCTGCCATACCGAAGCGCACTTGTTTCGCTGCCGGCACGACCGCGAACTCAACATACGATTGATTAACGTCTGGACTAAGCACTTCCATACCCATATGCTTGCACTCGGTGATTTCTATCGCTAAGCGATCAATATCGTCATGGTCGCTCGTCATCAGCGCCGCCATAAACGCATCAGGATAATGCGCTTTCAAATACGCCGTCCAATATGCAATCAAACCATAACACGCCGCATGCGACTTATTAAAACAGTAGTTTGCAAACTCTTCTAGCTGACTCCAAAACGTCTCCGCCATTTCACGCGTGGCGCCGCCAACTTTGACCGCGCCCTCGACGAACTCCGGCTTAACCTTTTTCATTAGGTCGATTTTTTTCTTACCGACGGCTTTACGCAGCGTATCAGCCTGACCACCAGTAAAGCCGCACCATTCCTTAGAAATCTGCATGAACTGCTCTTGGTAAACCAAAACTCCGTAAGTGTTTTCCAGCGAATTACGCATACCTTCGTGCAAGTAGGTAATCGGCTCTTCGCCGTTCTTGCGGCGGATAAAGCTATCAATAAACTGTATCGGTCCCGGGCGGTACAGAGCCACCATGGCGATGATATCTTCGAAATGCGTCGGTTTGAGCGCCCGCAGGTAGCGTTTCATGCCCGCCGACTCTAACTGAAACACGCCGGTGGTGTCGCCGCGCTGGAATAGCTCATACGTCTCTTTATCATCAAGCGGCAGCGACGCTAGGTCAATATTTTCCTTGTACACTTTGCGAATAATGCGCATCGCATTGTTAATAATCGTTAAGTTTGATAACCCAAGAAAGTCCATTTTCAATAGCCCTAACTCTTCGACCTCGCCCATCGGGAACTGCGTCGCAACCACGCCTTTTTGCGCCATTTCTAGCGGAATATAATTGACAAGCGTGTCAGGCGCGATCACCACGCCGCAGGCGTGCACGCCATGGCTGCGAATCGTCCCCTCTAGCTGAATCGCATAATCAAGGACCTCTTTGGCGGTCGGGTTGTTCTCGTATTCATTTTTCAAATCAACATCGTCAACAATACTCTTGCTCAGAGGAATGTGGCGTCCCTGCGCCGGCGGCGGCACTAATTTTGCAAGCCGGTCGCTTTCAGCATACGGCACTTCCAGCACGCGCGCTACGTCGCGCACCGCCATGCGCCCAAACATCTTACCGAACGTCGCAATATTACTGACATGATCTTCGCCGTATTTATTTGCACAGTATTGAATCACTTCGTCGCGGCGCGTGTCTTGAATGTCAACATCAATATCAGGCATAGAGATACGGTCAGGGTTGAGGAAACGCTCAAATAGCAGTCCGTATTTCAGCGGATCAAGATCAGTAATATTAAGCGCGTATGCCACAATTGAGCCCGCTGCGCTTCCTCGCCCTGGACCAAACACGATCCCTTGGGACTTGCCCCAGTTGATGAAATCCTGCACGATCAAAAAATAGCCCTCGTACCCCATATTTGCCATAACGCCAAGTTCCATCTCAACGCGCTCGCGCACCTCAGGCGCGAGGATTGCCGCAATGTCGTCAACCGTCATCGACTCAACTTCATCGGCAGTTTTGTCATTATAGCGGCGCGCCAAACCCTGATAGACGAGCTTGTGTAAATACGAATGCTCGCTTTCGCCATCGGGCAGCGGATATTTCGGAATTAAAATCCGCCCTAATTCAATTTCAACATTACATCGATCAGCAATTGCCTTAGTGTTTGTAATTACCTCGGGAAACTCACCGCCCCAATGGTCAATGATGTCGCGCGGATCGGTTAAGTGCAGCTCGAAATCTTTCAAGCTCATGCGTTTTTCGTCGCTCAAATATGCGCCCGTACCGACACACAGCAGAATCTCATGCGCATCCTGGTAGGCATGCGTTAGATAGTGCCCGTCACAGGTCACGACCATCGGAATAGCAAGCTCTTTCGACAGCTTAATCAGTCCTTCGTTAATTTTTGCCTGCACATCCCAATGCGTATTTGACTTCGGATGGCCGTGATCCTGCAGCTCTAGGTAGTAGCGGTCGCCAAGTACTGATTTATACCACGTAGCAGTTTCTTTGGCGCGCGCGTAATCGTCTTCCTTTAGCGCTACGCCGATCTCACCGCTAGCACAACCGCTTAACACGATCAAACCCTCGTTTAGCTCTTCAAGTAAATCGTGATCTATGCGCGGCTTGTAGTACATGCCTTCAAGGTTGGCGCGCGTTGATAACTTCATCAAATTATGAAAGCCGGTGTTATTCATTGCAAGCACAGTCAAATGAAAGCGCTGCTTATCTTTTGCAGGATCGCGGTCAAAACGCGAGCGCGCCGCCACGTACGTCTCAATCCCGAGAATCGGCTTGATGCCGGCAGCTTTAGCGGCTTTATAATATTCTAAGATTCCGCTCATCGTGCCATGATCGGTTACTGCCGCCGCTTCCATGCCGAACTCTTTCACCTTATCAACCAAATCACCGATGCGCGTCAGTCCATCCAGCACCGAATGATACGTATGGTTGTGCAGGTGAACAAAATCGCTCGGCTGCAATGATTCCGCCGCCTGTTTCGTCTGTGTACTCCCCATAAATCACTTCTCATTATACCGCTTTTGCCTGGCGGTTTCACGAACTTCTTTGTAGTAAAATCAACGATACTTTAGTGGCGCGCCTGTACGATTCGTACGATTTCATCGACAAACCCTGCGATGCCCGGAATGAATTGTCCTGTCAGATTCAGCAGCCAAATAGCGCCCGCAATTAGCACTGTACCGCCCAGCACCGATCCAAGCCCGAAAAATATGCCGCGTATAAAATTAAATTTATAAACCTGTGCCCGGTTCGTATTAAAGTCGTTAAACAAATCCTCAAGTACGCCCTTGCGCGCACCGACTTCGTTATCATGCGCGATTTTCTGCACGATCCGTTTCACGATATTCTGCTGTTTTGCCATAGCCCTAGTGTACGCGAAATGGATCGTTTTCACAATAAAATGCGCCGGAATTAACGCCGGCGCATACAGCCAAAACAGCAAGAGTTCTGCTGCTACTTTTTTCGCGTTTCGCGCGCGCTTTTGCTAAATTCTTCTTTTGCGCTCGCAGCTGCGCGACCAGCACGCTCGCGGTAATCATCAACTGTTTTGCGCCCCTCTTCGACAGCGGTTTCGACATGCTTTTTCGTGTCTTTGTAAACTTTTTCACTTTTTTTCTTGGCTTCGTCGACTGCCTTATCGGTATCTTTTTTCAGTTCGTCTGCTTTTGCCTTTAGGTCGGCGCGCGTCTCCTTGCCTGATTTTGGCGCAGTCAATACGCCAGCGATCACGCCAGCGACCGCTCCAAACAGTGCTCCGAGTGCAAATTTACCTTTTGACATAATTCCTCCTTTATTTTTTTGCTCGTTTAATAAACCGTGTGATAATTTTTAATAGCGCCATCGGCGACGTAACTGCCGCAACATTACCGGCGATGGTTTCGAATTTCACCGCTGTACGCTCCGCTACGTCGGTGACGCGCTTAATCTGCCGGGTTAGCTTGATAAGTTTTATCGCCAGCACAATCGCCAGCAACAAAAATACTGCTAAAAATACCGACAAAATAATGACCAGTACTTGCGCCCATATCATGCGCATGCTCCTTTTTATTTTATTAATGACAAACCAAAACGGTTACGTCTATAACTATAGCGCATTTTGCAAAAATATGCAAGAGTTTACTCAGATATTTCAGATAATTCCGCCACGCGCTGCAGCAAATGTTCGCGAAGCGCCGGACCAAGCTTGGGATGATCAAGTCCGAAATCAATCATTGTTTTCAAATATTCAAGCTTGTCGCCCGTATCGTAGAACTTGCCGTCGGTGATTTCGCGCGCATACACGCCCCAGCCGTCGTTAATCATCGCTTGCACAATCGGCTGGATCATAAACTCTCCGTGCCCGTCAAAGCTAGCGTGTGCTTTTTCTAGATAATCAAAAATTTCCGGTGTAAACAGAAATTCGCTTACGCTGCCGAGTTCGCTCGGTGCATTCGCTTTACCAGGCTTTTCGATAATGCGATCAACCTTAACCTCGCCCGTCTGTTCTGCCGCGCCGCTGACGAAACCGTACTTGTCGTACTCATCATCCTTCTCGGCACGTTTACACGCAAGCACGCTGCCGCCGTAGCGCTCGTACGTCTCAATCAGCTGTTTCGTAACGCCTGGCCGGCTGACAAAAAAATCGTCCGCCCAAGTGTAGATAAACGGTTCGCTGCCCATCAAATGCGCCGCACACTGAATCGGCGTCGCGTTGCCATACGCGCCTTTTTGGCGCAGATAGACGAAATTCGCCAAATTTGCAATCGCCTCAACCTGGTCAAGTAATGGATTTTTCTTGTCGCCGCCTGCTCGCAAATTTGCAAGCAGATCTTCGTTTGGCAAATCGAAATGATCTTCAATTGCACGCTTGCTCGCGCTCCCAACAATGATGATATCTTTAATACCTGCATCAACCAACTCCTCAACGACATACTGAATGATCGGCTTATCAATAAGCGGCATCATTTCCTTCGGCATTGCCTTAGTCTGCGGCAAAAAGCGCGTACCGAATCCAGCGGCAGCAATAATAGCTTTGGTTGGTCGTTTCATCATTTATAACCTTTCTCGAATTAATTTCTGCGCCAAACTTGGGTTCGCTTGCCCTTTCGACCGCTTCATAACTTGACCGACAAGATAGCCGATAGCCTTATCTTTGCCTGCCTTAATGTCAGCAATCGAGGCGGCGCTCGCAGGATCATTCATAACGTCGTCGACAATAGCAGCGATAGCACTTTCGTCCGATACTTGCAATAGATTCTTCTCTTTAGCGATGTCGCGCGGCATCTTGCCGGCAAACGATTCGTCGAACAAAAAGAGGAAAATTTCTTTGGCGTTATTTGAGCTAATTTCGTTTTTTTCCGCCAACAGCGCCAAGTGGACGAGACGGCGCGGCTCAACCAAGCCAGACCGAATACGCGCAAGATCAATCATCTCATCGGGTGTTGACGCAAACCAGTTGAAGATCCGGCGCATCAGCGCCGCGTAGCCTTGTTTATCCACACCCAACTTGCTCAGCACACCGCCTTGATCCGAATCTGCCAGGCGATACGTCTGCTGCAATAAATCGGCAATTTCTTGATGACCTAATATCGTATCAACGACTGATTTATCAAGTGCTAAATCAGTCCATGACTTACGATATTCGCCCGGCAGCATCGGCATGCCGGCTTGAATATCGGCAATTTCTTCATCAGTTAAAACGATCGGCGGAATGTCGGGATCGGGCATATAACGGTAATCCTGTGCATCCTCTTTGCTACGCTGGCTCGTCGTTATTCCTCTGTCGTCGTTCCAACCGCGGGTTTCTTGTACGACCAGCTCGCCCGCTTCAACCAATGCAACCTGGCGTTCAAATTCATACTGCGCAGCGTGCTCAACGCTCCGAAAACTATTCAGATTCTTCACCTCGGCGCGCTTGCCAAGCGTCGTTGAACCTTTCGGCGCGATACTAATATTCACGTCAAACCGCATATTACCATGGTATAAATCACCATATGTCACGCCTGCGTATGTCATTAAACGGTACAACTCCGTCGCATAGGCGCGCGCCTCTGCCGCCGAATGCATGTCAGGCTTAGACACAATTTCGATAAGCGGCGTGCCGGCGCGGTTCAAATCAACGAGCGAATAGTTATCGTGGTGCGTTAGCTTACCCGCATCTTCTTCCATGTGCGCGTGCTCAATACGCACGCGTTTTACTGTGCCATCCTCAAGCGGCGCATCAACATAGCCGGCAAGAATAATCGGCTGATACATTTGGCTTGTCTGATAGCCTTTCGGCAGGTCAGGATAAAAATAGTGCTTGCGATCAAAGCGCGACACGTTCGCAATCGGCGCGTTAAGAGCTTTTCCGGCGCGAATCGCTAAATCAACCGCATGCCGGTTCAGTACCGGTAGCATGCCCGGCAGCCCAAAATCAATCGGATGAACTTTGGTATTCGGCGCCGCATCGCGCGCATCATTGTCTGCTGGACTAAATAATTTCGTATCGGTCGCAAGTTGGACATGGCACTCAATGCCGATTGTCATTTCATATTTCTGCAATATTTCTGCGGATGCTGCCATTAAATCGCTCCTAAATCTTTCAATGCTTGTTTATAGGCTGATAATGCGCGCAGGGCGAGATCGTGCGAAAGTTTTACCTCGGTGTCGTGCGCCAGGCGATTACGAATTTTGTGTGCGCCCCAAATATGATTCGGATGCGACCAAGCGTCTTGCGCCGATTTCATACGCTCGCCCATCGTCTCGCCTTTGTATCTGCTTTCGCGCAGAGCTTTGTCAACGAGTTTATCGGCATTGAAAATTGCAACGTGCCAGCTCGCCGGATTACTTTTTGAAAAACTATTCTCGATCGCCAACCACTGCGTGCGAAACTTCGTTACGTTAAGTTTTGGCGTGGCGCGTGCAAATGCCAAATACAAAATCCCAACGACCGCCAAAATCAAAATAGCAATCAAAATAAACCAAATCGCGAAGCTATTCATACCCGCGCCTCCACACTGCCCGCAAGCGCGATCAGCGCCGCATCCGACTTAGCACGGCCGACCAACTGCGCGCCAATCGGCAACCCTTGCGCATTCACACCCGCCGGCACACTCAGCGCCGGCAAACCCGCCAAACTCGGCGGCACAGTCATGACGTCTGCTAAATACATCTTAACCGGATCATCCGTGTTCTCGCCAATGCCAAACGCCGGCGTCGGCGCGGTCGGCATCAGCAAGAAATCATACTGCTCAAACAATGCATTAAATTCATTGATAAGCACCGTGCGCGCTTTTTGCGCCTGCAAATAATAGGCGTCGAAGAATCCGCTGCTCAGCACGTAGCTGCCGATCATAATACGGCGCTTATTTTCGGTAACAAAACCTTCGCCGCGCGAACGCCCATACAGTTCTGCTAGCGTTTTCACGCCTTCGGCACGGCGACCGTAGCGCACTCCGTCGTAGCGCGCTAAATTCGACGAAATCTCCGCCGGCACAACGATATAATAAATTGCAAGCGCATGCTTAATGCTCGGAATAGCGACCATTTCAACCGTGTGCCCCGCTGCGCGCAACGCATCAGCGTAGTTATTCACTGCCGCACGCACATCCGTATCGACGTCGTCAGTCATTGTTTCGCGAATGATACCGATCCTCAAGTTTTTTGACACATCATGCTGCACTTCAAAATAATCTGGCAGTGTCGTCATATCACGCGAATCGCGCCCCGCCATCACGCTCGTAACCAGTGCAATGTCGTCGGCAGATTTAGCAAAACAGCCCATCGTGTCGGTGCTCGACGCCATAGCCACGACACCATAGCGGCTACTCAGTCCATAGGTTGGCTTAAATCCAAGTACGCCGTTGAAGCTAGCTGGCTGGCGAATTGAACCACCCGTGTCGGTGCCAAGCGCAAACGGCACGACATCAAGTGCCGTCACAACCGCCGATCCGCCGCTTGAGCCGCCCGCAACCTTTGTTGTATCGACCGCATTGTGCGTCACACCGAACGCCGAATTCTCGGTACTACCGCCGTGCGCAAATGCATCCATATTTGATTTGCCAATACAAATTGCGCCTGCCGCCTCAAGCTTTTCGACAACCGTCGCCTGCAGCGGCGCGTTGAAATGTTCAAGCATTTTACTCGCCGCTGTCGTCGGCGCACCAAACGCCAAGTAGTTATCCTTTACCACAAATGTTACGCCCGCCAGTACGCCCGCATTTTCGCCATTCGCAATTTTCGTATCAATCTCGCCAGCACGCGCCAACGCCCGCTCTTCAGTCAAACTCAACAACGCATGATATTCTTCAACGCTATGTGCTTTAGCAATAGACGCTTCGACTTGCTCGCGCGCCGTTGTTTTACGCGCCGCGATTTGCTGTACTAATTCCGCAATTTTCATATTTTATAACACCTTTGGCACTTTTACGCAATGGCCGCTCTGTTCTGCTGCTAGATCAAGTAGTTGCTCTGGCGTTACGCTGCCAGCGTCAATTTCGTCGCCGCGCCACACGTTTTCAAGCCCCGTCACTTGGTATGTCGGTTCGACGCCGCTCGTATCGACTTCGTTCAGCTGCTTGATATAGTTGATAATATTTTCGAGATCTGCGCGTAGATTTTCAACCTCGCTATCAGATAACTGTAAACTGCTTAACTGTGCCAGATGGTGCACATCATCGGTAGTAATTGTACTCATCAACCCTTAGTATAACGCAAAATTGCGCCAGATGGTAATCGTTTTTGCCTGAGATAACCGCTTATGGTATAATTTGAGAAAATGGCACATCAAATCAAAAAGAACCTGGGCGTCATCACACACAGAGGCGGCGCGGAGTTTCGCGTGTGGGCGCCGTTCGCCAAACAAGTTTACATTGACGGCACATTTACGCCGAACGGCAAGCAGCCGCTCACCAGCGAGGACGACGGCTATTGGTTTGCGCTGATTCACGGCGCAGAACCAGGACACCAATACAAATATATTATCGAGACGCCAGACGGACGCTTGCTTGAAAGAAACGACCCGCGCGCTCGGGCTATTACGTCAAGCGACAAAGGATTCTCAGTAATTGTCGACAATGAATTCGACTGGCAGAGCGACAATTTTGTAATGCCGCCAAAGTGCGACCACGTTATTTACGAACTGCATGTTGGCACATTCAACCGTCCCGATGCCGCAACCTCCGGCACATTTGATTCGGCAATCGAAAAACTTGATTACTTGCGCGATCTCGGCATCAATATTATTGAGCTTATGCCGGTCACGAGCATGGCGTTTAGCAACGGTTGGGGTTATGCGCCAAATCATATTTTTAGCGTCGAGAGTATGCTCGGCGGACGGCATGGACTGATGAAATTCGTGCGCGCCTGCCATCAGCACGGTATCGGCGTCATTCTCGACGTTGTATACAACCATTTTTACGGTGATACAGATTTGTGGCGCTTTGATGGCTGGAGTGAGAATGATCGCGGCGGCATTTATTTTTATAACGACGAGCGCGGCGATACGCCGTGGGGCGGACGACCCGACTACGGGCGGCCGGAAGTACGCCAATTTATCCTTGATAACGTCGCAATGTGGTTCGCTGAATATCATATAGACGGTTTGCGCGTTGATAGTACGATTTACATGCGCAATACCGCCGGGCGCGACAACGACCCTGATCACGACATTAGCGACGCCTGGAGCTTGCTGCAAGATATCGTATCGTTAGCGCACAAAATTAAGCCCGACTCGCTCATTATCGCCGAAGATTCTGCGAGCAATGCGCAGATTGTCGCGCCGCGGCTTGATGGCGGCTGCGGGTTTGATAGCCAGTGGGAATTAGGCTTTCCGCACGCCCTGCGCGCCGCGCTCGGGCTATCAACCGACCAGCCAAATTTAGATGGCATCCAATATGAGTTCAACCATGCTTACGGCAGCGACGCCTTTGCGCGTACAATTTTCAGCGATTCGCACGATACTGCTGCTAACGGCTCAGTCCGGCTAAACGAAGCTGTCGCGCCCGCAGGCGGCGCCACGCTCTTCGCGCGCGAAAAAACACTGCTCGCAAACGCTGTTACGCTGACGTCTCCTGGTATTCCAATGCTACTGCAAGGCAGCGAGTTCTTGCAAGACGGCTCATTCAACGATTGGGCCGCGCTTGAATGGCAAAAAACTGAAAAATACGCCGGTATTGTGACAGCGCACCGCCATTTGCTTGATTTGCGGCACAACCGCTACGGACATACTGGCGGGCTGCAGGGGCAATCAACTGCGCTCTTTCATGTTAACGCCGACGGGCTTGTCATTGGCTACCACCGCTGGAATAACGGCGGTGTGAGCGACGATGTGATTGTGATCGCTAATTTCAGCAGCACCGATTACAGCCATTACGCTATGCAATTTCCGCTCGGCGGCAAATGGCATATTCGATTTAACAGCAGCTGGCGCGGGTACAGCAAGGATTTTCGTGGCGGGCATCAAAGTATCATTCACGCCGATAAGGATTCCACCGCACGTTTTTCGCTGCCAGCGTATACGCTGTACATTTTATCGCAGGAATAACTGCAAAAGATATAAAAGGGCGTCCAGAGGTTTATTCTACGCTTGGGACGCCGGGAAGCGGCTATTGCCGCCTAAAATCACATCTTCTGCTTTATCTCTGCGATCAAATCGCGCAGTTCGGCGGCACGCTCAAATTCCAGGTTTGCGCTCGCTAGCTTCATTTGCCCCGTTAGATCTTTAACCAAGCTCGCATATTCATCTTTCGGAATCTTTTTGAGGTCAAGCTTCGGCTTTTCATCCTCTTTTTGTGGAATAATCGCGCGCAAACCCTCGTCGATCGCTTTTGTAATTCCCCGCGGCGTAATGCCATGCTCCTGATTATATGCCTGCTGAATACTACGGCGACGTTTAGTTTCGTCAATTGCCAAACGCATACTATCGGTAATCGTATCACCGTACATAATAACCGCGCCATCGACATGGCGGGCGGCGCGCCCGATCGTCTGGATAAGAGAACGCTCGCTGCGCAAAAAGCCTTCCTTATCGGCGTCCATAATTGCAACTAAACTCACCTCTGGCAAGTCAATTCCCTCGCGCAGTAAATTGATGCCAACTAAAACATCATACACGCCCATACGCAAGTCTCGTAAAATATCGCCGCGCTCCAACGTGTCAATTTCGCTGTGAATGTACGCCGTTTTCACACCCATATCCGTCAGATAACTCGACAAATCTTCCGCCATACGCTTCGTCAGCGTCGTCACAAGTACGCGCTGCTTTTTATCAATACGGTATTTAATTTCAGCGATCAAATCGTCGACTTGCCCGTCCGTCGGGCGTACGCTAATCTCAGGGTCGAGCAAACCTGTCGGACGAATCACCTGCTGCGCCGGCGCAGACGATCGCTCCAGCTCATAGTCGCCCGGTGTCGCCGAAACGTAAATCACCTGGTTGATGTGGCGATCAAATTCATCGAAGCGAAGCGGGCGGTTGTCAAGCGCGCTCGGCAGCCGAAATCCATACTGCACCAGCACCTCTTTGCGCGCACGGTCGCCATTATACATGCCGCGCACCTGCGGTACAGTCACGTGGCTTTCGTCAATCATCATCAAAAAATCGTCCGGAAAATAGTCAAGCAGCGTCGCCGGCTGCTCGCCTGGTTCGCGGTTCGTTAGATAACGGCTGTAGTTTTCAATGCCCTTCACAAATCCAGTTTGCTCAAGCATTTCCAAATCATATTTCGTACGCTGCGCCAAGCGCTGCGCTTCCAGCAACTTATTATTCGCCTCAAACCACGCCACGCGCTCGTCGTATTCGCGGCGAATCCCCTCAATCGCCGCCTGGATTTTCTGCTTCGGCGTAGCATAGTGGCTGCTCGGGAATAATGTGAATTGGCTTGGCTCATCAATGATTTCGCCCGTCAGCGGGTCAATATGCGTTATCCGATCAACGTCGTCACCGAAAAACTCCACGCGATATGCCGTCTCGCCGCTCGCCGGAAAAACATCAACCACATCGCCGCGCACGCGAAAGGTACCGCGCGCAAAATCAATGTCGTTGCGGTGATATTGAATGTCCATTAGCTGGCGCAGAAATTTATCCTGCAAACGCCGCTCGCCCGTTTTCACGGTAATTGATAAATCGTAATAATCGTTCGGGCTACCCAAACCGTAAATACAACTGACACTCGCAACAATAATTACATCGCGGCGCGTCAACAACGCGTCAGTCGCAGCATGGCGCAGGCGGTCAATCTCTTCGTTAATTGCCGAATCCTTTTCGATATACGTATCGCTCGACGCAATATACGCCTCTGGCTGATAATAATCAAAATAACTGACAAAATAGTGCACCTCGTTATCGGGAAAAAATTGCTTAAACTCGCTAAATAATTGCGCCGCAAGCGTCTTATTATGCGCAAGAATCAGCGTCGGCACATTACGTTCAGCAATGATGTTCGCCATCGTAAATGTCTTGCCGCTGCCCGTCACGCCGAGCAGGGTTTGCTCGCGCTCGCCCGACCGCAGGCCGCCAACAAGCTGCCGAATAGCTTGCGGCTGATCGCCGGTCGGCTGGTAATCGGAATGAAGAATGAAGTGATTCATGCAGCTATTATAACAAGCTTGCGAAACTACGCCGCCACAACCTACCAACCTGCCGCTATCGCAGGCGCGCCGTCAGTCCAGGCATATGTATATTATCGCTGCCGTACTTGTTTTTCGCTCTAGTATTTGCACTCACCGTAATCGTATTCAGCCTGCCCCTGTGGTCATACCATGTCGATTGGTAGGTTTCTATCTTATCGTCCCCATTTTCCACCCGCGAGTCGCACATATAGCGGAAACCCACCACGGGCGTACCGTCTGCAATTTCGCCTGTACTAGCAGTGAGATCAGAAAAATCATCCGGCTCATGTTTTTTGCAAATAAGCTGCTCGTGGCGCAGCACATCAGTAAGACCGCTGCCGCCGGATTGAGCCCGCTCGAACAACGAATTCATCTCGCTTTTCATCTGCGATTTAGACATGCCAGCCGGGTGCCCGTCGCCTTTAATTTGCGTATAAACGACGAAATAATTCATATCTTTATCGCCAAAAACGCGGCGATCGCTAATCGTTCCTTTGCGGACAGTGTAGTTCCAACCCTCAAGCGACATTTCTTGCAGGCTGCTCGGATATCTAAATGAAATCGTATCGTTTGTGTAGGTTTTGTGCTTTGCGGGATTCGTATAAGGTTCGGTTTTCTTGTCGTAATAATCCTTTGCATCTTTGAATGCGCGGTTCATGCTCCCGCTCAGCGCGATAACTCCAACGATAATAACAACGATAGCGGCAATAGCGCCGGCAACCGCGATACTGACAATCTGCCAGGCTTTTATTCCGCGCGGACGAGGCGGCATCGCCGGCGGTTGGTACGGCGATGGCGTATATGCAGCAGGCGGATTTTGCGAAGGACTATTATTGCCGGCTATATTGGTTGGTTGGTTATTCATACCCCCCTGCCTCTAGGTTATCGTCTTCTGTTATATTTATAATCAAACGCGTCATAGCACAATCGCTAGCCATTTCGTTTAGGAAGTACCTTTACCTGCGAGTCGGTGCCGTCATGCTCAAAATCGGCGTACTTTTTGTCGAGCGTTTCGATCACGCGCGCCACTAGGCGTTTTGGGTCGGAGTCATAAATGACGTCTTTCGCGCCTGGCGCTTCAACGTTTTTAAGCAGCTGCGCCGCATAATCCGCCAGCCCGCCGCTGCCCACCAAGATACCGCACACTTTACGGCTTTCAAGCGCCGTTGAAAACTCGTGCAAACTACCCATGCGCCCGCCGATCGTGATCACTGCATCAGCGCTGCGCACCAAATACACGTCGCGCCCGACGTATTCCATGCTGGTGAAATTGATATAGTCAAACTCTACAGTCGGCAGCCGGTAGGTCGATACGTGCTCGCGAAAACTACTCGCCGGCGAAAACCCCACCGACACGCCTTTAGTATTACTAACGCTCTTGAATCCGCGCGCAGCAGCATGCGGCAATCCGGTTGTCGCGCCCGTTAGCAATGTCTTACCGGCGCGCGCAATCTCCGCGCCGAGCATAAACGCTAAATCGTTCGACGCCATCACAGTTTCGCCAGACGCTGCACCCGATACGCAAATTTGATACTTCATCGCCTCCCCCTATCTTGCAATTGGTTTTTCGCTAATCGGCATATCGTGCAAATGCACGCCGCGGCGCAAAATGCCGGCTTTAGCGCCGATTTTTGTCACGACACTCGTGCTGTTTGCGCTCGCGAAAATAATTGAATCTTTCAGACTTTTGCCGCGCGCCCATTGGCTCAGAAAGCCGCTCGCAAATGCATCGCCCGCGCCTGTCCGATCGACCACCGGCACGTCCTCATACATACCAGCGCGCACAATCGTTTTGCCGTCGGTCGCGACTACGCCGTTCGGGCCGTCGCTTACAATCGCGACCGGTACATAATTCAGCGCGTGCAGCGCCAGCTCCTCGCAAGTCTTGCCGCTCACCAGCTGCTGCATCTCTTCTTTATTTGTAATGAGCACGTCAACCGTTTCAAGCAGCGGAATTAGTTTGTCTTTTTCCGCTAACTCCGGACCGGCCGGATTAAGCATCACGCTCGCACCATACTTTTCCGCCGCATCAATAATTTCGCGCAGTAATTTCAAACCGCCATGACCTAAACTCGTCGGATAAATCCAATCGTAACCCTCAATTGCTGTCAAATTAAAATTATGCCGCCCGCTGCGCCCAAACGCATTGCCGCGGTGATTTAAGATCGTACGCTCGCCGTTCGTCGCAATCATAATCACCGAGTAACCCGACTGATAGTGCGGATCTTGCACGACGTGGCGCGTATCAACACCCTCGTGGTCAAGTTCGTGCAAAATCGACTGGCTCGCCAGATCTTCGCCCAGCCCCCACATATACGCCGTCTCGATCCCCTGGCGCGCTAGCGTCGTTGCCACGTTCGTCGCATTGCCGCCCGTACTAAACGTAACGTCGTCGACTTCCATTTTGAGCCCGAGCGGGATTTCAGTATAAACTTTTTTGCCGCGCGTGTGCGGATCAAACTCGTCGCTGCGCAAAAATACGTCTTGCGTACCCTTGCCGATCGCTAAAATTTTTACCACTTACGCCGCCTTACCCACGCTGCCAAATGCCTGGATTTTTTCCTCGACGACCGCCTGCACCGCCGCGCACACCTGCGGCATCAATTTATATACTGCGTACTCGTCAGGATTCTCGCGCAGCACTTTCTCAAGCGTCGTACGGAACGCATAGCGCAAATCGCTATTGATATTGATCTTGCTGACGCCGATTTTTGCTGCATCTTCAAAATAATGGAGCGGTGTGCCGCTGCCGCCATGCAAACTAATCTGACAGTCAATCGCCGCACGGATTTCCCGCAGTAAATCTAAATCTAAAATTTTCGGCACGGGATACAATCCGTGCAGATTGCCGATTTGCACCGCCATCGTATCAATTCCCGTCGCCGCTACAAAATCGCGCGCTTCATTTGGCTTGGTGTTCCATTTTTTCACCTCTTCATAGTCAATCGCTTCCTTGTGCACATTTGAATCGCCGAAGAAATAGCGCTCTTCCGCCTCGACAAGCGCACCGGTTGAACGCGCATACGCTACGACGTCTTTTGTCTTCGCAATGATTTCTTCAAGCGTCGCGTCATGATTCGCCTGCGAAATATCAATATGAATAAATTCAAATCCAGCGTCAATCGCCTGCTGGCACAGTTCAACCGTCGGCGCATGGTCAAGGTTGATATACATCTCTATATTATACGTACTGCGGTAATTACTCACCATATCGCGAATATTTTGGCAGCCGCCCATCGTCTTAACTTCGCCGGCGCTCACTTCAACCATTACCGGCGCTTGCAGCTTTTGCGCTGCTTGCGAAATCGCTTGTAATGTTTCTTGGTTATCAATATTAAACGCCCCGACCGCAAAGCCCTCCTGGCGGCTGCGGTGCATTAGTTCGCGCGCGCGCGCGGTATTTTCATAGATTTGCTCGGCAATCAGACTCATAGGCTTCTCCTAAACGCTGTTATGGTTATCTAGCGTCTAGTATATCACTTATGGCTTATCGGCGTAACTATGTTGGCTATTCCGTAATAGAAAGGCTATATTTACGCGGCTAATCAAATATTTACTGCTTAAAATCCAGCGCGATATTGCGGGCAATGCGCAATGAACTCTTTTGTTTTTACAATAATCGCATCGTCTGCCAATCCAAGCTTTTGATGGACTTCAAGCGGTTTACCCGACTCGCCGTAGCGATCTTGCACGCCAATACGCAATAAAGGCGCCGGCATTTCATCGCACAGCAGCTCAGCGACCGCGCCGCCAAAACCGCCAGCAGCCTGCGCATCTTCGCACGTTACTGCGCGACCAGTTTTCTTAATACTTGCGATAATCGTTGCACGGTCAAGCGGCTTCACTGTCGGTACGTGTACAACCTCAGCCTGCACACCATCATGCGCCAACACATCTGCTGCCCGCAGTGCGTACGGCGTTTCAATACCCGTACTCAGAATCGTCACATCACCGCCTTCGCGCAGTACATACGCTTTTCCAATCTCAAACGGACTAGCGTTTGTACTGAAAACCGGCGTTTTTTCGCGAGCTACGCGCAGATAATTTGGACGGGAATCGCGCGCCATCGCGCGGGTTGCTTTGTCGGCTTCAATACTATCGCCCGGGCAAATCACCACCATATTCGGTAATACGCGCATAAGCGCAATATCCTCGAACATCTGGTGCGTTGCGCCGTCCGGACCGACCGTACTACCGCTATGGCCGCCGACGATTTTCACCGGCATATCATTCAGGCACGCTGTCGTTTTAATCTGTTCCCAGTTGCGCCCGGGACTAAACGCCGCGTAGCTAGCTGCAAACGGAATTTTACCGGCGCGCGCTAATCCTGCTGCCACCGTCACGAGGTTTTGCTCGGCAATACCAACTTCAATATAGCGCTCGGGAAACTCGCGCGCAAACGCATCCATTTTGACGCTTTCTACCAAATCAGCGCATAGCCCAACGATACGTTCGTCCGCTTGTCCGGCAGCTTTTAGCCCGCGCCCAAACCCAGTACGCGTTGGCTCAACATCAGGGCTATCGGTGTAGATATTATCATTAAGCGGGTACATTTATACATCCTCCTGATTAGCCGGTAACTCGGCAAGCGCCTGTTCTGCCTGCTCACTATTTGGCGCGATACCGTGCCACGTATAATCGTATTCCATGAAATCGACGCCCTTGCCGGGAATTGTATGCGTGATGATGCAGCACGGTTTATTTTCGACCGCTTTTGCCAAATTCACCGCGTCAATCACAGCGCGCACGTTGTTGCCATCAATTTCTTGCACGTGCCAACCAAAACTTTCCCATTTTTCACGAAGATTTTCAAGCGGCATAACATCTTCCGTCGGACCGTCAATTTGGATATTATTACGATCAACAAAGACAATCAACTGCGCTAATTTGTATTTACCGGCAAACATTGCCGACTCCCAAATATTACCCTCGTCAAGCTCGCCGTCGCCTGTAACAACATACACCCAGCGATGACGCTGCTTATCAAGGTACTGCAGCGCATACGCCATGCCCGCGCCTTGCGCAACACCGCAGCCAAGCGGACCGCTGGTCGTCTCGAGTCCTGGCAACATCATGCGCTCGGGATGCCCTTGCAAGCGCGAGCCCCACTGGCGCAAGGTCATGAGCTCGCTTTCGGAGAAAAATCCCGCTTCCGCCATCGCGGCATACTGCACTGGCACGGTATGCCCGTTGCTAAGCATAAATAAATCGCGCTCCGGATCTTCAGGATTTTTTGGATCAATATTCATAACACCGAAATACAGCGCCGCCACCAAATCCGCCATGCCGAGCGCGCCCGCCGAATGCCCGCTGCCAGCATGTTCAAGCATACGAATGATATTTCGGCGCATACGTGTTGCTTTCTGCTTAATTTCTGCTTCGCTGTACACCATTAGATAACGCTCTCTCTGTTAATTTCAGTCACGAGCTGCTGGTAGGCTTGTGCCGCGTCGGCTGCCTGCGAAATCGCACCGCCGCAATTAATGACGTCGACGCCGCCCTGCGCCAAACTAAACGCATTTTCAAGATTCGCGCCGCCGTCCCAGCCAATTTCAACATCGGGATGAATGTTGCGTATTAGCCGCACTTTTTCGAGCTGCATCAGGCTAGCTTTGCCGCCATAGTATCCCAAATTACCGCAGAACACCAAGACATGATCTGCTGTCTCAATATATTCCGTGACGGTATTTGGCACTGTCGGTTTGAGCAATCCAACGCCTGCGCGAATACCGACCGCTTTCAGCTGCTGAATAACCGGCGCAAGATCTTCTTTTACCTCAGCATGGAAAATCACCGTTGCCGGGCGCATTTGCATCAGCGCTTGAACGTATTGGCTCGGGTGCGCCACCATAGCGTGAATGTCAACCGTCCATTCCTGCGGCCACCAGATTTTATTGACCGGAATACTTTTAGTCGGCGCAAATTCGCCGTCCATAATGTCAATATGTACGCGCGTCGCAAACGGCGACAAGCGCTCAACTGCCGCTTTGTAATCGTCTTCCGACTCTACGGTGATACAAGGAACAATGTGCGCCATTAAAATTTGTCCAGTTCTGCGTTTCGCCGTATATACCGCGCTGCGCCAGCAAACGGCGTATCAAGCCATTCGTCGACGATTTCTTTCCAATTATCATGCGCTTCGCCTGGCGGATCAACGACGCGCGCCGGCAGGCACAATACATTCGCGTCGTTATCATGGCGGCATTCATGCGCTTCAAATTTATCCCAAATCACTGCGGCGCGAATACCGCTGAAGCGATTTGCCGCCATCGCCATGCCCTGACCGCCCGTGCAAATCAGAATCGCGCGCGGGTCGTTCGCGTCATCCTCGCCCAGCACTTTGGTTGCTGCCATTTGCGCAAACTGCGGGAAGTCATCGTTCGGATCAAGCTCTTTATCACCGACATCTTCCCATTCAAAACCACGCTTTGTCAAATAAGCCTGCAATTTTTCTTTTAGATAGTATCCGCCATGATCGGCGCCGAGAAATAATTTCATAATAGTAAGTATAAGCGCTATTGCTCTCCCTGTAAAGTTATTGATTATGCACGATTCCGCGCCACGCGCCCAGCGTCGACAGACAACTCAACGAGACGGTTCGCATAGCCCCACTCGCTGTCAAACCATACCGCCAACTGTACTAAGTCGCCGCCAATTACGCGCGTCAGCTGCGTATCAACCGTCGCGCTATAGCTGCTACCGCGCAAATCGAATGATACGAGCGGCTTATTAGTCGTATTGATAATTCCCTGATAAAACGGCTCTCTAGCAGCACGCTCAAATACTTGATTTACAATCGCTGTTGTTGTCGGTGCAGCAAGCACTGCCGTAATAACCGCCAGCCCGACATTTGCAACTGGCGTATGGATCGACAAGCCGTCAATTGTCTGCTGTCCAAGCGCCTGGCGCGACGGCGTTAACCCCGCGAACGGCGCCGGAATAATATTCTGTTGCTGCGTACGCTTCGTACGGAGCGTGTCGTCGACCGGCGAGCCGCCGTCAATCACCGTAAGCGCTGATTTCTTCGGCGCAAACGCTTGCTCAAGTACAGCAAGTACAGGCGCAATTGCTACTGCACCCGGCTCGCCGGCACTGACGACCGGCGAAATCGAGCCAATTGAGTCATCGTTCACGCCCATGATAACCGTCTCGATCGTGTCCGCCGTCGACATCGCAACGACCTGCTTTGCGCCGGCTACGATATGCTCTTTCAGTCGCACCGAATCGGTATTTGTCGTATCAATCACGACGTCAACCATGCGGTCTTGCCACGACTTTTTAACTGACTGCAAATTTGATACAATATCAATCCGCGATTCGCCGACAGCAATATAATTATCCTCAGGCTTCACGGCGCGCGCATAATTGCCGTACACGGAATCGTGCTTCAATAAATACGCCGTCGTATCAACGTCGTACTCGCTCCGAATTGCGACAACATGGACATCATTGCGCCCCTGCGCGATCTTGAACGCGCTGCGCCCGATTCTATCAAAACCATTGATTGCTATTTTTATCGCTGCCATCCCCACTCCTTGATTTAGCGCTAGCTCTTTAGCTTCTAGTGTAGCGCGAATCTGAATTTTTCGCAACTTTTCGCTATACTAAGAGTATGGATAAGCACGAGCTAATCAAACTTGCTGGAGAACACTATACCGACACGCAAGTCGAACTGCTCACGCATGCTATTGATTACGCTACCGAGCAGCACGCCGGGCAAATGCGCCAAAGCGGGGAGCCGTACATCTCGCATCCGCTGCAGGTAGCAGCGACGCTCATTGACTGGGGTATGGATATTGATTCAGCCGTTGCAGGCGTCTTACACGACACAGTTGAAGATACCGA
Organism: uncultured Candidatus Saccharibacteria bacterium; assembly: GCA_938045235.1. Taxonomy (GTDB): domain Bacteria; phylum Patescibacteriota; class Saccharimonadia; order Saccharimonadales; family Saccharimonadaceae; genus Saccharimonas. Next base: position 76,936 of record CALIMZ010000014.1, read on the forward strand.
CGCAACGCTTGAAGAAATTACTGAACTGTTTGGCAAAGATATTGCGTTTCTCGTCGACGGCGTCACAAAAGTTAGCCAAGCGCGCGCTGGCATGCGCGATCTAGCAAGCTACCTGCCGGCAACACGCGATAATCTGACAAAGTTGCTTATCGCCGTCGGGCAAGACGTTCGCGTTATCATTATCAAGTTGTCAGACCGCCTGCATAATATGCAAACACTGCAGTTCAAGAGCGAAGGAAAACAGAAAAAAATTGCCCGCGAGACGCTTAACGTCTTTGCGCCACTTGCCGACCGCCTGAATATGGGGCGGCTGCGCGTGCAGCTTGAAGAACTCAGCTTCAAATATCTTATGCCCGAAAAGTACAACCAAACCGTCGCGCTCAAAGACAGCCGCATCAAGAAAAGCCAGCGCAAACTTGATACAGTGCGCCGCGCCGTCGATGCGCACCTCACTAAAGAAAATATTGCACACGACATCGACGGGCGCGTGAAAAGCACTTACAGCCTGTACAAAAAAATGCAGCGCGTGCCGAACATCGACGATATTTACGATTTGATAGCTTTGCGCATTATTGTCAACGATATTGATACATGCTATCTCGTACTAAGCGAACTGCATAGCATGTACGAGCCGATGGTCGGGCGCATCAAGGATTATATTTCCAAGCCAAAACCAAACGGCTACCAGAGCCTGCACACAACGGTCGCGACAAAAAACGGCCAAGCGGTGGAATTTCAAATTCGCACGCACGAAATGCACGACTACGCCGAGCGCGGTTTGGCGGCAAGCTTCCACTACAATGAACAAAAACTGACTGACGCCTATAAATCCGGCACGATGGCGTCGCTGCCGACGGACTTGCATTGGATCCGGCACTTACAATCGGCGGCGGCACTGATTCGCGAAGGCAAAGAATTTGATACTGAAAATCTAAAAGTTGATTTGTTTGGCGACCGAATTTTTGTGTACTCGCCGAAGGGCGACATCTACGATTTACCGGACGGCTCGTTTCCGCTTGACTACGCCTACCGCGTGCACTCTGATTTGGCGGCGAAAGCGAGCGGCTTTTTGGTAAACGGCAAGATGGAGCCATTTAGTTACAAATTGCGACATGGCGATACGATTGAAATTCTTACCAACAAAAAAGCCAAGCCGAAACCAGGTTGGAGCAACCATATGATCACCGGGCACGCGCGCATGAAATTCAAAGCGCAGCTGCGTAAAAATAGCCTGCTCGGACAACTCGGCCACGTTGGTGAAATTATTCACCGGACAGCACGGCGGCGGAAAAATAAAAAATAGCCGGACAACTGCCGTACCGGCTATTTTTATGCTCTCCATATATTATGGACTATTTCGCTCGCGGCGGCTGTGGCTGTCCGCTATCGCCTTGAGCCGGAGCTTGCGCTGGTTGTGCTGGCGGCTGGGGTTGACCAGGCTGATAAGCTGACGCGCCCGGATATGCCGGCTGCATCGCCGCGACCGGACCTGTATACGCAGACTTATCGAAACCGAGCATCATATAGCCGACAGGCGGCAGCAATATCAAGAGTGCCGCGAATCCGCCCGATTTACCAAACGCTTTCGCCAAGTCAATCGCCACCATGATGACTACATAAAGGTTTGCGAACGGCACAAACGTCAAAAGCACCCACCATGCCGGACGTCCAACGATCTCAAGCAGCGTAATTAAATTATAGATCGGCACAATCGCCGCCCAGCCTGGCTTACCGGCTTTAGTAAACACCTTCCACAAGCCAATGATCATCAATACCGACGCGATCATTGCCACCAACGAGAAGATCAGTACCACACCTGCAACGGCGCTCGTCACTGTGCTTGTCGTTGTGTAACTATATGTATCATAATTACTATAGTAATCCATTTTTTCTCCCTTACAGTTACTACTTCAGCGTACTAACGATTATTCCAGCGTTCAATAGCGGCGCGGATAATTTCTTTGGCGCGCGCGGTATCGCCGAAGCCTTTCACGACGGTTGAGCCTGGCTTTTTCAGGTCTTTATAGTGGTTAAAGTGGTGCTCAATTTGCTTGAGTAATTGCGGCGGCACGTCTTCTAGCGAATTAATCGCGTTGCCGGTGTTGCGGTCGTCTGCCGGCACAACAATAACCTTATCGTCGACTTCATCGTCATCCACAAACTCCAATACGCCGATCACTTTTGCCTCCAAAAATACGCCGGTTGCAAGCGGCTGATCGGTGACAATGAGCGCATCTAGCTCATCGCCGTCCTCATCAAGCGTTTGTGGAATAAATCCGTAGTTCGTCGGTTTCGCAAAAATCGCCGGCTCAACGCGGTCAAGCTGCATCACCGCGAGGTCACGATTCCATTCGATTTTGTGGTTTGATCCCTGCGGAATCTCTACCACCACATTAACAACGCCGCCGTCAACATCGCCGGGCGCGAGTATTTGATTAAAATCTGCCATTATACCTCCTTCATAGTTAGCTATGTATCTAGTGTACCAGCTTTTAGCAGAGAGTAGTATACTAGACGAATGAACGCGTTACATTCACCGAAATTATTACCTGCAGCCGATTATGCGCGCGATGTGGCGAAAAAAATTGCCAAAGCCCGCTACCGCGTCGCGATGATTGCAACGACATTCCGAGCCAACGATGAGCGGTCGCAAGCAATCGTCGACGAACTCGTACGCGCTGCCGAACGCGGCGTTGACGTCTGTATTTGCGCCGACACCTTTACCTACATCGAACCGAAAGAATTTATTTTGCGCGCGCCGAAGCGCCAGCCAGCACGCGCCATGCAAGCGCTAAAATTAGAACGGCGTATCAAAAAAGCCGGCGGATCATTCCACTGGCTCGGGCGCAAAGCAAATACGTTGTTTGCCGGTCGAACGCACAGCAAATGGACAGTCATCGACGATATTGCTTACGTCGGCGGCGGCGTTAATATGGACGACGAAAGCTTTTCAAACATCGATTATATGTTTCGCTTTTCCGACCAAGCGCTTGCCGATAGGCTCATACAGGAACAACAGCACATCTACCGTGCTGATCGCGGCGGCGGTGCGGCGCGCAACCACTCAGCACCCGTGTCGAAGACCACGACAGTTTTGTTTGACAACGGATTGCCGACAAATTCACTCATATACAAACGGGCGCGCGCCCTTGCAAAACAAGCAGAACACGTTGCACTCGTATCGCAATATTGTCCAACAGGCGCACTCAACCGCACGCTAAAACGAAAACAAGCGGTCCTTTATTTTAATCACTGGCGCACGGCTTCATCGCTCAATAAACTGCTCATTCGCCTCGGTATGATGACGGCGAGGCAAAAAACACTATATAATCATGATTGTTATCTGCATGCAAAATTTTTAATCGCAACAATGTCAGACGGCAGCAAAGCCGCGATTACCGGATCGCATAATTTTATGTACGGGTCGGGGCTAGTTGGCACGCGCGAAGTTGCCCTTGAAACCTACGACCCGCACTTGATACGGCAGCTTGAAACATTCCGCCGCCGATACGTCGAATAGCCCCGCAATGATATAATAGGAAACGTTATGCTTGTCATTGGACATCGCGGCGCGGGCGGCTTAGCGCCTGAGAATACGCTGCCGGCGTTTCGCGCTGGCTACGAAGCTGGCGCCGATATGCTTGAACTTGACGTGCGTTTGACCGCTGATCATCGGCTTGTTGTTATCCATGACGCCTTGCTGCTACGTACGCATTATGCCGCAGATAGCGTCGCGTCGCTGACGTACAAAAAGCTGCGGGAATTAACGCGCGATAATCCCGTGCCGCTGCTTGAAGATGTGCTACACGAGTTCTTTGGAAAAATCTTGCTTAATATCGAAATCAAAAGTCGCCACACAGGCGACGCGCTCGTACGGCTGCTTCGGCGGCATTTCATCACTTGCGCCGATGATTGGGATCTGGTGCTGATTTCGTCGTTCAAAGCGCGCGAGCTCATGCGCGTTCGCCGGCGGTCGAAACGCGCTAATCTTGCGCTTTTACACCATCAAAATCCGTTTGCATTTATCGCGTATCACCGCTATCTTAAGCTAACGGCAGTTGGTTTTCACCGCTTGTATTTGCATCGGCTTGCACTTGAAATTGCGCGGCGCGCCGGCATTTTCATTTACGCATATACTATTGATCGTCCGAGCACAATACACCGCCTAGAGCATCAGGGTGTGCAAGCAATTGTCACTAATTACCCCGACAAGTGTATCGCGTACATAAATACGCACGCCGAAATGCACGATTAACCGCCCCCAGCCCATGCTCCCGCCGCGCGGAAATGGAAATATGGTACCAACGCAACAAGCACTATTTACGGTCTAGATATTCGCGAATACTCAGCGCCGCTGTCGCGCCCTCGCCGACCGCGCTCGCGACTTGCATCGTCGCGCCGCTGCGTACATCGCCGCTTGCAAACACGCCCGGCACATTCGTCGCCAAATGTTCGTCGGTTTTGATGAGACCGTGCGCGTCGAGCTCAACGCCGCTGCCCGCCAAAAATTGCGTATTCGGCTTTAGCCCGATGAATACAAATACGCCGTCAACTGCAAATTCAACCGGCTTGCCGTCGCACTGCGCCCGAACCGCCTGGACTGCGCCATTCTTTGCAACGATTTCTTGCGGCACTGTTTTTACATGTACCGTCACTTTGCCATCGTCAATATACGGCTGCAATTCGTCTTGCAGCACCTTGCTCGCTTTTACCGTACTACGCACCAGCAAATCAATATGGCTCGCAAACCGCGTCAAAAAAATCGCTTCTTGTACGCCGGAATTACCGCCGCCGACAACTGCCAAGCGCTTGCCTTTATAAAATGCGCCGTCGCACGTCGCGCAATAGTGTACGCCGCGCCCGTATAATTCCTTTTCGCCCGGAATGCCAAGTTTATTATAATCACTGCCCGTTGCGATCAGTACGGCGCGCGCCGCCACGTCCTTCCCGTCAACCGTCACAATATTCACGCCGCTTTCGTGCCGCAATGCCGACACATCACCGTATTCAATTTTCGCGCCGAAACGCTCCGCCTGCTTTTGCAATTGCTCCGCGAGCTGCATACCGGCAATGCCATTAGGAAAACCCGGGTAATTATCAACTTGATCGGTAATAGCTGCCAACCCGCCAACGACACCTTTTTCGTACAGCACCGTATCAATCGCTTCGCGCGTTGTGTAAATCGCTGCCGCTAACGCACTTGGTCCAGCACCAACCATCACGACTGGAATAATATCATTTTTCATTTGCACCCCCTATTGATTTCCATACACTTTCATATACGCTTCCATCAGTTTTGATGAGTCCGGCTGAGGAATAGTCGGCGGCTGCGGAATCGCCATGACGACAAATTTCAGCGGCATATTTGCAGGAATTGTCTGCTTGCCGTTTTTGTCTTTTTGCCCCGCTTCACCGTACGCTTTGTCAGACGGGATACTCAGCAAACGCACGCCGCCGATTTTCATACCTTTCAATCCCTCTTTCCAGCCAGCGATTAATCCGGCTTTGTCAAGTCCGTTCGCTACAGCAGTCGGCTCTTTCAGTTTGCCGCTATCAATACTTTGGTCAAATATATTGCCGTTCGCGTCCCAGCCGATGTAATACGCCGCAAATTTTGTCGAGCCATCAATCACCGCGCCGTCGCCTTCAGCTAAATCTTCCGTTCTCAGCTCTTTAACGCTATTCACATCGTACGTGCCCGCCTGCGTACTGTACTGCTTAAATGCATCGTAATATTTTGCCGACAACTCATCTGCCTGCGCCTGCACTTTCGCCTTGTATGCTTTTAATTGCGTCTGGTATTCATTATTGACTTTTTCATAGTCGGCTTGTATTCGCTGCTGATTTTGCATTGATAAAATCATCACTGCAAACGACCCAAGCGTGCCGACTACCGTCACGATCAAAATCGTCATAATTCCCCAACGCTGCACTTTCGATGTTGCCATATTCCCCTCTCGTTATAATCAGCCTATAGTATAGCAAATTCTCTCTGCGCGCGCTAGGCGATTCCGGCGGCAAAAAACAAAAAATTATAAGTAACTTTTTGCGTGCAGCTTGCTATAATGAACGGTATGGATTCATTTATGCAGCTGGTCCGCCGTTCGTTCGGCAAAATTATTGCCGCGCAAGGTTCGGCAAAAATCGCAGATTTCGAAAAAATCGACAACACGCTCACGCCAAATATGCGTGCGTTGCGTCTCGTCATGACGATGGCAGATCAACTATCATCAATGGGCATGCCGGCGCATAGCGTCACGAATTTAGCGCTCAATATCACTGATGTTTATTGCCAGCAGAAAGTCCATATTGATATCAGCTACACGCAAATTTTCGTCTCGCAAGACCGCGGCATCGACCGCGAACCACTCACGCTAATCCGCACAATCACGCCGCGCGAAACGAACTACCAGTTCATGCAGCAATTGCAAGACCTGAGCGCAAAAATTGCCAACCACACGCTCACGCTTGACGATGCCGAAAAATCTCTCGACAAAATATTATCGCGCGTGCGCCGTTATCCGCGCTGGGTCATCTATATCGCGAGCGGCGGAATCAGCGCCGGCTCAGCGATTCTCTACTCAGCAACCTGGCCGCTTGTCTTAATTGCATTTTTTGTCGGCGCCGTTACAGCGTGGCTGCTCGGGAGACTCGGGCGGCTGGCTTTACCGCCATTTTTCACGCAAGTCGTCGCATCATTATTCATTACGCTATTCGCTTCCGCGCTTATGTGGTTCGTTAGCCATGGCTATGTCGACTTCATGGGAAGCGTCAACCCGACGCTCATTACGGTCGGCGGAATCGTCTTGCTCGTTGCCGGCATGGCGATTGTCGGCGCGTTTCAAGACGCGATTGACGAATATTACGTTACCGCCGGCGCACGGTTATTGCGCGTCGCCATGATGACGACCGGCATCGTCGCCGGCGTTGGCATCGGCTTATACGCTAGCCGGAAACTCGGCATTTCGTTCATTCCAACGCCCGATCGCCTAACGTTTGCAAGCGCGAGTTATCAATATCTAGGTGCTGTCATTATTTCGGCATCGTTTGCGCTTGGCAACCATACGCGGCTCGGTGGCATTATTTTGACCGGCGCGACCGGATTGCTCGGCTATTACACCTTTTTAGCAAGCAGCAGCGCGGGGCTTTCATCAATTCCTGCCAACGCGCTTGCTGGCATTACGATTGGATTTATCGCCACGCTTGTGTCGCGCGTTTGGCATATGCCAAGCCTTGCGATCGTCAATGCTAGCATCGTACCGCTCGTACCGGGGCTAATTCTGTACAACGGGCTAATGGGGTTAATCGCACCGGAAAATGCGCCCGGCGGAGATGATTTGCTGCTGCGTGCTATTCTTATTTCTGTTGCTATTGCTGCGGGTGCATCGTTTGGCGTGCTTGTCGGGCGCCCGACGCGCCGCAGCTTCGTGCTGATTCGCAACAGCTTGCCGCAGTGGCCATTGCGCAGCGAAGATCGAGAGTAGTATTTTCTCTTATATTTATTACACGCACTCCGCGCCAAGTTTTGCGAGCGCCATCGTCGCCACACGGTCGACAATCGGTTTCGCGTCCGCGTCCGTTAGCGTGCGCTCATAGTGCGTCATGCGCAACCGGAATGTCGTCGTCTTTATTGAGCGGTCATTCGCCGGCTGAAAAATCGCGCGCGGTTCAATCGTCACGATAATATCGCCTGCCGATTCGTCAACTGCCGCTTGCACCACATGGTAAAGCTCAGCATACGATACATCGCGCGGCGCCCGCAGCGACACGTCGCGGCTCGTCGATGGAAAGCGGCTCAGCGGCCGATAGGCTTGCTCATCGCGCGGCTGCGCTAACAACTGATCAAAATCAATCGAAAATCCAGCAGCATATTCCGGCAGCTTGAAATTCCGGCGTACCGCTTGCTTAAATTCACCAACAATGCCAAGCCGCTCCTTGCCGCACAGCATCCACGCGCTTCGCTGCCGATCAAATGGCGCAGCGACTTCAAACTCAACGCCGCTTAGTTCTTTACCATCATCGTTCTCAGCCGCCATTGGGGCTAATTCAAACTGCGCGCCCAGTGAGCTGAGCAATCGCACCGCCATGCGCTGCACCCGGTAATACGGCGCGCTAGCGCGTGCTTTCTTCGCCGCATACACCGCATCAACAAATGTCCGCTCGCTCGGCAAACCATCTTCGCTATGCGGCAACCGCACATCGTGTCCTTTGCCGATTTCGAATAAACAAAACTCATCATGCCCCGCCTTGATATTCGCATGGACTTTGTCAAGCAAACTTGGTAGCACGCTCAAACGGTAGTATTGCAAATCAGGACTTAGTGCATTGCTCAGCTTATACGCTTGATCTGCATGTTGCTCGGCGCGCTTCAGTATATGCTCGTGCACAAAACTATAGGTAAGCGCTTCGTTTGCGCCGGCGCGCGACAACTGCTCGCGAATTTGCCGCTTCAATTCGCGGCGCGGATTTTTTGGGGCCGGCTTCGTCGAACGCTGCGGCAGCTCGCGCGGTAATTTGCCGAAGTCGTACAATCGCCCCACCTCCTCGACTACATCTTCTTTCAATTCGATATCAGTGCGCCAGAACGGTACTTGTATGCACATATAGCCGAGCTCATCTTCTGGACCATGGCTATGAACCTCAACGTTATTCAGCAATGTATATATATCGTCATCTGTCAGCTGCAGCCCAAGCCGATGGTTAATAAACGCGCTATCAATGTCAATACTCGCCGGCGTATACTTACCCGCAAAATATTCATCAAATTCATCGCTAAATTGTTTCTTGTCGTGCACTTCACTTGCTTGCTCGCCGCCGATCATACCCATCAACCGCTTCAATACGGGCGCATTTTGCAATGGCGACTGACCTTTGTTAAACCGGCTTAGCGCGTCGGTAAATACGCCGTGGCGCATAGCAGTTTTTCGTACTGCATACATATCAAAACTCGCGCACTCTAGCACGACATTGTTCGTATCGCTCGAAACCTCCGTATCTGCGCCGCCCATAATACCGCCCAGCGCTACCGCTCGTTCGCCATCCGCGATGACGATATCGTCTGTGCCGAGCGTGTACGTTTTGCCGTTCAATAGCGCGATCGTTTCGCCTTCGTGCGCCATACGCGCGCCTAACTTACCGCCATGCAATTTATCATAATCGTAGGCGTGCGTCGGTTGCGCCGTCATGAGCATGATGTAATTCGTCGCGTCAACGATGTTATTGATCGGCTTGCCGCCCATTGCTACTAACTGGCATTGCAGCCACAGCGGGCTCGGCTGCACCGCCACGTTTTTTACCGCTACCGCCATAAACCGCGGCACTAAATCCGGTATATCGTTGTAGACGTCAAGCTTCAGCCCGCTGCCATCAGCAAATTTCTGCGCCACCCTATACCAATCCGGACTAGTAAATGCCTGCCCGAAAATTCCGGAAATTTCGCGCGCCACGCCTAATTGTCCGAAACAATCCGGCCGGTGCGTAAACATCTTATTCTCGATATCAAGCACAACATCGTCCAAGCCAAACACCTGTGCGAAACTATCGCCCGCTCGCAATACCGCGCCTTTTGGCATATCTCGCCCGCTGATTTCAACAATACCGTCATGATCTGTGCCAATCGCCAACTCATCTGCTGCCGCCAGCATTCCTTGGCTCAGCACGCCGCGCAGCTTGCGCGCGCCCAATACAAACGGCTCCGCGTCGGCAAAGCTCGCCGGCACCGTACTGTTCGGCGGCAGCCACACTGCCCACATATCAGCATGGACATTTGGCGCGCCGCAGACCACTTGCACATAGCCTTTATCATCGCGCGGTATATTAGCAACAGCGCCGCCATCATCTATTAAACATACATGCAACCGATCAGCATTCGGGTGCGGCTCGCACTGTACAACATGCACGATCCGCGCGTCTTTGTACTGAGCGCCCAGGTCAATGACCTTCTCGACACTGCCTAACTGCGCATTCACCCGCGCCACCAGTTCATCTACCGGCGGCAACTCAAAATTAACTAAACTTTTAACGATATTCAGACTGACTTTCATACTATCCCAATTATACGCCATATCTGGAGCATTTTAAAAGCCGGCAAGCAGCTTAGCCGCAATTAGTAGCTACAAAATAGTTACCCGCGACCCAAAATCGCGTCCAGCATTTTCATGCGCGACGCCATAATCGCTGGGATCGCGCCGCTGATAATTGCTACGACTAAAACGATTTCCGCATGGAAGACTAACTGCGGCGGCGACACATACAATGTCACGTCGGCAATCGGCAACCGAAATGGATGCGCCAAGAAGAACGGCACGAGCCCGCCAAAAAATATCGCCAGTCCCGCTGCCACGCCGCAAACCGCATAAAACAACGACAACAAAATATAGCTAAACACAATCACGCGCGGTTTCACGCCGATCGCCCGCTGAATCCCAATCTGGCGGCGCTTATTGATGATATCAACATAAATTACGATAAAAATCGTCACTGCCGCGATGATGATTCCCACGAGCAGCATAATTACATCAAGCGATATAAAACTGCCAGAAATCGTATCCATATACGACGCCGCATCGCGCCAGTCGTGTATCCGCACGTCGGTGTATTTTAGATTTTCAAGCGCCTTTTTTATTTCATCGTCTTTGCCGTTCGCGGCGCGCACGATAATCATAGTCGCAGCAGTACTATTCGCTTCACCAGAAATCTTTTGCCACAGCGCACGAGAAATATATACCGCATCGTCGGCATAAATATATTTCGTGTTAGAAATACCGCCAACCTTAACTTTTACGTCCTTGCCGTTTATCTTCATTGAGATCGTATCGCCCACCTTTGCGCCGTCAAGCGCTGTCCGTACGAGCAGCCGGCTGCCCAAAACAATTTCGTCGTCATTCTTCAGAAACGCGCCGCTCTCGATATGTTTTTCAATATCAAGCGTCTCGCCAAATGTTTTCGGATCAACGACGTTTACCGCCGCGCGGGTATAAGCGTCTCCAGACACCAGCAGCGTATCGAAACTCAGAACCTTATCCGCCATGCGTACACAGTTGACTCGTTTAATTGCAGCAATCTTTTCATCAGTATTAGCGATAAATTTGCCTGGCTCTTTAGAATCAAGATATATCTCGCCGACCATCAAGCTTTTGACTTGATGCTCAATCGCGTGCGTAATACCAGTCAGCAGTGATGACGCAAACGCTAAATTTATAAACGCCACCGCTACCAGTAACGTCGTTAGCGCTAACGTCCACTTTCGTCCGCGCACGATATACTGCCACATCAGCCGCCAACCGAGTAGAAACTCGCGCCATAAGTTATTTTTCGGGATATTCACAATAATTCCCCTGCCGCCGGCGTGCGCTCGGCTTTTACCACGCCGTTTTCAAACACGATTTGCCGCTTGGCATATTGCAATTCATCCGCTTCGTGCGAAATCATCACCACTGTAATACCGTCGGCATTGATCTTTTTTAGCGTCTCCATCACATTTTTCGACGCAACCGTATCAAGGTTAGCTGTCGGCTCATCGGCGAAAATAATGTGCGGGTCGTTCACGAGCGCACGTGCAATCGCAACGCGCTGCTGCTCGCCGCCCGACAATTCAGACGGGAGGTGCCGTGCCTTTTTCTTCAGACCGACGCGGTTTAATTCCCGCAGCGCCTTTTCGCGCGCCACTCGCGCCGAGCACCACATCAACCGCGGCAACATCACATTTTCAAGTGCCGTCAGCTCGCGAATTAGCGCATACTCCTGAAAAATATAGCCGATTTCGCGCAGGCGCATTTCGATCCGCTGCTTTTCCGGCAACACTGTGATATCCACTGCACCAATATCGCTATTTTTCAAATTAAATAAAATCTTGCCTTTTGTGGGATAATCCAGCATAGCCACTTGGTGCATAAACGTCGATTTTCCCGAACCATTGCGCCCCGTGATCATCAAAAAATCACCGTGAAAAATCGAAAAACTCACCTTTTTCAGCGCTTGCGCCGCACTATCGCCTGACCCGTACGTCTTGCTCAGCTGCTCAACTTTGATGACTTCATGCGGCATACGATAATTATATCGCGCGCCGCATATCCGCGCAACGACGCTCCGCTTAGGTTTATAGACCGCGATACCGCAGAGAACCGCCCTTATACTCCAGTCCGCACATGCGTGACAATAGCTTCGCCGAAATAGTTCCCATAGCAAGCTGCTATCCTATGGTCGCTATCAACACTCTGGCGATTCAATCGGTGGACAATACCGTGCATCATCTCCGTGCCATGCCAGAAAATTTTAGCCGCAGCATTATTAAATAAGGAGTCACCTGCTGCCATCTCGCACCAAGCATAATGAGCCAGTGCATGCGTCCACATGTAATACGTGTCACCCGCCGGATCTTGTGGTCCTCTATCAATAGTTTTATACGCCCGCAATGTACGCCGCCACTCTTGCATTTCATGAAGCCGATCATTTTTTGTTGTCAGTTCGTTTAACAGTATACTGCTATCAAGCCACCGCGCATATTGACGAGAAGCTGCCCACAAAAGCATGAGCGCTCGTCTAATATCATCTCCTGCAAACCGCAACGCTTCGTCAAACTGCTGAACCGCGTTTAAGCAGCCATCCTTGGCTGAACGTGCGACAAACATATCTTTCAGCTGTGCAATGCTACTGAAGTCAGGAACTACTTCCAGGTCATTTGAAGTGATTCCTGAATGATCGCTGAACTGCATAAGGACACTACTAAGCATCATCATATCAGCCTTACCTAACAATTCGCCACTACTAACGATTTCCCTCTGCAATAGTAATGCGTGAAGCTCTTCCGTCATCTCCTGAATCGATGGCATCATCGGTTGATAGTTGCCGCAAGACAACCTTTCGCTATCAACATGCAGCGTTTCGTGCGATGGTGTATGGAATAGCGTAAACGCACTTTTTCCAAAACAGCGTAGGGCTCTTGCGGTGTTTTTAGCCGCAGGAGCATATTCAATACTGCGTTCCATAGCTGTTATAATATTATTGCAGGCATTAATTTTCAACTATATGAAGTATTCAAAGCGCTTTTCACATCCAACACGCCAAACAACGAAAGCAACATTGATTGGTTGTTTACGAGCAATCAAGACCGTAATCTGGACACCGCCTCACGAAAACAGAATCATACATCGAGATGTTAATCAGGCGCTTCTGCACGTAGCCCAGCCAACGAATCCCTCGCTCGCAGAAACGCTCAAGCAAATCCGCTCTATCCTACCCGCGCAATTTACTGTTCATGCAATTTCAGCCAAGGAGCGTCTCGGGTTATTTGCGGCACTGATGCAATTTACGATGTATCTGCCAACAATCCGTCCGTATTTTCGTGCGGACGCCACCGACATAGCAGCTCTCCATCGGCGAATTGCCAAGCAGTACCGACTTTCATCGCGTCCAGTTACTATAGCTGAGCAATTTCATATAGCCGCAGAAATGACTAACGACCCTGTAGAGGCTCTATGGATTCTGCTCGTTACGACTCGACAATACGCACGCTGGTATGATGGTGAAGCAATTGTTGGGTTCCGGAACGACCCTGCACCTACCGCCAGGCGGCGAATGATCTCGTGGTATAAATCTGTTGCCGCGCTTAAACAATACGATGGCATCCACACCCAAGACAGCGCCGGCGACATATATTACGTATGGACTCACGCTACCGCTAAGCTCGTGTTTGGTCCGATGTCGCCGTGGTGGGCGATTGATGCATATATCTATCGCGCGGCACTGCATATTGGCACGTGGTTAAATCATAATATTGCGCATAAAGTCTCGCCGCAATCTACTCCGAGCGATCATACAATCGCTGCGCGATATGGTAATGCGATCGGTAAATGTATTACACAAGCCGCAAAACATCATGTTTAATCGCGAAGGCGGGTGCTTTCTAATCATACTCACGTTCACATCAGCCGCCTTAGCACTATCAGACGACTGTACAAAATTTGATCTACCCACGAAATCACCTACAAAATCGTTAACCTGATAGCGCATTACGAAATCAGCGAAAGCGACCAGCCGCTGTACAAAATCTGGGACTTAACGAAGGAAATCGAAACGATGAGTTTGGCGGAGGTTGAGGCGTCTGGGAAGTGGGGTGAAATGGTTGAGTTGATGAAGAAATTGCATTCTTAGTTATCATGAGTTAATTTGACACATCCGCATCCGGAGAAAAAGTTACTGAATTTATCTCCTGCGCCAACGGCACCGCCAAATCAAAATTCCGCTTCGTTCGCTGGATAATTTTATACTGCTCAGGTAAGTCCAATCGTGGTGTTAGAGCAATTATTTTGCCAGCATTGTAAACCGTTCCGGAGCGATAAACATTTTGAATCAGCACGGCTTCAGGCATCGTCTCACTCACGCGGCGAAGCGCCGAAATGTGGCGGCTAGTTTTGCGCGGACGCGTATGCCAATTACCCATCACGCAAAGCGTCGGCTGCGACAAATCCAGCCGCTCAATATTACGTGCCATCACCACCTCGCGCCAGTCTGGGTCGGTAATTTGCCGCCACTGATCAATCGTGTAATCAAACGTTTCGTCGATGTACGCCACCTGGTCTATCGCGCCAGTTCGCAGCAATTCCACCACGGTTTTTAGCATCTCAATCGACAAAACGCTGCTGTCAAACATCGCAGGGTTTAGAAGCGAAATATCCACATCGCCGCGCACCGCCCGCTGCACAAAAACGTCAACCGAAGCGCTATACTCCAGCGCCAACTGTTTAATGCCGAGTGAATAACACAAAGTCCAAACAGCATCGGCATTTTGCCGCGCGCCATGAATCTCGCCACATAAATACAGTCGGCTAGCCGGCAATAAATCTAGCGACTGAATTGGCAGGGTTTGTGGGGTGTGGGTGGTGAATATAGTGTAAATTTGCACTGGGTTAGCCATATTACCAATTTTACACCAACCGCCAACATAAAGGTGTGAGTACAGGTTATATGTTTCTCGCGCACTAACTACAGCCGCCGACGAGATAAAACTGCTCACCTACTCTGAAGCATTCCCCACGCCGCCAACATAGCGTAATTGCGCACTTCACCACGACGAATCATTTGGCTAATTTGACCATTCTCAATCCACTCAGACTCGATAAACTCCGTGTCGTCCGGTCGAGCTTTTTCGTCATCAGTCACGTAATCACACTCAACCACAAATAACCTTGCATTAGTTCGGCGATTATCGGGGTAAAACCAGCCGATACACTTCGCATTTTCCGCTTTAATCCCCGATTCTTCAGCCAGCTCCCGCGTCGCCGCCTGTTCGGGCGTCTCGTCAGCCTCAATCTTCCCGCCCGGAAACTGCCATAAAATCTCATCCACCGGGTACGAATATTCGCGCTGAACCAGTATTTTATCGCCCTTTCGGCAAATCACAATCACCCCGCCGCGACCGCTATATTCTTGCCGCAGATACTGAATCTTTTTGCCGCTCGGTAGCTCAACCTCATCCTCTACCAACTGCATTCGCGGATGGTCGAGTATATGCCGAGAGCTTATTTTTCGCCATTTTTGTATAGCCATAGTCATTGCCTTCTATTATATATCTTTGTACTGTATTGATTCAATCCATCAGAAGAAATAATTTCAGCATCTATAATACCAGACTTAATAGCAGTCGACCCTATAAGAACCGATCTAGAGACGGTCGCCTCACCACCTATCGTAGCTTCATCATCCAAAACATTATTTGATAAACTCAGTCTCATGTTGTTATCATAGTACCTTTTTATAGTGCCAGCATCGTCCCAATAGCCTTCGTCTGGCAGTCTATGTGAAACAACGTTACCAGTATAGATTAACGGCGTGATAAAATCTCTCATTAAACTTCGATGTTCGCCATTCCAACCATTGCGCTTATTGCGAGCTATCCATTCTAGCAACTTTATGTTACTTATTATATAAATCCCGGATGAACTCATATATTCTGACCCTCCTGGGTGGTCACTTATTTCACCAACCGTACCATTATGCGCATGTATGTACTGACCATAAGGTTTAATATCAACACCCAGTATAGTAACATCCGCGTCCATTTCTAAGTGCTTTTCGTAAAACTCACTCAAGTTAATATTCTCTACTACGTGGTCTGCGGGTAATATCAATGAATTGCCTTCGAGATAAGGTTCAAACAGGTCGTATGAAAAAGCAATTAATGAGGCTGCGCCCATACGTCTACTGTCTCGCAACGCAGCAACTTTATCTTTTTTTGACTCCAAGTGATTTTCAAGGTCTTTAGTTTTAGACTCATCAAAATGTAGAGTAACCGTCGTAGACTCTGTTTGACTAGCAATATTCAGCGACCAATCTATTATTTTCTTGCCATCAGACCCCATGGACAACATAGGCTTTTGCTTTACTAGTGTATGCGGTCTTAAGCGTGTTGCTTCACCAGCGGCTGGTATTATTGACCTAAGCCCTCTTAACATAATCTTGCAACCTTTTTATACTCATCTTCTATATAGTCAACAAAAAACCTCATATCAAATTTCTCAATGGAACTGGTTGCGTTATTCATTAACTTATCTTGTAATTTATCATCTCCAAGCAATCTTATAATAGCATCTGCTAGCGACCGCGAGTTGCGAGGCTCTACAGTTAAGCAATTGTAGCCATTAATACCTATTTCATCCAACCCAGAAGTATTAGACACAATTGTTGGAAGCGAAGCTGCTAGCGACTCGATGGCAGTAAACCCCAGACCTTCATAATATGACGGTATAATAGATATATTAACGCTTTTATACAGTGCTCCCATGTCCTCCTGCGAGACTGGCTTATTCGAAATCAGGATTCTATCGTTGACATTAAGTAAAGTAGCCAACCTTTTCACTGCCTCCTCATATCGGCCTCCACGTCCATCACTTGTTAATAGCAGCTGTGCATCGTATTTTCTGCTTACTTCAGATAACGCATATATTGCCTCCTCGACGCCTTTTCGTTGTGTAATACGCCCTGGAAGCAAAATTAATCTATTTGCGGTAGGTCGCCTGTTAAAATACTTACTAAAGACATCAATATCTCTGTATAGCGACTCCCTAAAAGCTTTCAAGTCAATCCCATGATAGCAAAAAGAGGTTAACTCGCTTTTTGCCCCAAGATGAAGAGCGGAATTATAACTAGCCTTGCTACCGAGAACCATTTTATGATACCTCCCAGACTCTATGATGAATCTAGCTAAGGACAAATCGAGAGGTGAATCGTCATAAAAACCTAATGCTCTTTTTCCAATATCAGGAGCATTCCAGAACGTAAAAAACACTTTTGTATCACCGATAATATCACCAAGAGTGGATAGTAGTAGCATAGGCATGTAGCTATATACATGGACAACGTCATAGTTTTTTCTTAGCTCTTTTGCTATTGCCCGCGCAGGCTTGCCGAAGCCTGCTAAACCTGTCATAAAATCTTTGTATTCAGGAATATGTATAATTTTGAAGTCAGGATGACCATTAACCTCACTTAAATATCGATTGTCTTCATCCACGCAGACAGTTACGTTATGACCTCTTTCTGCCATAAATCGCGCTATCAAGCATGTCGCTATACCACTGCCTGCTAAATCAGGATAAAATTGACCGGCTAAAATTAATATTTTCATAAGGATCCATATAACTTTCTAGAGACAGTATTTATTAGCCGGCTATAGTCAGAAGTAGCCCCAGGCTTGTCCCGTTTAAAAACGTGTAAATTCTTACCGAAAATGTAACCTATAGGCGAAAACTCACCGTACGCAACACTGCCAAGCGATGGTGATTTTATATAAACTACACAGCCTCCGCCGTCTTTCTTTATGTCTTCAAGTATATTCAATTGTTGCCTGTTTAATATGTTCCCGTCTTTGAAATTCCACCTACCATTCATGTCACTCTTAATAAGCTTTGGTTCACGCGGAGCATATAACTTCAAATAGTAAACACCTGGGCTGCTGACGCTTTTCACATTATAGTCTTCGCTACTTCCAATCGTCCCAAGCACCTTATTATTTGCGCCTCCTTTAGATAATTTTAATATATAATGAATCAACTCCAGCGGTATCCTATTCGATAAAATAGCATTATAGGTTTGATATAGCGTAGTACCCTGCCACCGCGGATTTATTTCCGTAACATACAGCCTGTATTCATTTTTTCTCGTTTCACCAAGAAATCAACACCAACGATACCAGAATAACCATACTTCTTGTAAAGAATTTCGCCGATACTTTTTGCAATCTCCATATACAAACTATTAACGGCCTTCGGCCAATTAATCCCCCAGTCATTACCAACACTACAATAAGTACCGTTACTACGACAATCTGCGTCAAGCACTTTGTGAGATAGCGGATCTACAAACACCATACATTCTGCACCCCTTGGAACGATACATAGCGATCCATTGGCAGAATAGGCATTTGCAATTTCAGTACTTACTTTTACTCTCATACCTTTAGGCAGAATCTTTTGAACCCTATTAAAATCACTTTGGTTGCTAATTTTATATGTTCCACCACCAGCAGCAGACACCGCCTCCTGAACGAAAAAAGATTCTCCCGCTTCGGCGTTAAATAATTTTTGAATATAATGATAATTCTTATCTAGCGACATGTTCTTTGATTCTGCTAAAATGCGGTAGCCTAATTTTGACTCAATCCCAGAAAGTATATCTTCAAGTAGAGTCTTATTCTCTAGGTCAATATATTTATCAAAATCGTCCACGGGTGATGTTATCGTAAATTTCTCCCACGCACTCCTCTTTTTGATATAATCAGACAGGGGTTTGTTCGGCGAAGACGCCAATATAGCCACCCTAAGGTCATCTCGGATAACCCTATCCACTTCATCGAAAATGCGATCATCTACTACGCTAAATATTCCATCAAAACTCTTTGAGCTAATTTTAGGCGGAGTTAATATTTTAGAGTTTTTAAACTTACGTCCTAGATCATTATGAGTATGCACTACAGTGAAATCGTCTTCACAAACTATACCCAGGTCGATAAGATTATCACAGTGGTCACGCCGCGCAGATACAAGCCACAGTTCGTCATATGCCGAGAATGACTCTCTACACATAGATATAATAGTATCTGTATTCATGAAAATATTATACAATAATAAAGGTATTTATCAAATTTTATAATCACACTCTTAAATTTTCGGACGAAGTGAGCTTTTAACATAACTCTAAAACTGCCGCAAAAAATCCAACTTCCCACTCTCAAAATGCCGTACGTCCTCAATGCCATAGCGCATCATAACCAGGCGGTCGATACCGCAGCCAAAGGCAAAGCCAGTGTACTCGTCAGGGTTGATGTCGGCGGCGCGGAGGACGTTCGGGTGGATCATACCGCAGCCTAGAAGCTCAATCCAACCTTCGCCGGAGCAAACTTTGCACAGCGGATCCTTGCCCTCACAAAACGGGCAGCTCAAGGCAAATTCAAAACTTGGCTCGGTAAATGGAAAGTAGAATGGATTAACACGTACGTCAAGTTTTTTACCGTAATACTCCTGCAGAAATGCCTGCAGCGTGGCGATCAAATTACCGACAGTGGCACCCTTGCCAACATAGACGCCTTCGACTTGATAAAACGTATGTTCGTGCCGCGCATCCAGATCTTCGTTACGGAAGACGCGGTCGGGGACGATAGCAGCAATAGCTTCGCCTTGCTCCAGCTGCGCGCGATACTTTTGCAAGACGCGGTTCTGCATCGTGCTGGTGTGCGCCGGCGCGATCAAACGGTCGCCGTTTACGTCTGTCTGTTCGGTCATAAATGTATCGTAATCGTCGCGTGCCGGGTGGCCCTTCGGGAAATTCAAACTTTCGAACATATGGAACTGGTCGTCGATTTCGCGCGACTCCTCGACACAGTAGCCCATGCGGTTAAATATACCGCTAATGCGTTCAATCTCGGCACTTAAAGGGTGTATCGTACCCTGATCGCTTGGCAAGAGCGGCGGAATATCAGTATTAACATCCATCGGCGCAGTAACATCAATCGGCGGCAAATCAACTTTCTCTAATTCCGCCTGGCGCGCCGACACTGCCAGTTCAAGCGCCTGCTTCAGCTCGTTGACGCGCTTGCCAAAGCTGCCGCGTTCGTTAGATGGCAGCGTTTTGATATGCTCGTACAGCGCTTTTAGCTCTGGCGCACGCAAAACTTCGCGCGGCGCGTTTGAGGCGAGCGCTCGGTCGGTCAAAGTCTTTGCAATCGTTTCTATATCCATACGCTACCTACCGGCTCACCAAATACACGAAATATCCAAACACGCCGGCTGCCATCAAACCGACGAGTATCCACGCCGGCGCTAATGTCGTCGTTAATTTCGTACCCTGCAAATACGCTGTATCGTCCACGCCGTCGCGCTCACGATAATAATTATCGTCGTCGCTGTCTGACGTTTGCTTTGATTTTGCCTCAGCTTTGGCGCGAAGTTCCGCCGCGATTCGCTGCTGCAGTTCGCTTCGCCCTTCATGTTGTTCTAGATATCGTCCCATGCACGTATTATACCACTCTATCTCTATAGCGCACAGATGAGCGCATGTGGTATACTTATCATATATTTCAGTAAAGGAGGGATATACATGGCTACTAGAAAAGCCGCTTCTACCAAAAAAGCGACCGCCAAAAAGCCGGCCGCAGCCAAGGCAAGTAAAACGACTGTGCGCACTGTAAGCACAAGCGCTCCCAAAAAGAAAGCGCCTGCTGTGAATACAGAACCAGTCGTCACCGTTGCTAAGCGTGAAAAAACAACCACGCTGCCGAAAAATATTATCAACGTTATTTTTGCCGAGCTGGTCGGCACGTTTATTTTGACGCTCGTCGCGTTAACATCGTTTAACGATGGCAGCATCGGCGCAATCGCGATTGGTTTTGCGCTCAGCATTATCGTTATGACGGTCGGCGCCGTATCAGGCGCGCATGTCAACCCGGCAGTAACACTCGGTTTGTGGTCGGTTCGTAAATTAAAGCCAATTCTACTACCATTCTACTGGGGGTCGCAGTTCCTCGGCGCGATGCTGGCTGTCATTCTGACAAACACAATCGCGCACAATTCTATCAACTTTAGTTTTGACAACTTTACCAGCATGGACTGGTCAATTTTCGGCATTGAGCTAGTCGGTACGGCAGTATTCTTGTTCGCACTGACCGCCGCAGTCACCCGCGAGCAACTGAGCGTAGGGCTGCGGGCGCTAACAATTGGTTTGGCGCTTACTGTCGGATTGCTTAGCTCAAACTATTTGTTAAATAAAACGAAAACGCAAGCGGTCGCCGACTACCAAAAGGCTTCGCAGTCAGCGAACAGTAGCAAAGATGTTGAAATTCCGCATTCAGCATACGTCAAAAGCGCGAGCCTAAACCCAGCTATTGCGCTCGCGATGACCGATCACACGAAAGCCGAATTGACAAACAGTTCCGCGTCGGCAGGCGAAGTCAGCAAATCACGCTTTACGCTTGAATCGTTGCTTGGCGCATTGATTGGTGCGATGGTCGGCAGCAACTTATACTTGCTCATCGCAAACAGCAAAAAGAACGATTAGCCGCCACATTACTTTATTACAAATCCCTTCGCTTAGCCGGAGGGATTTTGATTTTAATTTTTCAATCAATCACGCACACTCGGACGATCAATCAATAGCGGCTCAACCGCCGTGTCGCGTCCGGTAATCTTCACGACGTCCTTATCAACTTTGCCGAATTCTTTATAAGCATTATTGTAATGATTCACCGTCGTACCAAGCGAGTTGCCGAGCTTATTCATATACTCGTCGTACTTCGCAATGTGCTGTCCTAATTTGCCGACACGCACTTGAATATCCTTTGCCTGCTCTTCAATTTGCAAACTGCGCAAACCCTGCAATACTGTTTGCAAATATGCCATGAAACTCGTCGGGCTAACAATGATAACATGCTTATCGCGAAACGCGTATTCAATCAAATCACGCGAGCTGCCGCCACTACCGACGTTATTAATCAACAAATCATAATACAGCGATTCGCTCGGGATGAACATAAACGCAAAATCCATCGTACGCTCGCCTGGGCGGATATATTTGCTCGTTTCGTCAATGCGTCCTTTCAAATCGGCCTTTACTTTCACGAGCAACTGTTCGCGCTCCTTGCCGCTAGCGTTAATCATACGATTGTAATTTTCCAAACTAAACTTGCTGTCAATCGGCAGGATCTGCCCCCTATCAAGCAGAATCACTGCGTCAACAATTTCGCCGTCCTTAAACTTATACTGCGTCTGATACTGCCCGGGCGCAAGCACATTTTCGAGCACGCTTGATAAATAATATTCGCCAAATACGCCGCGCTGCTTTGGATTTTGCAAAACATTCTGCAGCGTCTTCAAATCAGTCGCTACATCGACGACGCGCTTGTTTGTTTCGTCTAATTTCGTCAGGCGCTGCGTGACGTCTGCGACTAATTTCGCGCTTTCACTCAGCTGCTTTTGCACCGATTGCTGCGTTGCGAGCTGCGAACGCTCTAGCTTGTCGCCCATGGTCTGCTGCAGCGCCGCAATTGACCGCGACAGCTCCACGACATCGCTCTTTACTAATTCAACCGCACTTTGCTGCGTGAGTTTGTTAATCTTTTGCGCCAGAATTATTAAGCCGCACGCCAAGCCGACAATGACAATGATAGGCAAAACAATAAGAATAAGTTCCATGACCTTATTATAGCACTCAAGGCTATAATACGATGATGCAGCGGATAATCACCGCGATCACAATCGCCGCCACTGCCGACAGAATAAACGAACGAATGCGCGCAATCCACGCGAACAAACTGTACGCCAAAGCGCCGACCGCTATCATGCCGGCAAGCGCCCAATACCACGGCAGTACTGCCACAATCGACTGGATGCCCCACAGCGCCAAAATCGCCGCGAGAATAATCAATAGCGGACGATACACGCGAATATGAGCCAGCACTACCACGGCAACAAACGACGCAATAAATGCTGTTGTGATCGCCGCATACGTTGCCGCCTGCCCGCACGCTGTGTTCGCCTGATCGCGGCACAGCACCGCTTGGAATATATACGTATGGAACAACACGTACAAACCAACGCTCAACGCGCCTATCACTGCGCCAATCGCACCGATTCGCGCCAACTCGCGCCACGTCATCGGCACAAGGTTTGATCTCGTTTCGCTCGCCGTTTCATTCATTACTATATTGCTCCGCTCGGTTAACTTTATGCTATTTTACTACATTTTTGCGTATTTTACTAGATCTATTCATAATTTTATCAACGCCGTACCACAACGACCCGATGCACGCAATGATTACACCACCCGCTACATCAAGCGGCGTATGCACAAGCGCCGCCACGCGCCCCACGCTAATTATCGCCGCTAAAACGACCAACGTTATCCCAAGCCGGCGATTACGCGTACCATACCAAACAGCGAGCGCTAAAAACATCGTGAAAAGCGCGTGATCCGACGGAAACCCTGGATTATTCAAATACGCCGCACCCGGCTCCGCGCCGATCAGTTCGAATGGGCGCAGTTGTTCGGGCTGCCATAATAGCCCCGCTACCTTTGCCAACGTATACGCCGTCGCGCCCGCCATCAAAATATAACAATACCGCGCATACCGCAGCCGGTTCGGCACGCGCCAAACAAGCGCATAGAGTGATACAAGCACGACCGGAATCATCAGCCAATCAGCAACAAAGCGGACAAGAAACTGCATGGCTATAGTATAGCGCGCTTACGAACGTTTTGCCACTACGCCCGCAGCTTGCGTGGCGCGCTTGCCGAGCGTGCGGCAAAACGGCTCAACAAGAACGCGAACCATTTCTCCGAGAAAAGAATTTTCCTTCCCGCGGGACTGATTTCTTTTCACCGATCGCGCTTTCTCCTGCTGTAATTTATTTTGATGCATTTTCTGCCGCGCGCGCACGTTTGCCTGCTGCTCGCGCTGGCGCTTGAGCTGCAAATCGCGCTGTTGTTCGGCGCGGCGCTTTTTTTCTGCTGCGATTCGTTCTAATTGCTTTTGTTTCTCTATGTTCTGCTTCTGCGATGGCACGCGGTGCAAATCAGTCGCGAAAACCATGTTTCGCGAATTATCGTTAAACTGTTCTTTCGTACTCGGCAAATATTCCCCGCCGCCTGAATCGCTCTCCATGTGCTCAACGACCGCTTGGCAATTGTCGTCATTCACGATATCTGGACGTTTCAAGCGTGCCGCCTGGCATAAATTAACGAGCGGGCAAGCAGCGCATTTCCCCATATTTACCGCCACCCGCGGATTGACCCGCGGACGCTTCTTTGTTTCCATTTTTTCAAAGTTCTGTTTCATTCAAAAAATGTCTCCGTGCTAATACTGCCGCCATCCACGCCGCGCTCAACTAGCCCGCGCCACATATCACGCACAAAGTCCGCAGATCCGCAGACCAAATACGCGACTTCATTTGGCACCGCGCTCACGCATTGGTCTAGGTCGATCCGACCCTTTTTCATATTCGCCGGCACGTCGTGCTGCCTAGTAATGTAATGGTAGATCTTTACGCTGCGGTGCGCTGACTGGCACGCGTCCAGATCGTCAAAAAACGGAATAGAATCGACCGTTTTATTGCTAAAAAAGAGCTGTACCCGCCGGTTCATATTGCAGCGTAATTCGTCTTTAAGTACGCTCCATATCGGGGCAAGCCCGCAGCCTGCACTGATACACACCAGCGGTTTCGTCGTCTGCGGATTAAATGTCCCGTATGCTTCGGAAATCATGAACGAATCACCCTCACGGAGCGCATGCAATCGCCCAGAGTACTCACCAACCTTCTTTACTGTAATGCTCAGTAATTTTTCATACGGCGCGCTCGACAAGCTATACGCTTTGCCTTCCGGCGTACTACTTTGTTCGAAAAATACCGTGATGTACTGTCCCGCTATATAATGAAAATCCCGCCCCGGCACCGTGAAAAAAATCGTCGCTATGTCGTCCGTTTCGCGCCGGACGCGTAAAACCTTTGCCGTTAGCCACTCCATCAGCGCACCACGCATTCCGCCACGTGCCGCAGCATGATCTGTTTCGCTTGCTCCATTTCATCCGGCGAAAAACTCACGCGATCGCGAAACTGCGGGCTGACAAGCGTCGGACCAGTCAAAAAATATTGCAATGCAAATCGCTGCGCGCCATCTACTAGTTCGCCGACCGCCCCAAAATCATCAACCTCCAACTGTCCTTTCACGATAGTCGTCCGAAACTCATGATCAATCGTTTTTATCAGCCGAATTGATTCTTTGATCGCATCCAGATTCACTGGTCGAGCAGCGATTTGTGAATACTTGCTCAGCGGACCCTTCACGTCCATCGCGATAAAATCAACTAAACCTTCCGCCAAAATATCGCGCAGCATATCTGGGTGCGTGCCATTTGTATCTAGCTTCACTCGAAAGCCCATGTTTTTGCAACGACGTATTAAATCCGGCAGATCATCGTGCATTGTCGGCTCGCCGCCGCTGATAAATACACCGTCCAGTTTGCCGCGCCGCGACTCCAAAAACTCAAAAATCTCATCTTCGGGAATGCCGCCTGCATATTGCTCTGGCAACACTAGTTCGGGATTATGGCAGTAGCCGCAGCGCATATTGCAGCCAACGGTAAACAATCCCGCTACTACATAGCCCGGGTCGTCTA
The DNA here is from genome assembly GCA_938045235.1 of uncultured Candidatus Saccharibacteria bacterium. Taxonomy (GTDB): domain Bacteria; phylum Patescibacteriota; class Saccharimonadia; order Saccharimonadales; family Saccharimonadaceae; genus Saccharimonas. The sequence continues at coordinate 102,596 of CALIMZ010000014.1, forward strand.
CTGTGCTAAATTTCTGTACGCCACCGATTACCATTTCCGCTACCTGTATAGCGTCTCGGAATGCGGTAACTAAACCGTATTCCGAGACACCGCCTCTCCTACTTTTTTACTACTTCAACCACCTTATCATAGTGTTCGCGCATCGCAAACTCAGCCTGCTTACCCTTGTTCCATTGCTCGACCGGTCGCAAGAAACCAACCACGCGCGAATATACTTCGCATGGCTCGTTACACTTCGGACAATGCGCCTGCTCGCCAAGCAAGTATCCGTGATTGCGGCAAATACTGAAACTTGGACTAAAGGTAAAATACGGCAAACGGTAATTATCGCAAATCTTCTTCACGAGTCCTTTAAGCGTTTTTGCATTTGCCATGCGCTCACCCAAGAAGAAGTGAATCACCGTGCCGCCTGTGTACTTCGTTTGTAACTCATCCTGCAAATCAAGTAATTCAAACAGGTCGTCAGTATAATTAACTGGTAAATGCGTCGAGTTAGTATAAAACGGATGCTCAACCGCCGCACCGATACCGTTCGCGAAATGCGCCGTTTCTGGAAAGTCCGCTTTATCAATTCGCGCCAAACGGTACGTCGTGCCTTCAGCTGGCGTCGCTTCCAAATTATAGTTATTACCCGTCTCTTTCTGAAATTCAACCAAACGATTGCGCATATAATCAAGTGTGCGCTCTGCGAACTCCCTGCCTGTGTCGCTACCGATGTCCGCACCGAGTAAATTCAGCGCCGCCTCGTTCATGCCGATCAGCCCAATCGTCGAAAAATGATTTTTCCAATACACACCAAAACGCTTTTTTATATCGCGCAAATAAAACTTCGTATACGGATAAAGGTTCTTGTCAGTCAGAACTTCCAGTGTTTTGCGTTTCACTTCAAGCGATTCCTTCGCTTTTTCCATCAGATAGTCAAGACCCTTGCGAAATTCTGTTTCATCTTTTGATTTCAGGGCTAAACGAGGCAAGTTAATTGTCACTACACCAACCGAACCGGTCATCGGATTGCTGCCAAACAATCCGCCACCACGATATTCCAACTGGCGATTATCAATGCGCAGGCGGCAGCACATACTGCGCGCGTCCTCCGGACTCATATCGCTATTGACGAAATTGCTAAAGTATGGAATGCCATACTTTGCGCTCGCTTCCCATAAATTCTCAATCACTGGATTGTCCCAGTTAAAATCCTTCGTGATATTATAGGTTGGAATCGGGAACGTGAACACACGCCCGCTTGCGTCGCCTTCGGTTAAGACTTCAAGCAGCGCGCGGTTAAACATGTTCATCTCTTCTTGGTGATCGCCGTAATTCGTATCTTGTAATTCGCCGCCGATCACCACAGGCTGCCCCTTCATATAGCTCGGGCACTCCAGGTCAAGCGTAATGTTTGTAAACGGCGTCTGAAAACCAACGCGCGTCGGCACATTCACATTAAACACGAATTCCTGCAGCGACTGCTTCACCTCGTCGTATGACAACTTGTCGTATTTGATAAATGGCGCAAGCAGCGTATCAAAGTTACTAAATGCTTGCGCGCCTGCCGCCTCGCCTTGCAGCGTATAGAAAAAGTTGACAACTTGCCCGAGAATCGCACGAAAGTGCTTCGCCGGTTTGCTGGAAATCTTGTTTTGCACACCTGTGAATCCGCTGCGCAGCAAATCCTGCAAATCCCAGCCCACACAGTACACGCTCAGCAAATTTAAATCATGAATATGCATATCGCCCGAGCGGTGCAACCGGCCGATTTCCGGTGTGTAAACCTTATTAAGCCAATATGTTTTGCTAACTTCGCTCGCGATGTAGTTGTTTAAGCCTTGCAAGCTATACCCCATATTTGAATTTTCGTTCACGCGCCAGTCAAGCCGCGACAAGTACTGATCCATCAAGTCAAGGTGCGCCGCATCGGTAATTTCGCGCAGTTTCTTGTGCTGATCGCGATAAATAATGTATGCTTTGGCGGTTTTTTTATAGCGGCTGCTAAGCAAAACTTCTTCGACAATATCTTGAACCTGCTCGACACCCGGCACTTTTTCCGTTAACTCTTTTTCGGCGCGCGCCAATACTTTTTTCGTCAGCTTGTCTGCTTCGGCTTCTGCAAACTCGCCCGTCTCAAGTCCGGCGCGCTCAATCGCCGACATAATCTTGCGGTCGTTGAATTTGACCTTTCGGCCGTCGCGTTTTTTGATGTAGTTATACATACCCCTCCTTGTATAATTTTAAGCGCACAAAACGAAACACCAACGACGTCAGCGCACTTCTACTTATTATTTGTTTATTATAATACCGCCGATCGCCCTCCAGAGATACAGCGAAACGCTATATATAGCGTATGTATTTCATGATAGTATACTATATATGCTTATGTCAATTCTTGAAATTAATAATTTTAGTAGCATAACACTAGCGATAGCGTCCCATTCATGTTTATATACGCTATTTATGCCGTTAATGCACGAAAAATCTGCCCGAAACCATCAATCTCCGAGCAGATTTTTTACTAGAAGAACTACGCCGCCACGCGGACTACGCGCGCCGTCATATACGCATCAATCTTCGCTCGCGACCAGCCGCGGCGCAATAATTCGTCGCGTAATCGCCCGAATAATGCCAGGCGAAACGCCCGCGTCGATCCAATACCGCACTCACGCACGATCTGCGCGAATGAACGCGTACGGCTCATCTGGCGAAACGTGAGCGCGCTAATCCCCAAAATCTCTGCGCGTAATTCACCTTTGCGATCATGAACCGCTAGTAATTTATCAAATTGTGATTTGCGACGCTGCCGCGGCACGCCAAGCTGGCTTGCCCCAGGCATCGCAGAAGCAACCGCCGTCACCACCATTAGTGATGCAATCGTCTTGGTGGACATTTTCATGTTGTCGTCCTCCTTTCGTTTTTAGCATGAGCTTTGCTCATACTTCAAGTATACTACGTGAAAACGCGTGAAAAGAAAGTGGTTTTTGCAACAGATTTTTAGCAAAACTCAAGCATAAGCGTCTTACGCTTGCAGCAGATCGCAAACATTGCGCACCGGCATGCGCCGATTCTCGCCCGTCTGCATATCTTTTAGCGTTACATCGCCCGCCGCTACTTCATCTTCGCCGATCAACACCGCGTAGCGAACGCCCAGTTTGTCGGCGTATTTCATTTTTTTGCCAATCGCCGCATCTTCGACATAAGTAATCACCGGGCAAACCGAGCGCAGTTCATGCGCCACCTCGAGCGCACGCGGTAGCTGCGCGCTACCAAACGGCGCCACCAAAACTTTAGCCAACGTCTGCCGCGACGGATTGACGACTCCCGCCTCGCGCAATTTATAAAACAAACGCGATAAACCAATCGAAATTCCCACGCCCGGCAAAGAGCGCTTGGAATAATTAGCCGTCAAATTATCGTAGCGTCCGCCCGAACACACGCTGCCGACCTCGGGATAATCGTTCAAATTCGTTTCGTATACCGTGCCAGTGTAATAATCAAGTCCGCGCGCGATAGTCAAATCGAGCCGCACGCGCTTTTCGGGTACGCGCATCGCCGCCAGCGCCGCCAACACTTCGCGCAGCTCGCTTACGCCCGCCTGGAATTGCTCGTTTTCGATACCAATCGTCTCAAGCTCATGCAAAATCTCGCTATTTTCGCCCCGAATCGCGATAAATTCTAACAGCCGCGTAACTTGCTCATCGCTGCAACCGGCATCGTGCAGCTCCGCTATCAAATCATCGCGGCTAATTTTTTCGATTTTATCGACGATTCGCAGCACATCTGCCGCCACCGCGCCGAGCCCCAGCGCCTCGAAAAAACCGTTCAAAACTTTGCGGTTATTGATACGAATCGTAAATTCGCCGAAATTAAATTGTTCGAAAATTTCATTGATAATCGCCGGAAACTCCGCGTCTACCACCGAACTATCGCTGCCAATTACATCGATATCGCACTGATAAAACTCGCGAAACCGCCCAGCCTGCGCCCGCTCCGCGCGGTGCACTTTGCCGATTTGGTAGCGCCGAAACGGAAACGCCAGCTCACCCTGGTGCTGCACCACGTAGCGCGCCAGCGGCACCGTCAAATCAAACCGCAAACTCAGGTCGTTTTTGCCGCGCTCAAACCGATAAATTTGCTTCTCGGTCTCGCCGCCGCCCTTCGCGAGCAGCACCTCGCTCAGCTCGATATCCGGCGTATCAAGCGGCGCGAAACCATAGCGCTCGTACGCCGCGCGAATAATCCCCAGCAATCGGTTAAACTCAATCTGTTCCGCCGGCAAATACTCATTAAACCCGCTCGGCAAACGCGGCGTCGTAATCTTATTCATATCTCTATTATGTCGAGGCTGGGGCAATTTGTCAAAGGATGAATTACATTATCTATCTCGTCATACTCTCAGGCTGGTCATTTGGAACAAATTCTAGTTCAATACCACGCTTGTTATGAATGAACTGCCCATCCACGATCGCGCCGATGGCGATTGCCCTGATGTAATCTGGATTTAAATACACTGGGTTGTCGGGCTGGAAGACCTGCCCTTCCTCGGTATTCACAAGAGACTCGGCGGGTCGATTCGGGTCGTCGTTATCAAACGGACTAGCCATAATGATTGCCCACTCGGGAACATTATAATACGACTCGCCTTGCGCTACGCAGTAGTAGTTGCCTCGTATTTGCTTAACATCTTCGCGCGAGAGATCGCCCCAGTACACCTTTGTTCCATCTGGTCGAAAATATGATGGATCTTTGTGCGGAACGACGCGCGCATCACTCGATTGACCAATATGATCGTATTCCTTAACTATCTGTGGGTTATTAGGAAACAAACTAATTGGCTCGTCTGGTTGGTGCTCGCCAAACGGAGGCTTGAACCAAAATGAATCAGCGGACTGCCACTCAGCCAACAAAGTTTCTCCAGCCTGATCTTTGATAACAGCTGGCTTGAATAGCGCACCCTGAATCTCCTGGGGATTGACGTCTTTGGGCTTGATATATTCAAGCAGAATCGTCAGTACCTCTTCAGTGTCGCCGCATGCAATACTATCGCTGATTTCACTAGCGATTTGCTGCCGGCGCCGGTAGTCGTAGCGAGGATCTCCAGTCTCCAGAATATCGAGATTACCAATCATCATACCTACCAGCTGCTCAACACCAACCGACCGGCTGTCTTCTCCGTTTTCAGCTCGCCTAAAACCCTCTTCAAGCAAACTAGTAGCGTATTCCTCAGAGTATTTCACCACTTCAGGAATATCCACTCCACGCTCTTTAACATATTTGGCTGCCAGATCTTCTGAAATGAATTGCTCCCACAAATAACCATGCCAAGTAGTCAAAGTCTGGTCTTGAAATAGCCATCTAGTATAAATCGCTAACGGCGATGAAGTATCGAGGCTGTCGGGATCATCACCAAACGCCTCGGCTGCACGTTTGTTCAAGAATGGCGGATCATTCAGCACCATATTTAGATCATTTAGCACACCAAACAGCGTCCCGGTATCGTCAATTTCAGTTGTGTCGTCTGTCCAATCGCCTGACGCCGACAAGGAAATGGCATCAGCCAGATGACTATCAGGCAGTTTAGCCAGCGCGTCTAATAGTTCTTTAGCGTCCTGGGCGCGGCGATTCCGCTCCGCACCGGCTTCACGCCGTAAAAATTCAGGGAAACCCTTGATAAAGTCATCAAATGCAGTACGTCGGCTTAAGGGTGAATCTGATGATAACTCATACTTATTGGGGTCGTATAAGTCTACTCTGTTAATCTCAAAACTACGTTTCTCTACAAAATCCTCTATAGACATAGCACTAATCATACCATAACTTGTTTCTAAAAGCAAAAAATCAAAGCCAGTAGCTAGTTGAACAAATCCGACGCGCATAACTTGACTACAAAAGCAAAGTGTGTTATTATAAAAGAATATGGCACATGAGCGAGACGAATATCCCAGTAGATTAACTAGTGATGTACGCGAATGTATTCCGCGGCAGCCTCATTTTTCGAACGAGACGGCGAATTTTACGACAGAAGAGATAGATCGCGGCGGCGAAAGCTCTAGTGCAGAAGCTGCGAGAGAGGAAAGAGTAAGCGGGATGATGTCTACTACGGCAATTATTCATTCCTTTGGCGAGACGCTATCAAGCTCCGCGTACGTAAACACGACAGAATCGGAGTGTGCTTATGACAACCAACCGCGCTTTCAGGGCGATACTACCGACCCATCTAAGCATGACCCGACGAATTTTAGGTATTTAGTCCATGCTTTGAATCCGGGCGCAAAGATGAGCGCTATGCGTATAGCGGTTGATTTTAGCGATCACATCAATTCTTCGCACGGCGATCAATCAATAAACATGTACGACCAGCCAGAGAGAGTGGCAGAACGCGTCTCTTTAAGTATGTCGCTGATCGATCAAGATCACACTGCTACATGGGGACGTGGAGGCTTGATAATTTCAGCGCCTGAAGAAAATATCGTTTTGACTTCGAGGACTGATGCTGGTTCGCACAATAACGACAAGAACTTTCTCTTGGAGCAAGGTGCTAGACACGGCGTAATGTCGGCGGAGCAATTGTTAGCTACTACATCGCCGCGGCAGTATAACGAAGTTGTAGCTTTGGCGGATAACGACGGCAGCAAATTAGAGACAATAGGGTTTTTCTATAAGGTTACTTCCAAGGGTGAGCCGGTTGATCCGGTGATTGCCAGGCAGATGCGGATGCACGCTGAGCGGTTGGGTTTGCCGGTCGTGGAGATTCCACAGGAAAATGAAATAGGAAGAGATAGGGTCGATCGCTATGAGAGTCTTATTAATAAAGGTCAAGAGTGTATAGCGGTTACTTATAACGGGGAGCGATATTTGATGTTGGTGTTTAGCGGGCACAGCTATAATATAGTCGATGAGGCTGAAACATATAGATTCGCTTCGCCTGAAGAGATGGCGGCGGCATTACAATTTGCTGTTGGTACGAACGATATGAGCGAAGCAGAGGCGCAACAAATAATGGATGGCTACACTGAAGCGCACGATCGCCGAATGACGCCGACAGCTTATTATGATAGTGAGGGTAATTGCGAAAAGATTATGTATTATGAGGGCTATGGCGACGATGAACTAAGGATTACGCTTTATAATTCGGGGTATATTCGTCGAGTGCGTACAAAGCGGGAGAGCGAGGAGCAGAGGAGGGCGATGTTAGGCGATTTTGTTCGTCATGACGCTCAAAGCCGTAGTATTCCAGCTCGACCACATGTGGCTGACTCTATGGTAAAACGCGCCAAAGAAGGTTTAGACGAGGCTAAGGCAGATGAGTTGCAGCAATGGTATGATAAGTGTCGAGAAGCTATTGAGCAAAACTGGAGGGCGTACGTACAGAGGTGCTGTAGGAAAAAAGCAGTGAAGTCCAACCCTAAAACTATATCTCGATTGAAAACCCTTTAGATAAAAAAGTTGAGTTTTTGACCCGAAGGTGCTATAGTCTAAAGTGCTCGTCGTATTTCATTTGGTGTTTCGAGCCAGTATGTTGGGGATTCGCCAAGTGGTAAGGCACCGGGTTCTGGTCCCGGCATTCGGGGGTTCGAATCCCTCATCCCCAGCCAAGTGAAATATGATGAAAAACAGAATTTTGCGCTACGCTTTTTAGGTTAGTAGATCGCGTGTGCTACTTTCTATTTCTATTGAAGACTAGCCCGCACGAACAAACCGCCAGAATACTCAACCATACGACACTTAGCACGGCATAAACACTAGACGGCAGTCGCGAAACAAGCGCACCAAACAAGGCAATCGACTCCCCAGAGAGCAATGCATACATGCTAGCGACAAACCATAATGTAGGCGCAACCACCGCCAGCACGCCAGAGAACCGCCGAACAGCACGCGGCAAATCCATCGACAGCAAAAAAGGCAGCGACATCAGCTCGACGGCAACGATTGCGACCGCAAGCCAGGTTTGCGCATCGCTCGGCAAGTCACCAAACGTACCAGGAAACTTTTCAAACGCAAACAGTTGCAACACAAGCACGGCAACCGTCCAGCACGCCAAACCAAACGCGGCATAATTCGCCCGTGTTGTAAAAAATTCTTTTGGAAAAATACTAGCTATAAACTGTTTCATATCTTTAGTATACCGTTTTTCCACATGATTTTTTCAAATTTGTCCAAAAAATACTTGCCACATACCGTAATTCCGTGTATTCTACAGATAGCGAAGTTACAAAAAACAAACACCAAAACTTGTATCGATCGCTCTCCGATATATCCACCACAACAATCTAAACGCCCTGCTTTTGCAGGGTGTTTAGGTTTCTGAAAATACCACAACCTGCAAAACTCGGGCGAGATACACCCCGAAACCGAGCGATTCCTAATCTACCTTGCGGCTATGTACTGCACGCCATGTGGCGATATTACCATGATGACCGCTCAGCAGTACCTCGGGAACTTTCATGCCGCGCCATTCTTCGGGGCGCGTGTACTGCGGAAACTCAAGCGTTTCGCCGTCACTGAAGCTTTCAATTGCCGCGCTGTTTTCGCCGCCAAGTACGCCCGGAATAAGTCGCACAATACTATCGATAATCGTCATCGCCGGCAGCTCACCACCTGTCAACACATAATCGCCGACGCTCAGCTCTTGATCGACAAGCGCCATAATCCGTTCATCATATCCTTCGTACCGTCCGCAGATAAAGATATACCCGTGATCTTGCTCGCTATATTCTTGCGCAAGCGCCTGCTTCCAACGCATACCGCGCGGCGTCATGATGACGACTTTTGCAGTTGGATCGTTTTCTTTCGCCTGCTCAACCGCCCGCCATAACGGCTCGACCATCAGAAGCATACCATCGCCGCCGCCATACGGCGTATCATCAACCGTTCGACGCGGACCAAGTCCAAACTCGCGCAAATTAATCGTCAATAACTCAACATAACCGTCCTTTTGCGCTTTCCACATCATAGAACTGCCAAAGACACCAGTAAACATCTCAGGGAATAAGGTGACAATTTGGAATTTTCTCATAATTTATAGTATAGCAATATTTGACTAAAGCGTCTATTTATATTTTTGGTGTACTTGCGTATACGCTTACTTCATTGTTATATATAAGTAGCATTATTTGTATAATTTATTTTATAGCTATGTTTGTAAGAATATACGTAATATTATAAATTATACATTGCTACTTTCATCAAATAATCCTTACACCTCTCGCAAACTGCGCCGCCAAAAAAAATAAAATGTTCTCTTTCACGCAACCAACAAAAAAGCCACTCCGCTAGATAGCAAAAGTGGCTTTCTTGCACAAATAAGTCTCTCAAACCATTTGTTGGTTTGCTCGCAACAAGAGCAATTTGTACGTTTTCTCGCAGTTCAAGGTTCTCGCATGAACTTACTTATGATTATATATCAAGGTCGTCTAGTTCTGCAAGCTCTTCGCGCGACTTTTTTGCGAATTCGCTTGGCTCATCAGCGCTGTTTTCCACAGTATCAGTAGTTGTGCTGTCCACAGGTTCTTCGCTTGATACATTCGCTACTGTTTCGTCTGGGTTATCGTTGTTGACAATTTTCAGGTTGTAGCGCGCGCTATTCTTCGTTCCGAGCGCCCGCAGTAGTGTCCGCAAGCTTTGCGCTGTACCGCCGCGACGACCAATTACACGGCCTAAATCTCCAGGATTAACCGTCAGCGTCAATAGCACGCCCTTCTCATCAACGATACGGTCAACCGATACATCGTCTGGGTGTTCCACCAAAGATTTTACGATATATTCTACAAATTGCTGGTCTATTGTCGACATATGCCCTCATGCCTCCTTTTCGGTCTTACAGGTTATCGTACTTTTTCAGTATACCACGGAACACAAGCAAAATAAAAAGCTCGCCGCTGTAAACTTTGGGCGAGCTTTTCGCACTTCAACTCTCTAAGTTAGGCTTCGGCGGCCTCGGACTCTTCTGCAGCGTCTTCTTTTGGCTGATTCTTACGCAACTTCTCGGCGTTTTTCACCGCTTTCGTTTTGTTGCCCTCAAACTCTTTTACCCAACCCGGCAACTTCACGCCAGCACTTTTGAGCAACTTAACAACACGCGGCGTCGGCTGTGCGCCATTATCCAAATATTTTTGCGCCAATTCAACATTAATATTTGAATCTTTAGTGTGCGGATTGTAGCTGCCGACATACGCGACCACGCGGCCGCTTGACGGATGGCGCTGAGCTTCTTGTACCGCCAGCCGGTATACCGGATAAGCTTTGCGGCCGAGGCGTTGCAAACGAATTGCGAGCATAAATGTAATATTCCTTTACTTCACTTTACAGGTTTACTCTTTTACTTCTTAGACATTCTACCGGATTTTACGATAAAAGTCAATCTGACTTAGCGCTTTTTTGCTTCGCATAGGCTTTGAGCGCTGCTTTTGCCGCTTCTTGCTGCGCCGACTGTTTGCTTGACCCAATCCCTTTGCCCATCAGCGTATCGTTGACATATGCGCCGAGCGTGAATACTTTATCGTGGTCTGGCCCCTCCTCAGAGAGAACCTTGTAAACCGGCGTTGCGCTATCAACCTGCTGGCTAATTTCTTGTAAATGGCTTTTTGGGTCGCGCCATGAACCCTCGGCAAGGATTTTATCAAGCTTCACGATCGTATACTTCTGTATAAACGCCGCTGCGTCATCGTAGCCGCGCTCTAAATAGATTGAGCCTATCACTGCTTCGTACGCATTTGCTAGAATCTGACGCCGCGCTCGATCTGAACCATGCTTCTCGCCTTTACTCATACGCACCAATGGCTCATACCCCAACTCTCTTCCAGATTCTGCATTGCTAATCGTATTCACTAATGCCGCACGCCAGCTTGTCAAAATTCCCTCCGGTTCGCTGTAGTGCTGAAACAGATAATCGGTCACGACCAGTTCAAGTACTGCATCACCCAAGAACTCAAGCCGCTCATTATGCTCGCTCACCGATTTACGGTGCTCGTTCACGTAGCTGCGATGCGTCAAAGCAGTAATCAGAAGTTGAATATCACTATATTCAAATCCTAATTTCTGCTTTGCCCAGTCCTGATATGGCCCCGTTGGCATGCCTGACATTTATAATTTCTCCTCTCGTATGCGTGTTTTTGCTTTTAACATTAGTTTTGCGATATCCTCATATTCAATTAAATCGAGAGCTTCATTGAACGGGAACCACTTGATACCTTTCATCCAATCCTCCTTCTGAATTTCATCGCCGCTCGTACGGACGCGCACTAGATAAATTTGCGTCGTCATCAGTACGAGCTTATCAATTCGGCGGTACCGAAAATGAATTTTACCGAGCCATCCGAGCATATCAACATCATGCAATCCTGCTTCTTCGCCAATTTCGCGGCGCGCTGTTTGCACTGCAGTCTCACCCTCTTCAATATGCCCTTTCGGGATCGTCCAACGATCTTTGGCGTCTTGAATCAATAAGATTTCCAGCCCATTTACGCCATGGCGAAAAATCACGCCGCCGCTTGTCGGCTCGCGTACAATTTCCTGAATCGACGCCGAACGCGAACGCGTCAAGTACTTGCGGATATGATCAAATCTATTTTTGCTTTGTTGTTTCTTTGGCGGTTTCGTCATTATCCGATGCCCCCTTTACCAGCGTGCGGTATGCCGTACCAAGCACACCGTTCACGAACCGGCTTGAATTATCGGAACCAAACGCTTTCGCAAGCTCAACCGCTTCGTTGATTGCTACTTTTGGCGGCACGACATCGCTGCGGTATAGTAATTCGTACAGGCCGATTCGCAGCACCGTGCGGTCAACACGCGCTATCTGCGAAATCGGCCAATCTGGCGCAATCGGCTGCAGCGCCGCGTCAAGCTCCGCCTGCTTATCGACGACACCATCTGCAAGCTCTTTTACAAACGTAACGTCGTCAATCGCTGATTCGTACCGAACAATATCGCGCGCAACAATAGCCTCAAGCGTATCCGATGTGTCGCCCGCTTGCGTGCGGACTTCATATTCATACAGTGCCTGCAATGCAACAATTCTACCCAGATGCCGGTTTGATGCCATACGCGTCAGTTCCTTATTTAGTATTTTTCCTCTTAAAATAAGACTCTGTTAACTTACTTCGCAGATTTTGACTCCGCTGCTCTTGCCGGCTTGCTCGTTTGATTGTTTGCTGGTTGCGCCACCTGTGCGGTTGTCCGTTTATTCTTGCCGATATACACTCGCACTGGCGAGGTGCGGTTAACACGCTTTGCGAGTTTCTCGACCAAGTGGCTGCGACGCAGACCAGTCTTGCGAGGACTTGATTGTTTCTTTGGCTGTGCCATGAAATATTCTCCTTCTCTCGGATTTCTTGTATAAACTTGAACTGTATTATACGCGAAAATGATGTTTTTCTCAAGTTACTTGACTAATTTACCATTTTTTATGATAAAACATTGACTTTTTATTATGCTTGTGTTATTGTAATACCTATGAATACATCACATGAATTATCCAACACAGAAAAATCAGAATCAACCGCAAACCGCGTCCTAGCGCTCGCGAAAAAGACAAGCGCTGAGATTGCTGTTCTCGCCACGCTGGCAACGGGGTTAGGAGCGTGCGGCAGCGAGACAGAAAGCGGCGAAGCAAAAGAGCCGCTATCACCAGAGACACAGGTTGCTCAAATTGTTGATAATTACATTAAAGACCCCGAAAATAACCCGTTGCCCGAGGGTGTTGAGATCGTAGAAGTAACTATAAAGGATGGCGACGGTTCCCAAAGCGCCGGTGAAAGGGTCATAGCTGAGCAACGAAAATCGGGCAATTTTTCTAGCGCTGATGCTAATAATGCACGAAGTACTTCAGCCGCTACGTCAATAAATCTATCAAGAAGCATAGAAAGTGACGGCAAAGGCGCTATGCACCCTGGAGATACAGCTTACGTAGCCGTCGGACGCATAAATGCTGACGAACTCATAGATGTCGCGAATTTACGATTAGAGCGCAAGGCTGAGGATTAGGCTAAATTACTATACTAATTAGCTTACCTTTCACATAAATCACTTTCTTCGGCTCGCCCACGACATAGCGTTTGACGCTTTCATCGCTCAGGGCGAGCTGTTTGATTTTATCTTCACTCGCGCCGGTTGCTACCTGTAATTTGGCGCGTACTTTACCATTGACTTGCACGACAATCGTCATCGTATCCTGCATAATTTTTGCATCGTCAAAATCTGGCCAATCAACAAAATCAAGCTGCGAATCATGCCCAAGTTGCCGCCACAGCTCAGCAGCCATATGCGGCGCAAAAGGCTGCACAAGCTGCACAAGCGTCTCAAGCGCCGACCGCCACGCAGGTGAAAAGCCCTCAGTTTTTAGTTTGTACAGATCATTCACATACTCCATCAGAGCGGCAATCGCCGTATTGAAGCTTAAGCGATAAATATCGTCGGTAACCTTTTTAATTGTTGCGTGCGTCAAACTATCAAGTTTTTTTACGTTTGCTTGCGCTGATTTATCGCTTTCGTCGTATTCTTGTACAAGCGTCCACAAACGATTCAAGAATCGGTACACACCAGCGATGCCGCGGCTCGACCAACTGGAGTTTTCGGTAATCGGCCCGAGAAACAGCTCGAATGTACGAAGCGCATCGGCGCCATAGCCTTGATCAATAACATCAAGCGGGTCGACAACATTGCCGAGGCTTTTGCTCATTTTGCGCCCATCCTCAGCTTGAATCAGCCCATGATACACGAGTCGCTTAACCGGCTCGGCAAATTCTGTCAGTCCGAGATCGCGAAATACGTGCGTCCAAAAACGAACATAGAGCAAGTGCGCCGTTGCATGGTCGCCACCGACATACATGTCGACCGGCGCCCAGTAGTTAACTTGTTTCGTACCCCATGCGCATTGATCATCGTGTGGATCTGTGTAGCGTAATAGGTACCACGAGCTACACGCATAACCATCCATCGTATCTGTTTCGCGCATTGCTGGACCGCCACACTTTGGGCAAGTCGTATGTACCCAATCTTCCTGCGCCGCCAATACAGATTTACCGTCGCCGCGCGGCGCAAAATCGTCAACATCTGGAAGTAGCACCGGCAAATCATGCTCCGGTACAGCTACTGCACCGTCAATCGGACAATGAACGATCGGAATTGGCGCACCCCAATAACGCTGGCGACTAATTAGCCAATCACGCATCTTGTATGTCGTTTTAGCATGACCAACACCTTCTTGCTCCAACCACGCGACGATTTGCTCGCGCGCGTCTTCACTCCGTGCGCCGTCAAATGCGCCAGAGTTTACGAGAATCCCCTCGCCATGATAACACTGTTCAGTACTCGCGTCGTCCTCAGGACGCTCAATGACTTCAACGACCGGTAGCTCAAATTTCTCTGCAAATGCAAAATCACGTTCATCATGCGCCGGTACGCCCATCACTGCGCCCGTACCGTAGCCGCCGAGCACATAATCAGCTACCCATATCGGCATTTTTTCGCCATTCGCCGGATTGACCGCGTAGCTGCCAGTGAAAACGCCTGTCTTCTCTTTAGCGTCATTCGTGCGATCAATTTCAGTTTTTTTCACCGCTTCGTCAATGTATGCATTTACTGCCGCCTGGGTATCGCCGTCCGCTAGCATTCGCGCCAGGGGATGCTCAGGTGCAAGCACTAGATACGTTGCGCCAAAAATCGTGTCGGGACGCGTCGTGAAAACGGTAATTGGCGGAATATATTCAAAATCGTATACCGCAACTACGCTATCTAGCGTCACATTATTACCGTAAAATTTCTGAAAATCAGCAAGCTTTTCATTATCATCGCGATAACTCTCATGTCCGGGCATATTATTCGGTACTTTTTTAAGCGGTAGTTTCTGAGCATTCGTAATTTTCGCATAACCAAACGATTCTACGATATCGCCGTCGCGCGTCATAAGTTCAGCGACATCGCCCGCTGCAAGATTTTTTGCTCCTAAGCGAATCGTATTCGTCTTAGCGCCAGCCTTGATTTTCTCTGCTAGCTCAGGCGTAAATTTCAGCGAATCAGACGGCTTGCAGTTAATCAGGAAATTTACCTCCGCACCCTCGCTTTTGCCGATCCAGTTTCGCTGCGCTATTTTAATTTTGTCCGGCCAATCCATTTCGGGCAACTCGGCGAGTAATTCATCAGCGTATGCTGTAATTTTGAAGAACCATTGCTTCATCGGCTTCTTGATAACCACAGAATCACAGCGCCAACATTTGCCGTCAATCACCTGTTCATTCGCAAGCACTGTTTTGTCTTTTGGGCACCACCACTGGAGCGAATCCTTTTGATACGCAAGCCCGCGCTCAAATAACTTCGTAAAAATCCACTGCGTCCACTTGTAATACGCTGGGTCGC
Organism: uncultured Candidatus Saccharibacteria bacterium; assembly: GCA_938045235.1. Lineage (GTDB taxonomy): Bacteria > Patescibacteriota > Saccharimonadia > Saccharimonadales > Saccharimonadaceae > Saccharimonas. The sequence goes on from CALIMZ010000014.1 coordinate 117,938, forward strand.
TGGTATTGATTTCGCGCGTCCAATCAATACTTGCACCAACGCGCTGCAGCTGATTCTTGAAGTTCGCAATATTTTCGGGTACAGTTTGTTTCGGCGACCTGCCTGTTTTAATCGCATAATTTTCCGCCGGCAATCCGAAGCTGTCCCAACCCATCGGATACAATACGTTATACCCAAGTGCCCGGCGAAACCGCGCAACCGTATCAACGATGGAGTGCTCCAAAAAATGCCCTGCATGCATACCTGCGCCGCTTGGATACGGGAACATACCCGTAATGTAGTATTTTGGTTTATCGCCAAAATCAACAGCGCGGTAGCGGGCATCATTCGCCCAGATTTGCTGCCACTTCGGCTCAATTTCAGATGGATTATAGCGTTTCATTAGCTATAGTATATCAGATTTTACACCGATCAGCAGATGATAAAACTAGCTGTCGCCGCTTGACGACGCCGAAGAACTGCTTATATTCATTGCCTCGTTAAGACGTTTATTCCATTCGTCGGCATGTATCACTTCCGAGTCATTCGGCTTCGTAGTCGCCACGCCTTTCGAGAAATCAAATTTAGTGTGGCTCTTCAGCGAGAACCGTGCGTCAGGTCCGCCTTCAATATCAAGCGCACGCAGTTCATGCGACCATGGCGATATCCACATTGTAAATTTCGTTTTACTGCGGCCGATCACTGAGTGTGAAGGTGTAGGATGAGCGTAGTTATCATCTGCATCGTCCAGCGCTGCAGAGGGATTATCATGCGTCGATGGGTTGCAAGCTTTTATATCCTGCGCAATCGCCGTATGCGCGAACGCCTTATTGAATTGCCGCCATGTCACTGGTTCAATCCATACCGTATACCCGACATTACCGTCCTTTGGCTGCGCTATACTTTCAATCATCACAAACGGATATTTGCGGTAAGTACTCACGATTTCCCTACGTTTTTTACTGTCTTTAAGGCTACGCTTATAAACATTTTGTACGCACCGCGCCCGTTCTGCCGCGCGCTGATTATTCTTGTATAAATCATTAATCTCGTATTTCACCCACTTATTGCTCACTTTTTCAAGCTGATTTTTAGCGGACGCCGGCAATTCTTTACCGCCCGTAAATGCACTCAGCGCTTCTGCGAGATTTTTAACTTTGAAATATATCGTGCCGTCGTCAGTCATGAGTGCAGACGCTTGCACTGAAATATCACGACCATCAATACTCATTTGTAGCGTAGCGTTAGCATCAACGCTTGGCGACGAATTCATGCCGGTATCAAGCGTTAACTTTTTGAATGAAACATTTTTCGTGCCTGCATCATATTTATAGTCCATGGTTATCTCTGTGTGCGTCGAAAACTTATTCGCTGATTGCAGTTTCGTAATCGCGTCAAGCACGACATTTTCGGGACGTTGATATATTGAGTACGCCAGCACGCCGCCGCAAATCGCAAGCAAAAACAACACGCCGCCCGCGATACAGCCAATAATAACAAGTATTAACTGCGATGACGATGTGCGCGGCATGTATGGCACGGGCTGCTGCGGTAATGCCGGCTGCAATGGCTGCGGCACTGGCTGAGCGGGCGCGACAGGTTTCGATGATTCCGTGTTAGCTATCGCCTGCTCTGCGTTCGTGCCGGCAGTTGATCGTTCTACATCTTTATTCTTCGCGCGTTTCTGCTTCGGTTTTGATTCTTTCTCTTTTACCATAACGCTTGCTCCTCTTACTTAAATTGCTGGAAAAACGCTTCTTTTTTTGCCATCCACTGCGCATCTTGGCGGACAAGTCTAACATCTTCTGTCATATTACACAATACTTTTACGCATTCTTCCAGATAAATCGTGTCCTGCGACCCCTTCACGAGCACAATCGCATTTCCCTGCGTCACCGAACGCACGAACTCGCCTGCTTCAATCGCATTCCGCGCAATGTGAACTTGGCAACCGCGCCGCCGCGCCGCGGGAGCAATATAACGTTCAGACTCCGGACCAACAGTAACTACCCAGGCAAGTAAATTCGGATCGCACATTGAACCAAGCTTTTCGTGCTCCATTTGGCTGCTTGCGCCAAGTTCGCGCATATCGCCGAGCACAACAATACGTTCGGCAGCATCGTCAAACGAATAGAGCGTCTGGAGTGCTGCAGCGGCAGCGGCTGGACTTGAATTATATGTATCATCAATCACCGTAACACCGCCGATCCCGTGCAGAATATTCATGCGCCCCGGCACAGGTTTGATCATGCTCAAGCCGCGCACGACTTCTTCGGGCGCAAACCCAAACATAATTGCAGCAGCAACCGCGCCCATAATCGGACGCAGGCTGTGCTCGCCCGCAACTTTGATTGTCGCCGGAAATGAACCGTACTCCGACGCAATAATCGTACCCTCATAGCCGACATCAGCATCAAATCGCTGCGGCTCAAACCGAAACTCAGCGCTGCCAGACGTACCATACGTACTGAAATTTGGATTATTGATAAGATCCGCAAACCGCCCGTCGATATCATCGCGGTTGATGAGTCCGACTTTTGAAAACGACAACACCGACAATTCTTCTTGCGCCACTGCCTCAATCGTGCCAAAGAACTCCATATGCTCTGGCGTCACCGCAGTCACAAGCGCAATATCCGGACGCAAATATTCGCCAAACGCTGCCATATCGCCAGGATGATCAACGCCAAGTTCTTGGACGATAACATCAACATCAGTTGGCTGCCGAATCCGCCGCCGCGCCGCACGGAATACGCCGAACCACGAAAATGGATTTTTCAACTTCGTTGGCAAAGCAATACCGAGAATCGCGAGCGGCACCGACACTTCAGAGTTATGATTGCCTTCGTGCATGCGCACGCGGTAACGCTGTACGAGCAAATCGCCAAGTGCGCGCTTCGTACTCGTCTTGCCAACACTGCCAGCAACAACAATGAGTTTGATTTCGGGGTGATACGCAAAATAGTCAATGACGTATCGCTTCATTTTCTTCAAGACATATTTTTTGAACATATACTTATGATACCGTATGTGGTAAAAATACGAAAATAGAGGCAAAAGAAAAACACCCTCTAGACCATCCTAGAGCGTGCTTTTCTGGTGGCTCCTACTAGACTCGAACTAGTGACACAAGGCTCTTCAGGCCTCTGCTCTACCAACTGAGCTAAAGAGCCACACCTCCTCTATTCTACTAAACTCTCTTTGTTTGCACAATAGAGGAGAGCGTGCCATTACTCTGTCCGGTTTTCCTCAAGCGATGTTATCTTCTTAATCATCGGCAACACAAGATAAACGCCAACGGCTGCCGCCGCGAGCAATCCGCCAACGATACAGTAATATGTCGACGTAAGCGTTGGCCTAACTGTGTTTGAAAGCGACGACAAGAATATGGTTGAGACCCATACCCCCAAACCAGCTGCCACGAGCGATACGCTCACGAGCGGGATAAGCGACTCAATCATCACAACCTGCTTTAATTGTCCAATCGTCATGCCGCCGAGGCGCAGTGTCAAGAGCGAACGCCGGCGCTCCAGCAATCCGCCAATTGTCGATACGATCATACTGCAAACCGCTACTGACATAGTCAAACCGATACCAGCATATGCCATTTCGGCAAAACTTTTAACCACCGGACTAATGTGCGGCTGCTGCGCGTACGTGCCGCTGATAACATAACGATTCGCGGTTTGCGAACTGTTCTCTGCAATAAGCGTACGCAGCGCATCAATATTGTCGTTGCTATTCAATGCTACCATATATGTTGGCAGTATCGCATCTTTATCAACAGCATCGACTGTCGCAACCGTTTTAACCACTTTTTCGTTAAAATTCACCACCGCATACTCTTTATTGTCTGGACAAATGTGGCGCGTATACGCGGGCAGTGCTTGGCACGGAATGTATGAGTTGTCATCTTTACGATACACTTTTTCGACCGACCTTACATAACTCTGCGAACGTAGTGTCTCAGCCAAATCATTTCCTACCGGCTCAACCATAACGAGCGCCGTATCTTTTTTAAGCTGTGAATAACCGTTATCGTTCACGGCGTCGGCATTTAGTTTATCGACGCCGCCAACTGCTGTGAGGTAAAAACTACCCGCAAAGAGTGCTAAAACCACGCCGCTCACGCTACGGAACACTTGTTTTGATTGACCAGAGATTCGCTTGCCTGCAATAAGTGTCGACGGGCGCGCCGTGAAGTGGGCGGCAACGCGAGACAATACATATGTTAGCCACGATCCTGCCAGAACCAAGCCAAACATCACAAGTACAATACCGCCCATCAACGCCAGCATTGGCGTCATAGCATCATCTGCGCTTTTTACCCATTTTGCACCCTCCGGCAGTGTCATCCAGACAAAGATACCGAGTCCAGCGAGCAATGGAATGACGCGCCATAACCGCGGCTTTTTCGCGACTTTCTGCTTGCGCGCCACACCAAGCGGCGACGTTTGCACGTGGCGCATACCCCACCAGTTTGCCGCCAGGCTAAGCATGAGTATCAGGCCGACAATCAACGCGTATTGTCCCCAGCCAACGACCATGTCCTGCGACATAAAACGCATATCGTCAAATTTATATTGCTGCAAGAGAGGCAATGTTGCTATATACGCCAACGAGCCGACAACGACTCCGGCGAGCGTTGCGATAAATGATTCAAACAAGAGAATCTTCGTCACTTGGCGCCGCGTACCGCCGATTAGTCGAATTGCTGCGTAACGCTGCTCGCGCTGCGCACTTCCGAGCTGCGTCGCAACCGCTACAAACATCACGATCGGAAAGAGTAAAACCGTACCGCCAACTGCAATAAGCGCTAATCCTACCGCGCCAAACCCCGCTCTCATACCGCTCGTGTCAAATTTATACATGTCAACAAACATGCTCTGTCCATAATCATCTTTTGCGGCTGCTTCATCGGCATTCGCCCCGCGAATGACAGACAACGAGTCGGGCGACGATTCAAGCGATGCCGGAATCGTTCCCAAATACTTTGTACCATAGCGTTCACCGATACGATCCTCCGGACGCTCTTTGGCGATTTTTGCCAACGCTTCCGACAAATAATACTCGCCCGGCGCCGGCGTCTTTATTCCGCCTGGCAACTTCAGCGCATGATCTCCTGCCGCATAGACTGACATTACATCAAACTCTTTGTCGTGCCATTTGTTGAGATTACCCGGCATATACAACGACGCCTTTAACGGCGACACACCAGGAATTGGTTTTTGATTATTCTGCTTAGCATTAAATACCGCAAAACGCCAGTCGACATGCTGCGCACGACCCATCAAGCCGTTCGTACCTGCCGTCAGTGCCAATAGAACAAAAAGACCAAGCGCGACTGCCGCCGCCGTCAGGCTGAGACGCCCAATTGATTGGCGGCCAGATTTTTTGAACAACAGCCAACTGATACTCATTTTCGCCCTCCAGCAATTTGCCCGTCGCGAACAATAATCTCGCGATCGGCATAGGCGGCAATCGTCGGCTCATGCGTCACCATAATGACCGTCGTGCCATTATCTTTCGCGGTTTTGATAAACAACTCCATCACCTTCTCGGAATTGAGCGAATCAAGCGAACCAGTTGGCTCATCAGCAAACAATACTTTCGGCTCAATCACCATCGCCCGCGCAATCGCCGCCCGTTGCGCTTGCCCGCCCGACAATTCGCCCGGCAAACTCTCCTCTTTACCATTCAATCCAACCTTATCAATCCACGTATTAGCACGCCGATACGCCTCTTTACGGTCAACGCCGTTCAGCAACAGCGGCAACGCCACGTTATCATGAACTGTCAGTTCCGGCACAAGCTGTCCGAACTGAAATACAAACCCAAAGCACGTACGGCGCAATTTAGAGCGCTTATCGTCACTTAGTTTATCAATGCGTTTTCTGTCAAGCATAATTTCACCGCTATCCACACTGATGATTGCCGCCAAACTATGAAGTAACGTCGACTTACCAGAGCCGCTTGGACCCATAATTGCCAGCACTTCGCCCGGAAGCACGTCAAGCGATACGCCGCGCAATGCGTGGGTTTGCCCATACGACTTTTTGATGTGTTTAGCACTAATTATTGGTTGATTCATATAATATTTCCTCCTTTAATTTCATTAAGCGCGAAATCGTCAACTCGATCCAGCGCAGGTCTGCTTCTAAATGATATAGCGCATAATCAATCAATAGCATGTCTGATAAACTACTGTCGCGGCGCCGGTTTGTCAGCTCGCGCATTCGCTGAACATGAGCTTTGCGCTGGTTGTCGAGGTATGGCGCAGCATCGCCGTCTTTCAGGATCGCTAACACTGTTTTGACGTACATTGTCGCCTGCAGCTGCGGCGACGGTGCTTCGGGCGATTCTAGCCAGGATTGCAAATCATTTTTACCTTGTTCGGTGATAGCGTAGCGAACCCTATCTGGACCGCCCGATTCGCTCGTATCGGCGATTTCTTCTACCTTATTATCGCGTTTCAATCGCGCGAGCGTCGAATAAACTTGACCCGCCAAAATCGGCTTTT
>CALIMZ010000015.1:0-29405 GCA_938045235.1 uncultured Candidatus Saccharibacteria bacterium
CTCCGTGTCATCAACAAGAAAAAACCTAAGAATAAGCAAAGGCAGGGTTAAGCATGGCTCGAATTGCTGGGGTTGTTATCCCCGACGATAAGCAAGTGCAGGTGTCGCTCACGTATATTTACGGGATCGGACCGAAGTTTGCACGAGACATCCTTGCGGCGGCAAAGATTGAGCCGACCACTCGGGTGAAAGATCTCACCGAGGCTGAAGAGCAAAAACTTCGCGACATTATCGATAACGATTATGTGACCGAAGGCGATCTGCAGCGCCTGGTGACAAATAATATTAAGCGTCTGAAAGACATCAATGCCTACCGCGGCTTGCGCCACAAGGCTGGTCTTCCGACTCGCGGTCAGCGTACTCGTACGAATGCACGGACTCGTAAGGGTAAGGCAATCGCCGTGGGCGGCGCGCAACCAAAAGCAGCAAGCAAGACTTGATGAGGAAGGATTAGATTATGGCAGAAGCAAAATCTTCAAAGAAAAAGCAGCGCCGATCTGTTCCGAACGGTCAGCTGCATGTACAAGCAACATTTAACAATACAATTGTGACATTTGCGGACAGTAAGGGCAATGCGCTTGCTGCGTCGAGTGCTGGCGCATGTGGTTTTCGCGGCAGCAAAAAAGGTACCGCTTATGCTGCGCAAATTGCTGCCGAAAAAGCGGCTGAAGCAGCCAAGAGCGGCTACGGCTTGCGCACGGTCGATGTCTTCGTTAAAGGCGTTGGTTTGGGTCGCGATGCGGCGATTCGTGCACTCAGTACGTTTGATATTACCGTTAATAGTATTAAAGACGTGACCGGCGTTCCGCACGGCGGTGTTCGTCCGCGAAAGGCAAGGAGGGCGTAATGGCGCGAGATAGAAGCCCAATCGTGAAGCAAAGCCGCCGCGAAGGCGTTGCGCTTCACCCGAAAGCGCATAAGATTCTTGCGCGCAAAAGTGGTATTCCGGGCGAGCACGCTCATGGCCGCCAAGGCAAGCAGAGCATGTACGCCACGCAGCTGCGCGAAAAGCAGAAAGTGCGCCGCATGTATGGTTTGCTTGAAAAGCAATTTGCAAAGCTAATGAACGAAGCGGTTCGCAAGCCGGGGCTCGCTGGTGAAAACCTCCTGAAATTCCTGGAGTTGCGTTTAGACAATGCCGTATATCGCGCTGGTTTCGCAACGAGCCGTCGCCAAGCGCGCCAGCTCGTGAGCCATGGGCATTTCGAACTCAATGGCCGCCGCGTCGATATTCCGTCGATTCGCGTTAAAGCCGGCGATATCATTACCGTTCGTCCAAAGAGCGTCAAATCGGGCTACTTCACGAACATAAATGATGTCTACAGCAATACGTCGCAAGTGCCGCTCAGCTGGTTAACGGGTGATGTTAAAAAACTGAAGATTGAAATCACTGGCGCGCCGAAACGCGAGGAAGCCGAAGCAGATATTAATGAGCAGCTAATTGTTGAGTATTACTCACGCTAAAAAGGGTAAGGAGATATAAAATGTCTAAAGTAATTCACAATCCAGCACTTGCTCAGATTATCGATAATAGCGAGTTTTCGAGTACGTTTATTGTTGAGCCTCTGCATGTCAATTACGGCAACACGCTCGGTAATAGCTTGCGCCGCGTGCTGCTTTCAAGCATCCGCGGCGGTGCCGTCGTGGCATTCCGTATTGAGGGCGCAACGCACGAGTTTACGACCGTTCCGGGCATCAAAGAAGATGTCGTCGACATCATGCTAAACCTCAAAGGCGTGAATTTCCGCATTGCGACCGACGAGCCTGTTGAGCTGCGTCTCGAAAAGCATGGCGCGGGTGAAATCACTGCCGCTGATATTCAAGCGAACGCTGATGTTGAGGTAATGAATCCAGATCATGTCATCTGCACCGTTGACGATGATAACCGAACGACCGTTTTCGACCTCGTGGTTGAATCCGGGCGCGGCTACCAAACGATTGAAGAGTCAAGCGAAAAGCGTTTGCACAGCGATATGATCGCTGTCGACGCAATGTTTAGCCCGGTGACACGCGTGCGGTTTAAGGTTGACCCGACCCGCGTTGGCCAAGAGACGAACCTTGACAAGCTGGAGCTTACGATCGAAACCGACGGCTCGCTCACGCCGCGCGAAGCGTTTGAGGAAGCTGCCGCAATTTTAGTGAACCAATATAGCGCGCTGGCGGGCAGCACGAAAGTTGAAGCCGCACCGGCGCTTGGCACTGAAGCTAAAGACGACGTAGACGAGCTTGATCGGTCAATTGAAGACCTAGGTTTGAGTGCTCGTACGGTAAACGCGCTTACTAACAATGGCATCCGCACGGTTCGCGACTTAGTCACGCTCAGCGAGCAAGATCTGCGCGAACTCAGAGGATTCGGCAGCAAAGCGCTTGACGAAGTTAAAGATAAATTAGCAGAATTGGAGCTCTAAATGCATCGACACGGATATAAAGGGCGCAAGTTTGGCCGCGAACGCGATCAGCGCAGAGCGCTCCTGAAAGGTCTAGCGACGAGCTTGGTGATGGAGGAGCGGATCGAAACGACGCTGCCAAAAGCCAAAGAGCTCGTGCGCTATATTGAAAAGTTAATTACCAAGGCGAAAAAAGGCGGCCTTGCAAACCGCCGCGCGGTTATCGCCGGACTCAGCACGCAGATTGCTGCCGTCAAATTGGTTGATCAAATCGCGCCGCAGCTAACTGGCCGCACTAGTGGTCATGTTCGCGTTGAGCGCACGCGTTTACGCGTGGGCGATGGTGCTCAAATGGCGGTTATTGAGTTTGTCGACGAGCTGAAAGACATGCCGAAACCAGAGAAGGAGGCGAAGTAATGGTAGATCGCACCTACAGTCAAAAACCAGCTGATGTCAGCCGGCGTTGGATTTTGATCGACGCTAAAGACGCAACGCTTGGACGCTTATCGACCGAAATCGCTAAGTATCTAATTGGCAAATACAAGCCGACCTACACGCCGCATGTCGATGGCGGCGACTATGTCGTTGTCATTAACGCCGCCGAAGTGCCGGTAACAGGCGATAAAGAAACCGACAAAATGTACTATCGCCACAGCGGATTTCCGGGCGGGCTTAAAGAGACGCAGCTTAAAGAGTTGCGCGAAAAGAGTCCGGAAAGCATCATTGAACTGGCGGTAAAAGGTATGCTGCCGAAAAATAAGCTCGCAGCAGGTCGCTTGGCTCGTCTGAAGATTTTTGCTGGAAGCGAGCACGCGCACGCTGCGCAAAAACCAGAGAAAGTAGAGGTTAACTAATGGCTACGAATACTGCACCATATGATTATGGGCTAGGTCGGCGCAAAAGCGCAACAGCGCGTGCCCGCCTAACTGCCGGCAAAGGCAAGGTGACGATTAACGGCAAATCTGCCAGCGATTACTTATCGGATAATAAAACGTTACTCGCTGAAATCACCGATCCGCTTGCGCTCGTTGGCAAGCAAAAGGAATTTGATGTCAGCGTGCTCGTAAAAGGCGGCGGCCTAAGCGGGCAGGTTGACGCAATCAAGCAGGCAATTGCTAAAGCGATTACCGTCAGCGCGCCAGACTTGCGTGCTCCGCTGAAAAAAGCCGGTTTCATGAAGCGCGACCCGCGCGAAAAGGAGCGCAAAAAATACGGTTTGCGCAGCGCCCGCAAGCGAGAGCAGTACTCAAAGCGCTAAAGGCTTTCCGTGCTACTCTGCTTGGCGAACTTACAAAAAAACCACCCCCGCAGGCAGTGGTGGTTTTTTCGTAACTATGATATAATAGGTGCATGGTATTATCACAAATCACATTCGCTTGGCGCACCGGCACGTTATGTGGCGGTTTGCTCTGTGCTTTGTAGATGATTTCTAAAAATTACTGATCAGCCCGCCACACAATCGGCGGGCTTGGCTTTTGGTTTTGCTGTTCGGCGGTTAATCAGGCCGCCGCGTAGCACTACTGGAGCTGATATTTCTCTAATAAAATACCTGTTATAATAGGAGTTACTTATGACTAAACCCGTTATTCTCACTGGTGTTCGCGCCAACAATGACTTACACATTGGCAATTATTTTGGTGCGATACTGCCGATTATCGATATGGCGCGGCGCCGTTCGGCTGAGTATACTGTTAATTTATTTATTCCAGACCTACATAGTTTTACGACGCCGATTGACCACGGCCAACTGTTTGATAGCATCATGAACAACGCTCGCGTCTACACCGCGGCCGGCTTACCGCTGGATGACGAGGCGATTCAGTTGTACCGCCAAAGCTACGTGTCAGCGCATAGTGAATTGGCGGTGATAATGAGCAATTTTACCGGCTTTGGAGAAATGCGCCGCATGACGCAGTTTAAGGAAAAAACTCAAAAGCTAAGATCTGACCCAGTGTTCTATGAGCGTGCAGATCTTGAATACAAGATGTACGGAGCTTATTCAAATTATACCTCGGTCGGGCTGTTCACGTACCCTATTTTGATGGCTGCAGACATTTTACTTTACAATGCCACATACGTTCCGGTTGGCGACGACCAAACGCAGCACCTAGAATTCACGCGTGATATTGCCGAGCGTATGAACCATAAGTTCGGCGAATTGTTTACCGTGCCGGAGCCAGTCGCGAAACAGCATCAATTTTTTGGCAAAGACCAGGGCTTGCGCATCAAAGACTTGCAAAATCCGGCGAAAAAGATGAGTAAATCAGACGAGACAGGCAAGGGCGTGATTTTCTTAAACGATACGCCAGATGTTGCACGTAAAAAAATCATGTCGGCGGCAACCGATTCGCTCGGGCGGGTGCATTACGATAAAGAGGCGCAGCCTGGTATCAGCAATTTGTTAGAAATTTTGACGCTTGTGCGCCAGGCAAACGGCCGTGCGGTCTCATTGCAGCAGACAATTGACGAATTCACTGGAACAGAGCGCTACGGCGAGTTCAAAAAGATTGTCGCAGATGAAATAGCAGAATTCCTTGCAAGCTTTCAAGCACGCTTGGCGCAGGTCGACGATGATACTATTTTGCGTAAACTTGAATCATCCGAAATCACCGCCAATCAAACTGCTAATCAAACACTTTTGCGCGTGCAAAAAGCCGTCGGATTGAGGCGCTAATGAAAGTCACCGCAAGCGACCTATTAGCGATTTTGCGCCGGTTTGATGTGGCAACTGAAGATAATGTGCCGCGCCATATTGATCAGATTAACGTTACGAATCCTAGCCCGATCAACCGGCTCGTCTCGTTTCGATTTGACCGCAAGCGCTTTTTTGTTTTGTTTGACGAGACGGCTGAAGACCGCGAATCGTATATCATGCAGCAGATATTCACTGTAAAGAGCGACGCCGAAGGGGTGCTCTATGAAAATCCGACGAGCGACTTGACAACCTACGGTTTACCGTTCAAAGGTAAGGATGTTTATCTGTTTCAGCTGACAAGTCGTAAACGCCGCCTTGACGTCGTGCTCGCCGAGCGTCATCCCGAATATAGCCGTAGTGTATGGCAGAAATATATCAAATCTGGTAATATTTTTGTCAATAATTCGCCCGCCAAAAGCCCGAAGCAAGAAGTTACCGAAGCGGATCGGATCGAAATTAATCTGCCGAACGCAGCAGATTACAGCAGCCAGGCGCTTCCGATCTTGTACATAGACGACGACGTTATCGTCGTTAATAAGCCGGCAGGAATTTTGACACACAGTAAGGGCGCGCTGAACGACGAGTTCACGGCCGCTGACTTTTTTCGGCGCTATACGACTGTTGGGCTGAATACGAACCGCCCCGGCATCGTCCACCGGCTTGACCGCGACACGAGCGGCGTACTGATTGGCGCGCGGACGCCGGAAGCGGCAGTGCGGCTTAAAAAACAATTTGCCGAGCGTAAAACGAAAAAATACTACCTAGCGATCGTGGACGGCATACTGAAGCAGCCGCATGCAAAAATCGATATTCCGCTCGGTCGCAATCCTGCTGCTCCGAGTATCTGGCGTCCAGACGTAAATGGCAAGCCGGCGCAAACGATATATAAGGTGCTCGCACACCACGACGGCAAAAGCCTCGTTTTGCTTCGCCCGCTTACTGGACGCACTCACCAGCTGCGTGTGCATTTGCGGCATGTCGGCGCACCGATCACTGGCGACCGCGTGTACGGCGTGCCAGCGACGCGGCTATTTTTGCATGCGTATTCTCTTGAGATCACCATCGCGCCAGGCGACCGCCGCACATTCACCGCGCCAGTTCCGCGCGAGTTCATTGAGTTATTCCCAGAGGCGAATGATGTCGACCTTGCTATTTGAAGGCACAACGAAACGGCAGCTTGACGCGCTCGCCGCTGACTTGCCGCAATCAACATTGCTAACTGGCACTGACGGCGCTGGACTGCTCACTGCTGCAAAGTATGCCGCTGGTGCAAATATTGCCGCACTAATTCAACCGACCGATAAAGACGGCGCCGTTGCTCCTGCGGGCTCAATTAAGCTTGATTCGATTCGCCAGCTGCGCCGGCAGGCGAGGGGGCGAGCTGCTACGCGAACGATTTTTATCATTGATGATGCCGATCGCATGAATCACCGGGCGCAGAATGCATTTTTGAAATTGCTTGAAGAGCCAACGCCGCACATTCACTTTATTCTAACATCGCACAAGCCGCATTTGCTGCTCGCTACGATTTTGTCGCGCGTGGAACGATTTAGCATTAGACCGATTTCGTCGCGCCAAACGCGCCAGCTGCTTAAACAACTTGGCGTCGATGACCCGCGTACAGAGCAGCAGCTTTTGTTTTTGGCGTCCGGAAAACCTGCTGCACTTACGCGGCTTGCCCGCGATCCGGTTAATTTAGAGAAAATTGGCAATATCGTGCGTGACGCGCAGCAATTTATTCGCGGATCAAACTACCAACGCGCTGCAATCGCTATGCGCTACACAGACCGGCAGGCAGCGCAGCAGTTGTTATCGTACTGTCTCGCGATCATTACGCACGCGCTGCATCGCAATCCGTCGTACAGTCTTATTCATAAAAGCGAGTATATCGCCGATGCGTACGAGCGAATTGCCGCTAACGGAAACGTGCGTCTGCAGCTTGTCACTCTGACGTTGTTAATGGTATAATAGGCGGTAACATGTTTGGACTATTGTTTGTCGTTGCGGTTGGGATTTTTACTCTGTGGTATACGCAGTCGCCAAATGAAGCGACGCGGGATTTGCCGCAGAGGCTGTCGGCGAAACTTGATAAATTATGGGAAATTGCTCAGGAATCATTGAAGTCGCAGCGGTATTTGCGCGCCGAAAAAGCCTTGTTAACTATTTTGCGTATCGACGAACGTAATGCTACTGCCTACAACCGGCTCGGCATTTTATACGCCAAGCAGCAAGCGTACAGCGATGCGATTGAATGCTTTGAAATTGCGCAGAGCTTAGAGCCGAGCGCGTCAAGTCTGCACAATGTCGGTCTGATTTATTATGAAACTGAAAATTACGAAAAAGCGGCGCTGGCGTTTGAACAGGCGCTCGCGATGGAGGAAACGGTCGCTTCGCGCCATATTGCGTATGCAAAGGTGCAGGAAAAACTTGACCATCCGAAGCGAATGTTTGAGCACCTAGAGCGCGCGATTGAGCTAGAACCAAGCGTGCAAAGCTACAATATTTTAGCAGACGCCTACGAACGTAATGGCGAGCACGAAAAAGCCGGCGCGTTGCGCACGCGAATTAATCGCGCGATTAACAGCAAAAATCCGCCCGCCGCGCGTATCAAGCAGCCTCGCCGCGTTGCGATGTAAAGGGCTTGCTCTCGCTGCACAAATACGCTACACTATATCTTGAGCGGTAAGCTAGTACCTTTCTAATTTTTTTGAGTAATTTTTAGACCGTCTGTCGGTTATTTCAGCTAACATGCCGCTTTAGCTCAGCTGGTTAGAGCACCTCTTTTGTAAAGAGGGGGTCCCGGGTTCGAATCCCTGAAGCGGCTCCATACTAGGCAGGTTTTCATATTTATTTATGAGCTTGCGTTACCTATCGTCATGCCGGAGTCGTCTAGTGGCAATGACAGGAGACTGTAAATCTCCCGCTTTTTAGCTTCGTAGGTTCGAGTCCTACCTCCGGTACCATATTTTGTTTCTTATCTCCGCGCCTGAGGAGATTTTTTGCTTTTGTATAGATATGCTTGATTGCTTTTTACGTAAAGTTATGCTATAATTAAAATATGAGAGAGTTTCTGCGGCAATTTGCTGCCGAGTGGAATGACGACCGAAATCAACGCACGAAATTGCAACAGGCGTACATAACAGTAGCCGTACTACTGTCTGCTGTTGCGGGCATGTTTGTGCTAGTCAATGCAGATATCAGCCGAGTACTGGTGCTTGTTGCCGTAGGTCTAGCGGGCGTGTACATTGCAAATGCTGCCATGTGGCTGCTGCTTGACTCTATCGTTTCGCCGAAATTGCCAAAACCCGAAGTTAAATCTGCTAGAGTTTCCCGCCGAAAATAACTGGCGTACTAGGCAGGGACTGTGGAGTTTGGTATAATCTTGAAGTGCTATGCTCCGCGGGTATGTTGCGAAGTGTAGTGATATGTGCCGCGATAGCTCAGTTGGTAGAGCGCATCCATGGTAAGGATGAGGTCTCGGGTTCAAGCCCCGATCGTGGCTCCACATCAGACATTTTTTGAAAACGGTCGCCCTCACGGGCGGCCTTTATTAAACTTGAGATATTTCTTTTTAGTTATGTGCGCCCTGAATTCTTGCGCGACCGTACATATAAGATGGCGGCAATAAGCGCAAGTACAATGAAAATGTGCAATACAGTATGATAAATGTCGGGAATGTACAGCGTTTTGGATTCTGTCCAGTGAAGCGAGCGGGAGAAGAAGCGTCTAAGATTTTGCGCGCCAGTGCCGCCAACGATTGTGAAGAGCCAGTGGTTTAGGAATTGTGTGATAAGCCAGATAGTAAGCCACGTAACAATTACGTATCTTCCTACTTTCTCTTTGAATAAAAACAGAAGAAAGCAGACGATGGCAATAAGAAAAAATACTCCATCATCCTGCCATGACTGCGAAGCAAGATATGTGCATACCAACCATGTCAAGAGCAAACCAAACGAGTAGCATTAGATTGGTAACAACAGCGCAAGTTCGCCATTTCATAATTACTATTATAGATGATAATAAAAAAACCATCGCATAAATCATATCACTGCTGTTTTTTACCGATAAATTCGACACAACCGAGCGTGCTTTTGTGCCAGCCTGGCTTCCGCCTTGAAATATCGCCCCCAATCTGTTATATTGTATAGTCGAAGCTTAGTACAAAGGTAAAAGGGAAGTTATGGCAAAGAAGAATAACACCAAGCGAAAAATTGTAGCGCTCGTCAGTGAGCTGACGGGGCATCGTACGTATGTTACGCGTAAAAATAAGATGAATACGCCGGATAAATTAAAGTTGCGCAAATACGATCCAAAAGCGCGCAAGCATGCAACGTATACCGAAACGAAAAAATCGCTCGGCCGCAACGAGGTAAAAGCGCGCAAGGGCTAACAATCTGTTTTATGCAATAAAAAAACCGCCTAAAATCACGGGCGGTTTTTGTTATCTACAAGTGGACCGTAAATGACTGCGCCCTCACAATTCGGCGCCATACGCCGTATCAATCGCTTCGGCGATCCATAGCGCATTCGATAGAATTCTCTCAAGCTGCACTTCGTTCGGCTGCTCGTTTTCGGAATAAACGTACACCGTGCCGCGGTCGATTTCGATGCTCATTTTGCTAAAATGCGAGGTGATGACGCTGGCGATTTGCGGCGAGATCAGCTGTTCAATTTCGAGCGCATGCGTCGGCGTACCGTATACCGTATATTTGCTCAAAAACTGGGGCGCGTACGCCGCGAGATTCCCAATCGCGAGCGGCCGCACGTGCGAATACGACGAACGGTATACGGCATCGTGCTGCTTGAGCCCGATGTAAGTGTGCGGAACTGTCCGCGGAGTATGCAAGTCAATCGCCACGATGAGCCAATGGCAACGCTGGCGCTTGGTTTTTGCGGCCGTGTTCGGCGCATGAAGCTGCACGACATCATTGCGAATAAGCACTGTCGCATCGTAGCCGCGCACTGTACCGATACAAACGTGATTATCGATGTGCGTGTGCGATACCGTGTGCCCGCGCACCGGGCGGTGATCGCCATCGCGCTGGTCGACATAGCCAAAATAAACCAGCCCGACTTGATCGGCAAAATTCTGAATCGTTTTCTTCGTCAGGCGCGTCCGTACAACGTGCGCCGGCGTCATATGGCGCAGCGCCCGCGCAAGCCTAATCTTTAGGCGGTCGCGTCCAGACACTATTTGCTTGTTCCTTTCGTGATTGTGTCAAGCACGGTCGAAACGAATTCTGCTTGGCTCCACGATAATGGCGAAACTGATTCTTCTGCCTCTGTTTCCGGATCGATTTGTTCGCACAATGTGCCGGTCTTCCGAGCGCGAGCACGCACCCACGCGAGCGTCTTGTGCGCCGATGCGGCATCGCCTTTTTCTAAGTCGTACTGTGCGAGCCATAGCGACGCGACGAACCACCAATTACCGAGGCTTGTTGGATCGCGGCGGCGGTAGTTGTCGTTTTCGTAGCGAGGAACGCCCGGGCGATCGGGCGACACGTTGAATACGCGCCGCGCCGCTTGCACTGCGCGCTCGACAACGCCGCTATCAGCAGAAAAAAGCCCGAACATAAATGCGCCGTAAATACTCGATAAGTCGATCGTTTGATCCGGCTCGTATGAGCCGTCAGCATGCCGGCGTAAGCCTTTGTAGAGCGCGTCGCGGTCGTGATTGACTAAATATTTTTGCGCTGCTTCAGCGATATCCGACGCCGCTGAGCGCCAGGCGACCGCATGTCCGTCATCATGATTATCGTCTGCTAAATCTGCTGCTGCCGATAGTGCCGCGTAGACGACAGCCGTCGTGTAAGTAGTCGTCATGTATTGCTCTTCCCACAAATCGTACGATGGTTTCGGCAAGCCGGTCGACGAATCAATGTAGCTCGCCAAAAAATCTGCCATTGGCGCAACCATCGGCTCATAAAAACGTTTCATAAGCCGCTGATCATTTGCGCTGCGATACAATTGACCGAACAAGAATAATACGAGCGCCGTTTCATCTTCTTGAATTGGCGGTGTCACTGAACCATCATCGTGAATGTATGGGTGCCAGCTGCTACCGACCGCACCGTCTGCCCGATATTTATGCATCAGAAATCCGCCAGAGTTTAGCCCGCGCCGGCAAAAATCGAAAAATTGGTACGCTTCTTCGTAATAGCCCATGCGAATCAGTGGCCATAGCACATATGCACCGTCGCGCGGCCAACAGTAGGCGTATGCGTCGCGCCAATAATTCAGCATGCCGCTATCGGTGCTAGCGATAATCGCGCCGCGCTTGTCGATGTGAGCTTTGAGCAGCATGACGCTCCGCAGGAATAGTTCGCGGTACGCTGGATCAATTTTGCGTGAAACCTTTTCGGCGGGACGCAGCCAGCGGTACCACCATTTTGTTGTTAGAATGTAGCGGTCATTCAGGCCGTTATCGCGCAGCTGTTTATGCACAAACAATGCTTCGCGCAGCGTCGTGCCGCACGCGATCCAGTAGTGTATGCGCGCAGAACTATGCGCTTTAAGCGCTAGCTTAAATCGAATCGTCGAGTCGACGCGCCCATGTTCGACAGGGCAGCTCCATAATTCGCCGTCTTCGGCGTCACGGAATGTACCCTCTCGTCCTTCGGTGCCAAATAGTCCGATCGTGTACTGATCAAACGCGCGTTTCTGATCGTCGGTGCCGGAGATAACAAAGGTGCGCCTCCCGCGATAATGAACGATTGCTTGGTCGTTCGGCAAAAACTGCGCCGTGTCGGTCATGCTAGCGGAGTCGCCAATGACGAACGCCTGGCGGAAGAATAGCCGCACGTCTTTATCATGCGTATCAAGATTGACGATATGCACGTTTCGCATAAACGCGTTGAGCTCGCCGTCGACCGTATCGTCAAACTCAAGCATAACGCCAAGCGTCTGATTTTTTGCGACGATATGTCCGACTAGTGCGTCGTGTGGATAACTAAATACGAACGTCCACAAGCCGTCATGCAGCCACGAGCACCTGCCGTCGACCCACACACCTATATGGTGGCTCGTTTCTTTGCCGATAGTGTGATTTTCAAGTCCGACATACGGGAAGTAAAAATCATGTACTTCGCCGAACGTATTTAGTCCGACGTGGAGTTCGCCGTTGCTCAAGATAATTGGCCGCGCCATTAAAATTCTCCGTGCCGGTGGTGTTCATATACGCGGTAACGAATGTCGCGCAGTGCGTTCATGAAATACAAAAACGCATCGTACGGCGAATTGTACGGGCTAAAATACGCGTGCACATCGCCATCAGAGAACCATTTTGTACACATATAATATGGATGATCGCTCGTAGTCAAGCATCGCCAGTCTGAGATCAAATCGGCGTCGTCGGTACGCATGACGTCGTCTTCTAATTCATATAAATGGCGCATTGCCTCATGCTGCATGCTATTGCCGAGCCACGCTGTGAGGTCGCGTTCTGTGTCTGCCCACGTGGTCGTGTATGGGCAATCGACTTCATCTACTGCGTCGAATGCATCGCACGCACCGCTTGCTGTGTAAAATGTGTTGGCGGGATTTTTCAGCCACCGATCGACGAAATCTGAGAAGAATGAGAAAATACCCGTGTCTTCCCAAATGTTCTCGCCGAACGTTTCAAAATCCATAAACAAATTTACAATTTGCCCGTCGCTGCCAAGCGCGTTATTCAGCCAGGTGTCGTATTTGCTGGCGCGCAGGGGAAATTCCTCCCAATCGCGGTTGCCGAAGCGGAATGCAATGTCGTCGCTCAGACGGTAATTTTTCATTAGTAATTTAATATGTTTCGTATTGATTGGACGGTACACGTAGTTCGGGCTGCGCCACCCGAGAATTGGATCCCAGCCTTCTGCTAAAATGCCTTTGAAACCGTTGTTATCCGCCCATTTAGCGAGATTATTGTCGTAGCTGAGTTCGGTATTGCGGAAAACGCGCGTTTCAACGCCGAACAAGTCGCGAATTTTCGCGCGGTATAGCGCGACCTGCCGCTCAAACTCTGCCCGACTAAAGAAAAACGCAAGACTATGATAATAGGTGTCAGCGACGATTTCGGTCCGCCCAGTCTCAACGAGCGCGCGAAATGCGTCAATAACATCGGGCGCCCAGGCTTCGGCTTGCTCAAGCATTGTGCCGGAAATTGATAGCGACACTTTGAAATCCGGGTGCGTGTCAAGCAATTGTTTGAGCAGCCGCGTCATCGGACGGTATGATTTATCGGCAACTTTTTCGAAAATCGCGCGGTTGCTGCGGTGCGGCTCTTTGCATTCGCCAAAATAATCATGATTGACTGCCGTATCAAACACTGTGTACTCGCGCACACGCCACGGCTGGTGAACATGCAGATATAATACAATTCCGCGCTTGCTACTCATTGACTTCTCCTGTTTTCATGTTGTTATAGACGTGAATACATTTTTCAGCGACATCATTCCAGCTGATACGCGCGTATTCATTTTTGACATTACGCTTCAAGCTGTCGCGCAGCGCCGGCGATGTCGCAAGCGCCACGAGCTGGTCGGCGAGCTTTTCAGTATCCCAAAAATCATAGCGCAGTACGCTTTGTAATATTTCGCCGACGCCGGATTGTTTAGTGATGATCAGCGCCGTATCGTGGTGCGCCGCTTCAAGCGCTGTTAGCCCGAACGGCTCCGATACCGAACTCATCACGAACACGTCCGATACGCTATATGCATCGCGCCACTGCTTGCCGCGCACGAATCCGCTGAAAAACACTTTATCGGAAATGCCGAGATCCGCAGAAAGCTGAATAAGCTCGTCGCGCTGATCGCCATCGCCGGCAAACAAAAACGCGAATCGGTCGTAGCGCTCGCACGCCCGCGCCGCACCGCGCATCAATTGCACTAAACCCTTTTGCGCTGTGAAGCGCGTGATCGTCGACACTACCATGTAACCCTCGTTTTTTAGCACTTCAAGATAGCGATACGTGCGGCGGTCATATTCGTAATCGCCGAACGAATCGACGTCGATCGCATTGTGAATTACTTCAATTTTGTCTGCTGGAATGCCGTATTTCTGTACAATGATTTGCTTGGTGATATTGCTCACGGCAATGATCCGATCCGCCATCATCAAACCGTTATACTCAATCTCATGAATAATCGGGTTGCCGCCGTTGTGCGAACCGGCGCGGTCAAATTCGGTAGCATGCACATGAACGATCAGCGGCGCGTCGGTCAGCTCTTTGGCGCGCAAGCCTGCTTCAATCGTAAGCCAATCGTGCGCATGAATGACATCAGGGCTGCCCGTCTTGCGCACGAAACGTTCGACGTATTTGATGTAGCGTTTTTGCAAGCCGCGCATTGTTTGCAGATCGCGCATATCAACTTGGTCAAGATCAAGTATATCAACGCCTTTACTGTCATACGCGCCCATCGCGCCGAACCGATGCAATGGCGTTAGTTTTGTCGCCGCATGAACGTTCATGTAGTCGACATTTGAATGCCGAGCTGAGTAGGGCAGGATGAAATCAATCGACGCGCCGTGTTGTGCGAGCGCCTTGGACAGATGGTAGCACGCTACACCTAATCCGCCGCTGTTGTGCGGTGGAAGTTCCCACCCAAGCATCAAAATCTTCATGTATACACCTTGCGGTCCGTTGATTCCCCTTATGTTATCTCACCTATAGTTATACACCCCTTAGCGGCGAAATGCAACCGCCAGCGGCGCGGGCGCGCAAGATTAGCTGCGCGTCCGCAAAATATTCACACAATTTGACAGCACGCCCGCTAGTTGTATACAATAGAAATTGTCAATTGTTAACAGAGAAAAACATGAACGCAAGCACGCCAACCGCCTCGTCGATTATCGACGAAATCAAACAGATCGTATTATCGCCGCACTCGTTTCGGTCGGTCTTCATTTTGATTATATCGCTATTGGCGGCATATTGGTTGAGCCGGTTTTTAGCGAAAGGCTTGATTTTTATCGCTCAGCGCATCGCCTCGCGCAGCGACAAAGAGTCGGACGAAGCGCGCGCTATGCGATTGCGCCAAACTGAAACGTATTTAAGCATGTTTATCGCCATCGTACGGGCGCTCGTGGTAATTGTCGTCGGGTATATAGCGTGGATTTTGCTGAGCCCGACGGCAGGGAACAACTCATCGGGCGCGAGCGGGTTAGCGGCTATCGGTGCCGGAGCAATGTTTGCGTTGATAGCTGGACAGACGATCGGCATTATTTTGCGCGATTTGACAGCCGGCGCAATTATGATTTCGGAAAATTGGTATAAAATCGGCGATTATGTGAAACTTGAACCGTATTCGGATTTGTCTGGCGTAGTTGAGCGCTTTACGTTGCGGTCGACGCGCGTCCGCTCGCTCAACGGCGAACTTATCACGGTACACAATCAAAATATCACCGGCGTACGCGTGGCGCCGCGCGGCGTGCGTACTATCGCGGTTGATATCTTTGTGCGCGATAAAGACCGCGGCGTTAACGCAATTCAGCGCGTCATCGCCGCAATTCCAAAAGGTCCAGCCATGCTGGCGCGTCCGCTGCATATCACCGATATTAACCAGTGGGGAGACAACCGCTGGCACATCACCGTCGTCGGCCAGACGGCGCCAGGGCGCGAGTGGCTGATAGAAAAGTTTTTCGTGAACGCCGTAAGCGCGTTTGATGAAGACAAAGAGCCGAGCGAACGCTTATTGTCGCTGCCGCCTATATCGCACAACGCCGACGAAACGGCTAACAAGCGCTTGAAACGCGCTGTCCGCGTGAAGCGCGATCGTCCGCAGACGCCATCAAATGGCAAGTCGTCTGAATCTGCGCACCGCACGAAACGCACGTCTGTGCATACTTACATCAACCAGCGGTTACGTACGATTAGTAAGAACAGTACGCGCGCGCAACAACCAGCGCGCGAACCGCACCCGCCAGCCCGAAAGAACTAGCCAAAACGCCGTCGCTCATGGTATAATACCACTGTCCGTATAGGGGAGTAGCTCAGTTGGTAGAGCACCGGTCTCCAAAACCGGGTGTCGCAGGTTCAAGTCCTGTCTCCCCTGCCAAATTGTGGATAATATGCCCAGATGAGGTTTTGTCTATGTTCTGGAAATAGCTCTATAGCAGGGGCTATTTTTGTTTTTCTATCTTGGCTCTCATTGCTTTGATAGAATGCAACGATAAGCAGGTGGCAACGATAAAATGCACCCGATATTTCGGGTGCATTTTAACTAATTGCCATGAGCTTGGGCTACGCATGTGCGCTACTAGCGCAGGCTGCGGCGGCTGGCGACATAGGCATATGCCATACCGGCGATACCGCTGACGCCGAATAGTCCGCTCGCAACATTCAACGGTCCAGTCTGCGGCATGACTGTCACGGTCGGTGCCGATGGCGCTGGCGTTGAGGGCTGCGCCGGAGTTGATGGTGTTTGCGGTGCGGGCGGCGTTGACGGCGGATTTACCGGTTTAGTTTTGCACTCGTCTGAGTTTTTGTCGACGTGTTTGCTGGCGTCGTACTCGCTGCGCTTGATCGTGCGAATCGTTTTTTCTGCTTTCACGCAGACTTCAATGGTTTCGTCGGTTTGCGTGGTCGCACTGTCGCAAGCATCTGGTCCGCCGGAGATAGTCGGCGTATCAACGCAAACGTTGTTTTTGTGCGTACCTGCAGCATACTTACTGTACTTTGCGGTGAGCACGAAACTTTTTGCTTCGCCCGCTTTGAGCTCAGGAATCGTATATGTCCAGGTATTGTCTTTGACTGCACCCGCGTCTGCCTTGACGAGCGACACTTCTGTCGGCGCATTGTCGGTGACGACGACGTCTTTCAGCGCGACTTTGCCAGTGTTTGTGACGGTAATCTCATAGGTAAATTCTTGACCGACAGCGACCGCGGCGTGTTTTTGCTTATTGACCGTTTTTGCAATCGTAATGCTCGGCTTGTCGGGCATCGGAGTCGGTGTGACTGGTTTTTCCGGCACAGTGATTTGCGCTGTGCACGACGTGCTTGTGATATTGCCAAGGTCGCTTATTGCGTAGACTTGCGCTTTATACGTGCCAGCAGCGTCTGGCAGCTCAATCGTTGTCGAGCTTTCTGCGCCGGGCGCCGAAGCTTGAATAATCGTATTACCGCTCGCGTCAAACACATAGTAGCGAAGTTCTTTTACAACGCCGCCGTTCTGGCCGGACGCCTTGCCACTGATACGGACTTTCGTGCGCGAGCCTTGAATCGGCGTGACTGTCAAACTGTCGCACGTTACCGCAGGCTGCGGTTTCGGCTCCGGCTTTGGTGTTGGTTTCGGAGCAGGCGGCGTTGGCACGCTGTATGTCACTAAATTGCCGCACGCCGACACGATACGGAATGTGCCGCGCGTCGCTGATTTGCCCTCCCAGCCGTTATACCAGCTAAAATCCCACAAGCTATGCGGCCGCGAGTAAACCGTGCGTCCTGCTACCGAATGCGCGCGCTGACCTTGCGCTTCGCTAAAGCGCGGCGTCCAGCCCCATGAATACGAGCTAGAGTCAACCGTGAAACGTTTCATTGCCGACATGCTCGCTAACTCTGCCCGCGTAATGCCATTGTACGTCATGACATCGCGGAAGTTATTCGTGTTCGCGTCGTAGTGCGCTAAAATTTGTTCTTTGCTGTCGACGCCGCCCGAAATCATATCGTCGCTCGACGCCTGCGCTTGTGCGCCCATCACGAGCACGAACGATTGCAGCACGAGCGCAATTGCCACGAACGACATGCCTGTCCGCCGTGCAACCATTTGGCGCGACGCGCTTAACGTACGAAGCATTTGTTTCGTACGGCTTAGTATTGCGATCTGCATAGATACCCTCCTTACCGTGCCCCACCACTCGCACGTTTTATATACTTCTTCTTTACATTTTGCCACAAATCTTAAGCAAAATCAACGTCCGCAAAACCTCGCGCGCCTCACCTGTAAATCAGTGTGCTATAATACCTGCATGAAGCCAGTTCATCTATCTCGTCCGCACGCTATCATGATGGTAGGATTGCCCGGCAGCGGCAAAACGTTCTTCGCGCAGCAGTTCGCCGAGACCTTTAATGCGCCGTTTATCAACGCGGCGTATGTGGAAGAGCGCGGGCGCGACGAGGAAGCGTCAAGCGAGCTGAACGCGATGTTTCTAGGCGAAATAGCACGCACTAATCAGACATTCATTTACGAAGGCGATAGCCTCAGTCGCACGCACCGCACCGACTTCGCGCGCTGGGCACGTATGCATAATTACCAGCCGCTTTTTGTGTGGGTGCAGGTCGACGAGTCCACGTGCCGCCGCCGCGTGCTGAAAGCGCAGACTATGACCGCCGAACAATTTGACAGCGCCGTCAAGCGCTTCAGCGAACCGCATGTCCACGAAAAACCAATCGTCATTAGCGGCAAGCATACGTATGCCACGCAGGCGCGTACTGTTTTGAGCCGCCTGGGCAGTGAAAACCGTTCTGCCGCACGTCCATCAGTACAGCCTGCCGAGCGCGTTGTGCAGCGCCCGATTCGCGTGCAATGACGCGGCGCATTTGTACAGTAATATTAGGGGCTATATATGCCGCGTAGCCCGCAAACGATTTGCGATGCTGAATTCGGCGACATCATCGTGAAGCGCCGGACGGGGGCGCGTAGCGTGCGGATTCATTTGGGAACGGGCGGACGGTTTACGGTATCGTGCGGGCGATTGACGCCGCTCAAATTTATTCGCGAGTTTATCGATCAATCGCGCGGCGAATTGCGCCGTATGGCAGTGCGGACATCAATTGCCTCGCCGTATCAGCATGGGCAGACAATCGGCAAGCAGCATCGTATCGCCGTTGTACCGACGCAAATGGTAGAAGCACCAAGTGCAGCGATCCGCGGACAGCATATTATCGTGAAGCTGCCGCCCGCGTATACACTTGAAGACGGTGTTGTGCAGCAGCAGATTCGCGATGCGGTCGGGCGCGCGTTGCGCAAAGAAGCTAAGCAGCTATTGCCGCCGCTCCTTGCGAAACTTGCGGCGCAGTATAATTTTCACTACGCTCGCGTCCGCTTTAGTCATGCCGGCAGCCGGTGGGGAAGTTGTAGCAGCACGGGCACAATTAGCCTCAACATTGCATTGATGAAATTGCCAGACGAATTGATTCGCTACGTGTTAGTTCACGAGCTATGCCACACGCGCCATATGAATCATTCAACTGCATTTTGGCGCGAAGTGGAGCGCTACGACCCGCATTACCGCGCGCACCGCCAGCAGATCAAGCGCCACACGCCTGTATTGTAGCGCCGCATAATTGCGACTGGCAGGCAATAACTAGAGAAGGATATGGTTATTAAAAATGGCGAGGTGTATCTGCTGGATTTGGAGTAGCGCGATGTTTAGTATACGGGAACAGGCTCAATTAATAATTTTGCTTTATTTGCGCCATGTAGTACAATAACGGCGATATTGCCAATGGGTGACTGGAGAAAGAAGAGTAGTAACAATGTCGGATAAATTACCCTATATCATATCTGCTGATACAGAATATTTAATGAATGTATGGGGCGAGCGCAATAATCTTAAGGTGCCAGATTCTGGTTTTTTTACTGACTTTCAGGCTGGTTGCGTAGAGCACATTGCAAGTGCATCAGCTTTCAGCGGCAATGATTTTGAACCTATAGTTATACCGCACGATAAACTTGCATCAGAGCTGCAAGGATTAGTTTCGAGATATCGACAAGATGGAGTTGTGGCGCTTGATCGAGCCTATATCGGTGATAGTATAGCAAGACACTTTGAGGTGACTCGCGCAGTGAATACCGATCTAGAAAGTATTGGTACGCAGCCTCGACCATATACACCAGCAATCTCCAAGCAAATTGACCGACTTGTCGCTAATAGCGGCACAGATCTAACGTTGGTTGATGATGTAATCTTTAGCGGTGATGCAATTGTAGAGGTCTCGGAGCTGTTTCGCGCAAAGGGCGTTCAGGTAAGTACAGTCCTTGCGGCTATAGCTATTGGCGAAGGCCGCAGGAAGATTGAAGAAGCTGGCATAGAAGTCAAGTCAGTGGTCGAATACGAAGACGTGAAAGATGAGATTTGCGAACGGGACTTCCTAGCGGGTGTGCCATTTTCTGGACGTACTGTGTACCGAGAAGACGGCAGCCATTATTCGGCGCCATACTTTGTGCCATTTGGATTACCTGAACGATGGGCGTCTATTGATGACGCGACCGCAGCTCGTAAATTATCTTTGTACTGTATTGAGCGTTCAATTGAATTGTGGCAGCAAGTAGAAAACTTAAATAAAATGAATGTGCCGCACGGCTTCGTTCCGCGCCGGCTGGAGTATAATGCTGGTGATGAAAATTTTGCTGCGTATTTACTTGCGGCAAAAAGTAGTATTCAGAACGACAGCTGAGCCGTAGATAACGTATTAGTAACTCTTTTCCGGATTACTACCCAACCTTGACGTCATCTTGCTCTTTGCCATGCGCTGCCGTGATGAGTAGAAGTTACGCATACTTTCTTCTGTAGTCCGCTGCCGCATTAAATGCTTTTTTGACAGCTTCTTTTGGGGATGAAGCACCCATGGTTAGCTGGCGTTCCCGGCTGTCAATATATTCATCAGCAAGTTTGTCGGCCCAGCCTCCGTAGCCCTTCAATGCAACCATAGGGATATCTGCTTGATAAGCAATAGCGAGTTCTGTGAGCGTGCCTGAGCCTCCGCTAATAGCAATTACTGCATCGCAGCCTGTCACCAAAACTGTTTCCCGACCGCCACCTCGTTCAAGCCCGCACGGTATAATAATGTCCGCATTCTTTTCCCACACATCCTTGCCTTTTCCGTACGTAATCCCCACCGTTAAACCGCCGGCATCTTTTGCTCCACGACAAGCAGCTGTAGAGAGTGAATCACTGTCTTTTTCGGCGCCAAAAAATAGAATTCCGCCCATTTTGGCTACATATTTGCCCACTTCGTAGGCTGCGGCTTCAACCTCTTTTGCGTACTTCAGGTCCGCAGCTGATCCCATGACTCCGATTTGAAACTTTCTCGACATATTGCAACTCCTCGTTAGATTTAGCTTTTCTTCGTGTCAATTTTGTAATTTTTGTTCAATACCATACTACTGTAACATTTTCTTCAACAAGTAGCACGAGGAGGTGAACTATGTACGGCGTGATTGGCAAGTCGACGTACAGAAACTCTACATCCTATTAGCTCTTTGCAATTGTCACGCTTACGGTTATACTAAGAATAATTATGGGTGAGCCGTCTCAGAATAATGATATTCTCCTGGAAGTAAATGTACGCCGTGCTAAGATTTTGCGCTACGCTGGGTCGTTTTTGCCGCTGTTATTGGTCGCGTATAGCGTGTACTTGCAATTAGTGCCGGGCGTGCGGCATTATCCGCTGACGCCGCTCATTATTGCGATTAACGCAGCGTGGGTCATTCTAGCGCTTTATCATTTCTTTGCACCAATGAAAACGCGGCACGGCGCAATTGCGCGGATTATACTATTCCATATTATCGCGCTGCTGTATATATTGTTTGTGTCGGGCTTTGACATGCCGTTTATTTACGTGTGGTCGGTGCTATTTTTGGCGAGCGCTGTGCACGCTGGCGCAGGCGGCGTGAAGCTTAGTTTGGCGATGTTGTTTGTCGCGGCGAGCGCGAGCGTTATCATTTCGGCGGACGATTTGACGCGCGTGTTTCAAATTGGGCTGCATTTTGCCGGCACGCTAATAGTAGCGTGCATCATGAATGCGATTGTCACGGCGCAGGCGATTGATCAGCGCGAGTTGCTGCGTTCGCAAACCGAGGAAAAGCTGCAGCGCGACCGCGTGCTGACGATTGTGAATAATTTGGCGGACGCAATTTTGAGTGTCGATAGCCGCGGTACAATTCAATTGTACAATGCGGCAGCGCTTGATTTGCTTGACACCAACTCCGAGCTGACCGGAAAGAAAATCGACGCTGTGCTCACTATGAAAAATAACGAGGGCGAAACGGTTAAATTTACGCAGCTTTTGCATCGTATTCACAGCGTTCGCACGCGCGATGACCTGAGTGCAAAGATATCCGGCGAAGTTGTCCGTCTAAGCGTCGTCTACTCGCCGATTCGGAACGCCAACAGTACGCATGCGAGCGGTAGGGACGGTTATATTATTATTCTACGCGACATCACCAAGCAGAAGTCGCTTGAAGACGAGCGCGACGAATTCATATCGGTTGTCAGCCATGAACTACGTACGCCGATTGCTATCGCTGAAGGTTCGCTCAGCAATGTTCAGCTCATGATGGAGCGCCCCGACATTCCGCAGTCTACATTGCACGACGGCGTCAACGCAGCGCACCAGCAAGTCGTATTTCTCGCGAAAATGGCAAATGATTTATCTACGCTGAGCCGTGCCGAGCGCGGTGTTGCCGACACGCCGGAGCTGATTGATGTTGCCGAGCTAATTAGCGAACTATACGCTGAGTACTCGCCTGAAGCTACCGAGAAATCACTCTACTTCGATCTAGATCTTGATCCGCAGCTTGGCGCCGTTAACGAGAGCCGCCTCTATTTGAAAGAGTTATTGCAAAATATCATTACGAACGCTATCAAGTATACGCAAACGGGCGGCGTTACTGTATCGGTTAAACGCTCGGCGCCGCGGTTGCTGACATTCACCGTGAAGGATACCGGCATCGGCATCAGCCGCAGCGACCAGCAGCATTTATTCCAGAAGTTCTGGCGCAGCGAGGACTATCGCACGCGCGAAACAGGCGGTACGGGGTTGGGGCTGTACGTCGCGCATAAACTTGCGAAAAAGTTAAACACGACGATTGAGCTAAAAAGCCGCCTGAATCACGGTTCAACCTTTAGTTTTAGTTTGCCGTCGACGAAGCGCAGGAAATAGCGCCACTTGCAATTTTGGCGTGTGCGGCGTACAATAAACTTGACAGTCTGGTTCATACCAGACTTATTTAATTGGGAGAAACCATTGTGGCAGCATCAACAAAATCAACGAAAGGCAAAAAAAAACAGCCAACTGTAACGCGTATTAAGGCGAGCGACAGCAGCGCACCGAAGCGCACAACTACAGTAAAATCCAAACAGAATGCGGCAGCGGGCGCAGCAACAAAATCCACGCCAAGCGCAAAAGAGAAGTCCGCCTCTAAAGCCAAAAGACTCTTAGGGGGCACCCGAAAGTCCAAGGATGTAGCAAGCAACAAAAAATCTACAAATTCGCGCCGTAATCCGCTGCGCGCTGTTCGCAGCTATTTCGTTGGTGCGTGGCAAGAGCTCAGGCAAGTCCGCTGGCCTGACCGCCGCAGCACCTGGGCGATGACGGGCGCGCTTATCGCGTTTACTGTTGTGTTTGTCATCGTTATTTTATTGATCGACTACGGATTTTCGTGGCTATTCAAACTAATTATCGGTACAAAGTAGAAAAGAAAGGAATCAATTAGCATGGTAAAAAATCGTTACGACAGCGCACGGCAGTGGTATGCAATCCACACGTACTCAGGCTATGAGGAAAAGGTCGCGGATAGTATCAAGCAGCGCGCGCAAACCATTGACATGGCAGACAAAATCTTTGACGCGATGGTACCGAAAGAAAAACAAATCCAAATCAAAAACGGCAAGCGCAAGATTGTCGACGCAAAGATTTTTCAGGGCTATGTGCTCGTTGAAATGAAATTGACCGACGAAACGTGGTATATTGTGCGCAATACGCCGGGCGTAACGGGATTCGTGGGTAGCGGCACGTCGCCGACGCCTGTATCCGATGCAGAAATGAATAAGATTAAAAAGCGTATGGGCGTGGAAGATCCAAAACATCAAATTGACTTTTCAGAGGGCGAAGTTGTCAATATCATTGACGGACCGTTCAAAGGCTTCGAGGGCGCGGTAAGCGAAATTGACACTGCTAAGGGCAAACTTAAGGTTATGGTTAGCATGTTCGGGCGCGATACGCCGGTAGAACTGGACGCGCTGCAGGTTAAGAAAGTATAGCGCCTCATAATACTGTATGAGCGTGCGGGTAGTGTATGCTCTGGTTGCATAATCACGCGAAATAGCGTATAATTGACCTGTTACGCACTTATATATTATTGCTTTCTGTAAATTGCACAAGAAAAGGGACTAACATTATGGCAAAACAAGTTATTGGTAATCTGAAACTCCGTATTCCAGCTGGTCGCGCGACTGCTGGTCCGCCGGTTGGCAGCACGCTCGGTCAGTGGGGTTTGAATATGATGGATTTCATCAACCCGTTTAACGAGGCGACCAAAAAGGATATGGGCAAAGACGTTATTGTGCACATCCAAGTGTACGAAGACCGTACATTTACATGGAAATCGCTCGGGCAGCCGGTTGACGATATGATCCGCGAGAAGATTGGCATCAAAAAGGGCAGCGGTAAACCGCACGCCGAAAAAGTCGGCAAAATTACACGCGCGCAGCTAGAAGAAATTGCTGAAGCAAAGAAAGATCAGCTCAACGCGATTGACTTAGACGGCGCAGTAAAAGTCATTGCTGGTACTGCCCGCAGCATGGGCGTGGAAGTTGTCGACTAGACCTAGACGGTAATGTAAACAGTGAGAGCGCTTTGGTCTTTGGCTGGAGCGCTTTTTATTATCTGCGAAGATGCAATAAGTCGCCGCAAACACTTTACGGAAAGAAAATATTATGCTGTTTCATGCCACGCGAAAAAACACGCAAGTGTTATAATGGAGTCATCGGGATGTAGCGCAGTTTGGTAGCGCACACGGCTGGGGGCCGTGAGGTCGCAAGTTCGAGCCTTGTCATCCCGACCAGTTTTTGGTACAGAAAAATCAAGAGAGATTATTTTGAATTTTAAAGAAGATATTAAAGAATATCTTGATTTAATGATTTACGAAATTGCCATCAAATAAGACTTTCCAATTATTATAATTAGGGGGAATGTTGAATGAACTATAAATATAAAAATCCGTACGAACATTTGTCTGGAAAACTAAATGATAGAAAACTGATTACCGCTGGTTTTTCAGAAAAAACCTATGATACAGGGAATGTTAAACTGAACTATGTCGTCGGTCCTAATAATGGACCAAGTTTATTGTTGATTCCAGCCCAAATCGGTATATGGGAAAGTTATAGGAAAGTACTCTTACCGCTATCGAAAATTTTTCACATATATGCCATAGATGTGAGAGGTCATGGAAAATCTTCTTGGACACCGGGACATTATTCATGGAAAATTATTGGTGAGGACATAAAGCTATTTATAGAAAATGTAATAAAACAAAAGGTAATTATCAGCGGAAATTCATCGGGTGGCATTATCGCTCTTTGGTGCGCCGCTAATATTCCCGAATATGTTTCGGGGGTTGTTCTTGAGGACGCGCCTATTTTTTCTGCTGAAATGCCGCGGTTTAAAGAGCAAGATAAATTTGTATATAACGGACTAAAACACCTTGTTGATCAAATCGGGAATATACCAGATAGAGATTTGGCAAATTATTTTAAAGATATGGAAGTGCCGGCCTCTGATAGGAGGATCAAAAGAATTCCAAATTGGTTTGTCAGTTGGTTATCACGAAAGATAAAGAAGTTTCAAAATAAATACCCTGATAGCCCAGTCCAAATTGGATTCCCATTCCCAGATAACTTGCGTTTGCTAATTAAATCACTATCTATGTTTGACCCAGATTTTGCCAGAGCCTTTGTAGATGGTAGATTTTATGATGGTATTGACCATGCAGAGGCTTTTGAGAAAACGAAATGCCCCATATTGCTTATTCAAGCCGATTGGAAACGATACGAAAATTACGGGCTTGTAGGAGCGTTTGATGACGATGACGCTCAGCATGCTATTTCTTTAGCTCCGCAAATAATATATAAAAAAGTTTCTGCTAATCATGTTATTCATGCTTTCAAGCCAAAAGAGTATATTAAACTATTATCAGAATTTAGAGAAATAGTATCTGATAATTCTATAGTCTAATGCACTTCGCTATAAAACGTACTCCTTCATAATAAGGAGTACGTTTTGTTTTTTACATTCGCGCCGTTTAGTAAATAAACTGTCCAAACGTCCCGGGGCGCACCGTGCGTTTATTATAATTACCGGCTTTGTAGTTCCAGCCCATTTCGGACACAGTATACGAGCCGTCGGCGTTAACGCTTTCGACATAAGCGACGTGTCCATTCGTGACGGCGACCGCGCCGGCTTGCGGTGCCGTGCCGGTAGATTTGCCGGCGCGCTGTGCAGCACCGATCCAGTTATAACCAGCGTTGCCGTACACTGCAACATCAGGACGGCGGCTATGCACGTAGTCGGTGCACCACATGCCATTACCGACGTAGTAGCTGCTTGAGCTGACCGGCTTGCTCGTGTACTGGCGCGTCGTATATGTACTGCGCCGAGAGACAGGCGCAGGCGCTGCCTGTGCGCGGACTGTTTGCTGGGCGGCAAGCGCAGCGCTCGTGCGGTCGGCGAGCTGTTCGTTGGCAGCTGGTACGCGAATTTTATCGCCCGGATTAATTGTGTCGGGGTTGGCGATTGATTCGTTTGCATCAAATAGACGCGTCCATGTCGTACCGTTTGCCTCGGCGATTGAACTCAGCGAGTCGCCCTCCGCCACCGTGACGATAACATCTTTTTTATCGTTTTTTGGCTCTTTGTCTTTTTTGTCAGATTCTTGTTTACTATCGGTTGACGTTTTGTCGCCCGATGTGGTTGGTGCGGATTCGGCAAACGCCGGAGCACTCCAGAGCGCTGCGGGAATGGCAACCGCCAACACCGCTAATGCTTTGTTGAAACGCATCGTTTCCTCCTTATACCCCCACGGCAAAAGGTAATAAAATTTATAAATTATCAAACCGTGGTATGTAATGCTTACGCTTATACGTCAATAGCAACGCGTAAACATGCAAAGCCGATACTAGCACGCCAAAAATGTGCTGTCAACGATTTTTTGCGTAATATGGCAAAAGAACAGATATAAAATACCTAGACTTTTGATGCACTTTTTGGTACAATCAAATGTGTAATAATTCAATAGGTTGGGAGATTAGTCAAGAAAATGGCTCGTCGTTCGTACCACAGAAAGGAATCGCTAAACTATGGCAAGAAAAGCCGAATTGCTTGAGCAGGCAGCTAAACTGAAACTTGATGTTTCGGCAAAAAACACGATCGCAGAGATTGAGGCGGCGATTAATGCGGCGAACGCGCCAGTTGCTGCGAACGAGTCAACTAAAGACTCCGGCGTTGTCGCAGAACGCGAGGCTGTCGTGGCAAAAAGCGGCAAACGCAGCGCTAAGGCGCTTGAAGAAGCTGAAGCAAAAGCAGAAAAAGAAGCCCGCAAACAAGCTGGCGATACTACGCCGCAAGGCGACGCTGACGCAGCGGTTAAAAAAGGTCCGGCGCCAAAAGTCCGTCCGTTGATTGAGCGCCACGGTAAAGCCTATCGCAAAGCCGCCGAGAAAGTTGAGACAGATAAGATTTATAATCTGCACGATGCGCTTATGCTCGCAGTCGAAACCAATCCAGCGAAGTTCGACGCTAGCGTTGAGGTTCACGTACGTTTGGGCGTTGATCCGCGTCAAGCTGACCAAAACATTCGCGCTACCGTCGTATTGCCGCACGGCACGGGCAAAACCGTCCGCGTTGCTGTCTTTGCGCCAGAAGCTGACGCTGCTAAAGCAAAGGAAGCCGGCGCCGACGTTGCGGGCGAAGAAGCTATTGTGAAGCTGCTTGATAAAGGCGCGCTTGACTTTGACGTACTGATCGCAACGCCCGCCTACATGCCAAAACTTGGCAAGTACGCCCGTCAGCTTGGTCCGAAAGGTTTAATGCCGAACCCAAAGAGCGGTACTGTCGCTGCTGACGTCGTTAAGGCAGTTTCCGAGGCTAAAGCCGGCAAGGTTGAATATCGTGTTGACAAACAAGCGATCATTCATCTGGGTATTGGCAAAGTTAGCTTCGGCGTCGACAAGCTTGAAGAGAATGCTAAAACATTCTTCGCTAGTTTACAGAGCCAAAAGCCGTCTAGTCTGAAAGGCAGTTACGTTAAGTCGACCGCTATCGCCACGACAATGGGGCCGGGGATTGCGACCGAAAACCAAGTAAATTAAACATGGCATAAAGTTAAGCCCGTGCACGCTGCTTACGTGTACTTACGTAAGCGGCGTTTTATGATGTAATAATGCGCACTAATTGCATTCTCTGTACAAGTAGAGCGGACATATGGCACAGCTTAACTTAACACCCTAACCACAACAATTTGCCTTAAAGACTTCAAGCGGGGTTAAGCCGCCTAGACGCTTTCTGGGTCTGTTGTTCAATAGATTTTCTAGGTCTAATATACATTGAGCCGTAAGCTTTTTGAAGTCAGCGCCTTTAGGATAAAAATCTCTAATTAGCCCATTAAAGTTTTCATTCCTGCCGCACTGGCTGGATTTATACGGGTCAGTAAAGTCAATATCTGCAGCCAGTGTTTTCTCAAGTGGTACAGCTAGCTGCTAAACTCAGCCCCATTGTCGTAAGTAATGGTGGCAACATTACTTTTGCCAAAGGCTCTTTCAATATCCGCCTTGGTTTGTTTGGCAATACTGGCGGCATTGTAGCCAATAACTAAACTAATAGAGCCTAATCCGGACTTACGCTCGGTATGGGTTAATAGTCTATCTTTAGTATCTAGTCCAAAGACGGTATCTCCCTCCAGATCGGTATAACTTTCTAGATTATCTATACTTGCCGGCCGGCCATGAATAGAATGCTTGCCTCTATTGGTATTGCTGTATGGTAATTTAGCGGTATTCTTAAATGGTTTACCGCGCCTGCGGAGCGAACTAATTGCCTTTCCTTGCCGCTCATTGCGCTCATTGCCATTAAGGCATAGATGTAACGGCAGACGGCCATGCGGGATACGGGGCGAAGCCCCATATCTCCTGTCCAGCCATCGTCATCTTTAAGAGCTTGACCTGCCAGCAGGGCGCCTATTCGCATGGAGATTTGTTCCGGCGACTATCGTAACTTGAGTTTGGCCTTAATATATGCCAGTGTCCGGGCATATATTGGTTCGGTCAGTTTCTTACTAGTCCTGCAGACGCCCGAATGGCGTTTAGCGGCATATTCTCGGGGCTAGTTTAGCATTGTGCAGCTATATAGCTTGCTATGCAGCCTCTGGCACCTTTTAACGCCCTCTTTAGCCTTACGAATGGTACTAACCATACCTTGGCCCGCGGTACTTGCGGCTATCTAGGCTGGCAATGGCCGGTATATTAACACGGCTGTCTATTCTTATCCCGTTTTCGAGACCCGGCAGCCTTTGTATTTGCTCCTCAATAAAGCTATTAACCTCACGGAGAGATAGTACTGGTTGAGCGTCCAAGCG
>CALIMZ010000016.1:0-1094 GCA_938045235.1 uncultured Candidatus Saccharibacteria bacterium
AGAGTTACCGCACGAGGTGGTTGATGAATTACAGTTGCAGCCGTTTGTGGCGGCGGAACTCGGCTTGGATGACGGCATTGACCAGGTTATTGCCGATGCTGATATTTGCCGGCAACTGATTGATAATTACCAAACGTTATTGCCGGATCAGTCAGAAGTCAACCAGCGGCGCTGCCAAAAGATAATGGAGTTACTCAGTAGGAGCGATGAATTAGCTGATATTTCGGTACGTGCCAAGCAATTTGCCAAACAGTCAGAAGATTGCTTTAATCACAGTGATGTTCGCAGTGATAACTTGGCGTTTCATCCGCAAACTGGTGAGTTGAAATTGGTTGATTGGAATTGGGCTTCCTATGCGCCGCGAAGGTCTGGGGCAACGGAGTTTCTGGTTGACATGGCGCGACATAGTCAGGACGTAACGCCGTGGCTAGACGAGCTCAATGCGGAGATGTTGGCAGCATTTGTCGGTTTTTTTCTTGTTCGCAGCCTCAAGCCGCCGCTTCAGCCAGGCGACAGTCTTCGCCAAATGCAGGCATTATCGGCTGCCGCTGCTTATGATTTGCTGGAGCGTACATGACGACTCCACTTATCATTCTCCGTGGTAATTCTGGCTGCGGTAAAACCAGCACGGCGCGCTTGCTCCAGCGTCAACTAGGCTACGGCACGATGTTGGTGTCGCAGGATATAGTGCGGCGGGAAATGCTACGCGTGAAAGATAGCGAAAGTAACCCGGCAATTCAGCTGATTTATGATCTGTGTATGTACGGCAATAACGTTGGTTATACGGTGATTTTGGAAGGTATTTTGAGTAGTAAAAAATACGGCGCGATACTGCGTCAGCTACTGAATGATTTTCAGGGCGAAAAGTTAATTTATTATTTTGATATATCGTTTGAGGAAACGGTGCGTCGCCACGCCACAAAGCCAAACGCTCATGAATTTGGCGAAGCGGAAATGCGCCAGTGGTGGAAAGATCAAGATGTTTTGGGTGTCTCGGGCGAGCGGCGAATTGGCGAACAGCTGGCTCGGGCAGAAATTGTTGATATGATTCGCCGCGACATCTTGGCGTTATCAGAGGGAGCAAATACTTCCGC
>CALIMZ010000017.1:0-2778 GCA_938045235.1 uncultured Candidatus Saccharibacteria bacterium
TATGGTAATGCAGTCGGCCTGGGACGTAGCCGGAAGTTTAAGAAACGGAATCATAACAAATCAAATTTCTTAGATATCATACACGTCCAGCTGAATAGCGGCAATCATTTGTTTGATACGCGCATCATCAGCCATCTCCAGCCAACCGCGCCCACCAATTACACATCTTCCAAGGATATTATTTAGCGTACCTCTACCAAGCAAAACTTGTTCAAGATTACGCGAACACCTAAGCAGCGCTTTTTGTAAATTGCTGCAAAACGGCGACTTTAGCAAATACTGTATATATGCCGTAAATTCATGTTTCAATTGGCTAGTTATTTGCTTATCTTATTTAGCTAGCCCCAGGAACATCCGATAACCCACCGACAACGAAGCTTCTGACCACTGGTCGCCGCGGTCATATACGGTGTAGTTTTCACGAACAGCAACCAGAAAATTAAGCGCTACAGTTTGCATCACAATTGCCGCCAAAGCTTGATCAATGGGAGAATTTATATATTCCTCATCTATTGAATATTCCAGGACGTATTCAGGAAACAGTTTCTTGGATTTTTTACCATATTTTAAGTATGGAACGCAAAAAACGTATCAACAGAGCTTTTATCATAAGACTTGCGATACGTCATCTCGCTTTGCTGACGCCAATCAGAGGATTGCATTCTGCTTAAATTAGACATTAGCTCATCTTGTTTCAGCTCCAGCACTGCCCGATTCATTTCTATGCCGCATTCGCTAACTGCCCACCGTACAGCTTTTTCTGGAATAGCATGCTTGTCAAACGCCCGTAAGGCTTCGTTATAGACATTCGGCGCTGCCGGATTATGCAGCTCGGCGTCCATATAGCAAGTGTCGCCATATGTTTTTGCCGTCAAAATAATATCGCTTGAGATAAAAAATCCTTTGTCTTGAAGATATTTCAAAATGTATTAGGCAAGCAAATGCTCATAGACGTGAGCTAGCAAGCCATTATCTTTTGATATTTTGTATAAAGGTGAGTAACGCATTCTTACAACTTATTTTATTTTACCGCACATCCGTTGCGTCAACAACCATAGGTTATTGATCAATCTCCAAAGCCTGCCTATACTAGATATACCAATGACAATTACATCGTCTCATCTCATTCTCATCCCAGGCTTAGGTGATCGGAAATGGCTGTACCGTTTGGTTTGTCCAGTGTGGCGGCTGCGCGGATTTCGGACGCATTTTTTTGCGTTTGGCTGGGAAGATACAGCGAGCAATTACCAAGAAAAACAAACTCGCTTAAATGATTACGTTCGTAGTTTGGATGGTGATGTTTATATCATTGGCGCCAGTGCGGGCGGGATGGCGGCGCTGCATGCTTTGGCGGCGGATAATGACAAAATCAAGGGCGTCGCGACAATTGCCACGCCGTATATTTATCAACAGAAGTTGCAAAACAAGTTTCTTGAACAGGCGATTGCCGAACTAGCTACCGCGCTGCCTCAAATCCAATCAAAATCCTCACGCATTACATCATTTTACGGCGTATACGACCAAGTTGTACCACCAAATGATAGCCACTTGGACAATATCCATTCTGTAAAACGACTAATTAGCAGTAGAATCACGAGCATTACCCATGAACAACTGCCTACCGTCAGGCATGGCTTGACGATTGCGGCAGGCTTGACGATATTTGGCGGCAGGATGCGGAAAAGCTTCAGATGATAGATCGCCCTTGTATGGTATTCTGGTTTATAAATTCAGCATAAAAGCAGCGCCCGAGGAGAAAGGCGCTGATATTGGCGGACGGCGCGCCGCCCATTTGTCTACCAGAGCCATCCAGATGTCCGCCCGGACCGCCCTGTTGGCCGTTTTGACTGTGCGGCTCATGCCTAGTGGCCCGCCCGCTTGATTATTTCATGCTGTTCTGCCCGCCGCCAACCCGCATACCGACGACAAAGCTGAGCGCGCTAGCGAAACTTGTCTGTATCTTGTCGAGAAGTTAAGTCCCATATCTTACAGCACTGAAATAGTTCTTGAAAATAATATATAGCTTCATCCCAAGAGCCAGCATCTTTCATACCCTTACGAAAATTAAGATTAATATATGCATTTTCAAGAGACTTTGCCAGTTCATTAATTAGATTTTTCTTATCTTGCCGCTTCTCTGATGAGTTAAAAATATATGTGATAAAGTAGTTAAGCTTTACCTTTGTAAGCTGTTTGCGTAGTTTTGCACGATTCTCATATACATCGATGAGACTTCTTTTTAATTACTCAAAATCGCCGCTACCAACAGCGAGTGTTCTGCTCGACGTAGCTATTTTTTAGGCATTGTAGCGATGTTAACAATCTTTGCCATCCTATATCTCCTTGTAGACTTGCTATATATTGATATATATTACAGCTATGGCTGATTGCATGATTGTAGAGAGTCAGATTAACGGAGATAGGTATCTTATTGAGATAGGTGCGTTTGAGATGACGTATGAGAAAAACAACCCAACCGCTGAAAACAATGATAAAGAATAAGCTAACTTACGTGAAACGAGGCTTTTACAAAACGAGAGATACGCAATCTTAATAGACTAAGACACTGTCTGGGATTTCGATAATCTTTAATCTAAATCGACCCTAAAAGGCGTAAAATCAGTCTTATTATCATAAGTATCAATATTTTCAATCTGTTTCATTTTGGCAATTACCCGGTAGGTGATTGGTAAACACACAACTTCCACTCCGGTCTTAAACAGCCAGCCGATCAGAATATACACCAGCATGCCTGTACCCTGAAGAATACCGCCAAAA
>CALIMZ010000018.1:0-5597 GCA_938045235.1 uncultured Candidatus Saccharibacteria bacterium
ACGCAGAGGTCTGCAAAACCTTTTAGACGAGTTCGACTCTCGTACGTGCCTCCACGAGATGACTCCAAAAGGGGGTCGTTTTTTATTTCAAATACGGTACAATAGAATATAAGCGCAGATGGTGGAACTGGTAGACACGTTAGACTTAAAATCTGATGCCCAAAAGGCGTGCGGGTTCGATTCCCGCTCTGCGCACCAAACTTGAGTAGGGGATATTGTGTTGAGGAAAAATAATAGCTGCAAATTTATTTTACACATATGGCGTGCGGTGGATGCGCGCTTCGCAGTGGCGTGGCAGGCGGTTAGCGTATTTTTCACTGCGATATGGTATAAGTGGAGTATTCGGCGGTATGATTTTTTGAGCCGCCGCCCGCACCGCAGTTTTCGCCGTACACGCCGCCGCGATTATAAGCGTAGCCTAAAATTGCCAGGCTACATTGTATTTACGCGCCAGGTAAATCGTATGTTGCGTGTGCATTGGCGAATATTCGTACCAATGATTGTGATATATGCGACAATCATGGCATTTGCTGGTGCGATTACGAGCCAGGAAGTGTACAATTCAGTCGGAAAACTAATATCTGATTCAATGAATAACTTGTTTGATGGCGGCATAAACTCGCTTGCGCAGGCGGGGCTAACAGTGCTAGCGTCGTTTTCAATAAACTCGTCGCTGCCAGCCGACCAGCGATTATTAATGGCGTTGTGTTTGATGATGGTGTGGCTGACGACAGTGTGGCTACTGCGCGAAATAAAGATGAACCGCCACCCTCGGCTGCGCGACGGATTGTATAATGCGAGTGCGCCGATGATGTCGACAGCACTCGTTCTGCTAGTGTTGCTCGTCCAATTATTGCCGGTTGGCATCGCGGCGCTAT
The DNA here is from genome assembly GCA_938045235.1 of uncultured Candidatus Saccharibacteria bacterium. Taxonomy (GTDB): domain Bacteria; phylum Patescibacteriota; class Saccharimonadia; order Saccharimonadales; family Saccharimonadaceae; genus Saccharimonas. Next base: position 879 of record CALIMZ010000018.1, read on the forward strand.
TGTATGTCGGGTTGTCATCGGCTGATTTGCTGAGCACGGGGTTCGCGCGCATGCTGTTTAGTGTTTTTGCAGCGGTGATCGCGGCACTTGTACTGTATTGGATTTCAAGCACGGTTATTGCGCTTGTTGTCGTGACGCTGCCAGGGATGTATCCGACGCGCGCTGTCAAAGCGGCGGGCGACTTGGTGATTGGGCGGCGCTTGCGGATCATGTATCGATTGGCGTGGGGTGCGCTTTGTGTTCTATTGACCTGGCTAGTGATTATGGTTTCTATCGTCATGCTTGACCACTGGTTATCGTCAATGTGGTCGTGGTTAAAAAACGTGCCAATCGTGCCGTATGTTGGCGTGATCGTTGTCGCATGGTCGGTCGTGTGGTATGCCGCATATGTATACCTGTTGTATCGAAAGGTTGTTGACGATGACGCGAAGCCGGCTTAATGAAATCAAAAAGCTGCTGAGCAAATACAGCTACGAGTATTACGCACTTGATCAGCCGTCAGTAAGCGATGCGGTATATGACAGCTTAATGAGCGAGCTGAAACAAATTGAAGCAGCGCATCCGGCGTGGATAACGTCTGACAGTCCGACGCAGCGTATCGGCAATAAATTGTCTGATGGTTTTATAAAAGTTCGTCATCCGCGGCGCATGGTTAGTTTGAATGATGTGTTTGACAAAGACGATGTTGTCGCGTGGGTGGATCGGATTGATAAATTATTGCCGGCGGAAAATCATGAATTCTTTGCTGATATAAAAATGGACGGGCTAGCATGCGCGCTCATTTATTTTGACGGCATATTTACGCAAGCTGTGACGCGCGGCGATAGTTTTGTCGGCGAAGACGTAACGAATAATGTGCGGACAATTAAAAACGTACCGCTGCGTTTGCATGAAGCAGAAGGTTATGAGTTTTTTCTGCATGGGCGCACAGAAATCCGCGGCGAAATTGTCATGCTCAAAAAAGACTTTGCAGCACTGAACGAACGGCAGCGTGCCGCGGGTAAGCCTGAGTTTGCTAATCCGCGAAACCTTGCGGCGGGTACTATCCGCCAGCTTGACCCGAAACTCGTAGCAGAGCGGCCGCTCCATTTTCGCGGCTACGATATCATTCGCGACGATGCGGGCGATGTGCCGACAAATAGCTTTGCTTATCAGGCGCTGACGGCGCTTGGCATTACGCGGAATAAGCAGGCAAGCGTGTTTACGGATATCGCAGGCGTGATGAATTTTGTGAATGAATGGGATGAGAAACGCCAGAAGCTGCCATTTAATACTGACGGTTTGGTGATAAAAATTAATGACCGGGCGCGTTTTGACGAGCTCGGGCTGGTCGGTAAGAATCCACGTGGTGCTGTGGCGTATAAATATGCTGCCGAACAGGCGACGACAATTGTGCGCGACATTGTAATATCAATCGGACGAACAGGCGCAGCGACACCAGTGGCGGTGTTTGATCCGGTTGTCGTGGCGGGTACAACGGTGCAGCATGCTAGTCTGCACAATGCCGATGAGATTGCGCGGCTTGATGTGCGCCGCGGCGATACGGTGGTGGTTTTTAAGGCTGGCGACATTATTCCGCAAGTTGAAGCTGTGCTTGTTGAGCTGCGGCCGAATGATACGCAGCCGATTGATTATCCGGCAGAACTGGCGCGGCAGTATCCAGAGCTAACGTTTGTCCGCCCTGAGGGTGAAGCGGTGTATCGCGTGAAAGGTTTGAGTGGTCCGCTTATTCTGAAACGCGCACTGAAGCATTTTGCGTCGAAAGGTGCGCTTGACATTGACACGCTGGGCGAAAAAAATGTTGAAGCTCTGGTTGATGCAGAATTGGTACGGGACTTGGCGGATATTTACACGCTCGCAAAAGAGCAATTGTTGACGCTGGAGCGTTTCGCGGATATTTCGGCGCAGAAATTAGTCGACGCAATTGCTGCTAAAAAACAGCCGCCGCTGGAGCGCTTCGTGTACGGACTAGGGATTCGCCATGTCGGCGCGCAGACAGCAATTGATCTGGTGAATCATTTTGAGAGTCTTGACAAACTAGCGCAGGCAGGGTTTGATGAACTGCAATCAATTGATGGCGTTGGCGTCGTCGTGGCGGAATCAATTATGGCGTGGTTTGCAGATGAGGATAATGCAGCGCTCCTTGAAAAGTTTACCCTGCTCGGCGTTACGCCAATCTACAAGGCAAAGCGGGGCGAATTAGCTGGCAAAAGCTTCGTTATTACTGGCACGTTGCAGTCAATGTCTCGCGACCAGGCAGCTGAGAAGATCCGTGCACTTGGCGGAACATTCCAAACTAGCGTCGGCAAAGATACGACCTATCTGGTGGCAGGAGGAAAAGTTGGGGCGAGTAAATTGGCGAAGGCAGAGAGATATGGTACGAAAGTTATTGATGAAGCAGCGTTTATGAAGATTGTAAAAGAAATACAAGTTCCTGTTCTAAAAGAACACTAAGATATAATTGACATACCATGAGCATTTTAGGTAGAATATGGGGGTAGCGTTTTTTAAGTTAATGAGGTAGGGGTATCAAAAATAAACTTAAGAATTTATTTATGAAAATTGGCTTGCTCTGTCGATCAAGCTCAGTTGGTCTGCGAGTGAAACCAATTCGAAATCGTCGTGTAATCTTTGGTGGTTGTTGTACGTTTATAGCAACCGTGATTATCAGTGCTGTTTGGCTCATTAGCAATTTCTCAGTGAATGCGCTGGCTATTCGTATTGTTAAAGTTTCAAACGGTAGCTACCATTCATTTGGCTTGACGTCTGATGGCAGAATATATGCTTGGGGTCGAAATACGTCTGGTGAATTGGGTATCGGTACGACATTGGCTCGTTCTAATGTGCCTATTGCCGTAAAAACTACTGGCACTCCAATGGACGGAAAAGTGGTTAAACAGGTTGAGGGTGGCGGGCGCTATGAAGGATCGCACTCTATAGCCTTGGCATCTGATGGTACGGTCTATACCTGGGGGCTCAATCAGTACGGACAACTTGGCAACAATACGACAATCAACTCGCGATCACCAGTCGCTGTTCAGGCTGCTGGTACGCCACTAGCTGGCAAGACTATCGTTCAAATTGCTGCCGGCGCCGACCATTCGTTGGCACTTGATAGCGGCGGTGCGCTCTATGCATGGGGCAGTAATGCTTACGGCCAGCTAGGTAACGGAACAACGACGAACTCTAGCGTGCCGGTCGCAGTCAAAATTGCTGGTACGCCACTAGCTGGCAAGACTATCGTTCAAATTGCTGCCGGTGCTAATCATAATATGGTGTTAACGTCTGATGGCGCAGTTTATACCTGGGGCTGGAATTATCATGGTCAGTTAGGCAACAATACAAAAACTAATTCTAACACGATAGTTGCCGTTCAAACCATCGGTACGCCAATAGCTGGTAAGAAAATAGTCAAAATTGCTGCTGGACAAGGGCATTCGTTGGCACTTACTGACGACGGTATGGTCTACACGTGGGGTAGAAATGATACAGGTCAACTCGGCAATAATGTAACAACCGATGCTATGTTACCGGTAGCGGTAACGGTAACTGGTACGCCGATGAGCAACAAAACAATTGTAGAAATCGCAAGTGGCGCTCGACACTCATTAGCAATTGACTCCAGCGGTAAGGTTTATGCTTGGGGGCATAATGGTAGCGGGCAGTTGGGTAATAATTCAACAGTTAATGCGCTTACTCCTGTTGCCGTGCAGGCTCCAGCTGATAAAAATATCATACAAGTTTCTGGTAGTGGTTGGCTAGGAGCCAGTTCGTCAGCCTTGACCTCCAACGGTGCGGTATACTCGTGGGGACGTGATCTTGACGGCCAGCTGGGAGACGGCACAAATAACGACTCTTCTGTGCCAGTTATCACTACGATTAATCTTGTTGATACACCGTCTACACCTACGCATGTTATGGCTAAACCAGGCGATACCACTGCAATTATTTCGTGGCAAGCGCCAATTGTTTCTGGTGGACAAAATATCACTGGCTACGTACTGCAATATCAAGCAATTAGAGCGTCCAGCTGGACGACCGTTAACGTCGCCGCTGCCGCGACATTACACACGACAACTGGACTGACAAACGATCAGACCTATCGGGTTCGTTTGGCAGCCAAGACTACTGCTGGGACGGGTGATTTTAGTAATGTTGTCCTCGTGACGCCACATGCCAAACCGACCATAACCAATGTCTCGCCAGCGATTGGTCCGGTTGCGGGTGGGCAGAATGTGACGATCACTGGCACTAACTTTATGCCGAAAGGTAAAAAAATTGTACAGACAGCGAATGGTAACGGATATTCTCTTGCACTGTCTGCCGATGGCATGGTTTATACTTGGGGAAGAAATGAATACGGTCAACTTGGTAACGGAGTCACTGCTACTAATTCCCCTGTCCCCGTTGCCGTCAAAACCGCCGGTACACCAATGGAAGGAAAGACGATTACGCAACTATCCGCCAAAGTGTGGTATGCACTGGCGCTTGCTTCAGATGGTACAGTGTACTCATGGGGATTTAACAGTTGGGGCCAGCTAGGTAATGGTACGAGTGGCGCTGCCAATAACGCTTCCGCTCCCGTTGCCGTCAAAACCGCCGGCACACCAATGGAAGGAAAGACGATTGTACAGGTTGCCGCCGGTGCGACTCATTCACTAGCTCTCGCGACTGATGGTACTATTTACGCCTGGGGAAAGAACGAATATGGTCAACTAG